>JBGAUO010000005.1:0-89104 GCA_044228605.1 Nannocystis sp. | reverse complement strand
GAGCACCCGCACCTGCTCGACCACCGCCGACTCGCACAGGTAACGCGGGGGGGCGAATCCAACCCCGTAAGGGCCGAGGCCCTCGAGGCTGGCGAGCATCGTCTCGTCGAGCGCCGAGAACTCGAGAGCGCCGTCGTGGAGGACGGCCACGTCGCCGGGGAGCCGTCCGCCCAGCTGCAACCCGACCGCGGCGTCGAAGCCCTCGATGAGCGCCGGCACGTCGGCCAGCGCCATGCTGAGGCCGGCCGCCGCCCTGTGCCCGCCGAAGCGGCGCAGCAAGGGAGCGCACGCACGCAGGGCCGCGAGCACGTCGACCTCTCCGTGTGTGCGCACCGATCCGCGGGCCTCGCCGCGCTCCGGGTCGAAGGCGAGGACCAGCGCGGGCCGGCGATAGCGGGCGACGATGCCCGCCGCGGCGATGCCGACGATGCCGTGCAACCACCGCTGGTGGCCGATGACGATGCCGTGGCGGAATTCGGTACGGGGGTCGGCGGCGAGCAGGGCCATCGCCTCGCGCACGATCTCGTCCTGGTGCTCGCGGCGGTGGCTGTTGACGCCCTCGACTCGCTCGGCCATCGCCCGGGCCTCGGCGACGCTACCGGCGCGCAACAGGCGGAGCGAGGGCTCAGCGGGCCCGAGTCGGCCCGGAGCGTTGAGCCGCGGCCCGAGGCGAAAGCCGAGGTGGCCCTCGTCGATCGCCTCGTCGGCGCCGACGCCCGCGTACTCGAGCAGCGCGCGCACACCGGGCCGCCGCCGCTGACCGACCACCTGAAGGCCGTGACGCACGAGGATGCGGTTCTCCGCCACCAGCGGGACCATGTCGCAGACGGTGCCGAGCGCGACGAGGTCGAGCCACTGACGCGGGTCGGGCAGCGGCGTGCTGACCTCGCGGGCCAGCGCGCTGCGCAGCGCGGCGCACAGATAGAAGGCCACGCCGGCGCTGCACAGGCCCTTGAACGGGAAGGCGCAGCCGAGCTGATGCGGGTTGAGCAGCGCCGCCGCGGGCGGCATCTGCTCCGGGACCTGGTGGTGATCGATGACGATCGTCGGGATCCCGTGGCCCGCGAGCCAGCCGAGGGCGTCGTGATCCGAGGTGCCGCAATCGCCGGTCAGGACCATGCGCACGCCGGCTTCGCGCAGCAGCTCGGCCTCGGCGCGCGAGAAGCCGTAGCCGCCCTCGCGGGTCGCGACGCGCGCTACGACTTCGACACCGAGCGCCTCGAGGTAGGTGGTGAGGATCGTCGTGGTGGTGACGCCGTCGACGTCGTAGTCGCCGAAGACGCCGATCCGCCAGCGCTCGCGCCAGGCCGTGCGCAGCAGATCGATGGCCGCCTCGAAGCCCGCCATGCCCGAGGGCGGCCGCAGATCGGCGATGCGCGGGCGAAGGAAGCGCTCCTGCTCGTCGAGCGCCGTGATGCCGCGGCCGAACAGGATCTGGACCGCGGGCTCGGCGACGCCGAGGCGGGCCGCGTGCTCGCGCACTCGCTCCGGCTGCAACGGCGCCCGCAGGGCCAGGCGCGGCGCTGCGGAGTCCCCGGGCTCGCCCGGGACCTCGATGCGGTCGTGCTGCGCAGCCGCGGCCTCGGCCCGCGCCGATCGACCGGCCAGCACCGCCGCGGCGCGAACGGCCGGGCCCGGCTCGGCACCCGGCGTCTCGGCGCGAGTGAGGGGCGGACGGGGGCTCATGGGGCGGCGCTCACGACCGGAGCATCACACACATTCGCTCGCCCGACCGCCCCCAGGGACCGATCACGGGTCCGTCACGACGACGGTCGCTGGCGCCGACGCCGGCGGCTGGCCTTGCCCGCGCCGCCCTCATTGTCACTGTCCTCGCCCGGCGAGGCGCTCTCGGACCCTGCGCTCGGCTCGGCGTCGGGGTCGACGAGCTTCTCGGCGCGCAGCTTGGCGGCCTGGGCCTCGAGCGCCGCGATGTCGCCGCCGGTGATCTGCCCGTCCGCACCGATCTCCATGTTGCTCCCGGCGCCAAGCAGGGTACCCGTGCCAGCCGCCGCGTCCGCCGCGTCCGCCGCGAGGTGTCCGAGCCCGCCGTAGAAGCGGCGGTTGACCCACAGGAAGATCGGGCAAGCGATGAACAGCGACGAGTAGGTGCCGACAGTGATGCCGATGAACAGGGCGAACGCGAAGTCCTTGATGGCGCCGGTGCCAAGCACCCAGGTGGCGATGACCACCAGCAGCGTGGTCCCGGAGGTCAGGATCGTGCGGCTGAGGGTCTCGTTGAGGGCGGCGTCCGCCGTCTCGTTGATGTCCTCGCCGCGGTGCAGGCTGACGCGCTCACGGATGCGATCGAACACGACGATGGTGTCGTTGATCGAGTAGCCGATGATCGTCAGCAGGGCAGCGATGGTCTGGAGGTTGAACTCCTTCCAGGTCAGGGCGAACGCGCCGATCGTGATCGCGGCGTCGTGCGCGAGGGCGACGATGCCGCCCGGCGCGTAGCGCAGGTCGAAGCGCAGCATCACGTAGAGGAAGATGAAGCCGATCGCGTAGAGCAACGACTTGATGCCGTCGTTCTTGAGCTGGTTGCCGACCTTGGCGCCGACGGTCTCCGAGGAGACGATCTCCTGGACGGTGCCCGCCCCGAACTTGGTGTCGAGGTCGTCCTGCACCTTCGCGCCGATGCCGATCAGGGCCAGCTCGACCGGGAACTCGCCGAGCTTGCCGGTGCCCTTGTCGACCTTGCCCTCGCAGCCTGCCTTGAGCAGCAGCGCCTCGAGCTCGCTGTAGGTGGGCGCTGCGTCGAAGAGCATGAACATCTTGCTGGCGCCCTCGGTGTACGAGAAACGCTTCAGCTTGGCCTTGGGGTAAGCCTCGATCGCCGCCTTGCAGGCGTCGCCCTGGGCCTTGTCGATGCTGGCCACGTCCTTCACGTGGACCAGTACCTGGTTCTCGGCGTCGGGCACCGTGACCGCCGAGACGCCCTCGTAGCCGGCCTTCTCGAGCGCCACGCGGACGTCCTGGATCGGGACCTCCTTGTCGAGCGCGATGCGGATCGCGGAGCCGCCCGCGAAGTCGATGCCGAAGTTCAGCACCTGGCCGCGGGTGCCGTAGTTGAACACCATCGCCGCGACCGAGCCGAGGATCAGCATGATCGATACGATGATGAAGTACCGCGCGGAGCGGACGAACGGGAACTTGGTGCCCGGGGGAATGAGCTCGAAGAACTTCATGGCGAAGGTCCCGGGGTCAGATCGACACGCGGTCGAAGCCGCGGCGGTTGGCCTGGAAGTCGAAGAACAGGCGGGTGCAGAAGACCGCCGTGAAGATGGATGTGGTGATGCCGATCAGCAGAGTGATCGCAAACCCGCGGATCGGGCCCGAGCCGTACTGCCACAGCACGATGCCGGCGATTGCGGTGGTCAGCTGCGAGTCGAGGATCGTGGTGAACGCGCGGTCGTAGCCGGCCTCGATCGCGGCGCGGGCGGTATATCCGTCGCGCAGGAGCTCGCGGATGCGCTCGTAGATGATGACGTTGGCGTCGACCGCCATCCCGAGGGTAAGGACGATGCCGGCGATGCCCGGGAGCGTCAGGGTGGCCTGGAAGAACGCCATCGCCGCCAGGATGAGCAGCACGTTCAGGACCAGCGCGAAGACGGCGATCACGCCGGCGACCCGGTAGTAGATGCCCGTAAACAACACGACCGCACCGAGGCCAAAGACGAAGGCCCAAAAGCCGCTCTCGACCGCGTCCTTGCCGAGGTCGGCGCCGACGCGAATCTCGAACTCTTTGACCAGGCGGGCCGGGAGGCTACCGCTCTTGAGCACTTTGACGAGGTCGTTGGCCGCCTCGCGGACGCTCTGGCCCGGGGTCTGGCCCATGGTGATCCGGACGTTGCCGCCGGGGATCCGGTCGTTGAAGATCGGGTCTGACATCACCTCGTCGTCGAGCATGATGGCCATCTTGCGGCCGATGTTTTCACCCGACATCGACTCGAAGCGGTCGGCGCCGGAGCGGTCGAGCTTGAGGTTGACCTCGGGGGTACCGGTCTGTTGGTCAAAGCCGACGTTGGCGGTGACGATGCTGTCGCCCGTCACCTCGGCGCGCGACTTGACCACGTAGGTGCGCCAGATGGCTTCGGCCGGGGCGCCGCGGCGAGTGACGATCGGCGAGATGCCGTACGCGATCGCGTGGGTGGCCGGCAATCGCCACTCGGGCGGGAGGTTGTCGAAAAAGGACTCGAGGCTGGCCCGATCGCGCGCCAGGAAGGAGTACGGCTCTTTGACGTTGGCGCCCTTCTCGTTGCCGTAGTCGCCCATCTCGTTGACGGCGATACCCATGCCCTCGGTGACCATGCCGGCCTCGTAGAGGGCCCGCAGGTAGGGCTTGCCGGCGTCGCCGAATGGCGTCTCGTCGTCGACCATGCGCATCTCGAGCACCGCTGCGCGCTCGATCACCTTGAGAAGGCGGCGGAAGTCACTCGACTCCTCGAGCACCTTGTCGCGGGCGGCCGCGGAGATGCGGACGTTGACGACGTCGGGGCTGCTGCCCTGGCCGGCGTCGACAGGGTCGATCTCCAGCTCGAGGCCGAGGCGCTCGTCGTTGATCTTGTCGTTCTTGATGCCGTCCTTGAAGGCAGCGGCGAGCAGCTCGCGCGCCTGGGCGCCTGGCATCGTCAACTTGAAGGCCTCGGGCTCACGGGCACTTTCGGCGACCGTGATTTGGCCAGCGCCAGCGGCAAGCAGGACCGGTCGCAGCTTGGCGATGAGGTCCTTACGGGCTGCCTTGATCTCGGTCGTGGTGTCGCTGAGACCCGGCAGCTCGATGACGATCTGGCGGTTCTTCGGGTAAATGTTGGGCTCAGCGATGCCCATGGCGTCGATACGCCGACGAACGGTATCGAGCGCCTGGCTGACCGCCGAGCTGCGGTTCTCGGCGAGGCGGGCGTCGAGCATCTTCAGGTGGATGACGCCGGTGGCCTCGTCCTGCGTGTCGACGCGCTCCATGTCGGAGAGGGCGATGCCGAGGACATCATCCTCCGCTGTGTTGACCTGACTTGGGTCGGCGAACGTGATGTCGACACGCTCGAGGCCGACGCGCTGGGCATCAACGACAACGTTCTTCTTCTCTTTGAAGGCCGACTGCAGCTCGCTGGCGATCTGCTCGAGCTTGTTCTCGAGGGCCTCATCGACGGCGACCGAATACTCGAGGTGGAGGCCACCCTGGAGGTCGAGACCGAGCTTGAAGCGGCTCTTGAAGGTGTTTGTGATCCACGCCGGCAACTCCTTGTCGCGGCCGAGGATCTGCGAGATCGAGGGCACCACCATGAGCACGCTGAGGGCGATCAGCGCCAGCAGCAGGAGGGCCTTGGTCTTGAGGAAGCGACGCATGATTCCTTTAGCTCCGGCTCCCGACCTCGGGGCTGTCAGGTGTGACGACGGTGCCCGTGACCGCCGGGGGCTCCCACTTGTCGGCGATCTCGGCCTTGAGGACGCGGATCCGGACCTTGTCGGCGATCTCAACCACCACGATCTGGTCCTCGACGCTCCAAATGCGCCCGAGGATGCCGCCGCTAAGGCGTACCTGGTCGCCCTTGTCGAGCTTGCTCAGGCGCAGCTTGCGTTCCTTCTCCAGCTTGCTCTGCGGGCGGATGACCAGGAAGTAGAACACCCCGACCATGAGGATGATCGGCAGGAAGCCGCTGAAGGGGCTGGCCGAGGCGGCGGCACCTTCGGCGAGGAGGAACAGGGTGGTTGCAAGCATGGCGGTCGCTCGAGTGGGGGCAGTATCTACCGGCGGTCGGGGCTTCTGACGGCCCCGGACGCCGCGGGCGCGTGCAAAAACGCAGGCATTCGCCCGCGAGGGGCGGCGCTTGAGTCGGCCGCAGGGGCCTATCAGGAAGCCGCGCCGGTGTCACTGGCTTTGGCCGGGGTTTCGTCCATGCCGGAGTCCGCAACAGGGTCGGCAACGACGCCGGAGGAGGTCTTCGGTACAGGTTTAGGGATGCGGACGTAATACTCTGTGATGATTTGGGAAAAACAATCACTGACCTCGCCAAAATTTCCGTCCCGAAGGGCCGCGCGAAGCGCCCCGACCCACTGATGGAAGAAGAAGATGTTGTGGATGGTGGCCAGGCGGCCGTAGAGCGGGTCGTTCTGCTCGTGGAGGTGACGCAGGTACGCGCGGGTGTGACTGCGGCAGGCCCGGCAGGCGCAGGCGGGATCGACAGGGCTGGGGTCGTCGCGGAAACGGGATTGGCGGATGTTTAGGCGACCGGCGAAGGTGAAGAGCTGGCCGTTTCGAGCGTGGCGGCTGGGCATCACGCAGTCGAACATGTCCACACCGGAGCGCACCGCGGCAAGCAGGTCATGGGGTGTGCCGATCCCCATGACGTAGCGAGGGCGCTCTACGGGCATCTCCGGGGCGATCTCGGCGAGCGTTGCGTGCATCGCGGGGATCGGCTCGCCGACGCTGAGGCCACCGAGCGCGAGGCCCTCGAAGGGCAAGCCGGACAGCTCCGCGAGGTGCTGCCGGCGAAGGCGCACGTCGGTGCCGCCCTGCACGATGGCGAAACACAGCTGCCCGGGCGCGAGGATCCCGGCCCGCAACTCGGCCGCGCGGTGGGCCCAGCGAGTGCTGCGATCCACGGCCTGCTGCATCAGGCGGGCGTCGGCGTCGCCCGGCGGACAGTGGTCGAGGATCATGCAGATATCGGAGCCCAGGGCGGCCTGGGTCCGCAGCACGCTCTCCGGGGTGAGGCGGTGGCGCGAGCCGTCGAAGTGGGTCTGATAGTCGACGCCAGTGTCGTCGAGGCGCTGCAGGCCGCGCAGGCTAAACACCTGAAAACCGCCGCTGTCGGTGAGGATCGGCCGGTCCCACGCCATCATTGAATGCAGGCCGCCAAGCGCGGCGACCCGGGCTGCGCCTGGACGGTGACCGAGGTGATAGCTGTTGCCGAGGATGATCTGCGAACCGCAGGCTCGGAGATCGTCGGGGTCGAGGCCCTTGACCGCGCCATAGGTTCCAACCGGCATAAAGCAGGGGGTATCGACCGGGCCGTGCGCGGTCCACAGCCGCCCCGAACGGGCGTCGCCATGCCTGGCGAGCACCTCGAAGCTGCCTGGCGGACGCGGCGGCAGCTCGGCCGTGCAGGCCAGACCAGCGCAAGGATCGACGCGGGGGATCTCGCTCATGCGGCGGGCAGGCATGCCACGCGGCCCGACGCGAGACAAGGGGCCTCACCCGTGGGGCACATGCTCAGAGGAGCATGCAGTCACCGTAAGAGTAGAAGCGGTAGCCGGCCCGGACCGCCTCCCGATACCCAGCGAGCACACGCTCGCGGCCGCCGAGGCTACACACGAGCATGAGCAATGAGCTGCGTGGAAGGTGGAAGTTGGTGACGAGCCGGTCGACCACCTGGAAGGCGTGGCCGGGCGTGATCACAAGGTCGACGGGGCCCTTGTAGGGCACGAGTTCGCCGTGCTGGGCCGCGACAGCCTCGAGGGCCCGCGTCGCGGTCGTGCCGACGGCGACGATCGGCCTGCCCTCCGCCCGGGCAGCCCGGATGCGGGTGGCGGCATCTTCTGAGATCTCCGCCTGCTCGGCGCCGACCCGGTGGTCGCGCACATCGGCGGCCTCCATCGGCAGGAAGGTGCCGGGGCCGACGTGCAGGGTGATCCGCACAAGATCGAGGCGCGCGAGGACCTCTGGCTCCCAGTGCAGACCCGCGGTCGGCGCGGCGACAGAGCCAGGCTGGACGGCATAGAGGGTCTGGTAGCGATCGTTGTCATGGGCGTCCGGACCGGCGTCGCGGCGGATATACGGCGGAAGCGGGATCTCGCCAGTGTGCAGCAGCGTCGGCAACAGTTCGCCAGAGGCGACTTCAAATCCACGCGCGCGCGGGTCGATCGCATCAGGACCGATGTAGATGCAGCTGAAGTCGACGGCGGAGCCGACAGCGCTCAGCCGATCGCCGCTGCGCAGGTAGCGGGCGCCCCGCACCCAGGCCCGGAAGCTGCCGCCGACACCGAGACCTGGCCGCGGGTCACAGACGAGAAGTTCGAAGCGGCGTTCGCCTGGGCCGACGAGGTAGACACGGGCGGGCACGACCTTCGAGTCGTTGAGCACGACGAGGGCGCCAGGTGGGAGAAAGCTCGGGAGCTCTCGCGCCTCTGTGTGCTGCCACGGGGGCTCCTCTCCGGGGCCGGCAAACACCAGGAGCCGCGCGTCACCGCGCCGCGCCGCCGGCTGCTGGGCGATCTGAGTGGCGGGTAGATCGAAGTCGAAAGCCTCGGGACCGATCATGCGAACGTGGCAGCCATTGCCACAGGCGCGGCCGCGACACAAGCGGTGGACGCACATGCGGCGGCTCGGGCGAGCCTGGCGAAGCGATGGCATGCTGCCGACCGTGTCCTTGCTCCGCTCGCTGACCACCGTGGCCCTCGCCCTGCTGTGCGCCGGCCCGGTCGACGCGTCGCCTCCCCGGGGCGAAAGTTCGGCAGAGCAACTGCACCGCCGCGGCGTCCACTGCATGGAGGAGATCGAGCGTGCGGAGTGTGCCATCGAGCACTTCGAAGCGCTGCTTGAGGAGCGCACCGAGGACCGCGAGCTCATCACCGACGCGCTGCTCCGACTGATCAAGCTGTACGAGAAAGCCGGCGACGACGACGCAGTGAAGTCGGTGATGCGGCGGTTCTGGGAGGCCGGGCGCGGGAAGCTGCGCCGCGGCCACCTGCCCTACACGACCCGCTTTTTGCCGACCGACTTCGACATGCTCGCGGTCGCCAACATGACGCGGATGATGCAGGCACCGCTGACGAAGCGGCTGCCCCCGGAGCTCATCGAGTACGTGCTGACCTGTGATGACGCCCGTCGACGCGAGCTCGATGACGTCCGCCTCTATCGCCGCGCAGAGCAACAAGCACGGGCGAAGAATCAATCGCTTCAGAAGACGCTCGACGAGCTGAGCGTCGCGGAGCGAAAGTCCGCCGAGGCCCGGCGCAAACGGACCGCAGAACGAGATGCCAACCGCAAGCGCCAGCCCAAGCCGGTGTTCGCGGACGGGATGTGCGCAACAGCGCTCGCTCTCGGCGACCCGACAGTGGAGGGCTGGACGCGAGTCGCCCTGTCCTTTCATCACGGCGACTGGAGCCGCTCGGCGGCGATCGCAGAGGTGCCGGGCCTCGCACAACGCATCGCAGGTGGCGTGGCTGCCGGGCGTCTGATCCCGGCCGACGCGAACACCTGGACGCTCGTCGATCTTAAGTACGAGGGGCACGCGGTCCAGGTCGCCAGCTTCGAGCAGGATGAGCTGGTGATCGCCTCGCAGCAGGTGATGCCCCTCATCGCAGCAAACCATGGGAAGGGCAAACGCAGCCTGAGCAAGGAGGTTGATCGCCTCGTGCTTGGGGTCCCCGTGGACTCGGGCTTCTTCGCGGTGGCGACCGAGAAGGCGGTGCGCGAGCTGGGCTTCAGCGGCATGTCGAAGGGCCGCCGCAAGCTGTTCGAGATGCTCCTACCGCATCCAGAGGGCGTGCAGGTCTCGGGCGTGGTGCACGAGTACTTCGGGCTCTTCATTCGTATGCCGACCGACACGCCGGTCAAGGCCGGGATGCTGGTGGATATCGCCCGCCGTATGATCGAAAACCAGTCCGAGTCGGACGCAGAGACGGCGGAGACACTGCGGCTCCTCGACGTGGCCCAGGCGACCGACAAGCGGGCGCTGCTCCTCGGCTACGTGCTGACGCCGGGGCAGATCGAGCAGAACCTGCTCAAGTGAGACCTCGCGGCGCCGTACGGGCTGTGGCAGCCTTCCCCGGTGCTCTTGATCGCCGCCCTGCTCCTCGTGTCGCCCGCCCTGCCCTCGCCCGCCCCGAGCGTCGTGCCGATCGAAGACAGCCGCCAACTCGAGACCGACCTCGACGTGGTGCTCAGTGAGCGCGGAAAGGCGTACCTCGAGGCTCGCGCACGCCTGGAGGCCAGCCCCGCGCTGGCGGCCCCGCTGATCGCAGCGCGCCTGCGACGTGTGCCAGCGCCGACCGCCGCCGAGCAGCGGCGTCTGCTGGCTCTGCTCGCCGGGATGGCCCGGACGGAGGACCTCGAGGCCTTCGCCGCGCAGATGCGGCGCGACGTCGCCGCAAGTCACCAGCAGACGCCCGGCGAGCGCGACGAGCTGCGCGCGGCAGAGCCGTGGCGGGCGATCCTCCGCGAGCAAGGACCGGCATCCCTCCCGATCCTGACCGGGCTGGTCGGCGAGCGCGAATTTTCGCCCGAGCTGCGGGCCCTGCTGATCGCCGACATGGTGGCAGCGACGCCGCCCGAGCGGCTCACGGAGCTTGTGATGCTGGTCGGCGCTGGCGCTCCAGAGCTGCGCCACGCGCTGCGAGTCGCGCTCGGCAGGAGAGCACAGGTCGGGACCAGCGAGCGCGGCCTGATGATCGCGGCGGTTGAGGCCGCGATGGCCAACAGTGAACCGCCGCGCACGGCGGCCCTGATCGGCTTGCGGGCAACCCTCGCGGAGGGTCCAGACAGCGAATTCACTGCCAAGATGATCCGCGACGCCGAGGACGAGGCGACAAACTTCGTGGTCCGTGTCGCGGCGCTGCGTGTGCTCCTGACGCGGACTACCGACCCGAGGGTCCAGACGAGCCTTCAGGGGCTGGCCGCGCGGCACCTGGATCCGGGCCGCCGCGAGCAGCAGGCCAGCGAGATCCTCGGGGCACTCGCGCTGGGAGGACTCACGAGTGACGCCGCGAGGGGATTGGTCAAGCAACTCGCGTTACTCGACGCCACCGCACCGCGGATCGCAAGTGTGGCCTACCTGACCGCGAGCTTGCCGGCAGATGGAACCTGGCTGACGGGCAGTCAGACGCACCCGTGGCCTGAGGTTCGGAGCGCGGCCCTGTCGCGCATCGCTGGGCCCTGTGAGGCCCTGGTCGTCAGGCAGCTGGCGAAGATCGCTGATGTGACTGACAGACTCGGCGAGGAGGAGGCTGTCGTCGCCCGCGAGGCGATCGCTGCGCTTGGGCGCTGTGGTGGCGATCCGGCCCGACGCGCGCTCACCAATTTGCTCGGCGCGACGGACCAGGACAGCGAGCGTCGGGCCGAAGCGGGGCGGCAATTGATCAAAAATTTCGGGATGATGGGATCCGATAGCGCCGCGTCGGTGCTGCATCGAACCTCCGATACTGGCCTGTCGCTGCGATTGCTGAGGGCCTTTCAACGCAGCGGAGCCCCGGTCACCCCGACCCTCCGCGAGGCCCTTTGTGGCGCCACGGAGGTCGGAGAGACAGCCGCTGCCGCCCGTCAGGCGATCGCCGCGGTGATGCCTGACGAGGCGAGCCCTTGCGGTGAACGCAACGCGCCGGAGCGACCAGACCCAGAGAAGCCCCGCGTGTATATGCAGTAGGCGAGGTCTCGCTAGCACACGCCAGCGTGACTGGATGGGGCATTGCCGGCCGTCGCCTGGCACCGTAGCCTCGACCCGCAACCATGGAAAGGCCCAAGCTCCGCAAGCTCGACCGCACCGTGTTGCGCCGCGGCGACGAGGTCTTGATCGTGCTGCGCGACCCGCTCGGGATCAGCGAACCGGCCGCGTTTCCAAGCGAGGCCGCTCAGGTGCTCGACATGCTCGACGGCCAGCGAACCCCGGCACAGATCCGTCAGTCTCTGCTCCTGCGTGGACGCATGACCCTGAGCCTCGCGGACGTCCAGGGGCTGGTCGACGAGCTTGGCACCGCAGGCTTCCTCGACGACGATCACTTTCGTGTGCTGTGGGATGCGGCCCGCGAGGAGTTCATGGCCAACGAGGTTCGGGTGCCACGCTTCGCCGACGTGCTCTATCCGGGCGATCGCGCGACCTTGACCGCCGTACTACCGCGGGGCTTCATCGCAAACCGCCAGGTCATCGGGGTACTGCTGCCCTATCAGCCTATCGAGGGTGGTCGTGTCGCCAGCCTGCTCGCCCAAACTCTCCGTGAGTTGCCGTCACCCGAGCAGATCGATCTGGTCGTTCTGCTTGGCACAGACCACCACCCTGGCCGACTGCCCTTCGCCATCACCGCAAGATCCTACGGCACACCGCTCGGTGCGGTGCTCACTGATGCTGCGATGGTCGCGGCGATCGAACAGCGACTGCCGTGGATCCGTCGTGAAGAAATGAGACACCGCGAGGCACTCAGCCTTGAGCTCGCTGCGGTGAGCTTGCGTTGTGTCTACGGCGAGGCCTGCCCACCGATTCTGCCGGTGCTGTGCGGCCAGACGGCTCTGGGATCCGGCGAGGATGAGACCGCGACCGACGCCTTCTTGGCGACGATGGAGCATGTCCTCGAGGGGAAACGCGTGCTGTGGTGGATCGCGGCGGAACTCAGCCACGCCGGACCGGCGTTCGGACGGCCGCGGCTATCGTCGGAGGAGGTCCGGGCGCTCCGCGAACGGGACCTCGGTTGCCTCGACTCGCTGTGCGCCGGACGGCCCGAACAGTTTGCTCAGCGCTGCATGGAAGACGAACCGCAGTTCGGACACCCGAGTGGGGCGGCCACCATGTCAACGCTCGCACGCCTGCTGCCCGTCGGTTACCGGGCTGAGCTCATCGAATACCTGACGGTACGCCCTCCAGGCCCTGACGAGGGCTGGGTCGGCCTCGTCGGCATGCGCTTTCATGCGCCGCAGCTCGACGAGGACGAATAGGTTCGTCAGACCGGCCCGCGGGCGAGGCGGACCGCGAGTTGTGCCGTCTGCTCCGCGCTCAGCGGCAGGACAGCCTGTCCGTCAGCAGCGCTCTGTGCCGCGACCCCGTAGATCAACGCGATGACTGCCCGGGCCAGTACACCGGCCTCACCCGGAAAGCCGCCCCGGCGCAGAATGTCGGCGTAGCGGGCCCGCATCGCCGAGAGCGAGTTCTCGAATTTTTCGCGAAACTCGGTGTTCTGACTTGCCATCGCCAGCATGAGATTGCAGAAGCGGGCCTCATCGGGGTTTTGCTCGAGCGTCTGCAGGTGAGTCAAGACCAGTGTGTACAGCGCTCGTTCGGCTGGCTGGTCGGTGTCCTGTTCGGCGTCCCAGCGGGCTTGAAGCGCCGCGAATTGGGCCTCGAGGATGTCGTGGAACAACGCCTCCTTGGCCCGATAGTGGAAGTACACACCGCCCTTGCTGAGCCCCGCCTCACGGGCGATGTCCAGGAGACGTGTGGCCGCGAAGCCACGGCGAACGAAGCACCGCGTCGCAGCAGCACGGATCTGCTGCTTACGTTGCTCATCTGGTTTGATGCGTGTCGTCACTGCTTCCCACCCTCCCGGCGCCGTTCGGCGCCCCCAACCAGATCACGCTAGCGCGAGGTCCGGTGGGTTTGTCCAGACGGAGCCGCAATTTTCTATCAGGAGCGGCCGGAGGGCCCCTTTCGCGGGCAGTCGCGAAGACCCGGCCCGGGGGCCGGCTCGCGAGGAAAGTGGGCCACAGGGCGTAATCAGCCCGATTTGCGTGCGATCTCGACTTTTCTGAGCGCGGGCCTGGCCTGGGCAATTTGACACATGAGCTTACCTTGAGCGTGAATAGGGTCTCCGGTCACCCGTCTTTGGACCCCGAGGTTTTATGCGCAACGTTCGTTCGGCTCTGCTTGTCGCTGTGGGCTTGATGGGCCTGACGGCCTGCTCCTTCTCGTCTTCGCGTTCCTGGGGCTCCGGTAACGGCAGCACAGCGAACCCCAATGCGATCCATGGGACCGGGAAGCCAGCCCATCACTCGGCAGCCAAGCCGGCACATCACGTCGTAGACAACAGCAAGCCGGCCTCGACTCCGTCGCCAGCCCCCGTCAGCGAGCCAACTCCGGCCCCGGCTCCGGCTCCGGCCGAACCAACCCGAGTTGGCCGCACCGACGAGCCGAGCACTGCTTCGATCGGCGTCGCAAACAGCACACTCAGTGCCAAGCCGACAAAGCCGGAGCCGAAGCCGAGCGGCACGATTGGAGTTGCCTCCACCTCTCCAGCGGAGAACCCAGGCAGCATCAAGGCTGCCCCAGTCAAGCCGGCGGCACCAGTCAACAAGGCTGCGAAGTAGCTTCGCGTTGCAGCCCAACCTTCGACCCGGACCGCGCTACGGTCCGGGTCGAGTCATTTTGGTGCTGGATTCAGGAACCCGTACGTGTCGACGCTGCACCGGGGACGCGAGCTCGCTGCATCGGGGCGGGCGCCAGTTCGTACTTACCGGGCGTACTCTGTTCGACGGCATCACCAGGCTCGCCGTCTTCGTCGAGAACATCGTCCATGCCGTAGTCTTCGAGATCGTCGCGATGGGTGAAGCGACGCCGCTCGATCTGAACGCTGTCTTCGTCATGGTCGCCGGCGTCGTCGCGGTCGGAGGGCGCCGGCACAAGCACGAGATGCTCGGTGTCGTCGCTCGTCTCCATCATTCCCACTTGCCCCTGAAGTGCGGCTGTACGACGCTTGCTCACGCCAGTAGCGGCGGTGCGGGCGTTCAAGTTCTGGCGAAATTCCGTCCCTGGTCGGAAGTCGATCGTGTACGCCGCATCGATGGTCATCGGCTCGAGCGTTCGTGGGTTAATCCCCTTGCGAGCGCTGCGCTTCTTCTTGGTGAAAGTCCCGAATGCCGGGAAGGTGAAGCGAGGGCACTGCGTGCGGGTCACTCGCGCCCGCACGAAGTAGGCGCCAAGTTCTTCAAAGGCCAAGTCGAGGATCTGGCCGATGCACTTCTTGGTGACACCAGGCGGAAGCTCGCGTGAGCGCACAATCTTCTCGATGAGTTCAGCCTTCGTCATCGGTCAGCACCATCAGCGCGGACCCAGGACTTTAGGAAAGCTGCGGCGCCTCGTCAACTGTTTTACGGACTTACGGAGCCGCTGTGGAGCTTGCTGATCGCTTGCTGAAGATCCGCCATGACCGTGTCCTCAGCAGGGTTCCGCTGACCCGGCGCGAGTTCCTTCTCACGGCGGAGCACGTACGACGGATGGTAGGTGACGTGCAGCGTGGCAACGTGCGCGCCACCTGGATCGACGTAGGTCCAGCCACGGCTTCGCATCTCCCGCAACGTGATGTCCGGTGGCTTGCCGAGCAGCAGGATTCCCGCATAGCGCCCGAGACACACGATCACTTTCGGTGCGATCGCACGGATCTGGGCCCGCAAAAACGGCGAACACCGCTCCACCTCGTCGGGCTCAGGATCGCGGTTCCCAGGCGGCCGGCATTTCAGTACGTTGGCGATGTAGACTTGGTCACGCTGCATCCCAAGGCGGCCGAGCCACTGGGTCAGGCGGCGGCCAGCCGCGCCAACAAAGGGCTCGCCGTGCCGATCTTCGTCGAAACCCGGTGCCTCGCCGACAAACATCAAATCGGCCCCGGGATCGCCTACGCCAAACACGATCTTGGTGCGGGTCGTTGACAGCTTACAGCGCTGACAGTTGCCAATGTTCTTGCGCTGCAGATAGTCGAGCTTCTCGCTGGCACTCCACTGGGTGGCCAGGGTCCGCACCTGGCTCTCGCCCACGGTTGTCGGAGCCATGGGCAACCGGACCGAAGAAGCTGACGGAACAGCCGCCGCCGTTACCTGTCTCTCAGGCCAGGCTGGAGGTTCCGGCGCCACAGGATCGCGCACGCCCTCGGACGCCCTGGGCGCCAAGAGTTGGCGAACTCCAGTGTCGTCTTCTGCCGGGCTTGTAACGGCTTCAGGGCGGGCGCCAACCGGCGCGGCGCTCACATAGGCGCCCCCATGGAACTCGCGATGGTGGCGCAGATAGCTGGCAAACTGCCGCGCAAGCACGCGGACCTCGTCGCTACTCACGGCGCTGTCCCTGGCCACAGCGCCGCGGCGAGGCGAGAAAGCAACCAACCAGCGAGCTCGCGTTTCGCTACGGGAGGGCCCGAGGCGCTCTCGCAGATCTCCCCGTCGGGGTGGCGAGTAAGCAACCAGCCAGCGTTGGTCGGGCTAGCGAAACCAAGACCGGGCACGCCGACTCGGTTGACGAACAGTGCGTCGACGCGCTTGGCCACCAACTTGGCACGTCCCAAGCGCAGGAGTGCGGACTCGAGGTCGACGTCGTCAGCGACGGTCTGAGCGGCGAAGCCCAGGAAGTATGGGCGATTGGCCCCGACGTATTTCGCAGTGAGCGCTGCGAGGATGTCGACGCCGACGCGCCAGCGTAGGTTGGCAAGCGTAGGTAGCAGCGTTGCCTTGTCGAGTTTGGCAACCGACGCGTCGACCTCGACGTCGGAGACGGCTGCGACCATCGCAACCAGGTCCGTGGGTGCATCGGCGATCGCGGCCTCAAGTGCCGCATGCATCTGGGCCGCCGTCTCGATGCTGACGCGGCGCACGCCGACCGGTGTGGCGAGCTCGACGGGTCCAGCAACCAGCGTGACATCGGCACCACGTGCCTGTGCAGCAGCGGCCAGGGCGAAGCCCATCGCACCCGTTGAGGCGTTGGTCACGAAGCGCACCGGATCGATGTAGGCTCGTGTCGGGCCGGCCGAAACGACCACGCGGCGACCGATCCAGGAGTTCCTGGCCGCTCGCTCCAACTCGCCTGGAGCGTCGAGCAATCGGCTCACTGCCGCGACGATCTGAGCTGGGTCGATCATGCGGCCCTCGCCGATCCAGCCACACGCGAGCGCTCCGCGATCGGGGCCGACGAACTCGGCACCTCGGGTCTTCAGCACCGCAAGGTTGTGTTGTGTCGCAGGATGGCGCCACATATTGGTGTTCATCGCCGGTGCCCACAAGACTGGCGCGCGTGTCGCGAGGAGAATGGTGGCGGCGAGGTCATCTGCCAGGCCAGCCGCAGCGCGAGCGAGCAGGTCAGCGGTGCCGGGCGCGACGAGTACGAGGTCGGGCCAGTCGGCCAGCTCGATGTGCCCCACCCTTCCCTCTTCTGCTGGGTCGAGCAAGCTGCCACGAACCGGGCGGGTCGACACGACGGCGAGCGAAAGCTCGCTGACGAACGCCCGAGCGGCCGGAGTGATCACGACCTGCACTTCACAGCCGGCCGCAATCAATGCCCGGACCAACTCAGGCGCCTTGTATGCCGCAATGCCCCCAGCGACGATCAGGAGCACACGGCGGCGCGACGGCCTGTCACCTGGGACAAGCGTCGCACTGAGCTCAGACATCGCTTTCCTCTTCGAGCGCGAGGGCGCCGAGGGTCTCGATGCCGAAGCCAGACAGGGCGACGATCTTTCTCGGGTTGTTGGTGAGCACGCGAATACGATGGATCCCGAGACTGCGCAGGACCTGGGCACCGAGACCGAACTCGCGGAAGCCGGCCTCGGCGGGCTTGAGCGAGGGCGCACTCACGGCCGCGGGCGCCTCTAGCAGCGGCTCCGGCGGCCAGTGGTGGCCGAGCACGTAGAGGAACACACCCCGGCCGGCTCGTTCGATCTGCCGGATGCTGGCGCGCATACGCGAGGCGCTGTCGTCGTCCGCGAGACCAAACACATCGCCGAGGATCTGGGCCCGTTGGGCCCGAAGAAGCACGCTGTCGCTGCCATCCGCCGTTTGCTGAAGATCACCCTTGGCCAGGGCGACGTAGAAGGAGTGTGGTGAAACCTTGGAGCGGTAGCTGTGGATGGTCCACGCGTCATCGGCACGCACACCCAGCAGCGGGGACACGAAAGGCGCCGAGGCGAATTCCTCAACAAGCATCTCGCGCTGCAGACGGTAGCCGATGAGGTCGGCGATGGTAAGGATCGGGAGGTCGTGGCGCTGAGCGAAGCGCTCGAGATCATCCATGCGGGCCATTTCGCCGTCGTCGCGCATGATCTCGCAGATGACGGCGGCGGGGCGTAGGCCAGCCAGGCGGGCCAGGTCGATCGATCCCTCGGTGTGGCCAGAGCGCACCAGCACACCACCCGGCTGAGCGCGGAGTGGGAAGATGTGACCCGGGCTGACGATGTCGGCGGCGCCGAACTGTTCATCGCTGGCCACACGGATGGTCTGTGCGCGGTCTGCCGCCGAGATGCCGGTCGTAACGCCGCGCCGCGCCTCGATCGAGACGGTGAAGGCGGTGCCCATGTGGCCGGGGTCGGTGGGGACCATCATCGGCAGGCGCAGCTCGGCGACTCTCTCGGGGGTGAGTGCAAGGCAGATGAGTCCGCGGCCCTCGCGGCACATGAAGTTGACCTGCTCGGGGGTACAAGCTTGAGCGGCGATGACAAGGTCGCCCTCATTCTCGCGGTCCTTGTCGTCGACCAGGATGATCATGCCGCCTCGGCGGATGACCTCAATGCAACGCTCGACGTGATCGAAGTTGTGCTCGCTCATGAACCTGTCCCTTCGGCCCGGTTGTCGGGGATGTACCCGGCCTGCGCGAGCGCCTCGCGGGTCACGCCCGTGGAGCTCGGCGCAGGACTTTTGAACTCGATCAGGCGCGCGACGTAGCGAGCCAGTAGGTCGACCTCGAGGTTGAGCGCGTCGCCAACAACGCGCTCGCCCAGGGTGGTGACAGCGAGGGTGTGCGGGATGAGACCTACCGCGAAGCCACGAGCGTCGACGGCATTGATCGTGAGGCTGACCCCGTCGAGGCATGCTGACCCTTTGACCGCCACAAAGGGAAGGAGCTCCGGGGGGACGTCGAACCACAAGAGCATGGCGTCGCCGCGAGGCGTGCGACTGCGAAGGCGTGCGAGGCCGTCGACGTGGCCAGACACGAGATGGCCGCCGAGAGCGTCTCCGAGACGCAATGCGGGCTCGAGGTTGACGCGGCTGCCGACCTTCAACGCGCCAAGACTGGTGCACGCGAGGGTCTCGAATGCGGCCTCGACGGTGAAGGTCTGAGTCGTAGACGCGATCACGGTGAGGCACACGCCGGCGACACTGACACTGGCGCCCAGGCTCCGATCGGGCTCCTCAAGTGTCGCCGCGACGACGAAGGTGCGCTGCTCAGCGCTGCTGCGCACGGCGTCGACCCGCCCGACCGACCTCACCAGTCCGGTGAACATGCGAGGTTTATGGCACAGACACACGCGAGGCGGCACGACCGCCCGCTGGGGGGCAAGCTCACAGGCCGCGCCGAAGCACACGAAGGTCGTCATCGCCGAGGCCGAGACGCAGCTCCACGCGTAGCCGCGGGGACTGCGCGACACTCGGCCAGCGGAGGCCCGGAAGTACCGGCGTCCCGTCGCCGAGCAACAGCGGTGCCTGAAACCAGTACCAACGATCCCACGCCACCGCGGCAACGAAGCTGGCGATCAGATGGCCTCCCCCTTCGACCAGGAGCGAGCGGATCGACAGGCGCCCGAGCGCGTCGAGGGCCTGGGGGATCGCTACACGACCGTGCTCATCGACAGGCACCGGGATCAGTTGTAAACCCGCATCCGTGAGGCGACGGCGCCTGTCCTCAGGGGCATCCTCTGCGTGCAGCACGATCGTGCCAGCGCGTAAGCGCTGAGGCCAGGGTTGTGCAAGGGCGGAGCGCAGACGGCTGTCGACGAGTACCGGCACCGGGTCCACGCCGCGAACAAGACGGACGTCGAGGCGAGGATCGTCGCGTAAGAGCGTGCCGACCCCGACGGCGATCGCGTGGTGCCGAGCCCGTAACCAGTGCCCGACGCGGCGCGCGGGCTCGCCTGTGATCCATTTGCTGTCGCCACCGTGGGCCGCGATGCGGCCGTCGAGCGACGTTGCGGCCTTGAGGGTGACGAAGGGGCGGCGATGTGTCTCGTGGTGGAGGTAGTGCTCGTGCACACCTGCCCCAAGCGCCGCAGCGACCCCCTCACGTACTTGGATACCGGCTGCCGTAAGGATGTCGCTCGCGTGACCCGCCGCGTGGCGTGCCGGATCTCGTACGCTGAACACGACCTCCGCGACGCCAGCAGAAATCAGAGCGGAGGTGCAGGGCGGCGTGCGACCCTGGTGCGAGCAAGGCTCGAGCGTGACGTAGACCGTGGCACCGCGGGCCGCCGTACCCGCCATCCTCAGCGCCTGTACCTCGGCGTGCGGCCCCCCGGTGGCTGCGCTGAAGCCAGCGCCGATGACCCTCCCCCCCTGTACGACGACCGCGCCAACGCACGGGTTGGGGTAGGTCGCGCCCGTACCAGCGCTCGCTAGCCGGAGAGCAGCGCCCATAAAGGCAGCGTCAGGGTCGTGGCCGGGGCTCACAGCGAAGGCATCGCCGACCGGGTCACCATCCGAGGCGCGGCCGGATGGACCTGGCGGCATGTCCGTCGCTACGAGCGAGGTGCCGGCCACCAGCTCTCGCAACGCCGCGAGCTCGGGCAACTCAGGGCCCATCGCCCGACTCCACCACGTCCCCGGACTCTGTCTCTTCGGTCCGCGGCGTCAGCTGGATGATGCCCCGCGCGTCGATCTCAAACAAAGTGCGCTGGCCCTCTGGGTTCGCCTGTGCGGCCTTCTCCATTTCGCCGAGCAGATGAGAGAACGCCTGAACGGAGTCGAAGCTCCGATAAACAGAGACAAAACGGACGTAGGCAACCGGGTCGAGCACATGTAGGTGCTGCATGATCCGCTCGCCGATCTCCTCAGCCTGGATCTCGCGTTCGCCGCGGGTGGCAGCCCACAGCTCGACCGCAGCGACGATCGTCTCGAGCTGCTCGTCTTCGACGGGGCGCTTACGGCACGCGAGCTTGAGGCCGGCCAGCAACTTCAGGCGATCGAAGGCCTGCTTGCCGCCGTTACGCTTGACGACGACTGGCAGGCTGGTTTCGATGCGCTCGTAGGTCGTAAACCTGTGTGCACAGTCTGAGCATGCCCGACGGCGACGGATCGCAACCCCGTCGCGGCTGTCGCGGGAGTCGAGCACCTTGATGTTCGCACCGCGGCAGACGGGACAGAGCATTCCGCTAGCCCCCCGCGGCGTCGACCTTGGCGACGCGCCGGGCGTGTCGACCACCCGCGAATTCGGCGGCGAGAAAGGTCTGGAGAAGCATCCGAGCGAGGCTCGGGCCGCACACGCGTGAACCGAGGCACAAGACGTTGGCATCGTTGTGCTCGCGGGCCATACGGGCGCTAAACCCATCGAGGACGACCGCAGCACGGATGCCCACGTGCTTGTTGGCGGCGATGGCCACGCCTTGACCGGTGCCGCACAGGAGCAGCCCGAGGCTCCCGGGATCCGCGTGCACCCGCTCGCAGACCTGCGCAGCAATGTCCGGGTAGTCAACGGAGTCGCCGGGCTCGTTGGGCCCGGTCTCGCTGAGGACCGTGTGACCATCGGCGATCGCCGCAGCGCTCAGCTCTCGCCGGAGCTCGATCGCGGCGTGATCACTGCCGATATGGAGACGGGCCATGGTTTTTAGGTCTCCAGTATCCGCACTCACGGGTCGCTGCGGCGGAAGATCAGCGCGGCGTTGGTTCCACCGAAGCCAAAGCTGTTGGACATCGCGTACTCCACCTGTCGAGCACGCGCGACGCCGGGGACGTAGTCAAGATCACAGGCAGGATCAGGATCGTCGAGGTTGATCGTCGGCGGGAGGATACCGTGTTGCAGAGCGAGCACGGTGATCGCCGCCTCGAGCCCACCTGCGGCGCCGAGCAGATGGCCGTGCATCGACTTGGTGGAAGACACGGCGAGTTCATCGGCGTGGCGACCGAACACAGCGCGAATTGCCTGAGTCTCGATCGCGTCGGCCGCGGTCGATGTACCGTGGGCGTTGATGTACCCGATCTGTTCTGGAACGATCCCGGCGTCGCGCATGGCCATCCGCATGCAACGCTGGGCCCCCTCCCCACCCGGCGGCGGCATCGTGATGTGAAAGGCATCGCCAGTGAGGCCGTAACCCACGATCTCCGCTCGGATCATGGCGCCGCGAGCCTTCGCGTGTTCCAACTCCTCCAGCACGAGGATCCCGCAGCCTTCACTGAGCACAAAGCCGTCGCGCGAGGCACTGAACGGACGCGAGGCGCGCGTGGGCTCGTCGTTGCGGGTACTGAGCGCGCGCGACGAACAAAATCCACCAACGCCCAGCGGCGACACGGTCGACTCGGTACCGCCGGCGATCATCACATCGGCAGTGCCGTGCACGATGGTGCGAAAGGCCTCGCCGATCGAGTGCGCGCCGGTCGAGCAGGCCGAGACATGGCTGAGGTTCGGGCCCTTGCAGCCGTGGCGGATTGAAATCTGCCCGGCGGCCAGGTTGACGATGATCGCCGGCACGAAGTACGGGCTGATGCCGTGGCGTGGGCCCTTCTCGCGGAGCGCGGCGATCGTGGTCTCGAGAGTGCTGATCCCTCCGAGGCCCGCGCCGACAAAGACGCCGTAGCGTTCCGGGTCGGCCGGTGGACGCCGATCGAGGCCCGCGTCGGCGACCGCCAGGGCGGCGCCAGCGATCGCGTACTGAATGAAGAGGTCCATCTGGCGAACCTCCTTCTTGGCGATCCATTGGGTAGCGTCGAAGCCGCGGACCTCCCCGGCGATCTTGGTCGGATACTCGGTCGTGTCGAAGCGAGTGATCGGGCCGATACCAGACTCGCCAGCGCACAGGCGCCGCCAGTTTTCAGCGATCCCGATTCCAAGGGGGCTCAACACCCCCATCCCTGTAATGACGACCCTGCGTGTGGTGACCACGACGGCCTCCCCGCCTCGGCGGCGCTCAAGCAGCGTGGTGCTTCTTGATGTAGTTGATGGCGTCGCCGACGGTCTTGATGCTGTCGACCTCTGCATCGGGGATCTTGAGGCTGAACGCCTCCTCGAAGGCGAGCACGAGCTCGACGATCGCCAACGAGTCCGCGCCGAGATCGTCGGTGAAGCTCTTGTCGCGGCTGACGTCGTCGAGCTTCACGTCGAGCTGCTCGCAGACAATCGCGATGACCTTGTCCTGAATGTCGTTAGTGGTGGCTGTCATGGGCTGTTTCCTCTGGAGCGTGTACCGGTGGGATTGTTTCTCAGATGAACAGGCCGCCGTTGACCCGCAGGACGTGGCCGGTGATGTAGCTGGCGGCGGAGCTGGCAAGAAATGCAACGGCTTCTGCGACCTCGTCGGGTCGGCCGATGCGGGCCAGCGGGATCTGCTTGAGCAACGCCTCGCGGGCCTCGGCTTGCAGCGCCGCCGCGGTCATGTCGGTCTCGATGAAGCCGGGGGTCACGGCGTTGACCGTCACGCCGCGACTGGCCAGTTCCCGGGCCAGAGACTTGGTGAGCCCGATGACGCCGGCCTTGGCCGCCGCGTACATCGCCTGACCAGCGTTGCCCTGCTCACCGACAACGCTGCTGATGTTGATAATTCGGCCGTCGGCGCGCGCTCGCAAGAGGTGGCGCGCGGCGGCCTTGGAGCAGTGAAATGCTCCCTTCAAGTTGATGTCGAGGAGCCGCGAAAAATCGTCTGGGTTGGCCCGCAAGAGCAGCGCGTCGATCGACACACCCGCGTTGTTGACGAGGATGTGCAACCCGCCGAGACTCGTCACTACTTGGGCGATGCCCGCATCGACAGCGGCCGAGTTGGCGACGTCGAAGCCGACCACGCAGGCCTTGCCCCCGTCGCTGATGATCTGCGCGCACAGCTCACGTGCCGCATCCTCGCGCTGACTGTAGTTGATGGCCACCGCGGCACCGCGGGCCGCCAGCGTGTGGGCGATGGCGCGGCCGATCCCACGCGACGCACCCGTGACAAGGGCGACTCGTCCCGTGAGCGACAGACCGCGGAAGGCGGCGTTGTTCGCATGTGCTTGCTCGGTCAAGAGGCGTCGACCTTTAGCACATGAACATCCTCCGGTGAACCGACGGGCACGACCGGCAGTGTGGGCGCTATGCGTTTAATCAAGCCCGCGAGCACCTTGCCGTGACCAAGCTCGAGGCAGCGCGTGACACTCATGTGCACGGCGTTGCGCACAGATGCCTCCCAGCGGACGCGTCCGGTGATCTGTCGGACGAGCAGGTCCTTCACCCGTGTGGGGTCAAGGTTCTGTGCGGCATCGACGTTGGCGATCACCGGCACGCGCAGAGGGTGGATCGTGATCCGCTCGAGCGCAGCCGCGACACGCTCGGCGGCCGGCGACATCAAGGAGCAGTGGAAGGGGGCGGAGACGTTGAGAAGGATGGCGCGGGCACGAACCGCCTTCGCAGCCGCGATGAGGCGATGTACGGCCTGTGCGTGGCCGGCCACGACGATCTGTCCGCCGCCGTTCTCGTTGGCGATGGTTACCTGGGCTTGGGTGTCACTGGCCTCAGCGCACAAGATGCCCAGCGGCTCGGCCTCAAGGCCGACCACGGCGGCCATGGCCCCAATGCCCGCGGGCACCGCTTCCTGCATCGCCAGCCCGCGCAGACGGACAAGGCGTACGGCGTCGGCGAAATCAAGGGCGCCAGCAGCGACGAGCGCCGAAAATTCCCCGAGGCTATGGCCGAGGCAAACAGTCGGGACCAGCCCAAGCTCTTCACCCACGACTGTCCACGCGGCGATCGAGCAGACCAAGATCGCCGGCTGAGTATTGGCGGTGAGAGCCAGTTCCTCCTCCGGGCCGTGGAAACACAGTTCGGAGAGCGGCTCACCCAGCGCCTCATCAGCGGCCTGGAAGACCCTTCGCGCGGCGGGGAACTCTGCGGCGAGGGCTGCGCCCATGCCCGTTTTCTGGCTGCCCTGACCCGGGAACAAAAAAGCCCACTGCTCGCTCATGACTTACCTCGAGAACCTGAGTGCCTGACCTCGGGGACCTGACAGCAGGCTGTCCCCGCGGACATGTTCCATCAGACAGATTTAGGCCGCGCCCTCTTCCCGTTTGGCGGCGGCGAAGAGGTCCTTGTGGGCGGCGACGGCGATGCGCAGAGCTGGAGTCAGATCGCGGGCAGCATACTGACCCGCCAGACGGATGCCGTGGTAGAGGGCGTTCGGGCTGGCGCCGCCGTGGCTGATGATCGCCACCCCCTCAACGCCGAGCAACGGAGCACCGCCATGGGTGTCCGGGTCGAGGCGCTCCTTGAGGAGGGCGAGCGCGGGGCGCATGAGCAGCGCGCCGACTTTGCTGAGGGTCCGCTGCACAATCGCAGCGCGCAGTTGGCCAGCGAAGGAGACCGCGGTGGCCTCGAGCACCTTGAGCGCAACATTGCCGGTGAAGCCGTCGGTGACCACAACATCGCAACGCTCGTCCCTGAAGATGTCCTTGCCTTCCACATATCCGGCGTAGCTAAAGTCAGCGCTGGGATGGGCAACGAGGGCACGGTGAGCCGCGCGGGTCAGTTCGGTGCCCTTCCCCTCCTCGGTCCCGTTCGACAGCACACCAACCCGGGGGCGAGTGACGCCGTGGCTGGTCCGCGCAAAGATCGCCCCAAGAACGGCGAACTGGACCAAGTTGATAGTCTTGCAGTCGACGTTCGCCCCGACGTCGAGGAGCAGGCACTGACCGCGAGTCCGCGGGATGCTGGCGCTGATCGCTGGGCGATCGATGCCCTTGAGGCGCCCAAATTTCAACAGGCCACAGGCCAGCATGGCGCCAGAGTTGCCAGCGGACACGACCGCCTGGGCCTGGCCCTGCTTGACCAGGTCGAAGCAGACCAGCATCGAAGCGTCACCCTTGGACCGCACCACCTTGGAGGGGGTGTCTTCCATGGTGATCACCTCTGACGCGTGGTGAACTCGCAGCGGCATTCCAGTGGCATGCCCCTCGCTGGTGAGATCGACCTCGCGCTTGGCCAACGCGTTGGCCAATTTTTCACGATCACCAACGAGGATGACGGGCATGCCGTCGCGGGCTGCCCGGATCGCGGCGTCGACCTCGGCGTTGGGGCAATCGTCGCCACCAAAGGCGTCGAGTGCGATGGTCGTCGGCACGCGGCCCGGATCCTGAGGGAGGCTGCGGGCTTATTCCTGCGCGACGGCGATCAGTTGACGGCCCTTATAGAAGCCGCACGCCGGGCATACGCGGTGCGTGAGGGTCTTCTCCTCGCAGTTCGAACAGGTGGCAAGCGTCGGGGGATCGCGCTTGTCGTGGTTGGCGCGACGCATGTCGCGGCGGGACTGGGATTGCTTCTTCTTCGGAACGGCCATGGCGAGGTTACCGGGTTAGCGGAGGGGCGGGAGCATAACGATTTTTGCTGAGCAGCAAGGTTTTTTTTTGCGCAGCGAGGAGTCTCATCAACGAGCTAATTCGAGTCAGTGGAGGGGGCTGAGGGCTCTCTGGGCAGGGCGAATGTGAATTCTCAAGGCCCGCATGCAAGACCGGACGGCCAGATCGGGCGCCAGATCCGAGATGGCGATCACAAGCTTTGGGTCATGCAGAAGGTTTCTTGCGTGGCTTGCCGGTGAGGTCGAGGCCGCGAAGGGCCTGACGCCACGGAGAGTCCTCGAGTGGGAGATCCACAGCGAAACCTTCTCCTACCGCGCCCGTCCCGTCCGCATTCCCTGGGTCGACGTGAAACTTCGCGTCCGCTGGAATCTTCGCCGCGGTGTCGTCCTCTTCGTCCTCGACGTGACCTGGCGGATTGACGACCGGAACACGGGCATCAGCCTGGCCGCACACGCCGCAGCGCGAGGCCGACGCCTGCTCGTTGAGGTTGGCGCCGCAGTGCATGCACAGACCCTGGCACGCCTCGCCATATGGGCAAAGGGCCCGAATTGGGTAGGCGACCAGGATCTGTTCCTCGATCACCGGCCGGAGGTCGAGGTGGGTACCCGTGAAGCTACGCTCGTCCGGAGCCGTGGAGTCGAGGTCTTCCTCGTCGTCCTCGGAACGGCCACTGTGGGCCGTGCCACGGACGAAGTGGACACACAGATCGGTACCAGCGGGCACCAGAGCGGGCTCCAGGCAGCGAGCGCAGGGGACGCGAAAATCGAAGTCCAGGACACCACGGACCAGCACGCTGGCCCCCTCGCCTATGATGGTGACCTCCAGGTCGACCCGCGCGGGACGCTGGATCTCGGCGTCGGTGTGGGCCAGCTTGCTGGCGACCCAGGCAACCGGGAGTTCCACCTTGAGGTGGTACGGGCCGGGTCCGCCGCGGGACAGTGCGACGAGATCGAGGTTGAGGTCCGCGGCCAGTTCTCGTGCTTGTGCGTCGCGTGGCATGACGTTCTAAATGCCCAGGGGGTGCTGCCATAGCGCTGCGGGTCCCCGAAGTCAAACCAGCCCCAGGGAACTGCCCGGCGTGAGGTCTTGGCGGACGGGGCAGGGTTGACACAACAAACGAGGATTCGCTATCCCCTCCCGGCCCGTGGATGCTTCTGAGCCCATCGCGCGCGGAGCTCCACGAATCGGGGGCCGCGTTGGCACGCCTGACTCGCGCTCCACGTCTCACCGATGCGGCGTCACGGTGCTCGGCGTGTTCGTTTGGTTCGCGCCATCGTTCGCGCTCGCTGCAGGCACCAACATCAGCTTCGACGCGACCTTCCGAGCGTTCGCTCGCAGTGGAGCGTTCGCCACGGGCTCGGTCATGCCAGCGCTGCTCGGTCCGCCGACCAGGACGCCCCGACGCGCACCGAGCCTCGACCCAGTGGCACCCGCCGCCAGCGAGCCGACGACCGAGCCAGGTGCTTCGTCGACTCCTTCTGCAAGCAGCACATCGGATCCTGATCCCACGAAGCCCGACGCTCCGACTGGCGACGTACGCGTCATCCCGCGACCGAATGCCGCGCCGGCGCCGGACGAAGCCGCGGCGGCGCTCGAGGGCGTGCCAGAAACCGCAGACGAGCCGACGGGACCCTCGGCAGCGCAGATGGAGCGGGCGCTGCCGACCGAGTCTGGCCCCCCCCCGTCGACCCAACCGCTTGAACGGATCGAGACAGGGCCGGGCAAATTCGTCCGTGGCAAGAGCGTGCCCCCGTTCTGGATCGACCGCACATGGACGACGCATCGCACGCGTGCGCTGACCCTGCCGCCGTTGTTCTTCCATCGTACCGGCGGCACCAACAACCCGGAGAAGTTGGCTCACTTCGATCTGTCGCTGACCGCCGGTTGGTACAGCAAGCGAGCGCAGAAGCGACGATACCTCTCGCCGCTGGCGTTGTTCTACGGTTCGTTCTCCGAACGCACCACGGCCTGGGCCGCCGCTGCGCTGCTGATGGGCTACAAGCGGACCGGAGAGCAGTACAGCTTCGGTCAGTTCCCGTTCGTGTGGCGATGGGGCAACAAGCAGGTCAAGAACCTGGTCGTCGTCCCGTTCCACTACCACCAGAAGACGCCCGACAGCCTGCGTGGCTTCGACGCGATCTTGTTCTGGTACGGACACAAGAACACCACCGACACCGACCCGCTCAACGACCTCCGCTACTTCATCGGCGCACCGCTGTTCCTGCAGCTGACCCGCGGAGTCACGCGCACGACGGTGGGCCTGCCCATCTACATCGGTGGCACGGACAAGGCCAAGGGCCTCAAGCACCGTACCGTATTCCCGTTCGCACACTGGCAGTCGCGCGAGTTCGGCAACCGCAAGGAGCTGTGGACGCTGCTCTACCTGCAGCGCAGCGACGAGGCCCGCAAGCGCCGGACCTGGGCAGTGCCGCCGCTCCTCACCTTCAAGCAGGACACACCGGAGCGTGCGCTGCTCTCAGTGACGCCGCTGGTGTGGCGGAGTGAGAACAAGGTCAAGGGGAGCACCGCCTGGTCGGTGTTTCCGTGGGTGTCCTACCGCGATGCCGAGCAGCGTAACCGCGTGCTCTTCCCGCTGTACTGGCAGTTCGACGACCTGAAGACCGGCGCTCGCACAGCCTTCGTACTTCCGCTCGGCGGCGCGACGCGACGACCGGGCGGCGCATGGGACGTGGTGCTGCCGCCGATCCTGACAGCCCTACGCCACAACCCGAAGGGCCGCAGTTTCCAGGTCGTAACGCCTCTGTTCTGGCGCTTCCGCGATCGTACGGCGTACGCAGGCCAAGGCTCGCAGCAGGTCGTGGTCCCGCCGCTCTTCGTCCACAACCAGCAAGGCGCCCGCCGGGACAGCGCCGCGATCCCGCTGCTGTCGTTCTTCGGGCGCGACACGACGCGGCGCTACCAGGTGATCGCGCCACTCCTCTTCGGACACGTGCTGGAGACCGATCGCGCCAAGTGGCACGACACCTGGGTGTTCGGCCCGGTCTACGCCAAGCGCACGGTCCCCGGCTGGCACGCGGGAGTGCTGCCCGTGGCGGCGTTCGGACGAGACGACACGTTGCGCTACACCGTGGTCCCGCCGCTGCTGTTCGGCGACGTAACCTACGTGCAGGAGCAACGTCGGCTGACGATCTCTCCGCTCTTTGCCCGCTCGAAGAGCCCGACAGCACGCACGATCGGCGTGCTGAACCTATTCTGGGACGTGAAGCGCAAGGGCGACGAGCGCCACAGCGTGCTGTTCCCGCTGTACTATCGTCGGCAGTACGCCGACAAGGTACTGACCGTGACACCCCTCGGTGGCGGCAGGAAGACCAAGGATCGCAGCACGTGGATGGCGACGCCGTTACTCTACGGGGCACGCGACCTCACGGGCCCGGCCGCGCAGCGACGCAGCAGCTTCGGCCTGATCCCGCTGGTGTTCTGGGACCGCCGGCCAGTCGACGGCGGCGTGGCCCGGAACCTGGTCGTGGCGCCGTTGTTCGCGTACCACCGCGCGCCCGCCGAGGACCTCGACATGTGGTCACCGCTGGTTTGGCGAACAGCCACGCGCGGTGAGAAGCCGCGCAAGAACCTCGCAGCGATACCTCTGTACTTCCGTCAGCGTCAGCCTGGCGGGATCGATGTCGACGCGGGACTCGCCCCCCTGCCCTTCTTCTACAGCCGCGATCGCATCCGCCACACTCACACGCTGATCGCCGGGCCCTTCTTTCACCGCCTGAGCCGGACCTCGCTGAACACGGGCGTCGTGCCGCTCGCTTGGTGGATGGACTCAGAGAAGGCACGACGCCTGGTCTCGCTGCCGCTCATCGTCCACATCAAGAACAAGCAGACGCGCGAGCACACGACCATCGCCGTACCGCTGTGGTTCGACCGGCGCCGCGCCAACGGTCGCCGTACCTGGGTCGCGCTGCCCTTCGTCATCGGCACCAAGGGCCAACACAACTTCACGCGCTTTAGCCTGGCGCCGCCCGGGTTCGTCGACGTCCACCGCCTGGGCAAGAACTTCCGCTTCACCGGTTTTGTGCCGCTGCTGTTTCGCCAGCAAAAGTGCGGCTTCCGCGAAGAAGACGACGACCGCTGCCGCTACACTCTCTGGGGCAGCTTCCCGCTGTTCCTGGCCGGCAAGGACGGCCTCGGTCGGCGCACGCACAGCGCCCTCGCGCTCTACTACTTCGACCGCGACAAAGGCGGGACGAAGTTCTACACGCTGCTCGGTGGTGCGAACATCCGGCCGAAGGAGAAGCTGACCTGGTACGCGCTCAACGTGGGCCGAACGGTCACGCGCACCCACGCGACCACCGTGGTGTTCCCCCTGTTCTTCCGCAAGGCGCACCGCAGCGAAGACCGCAGCACGACGGTGGTGTTGCCGCCGCTGTTTGTCGGCCGGCGCAAGGAAGAGTACCGCTGGTTCGAGGCCGGACTGGTGTTCTGGAACTTCCGTCGCCCGCACAAGGTGACCACCACCGTGCTGCCGCCGATCTTCTACACGAGCCACGCCTACGCCGAGAAGCGCATGACCTGGACGATCCCGGTGTTCTTGCGCAGCAACAACTGGGCGAAGGACCGCAGCCTCACAATCGTGCCCCCGGGTCTGGTTGTGCAGCGACGTAAGGGCCAGGATCAGAGCTGGGTGCAGTTTCCCCTGCTGTGGCACATCGAGCGCGGCGAGGATTCGGGCACTGTGGGGGCAGCGCTGTGGTGGGACATCCGCCGCAAGAAGACGGTCACCCAAGTGATCCCGGCCCTGTTGGCCCGTCACGTCAACCGCAAGGGCGACGCGACCACGGTGATCGGACCCGGCCTCGGCTGGTGGAAGCGCAAGTCGGGCAAGGTCAAGGCACTGCACTGGCACGCCCTGTTTGGGATCGTCGGCGGCGGCAACGAGGCCGGCAAACGCTACTTCTCGCTGTTCGGCGGGCGCATCGGTCTCAAACCAAGACCCGTGTGGGAGCCACGAAGGGCGCAACTACGCGCCGCGAAGAAGCAGCGCGCCGACGAAGCGGCGAGGGCAGAAGCATCCAAGGTCGAGGCGACCCCCCGGCCAGCAGTACCGAGTCGCTCGCTCGTTCCGGCTCCGAAGCTGCCCACGGGCACATCCGCAAGCCCGACGACGCCCGCTCTGGCGCAACCAGCGAGCGTCGGCGGAGCACAACCGGCCGCCGGCACCACCGCTGTCCCGACGAGCGCGAAGCCGCCGGTGCGCTGAGGCTGCCCTCATGTCCCGGCCTGGCGCGCGTCAGGGATCGCTGCGCCGTTGGCTCGCCGCGTTCTTGATCGCGGCCACGATGCCGAGGCCGACGCTGAAAGCAGCCGCCGCCGCGAACACGCCAAGGGCGACGCCCTTCACCCACTGCGGTGCATCGTCCATCGGCTGAACAGGCCCGTGGCCGGGTGAAGGCGTCGTGCCAAACGTACGGGCGAGCGTGTCGAACAGCGGGTCGGCAATGACAGAGCGCGGAAGTTGGGCCCGGCGCTCGCGCTCAAAGCGACTGCGCCGCAGCGGATCGACCAGAACATCGCGAGCGAGGTTGAGGTCTCGCGTACGCTCGACGGCGACAGCATCGCCGCCGTGGCGATCCGCGTGTGCCTCCGCGATGAGGCGGCGATATGCCTGGCGGACCTCCTGGCTCGTGGCCGTGGGACACACTCCCAGAACAGCATAGTGGTCAACGTAGCCGGACATGCCCGATAGCATGCACGACTCCTGGGTCGCACGCATCGGCAGGTTCACGGCCCGAACACGACACAATAGAGCTCGGCGTTGGGCAGCAGACTGGCCGCGCAAAGTTGCTCCCACTGGGAAGCGTCGATCATGCCGGCGAGCTGGGCCTGACAGGCCTCGCCCTGCTTACAAGCGCCAACGCCCTCGCAGATCAGGCCGGGAAACAGCGTGGCGAGCCAGGTCGCCGCGTCCGTATTCGGGATCGCGCAGACGTCGACCTGGTCGCAGTAGCTGCCGATCTGAATCGGGCCCATGGCCAGGAAGGCCGGCTGGATCGCTGCCGCGTTGCAGCCGCCGAGTGCGGCGCAGTTGGTCGCACAGTCGAGTGCGCTGGCGAAGAAATTGGCGCAGTCGGCTCCACAATCGCAGCCCGAGAAGGCCCGGCAGCTGACGCCATCGTACGCGTAGCCAAGAAACGCATCGCAGTTGCCGTAGTCGTTGGCCCCGAGGTCGACGCAGGCACCCGGTCCACCCGTGGTCTCGCCGGTCGTGCTGCTGCCGGTGTCGCCGGTCGTGACTCCGCTGGTCGGGCCGGTGCTGCTGCTGCCGCTGCTGCCGCTGCTGCCGCTGCTGCCGCTGCTGCCGCTTCCGCTGCCCGTACCGGAGCTCGTGGGACTCGGATCACTGTCGCTGTTGCCGTTGCTCGGGTCGGACGAGGGGTTCTGGGTGGTGGTGCCGTAGCTGCTCGCATCGGTGACGCCGATGCCCCCGTTGCAGGCCAGCCCGTTCGCTAGGACGGCGATGACCAAACCAAGTTCGGATCGAAGCATGGGGCGAGGATCCTCTGCGTCCCCGGTGCGGTCAAGCGCCTGCTATCGTGCCCTCGTGTCCCGCTACGACTGCGTCCGCTGTGGCGCCTGCTGCTGCAATACTCCCGAAAACCGGGCCGAGGGTTTCACGGACTACGTCGAGGTCGACGCGCGCGCCCCACTGCTGCAGCGCCCCGAGCTCGCGCGCCGACACGTCGTCTACAACGAGGACGGCGTACCGCATCTGCGCCTGCACCCGGACGGCCGCTGTCTGGCGCTGCGCGGGCGTCTGGGTCAACAGGTGCGCTGTACGATCTACGCCGATCGCCCGCAAGCATGTCGTAAGGTCGAGGCTGGGAGCGCCCTGTGTCGCCGTTACCGCAGCGCGCACGGCCTTCGTCCCTGAGGCCCGGAGCGCAAGCTCGCCGCACGGGCATACTGGTCGGGATGCGTGTCTGCTGCCCTCCCCTCGTGCCGCTGGCCTCGTTGCTGGTGACCTGCGTCCGCGCCCCGGTGCCCGTGCCCATACCTGCACCCGTAGAGTCGACGATCCGTGAGCGACCTGTCCTTGACGACAGGTCTCAGGCGACAGGTCGTAACGGACAGCTCAGCGAGGCCACCGAAGAGATGCCGGCGGCCGCGCCCGCGAAACCCACCCCGCCGGTCCCGCTCGCCGCGGTGACTTTGGCCGCGGACGCCGGGCTGCGCCTACTGTACGAGGGTCGCGGCTGGGCCTTCGCGGTCGCGCCAGGACGCGTCGTGACGCTCGCCGAGGATTTTCAGCACCTCGCTGCGGTCGACGCGGAGACCGGCAGACCGGCCTGGCGCGTGCAGGCCCAGAGCCAGCCAAACGGTCAACACACGTTGCACGTGCTCGGCGATCGCCTGATCCTCCACGCCGGATCGAACCGGATCCACATCGACCTGCGCGGCGGCGCGATCGTCGGTCGTGCGCCGGCGTTCTTCAACGGCGGCGATGCGCACTGCGGTGTTCGGATCCGTGACGGTGCCCAGACACCCGACTGGGGCGTCTGGGCACCGTCACACGGAGCCGGAGCCGCGTGCGCCGAGGCCTGCGAGTGCTCCCTGCGCCTCTTCTCCTGCCGCGACGGCGCGGCGATCGGCTCGACCTTTCATGCGACCGAGAGCCACCTCTACTTCAGTTTGTCCGAGCCGCATGACACCGTGTGCTTCAACCAACCCGCGCTTCTGCTGCGCAGCGCCGCGGCGACGATCGTGCGCGTCGAGGACGAGCAGCACAACCCGACGATCCTCGGCCTCGATCCCGCGTCGGGTGCGACGCTCTGGCAGCAGCCCGACCTCGCCGCGACCATCAGCGCCCACCTGTTCGTCGCCGGCACCGACCCGGGCGGGACGCTGTGCTGGCTGGCCGACGCCGCGCAGATGGTCGTCTTCGCGTGCGCCAGCGGCACGACGCGCTGGCGGCTGCGCCTCGGGGAGGCCGAGAGCCTGGCCTATACCGGCGTGACCTGGCACAAGGGACAGCTACTCGTGCAACACCGCAACACGACCCGCACGCAGGTCTCGCTGCACGACGCCGCCGGTGGGGCGCGCCGCTGGCAACAGCACTTGCCTGCAGACCGCATGGTGCTGCCGCTCGGCGAGGGTCCTCCGCCCTACGCGTATGGGGGGCCGCCCGTCGCCGCCTACGTGCTTGTCGCCCCGAGCAGCGGGGCCCGTCGCGGCGAGATCGGCGTCGCGCCAACAAAGCAGGTGCTGCGTCGCGCGCCCGGGGGCGAGTACCTGCGCCTCGGCGGCGATCAGTTCGCCGAATTCACCCGCGAGGGCAAGCCGATCCGCGAGCGCACGCTTGTTTCAGACCATGTGACCGTCGTGACCGCGACGCACCTTGTTGATGCCCGCCCGGATCTTCTGCGGGTGTTGCGGCGCGACACGCTGCAGCCAGTGCTCACCCTGCCCGGCAGCTGGGTGGCGATGCCGACTCAGACACTCGGACCCTCGACGCTCGTGCTGACCGAGCACCGCGGCACGGAGCCGGGTCGGCTGCTGCTGCTACGACCGTGACACGGTCGCAGTGCTCATCGACGCCGAGCTCTGGTCTGGAGGTGGATCGGGCAGATCCTCGGCGCGCAGGTTGCCGGGCGCGTGCCAGCGAGACCGGCGGTAGGCGAACAGGAACACCGTCTGCAGCATGCTGGCGACCGGCGCGGCCAAGAGGGCGCCGGTGAGGCCGTAGACGTGCTCGCCGGCCAACAACGCGAAGATCACCACGACCGGATGCATATGTGCCGCATCTCCGATGATCTTGGGGTTGAAGATGTTTGCCTCGAGCAAGTGGATGCCGGCGATCCACGCCAACATGAGCAGGGGCGGGCCGAAGGCGAGGCCCTCCTCGTTCGATACGAGGGCAACGATGATGATCGGGATCGACGAGATGATGGTGCCGAAGATCGGCACCAGGCTGAAAGCCGCGGCGATCACCGCCAGCAAGAAGCTGTACTTGATGCCGAAGACCACCAGTCCGATGTACGTGAGCACACCGTTGACGAGGCAGATAAGGAGCTGGCCGCGGATAACGCCGGCGAGGCCGACGTCGAGCAGAAGCACCAGTTCCTCGTAGGTGGTGCGGTAGTGCAGCGGCACCAGCCCGCGAACGAAGTTCATCACCCGCGCGGGGTTGATCAGGATGAACGCCGCGAGCATCAGGGTGATGACGAAATTCGTCAGAAAGGCCGTGACACCGCTGATCAAGGCGCGGAGGAAGCCGGCGATCTGGCCGGTGTACTCGCTGCCCTTCGTCATCACCAGCTTGCGCAGGGTATCGGTGAGGCCAGCCTCGACGTGCTGCGAAGGTGGGTGGACCTTCCAGCGCCCGTTGCCAGCATCCTCCAAGGCGAGCTTCATGTGCTCGAGACTGATCGCCCAGCTACCGTCGCCCGCCGGGCGGGCAATGAGCTCGGACGGGGGCGGCGGCGCCGGCGGTACGGCCTGGAGGGTACCGAAGTTCTCCTCGAACCACTTGGTGGCCTGGGGAAGGTAGGTCTGATCGAGGTACTCGATCGCGGCCGGAGCAGTATCACGCAGACGCGAGAAGTCCTGCACCAGCGCTGGTAGGAAGACGATCAGGAACGCGGTGACGATGCCAAAGAGGCTGAGGTACACGAGGATCACCGACAGACCGCGGCCAAGTCGCGGCTGCAGTCGATGGATCACCGGCGCCATCAGGTAGGCCAGCGCAAACGCGAAGACGAAGGGGATCAACACCTCGCGGAACGCGAGGACCATAAAGACGATGAACAGCGCGAAGCCCCACTGCCGGAGAAACCGACTGCTGGTGCTCAGCAATTCGCTGCGCCGCCGCGGATATGCCCCGGAGTGCTCGCGGCTCACGCCTCGGCCCTCCTCTGCGCGTCAAGGATGACGGCGCTGTCCCACGCGCCGCACTCGTCGCAGCGGAAGCGGAAGCGTGGCATCTCCCGGGCGCACGCCCGGCAGACCACGATCGGTGGGGGGAGTTCCATCATCGCGACGTCGAGAGCCTGGTCGCGCTGGCCCTGAGCGAGGCGCAAGCGTACCAGGCTCAGCGCCGCAACGGGGGAACGTCCACGTACACGCTGCAGCGCCGCGATGGCGGCTTCGGGGTGGCTCGGGCCCAGGCGTTGAGCAAGCGCGACGACCAGGGCCGCGTCCTCGCTGGTACGCAAGCCAACCTGCATTCGCTCACGCAGCTCCTCGAGGCCGCCGATCTCCTCCGCGGCCGCGAGAGCCTCACCCAGCAATGGCGTCGCGGCTGCCGGGGTCAGCTCCCACGCCCGCTGCCAGGCAATACAGGCCGCTGCGGCGTCGCCCCGGCTGGTGGCGACCCGGGCGCGAGCCGTCCACACGTGTCCGCTGTCCGGGGCGAGCTCAAGGGCACGGTCGACGAGGCGCTCAGCTTTGCCCGTGTCCCCCTCGTCGAGGGCGGCGAGCGCCTGGCCGGCAACGGCGTGGCCCCGGCCGATCCGGCTGTCGCGGCGCCTCCGCGCCGGGACGAGCTTCTCATGGCGCTCCCATGCCGCGGCTGCCCGCTCCCACGCGCCAGCCTGCTCGAGTGCCCGGGCCAGGGTCTCGAGCGTTGCGAGCGACTGTGGGGCGAGGCTGATGGCCCGCGAGAGCGCGCCTACGGCGGCTTCCTGGTGCCCTTGGACCAGGAGGTCGCGGCCGAGGCCGACAAAGGCCGCGACCCGCAGCTCCGCCGCCAGGTCAGCTCCTGCGAGCACGGTGCGGTGGATCGCCTTGGCACGCTCGACGCGACCACGGCGGCGATCGAGGGCTGCGAGCGCGAGAAACACCGTCGCATCCCCCGGCTCGGCCTCGGCGATCTGCTCGAGCTCATGCGCGACGTTGTCGATGTCGCCCTCGGCAAGCGCGTAGAGCACGTGGCTGCGTCGCGCCATCGCAGCCGTGTCGGGCTGGCGCGCGGTCGCACGCCACCACGCGATGCCTGCCCCCAGGGCCAGGCAACCGAGCGCCAGCACCACGATCCACAGGACGGTCACGCTTTGCTCCCACGAGGGGATGGCACGGGCGCATGGTGGGCTGAACGTTGACCTGTCCCCATGGACAGGCGGGCGCCGACGAGCGGCAAGGGGGCGTAGTGCTCCTGCATCACCCGCTGCTGGCCGACATCAAGCCGGGCCTCGGCAGCGAGCATATCGTCCTCCTCAGCCTGCCGCAGCGGCAGGGTGCGCAGCTCGAGGACCTCGCGCTCGAGCCCACGAAGGCGGCGCTGCGCGACAGCCGCGGCCCGAATACGGAACGGCGCGCGGATCGCGTACATGGCCATGAGCCCCAGTGTGCTCAGCCAACCCGCGAGGAGCGCCGAGGCGCTGACGTCGTAGTGACGTGCCTGCCACAGGCCTGCATCGGTCCAGGCAGGGATCCACAGGGTGATCGGTACCCAGGCGGCGTTGTCCCGGAGGGTCATCACGGCCCACAAGAGGCCAAGCACGACGAGCCCAAGGCTGACGAGCAGATAGACTTTACCCAGCGCAGACACGAAGTTCGCGGAGTTATAGCAAAGCCGTGTATGCTCCGGCCATGGGAAATCCCAGCAGCGAAGTTCTCTCTCCCGGCGCTCTGCTGCGTCGTGTGTGCACTGTGGGGCTGTTCGGCGGCCTCGTGATCGGAGCCTGTGCAGGCACCGATCAAAACGTGGAGCGGCAGCGCCTTCTCGACGAGGTGAACGCCGCCGGCAACAACAAGCCGGCCCAGTGTCGTCCAGGCATCGTCGAGGCCTGCTACAACGGCGCACCGGGCACATCTGGGCGCGGCATCTGCAAGGGCGGCAACCGCAGTTGCAGCGCCGATGCGGTCTGGGGCGCATGCTCCGGTGAAGTCCAGCCCCGCAAAGAGACCTGCAACAGGACTGACGACGATTGCGACGGCATCGTCGACAACAACTTCGAGCGTGACGGCGCCAGCTGCACGATCGGCACCGGTCAGTGCAAGACCTCGGGCACATGGCGCTGCAAGGAGGACGGCTCCGGTACCACCTGCGACGCCCCGATGCCGCAGACCCAGCCAGAAAAGTGCGACGGCATCGACAACGACTGCGACGGCCAGATCGACGAGGATGTGCCCGGAACCGGCGTCGCATGTGCGACTGGCAAGCCAGGCGTGTGCGCTGAGGGCCTCAACAAGTGCCTCGGGGGCCAGATGCAATGCACACAGAACATCCAGCCGTCACAGGAGATCTGCAACCAGAAGGACGACGACTGCAACAACGACGTCGACGACCGCTGCCTGACCAGCGAAGAGGCAGCCAAGCTCAAGAAGCCCTGAGCTGAGCGACCTTCCCGAAGGGAGCCCGATCTCTTTCAGAGGTCGGGCTCTTGTCGTCGCGCGGGTGTCGTTTGCACAGCGCCAGCGACAGAAGGCCCGACCCTTCCGGGTCGGGCCTCCCTGCCGCGAGCGTTGCTCAGCCGGCCTGCAACGCGGTGATACGGGCGGGGATCTCCGGGTGCTGCGGGTCCTCCTCGAGGCCGCGCTTGAGCATGGACATCGCCTTTTGCGGCTCCTTGAGACCGACGTGAGCGGCGGCGAGGCGCATGTAGATGTCGCCGCGGCGCACCAGGCCCGATTGGTCGACGTTCTGCAGCAGCATCGCACGAGCGGTCTTGAGCGACTCGTCCCACATGTTTTTGTGGGCGTAGACATCGGTCAGTAGCACCAACGTCTCAGGGTTGGTGGTGTCGATGCGGTAGGACTCTTTGAGGCGATCGAGGGCCGGGTCGACCTCGCCGGCATTGAGTTGGATCCGGGCCATGCGGGTGAGGTAGTGCGACTGCTGCTTGGTCCGCTTCGGCGCGGCCGAGGCGACCTCAATGAGCCAGCCGTACATGCCACCGGCCTCCTCGAAGCGCTCGCTGACGAACAGCGCGTCGGCGATGCGGCGGTTGACCTCGACGTCGTCCTGCACGGCCTCATAGACCGGGGCCAAGGCCCGCAGGGACTCCTCGGGGTCGCCCACTTTGCCCATCAGGATGTCGACACGCTCGAGGATCAGCTTCTTGCGCTCAGCGTTGTCCTCGACATACTGGGCCAACAGCGCGAGCAAGTACGCAACTTGCTCCCAGTAGCCCTCCTTACGACTGAGCTCGAGCAGCTGGCGAGCCGCGTCGACGTTGGCGGGGTTGAGGTGCAGCGCCGTTTCGAGGTGCTCACGACGCTTCTCAGGGCTGTCGGCGAACACTGCGAGACGCAGCTGCAAGCTGGCCCCGATCACGCCCTGCGGCTGGAGGGCCTGGGCACGCAGCAGGAGTCCACGCATCGCCTCATCGTTACCCTGCTGCTCCTCGACGGTGCTCAGTGCGAGGATCGCTGGTACGAAGTCTGGGTCGCCCTCCAGCAGCTCGGTGAGGATCCGGCGCGCCTTCTCGGCGTCCGCAAGGCGCTCGGCGTACAACTCCGCGAGGCGCAACCCGACCTCGCGGAGTTGATCGCTTCCGCCGAGATCGCGGAGCACGCTCATGAATTGCTCGAGCAGCTCGGCGAGCTCCGACCACTTCTCGGAGGTGTCCAGCAGGCGCCACAGGGCGACCAGGCTCGGTGTGTGCGCCGGCGCTTCGGCGAGGAGGCGGCGATGCAGAGCGACCGCATCGTCGGCGTCGTCGAGCTGCTCCTCAGCGAGATGGGCCATCTCCTCGAGAACGGGGACCCTCTGCGCGCCGTTCAGGTGATCGAGTTTGCGCTCGAGCACGTCGCGAACATCCTTCCAGTGCTTGAGCCGACGCAGCAGGCCCTCGAGCTCCTGGATCGCCTGGAGGTCATCCGGGCGAGCGGCGAGCATGTCGTTGTAGATGGTGATCGCGTCGTCGAGGCCACCGAGGTGAATCTGCAAGTTGGCGAGACGGTGGCGGAGGATCCGCTGTTCGTCGGGGTCGGTGGCGATGGCGATCCGCTGCTCGAGAGCAGCCGCAAGCCCCTCGAGGTCGCCGCTGTTCTGGAGCAGCTTGAGCAGCCCCTCCCACGCCGCCGCGTCGGCCTGGTCGACCTCGAGGAGCGCGCGAAGATCGGCGAGAGCGAGCGCGGGGTTGGCCATCGCCTCGGCGACCGAGACCGCCTCGCGCAGCAGCGGGACGACGAGCTCCGGGTTGTTGGACAGGCGCGCATAGCGGGTGAGCGCATCGTGGAGAATCTCAAGGTTGCCATCGGCACGTGAGGCCATGATCTGCAGCTCGAGAGCCTCCAGATTGTCGGGGTTCTCCTTGAGCGCAGGGCTCAGGGCCTGCAACGCCGAGGCCGGCTTGCGCAGGTCACGAAGCAAGATACGCGTCGTCTCGAGGCACAGCGCGCCGCACGGGCGGCTCTCCTGCACGGCAGCATCGATGCCGCCTGCGAGGTACTTCACGCCCTTGAGCAGCAGTTGAGGCGTACGCGAGAGCGCGACGATGCGTTCGATCGCCAACGGCGACTCGGCGTCCATCTGGATGAGCGCCCCCCAGGCATCGAGCGCCTCCTCGGCGGTACCTCCGCCGTCATCACACAAGCGGGCAAGAGCCTCGAGGCCCGCGATGCGGTCGCTGCCCGTAGCCCCCGTGAGGCGCAGGCGGGCCACCTTGGTCAAGCCCGGCTTGTTGCCGGCGACGTGGTAGGCGTTGTCGAGGGCCTCGAGCAGCTTGCTCCCGATCACCAGGCCCTGCTTCTGCGAACGGTCGAGCACCCGCTCGAGCCCAGCGACGGCGCCAGCGAAGCCCGGACGGTCGTCAAGCGACTCGGCGTAGGCCTCGGTGGCCCCATCGATGTCGGCGATGTCGAAGCGGGCGTCGCCGAGGCGCACCAACGTATCGGCATGAATCGGCTGACCGGAGGCCAGCTTGGCCGACTCGGAGAGCACGCGGGCCAGCAGCTTCTTGTCGCCGGCGGCGCGGGCGAGCCGCTCGATATTGCGGCACGTCGCCTCATCGGCGATGCCCGCCTCGAGCAACGTGGCCAGCAGGTGCAGGGCACGCGTGCGGTCGCCGAGGATGCCCTCGGCCATGTCTGCCGCGGACTGTGCGATCATCACCCGCGACTGCGGATCGAGATCGCCGCGCCCGGCCCGGCGGGCCAACGCGTCAACGTGCTCTTCAGCCTTGTCAAGGCGCACGGACATCTTGTTGCTGGCCTCGAGGACAGGTCGGAGGTCTTCCGGGCCGACACGATCCATGAGCAGGTTGTTCGCAGCCAGACTGCCGGCGATGTCACCGAGGCGCTCAAAGCGGATCTTTGCCAGGTGACGCAGCGCCTCGACGGCATCGCTCGGATTCTCGGCCAACCTGGCGCGTGCGTCCCAAACCTGGGCCAGCTCATTGTACCGGTGGGCGTGTTCAAGCTGCGGGATCAGCAATGCTGCAGCCGACTCTGAGCTCGCGGCCTGCTGTACGAGCTGCATCAGATCCGCGGCGGCCTCGGTCTGGGCGGCCACGAGCCCGAAGATTGACTCGTAATGCGGGATGGCCCCCGCGGGATCCTTCATCGGCCCGGTGTAGAGGCGAGCGACCTCGAGAAGGAGCGCCACCTTGCGGTCCCGCTGGGTAGCGATTTGGACCCGCTCGAGCAATGTGGTCGCGGCCTCCGAGTAGTTGTCGACAGCGAGCAGGGCCTGCGCCAGCGCGGTCAGAGCCCCGTCGTCGTCGGGAGTGTCCATCAGCAAGGCCCGCAACGCTTCGATCTCTGCCGCACGATCCTTGGTCCCCTCGCGGTGGATCCGGGCCAGCTCCTTGCGCAGGCCTTGGCGCGGCTCGAGGTCATCGGTGCTGTCGATCTGTTGCTCGAGCACGCGGATCAACTGGGCATGATCACCCTTTGCGGCGTAGAGCCGACGAAGACGCAGCATCGCGTCGCTGTTGGCGGGCTCAATGTCGAGAATGCGCCGCCACGCGGCCTCTGCGGCGTCGGGCATCCCAAGGCCCTCCTCAACCAGGCGGGCGAGGCGACGCAGCAGATCGATGCGCTCCTCGTCGTCCGTGGCGACCTCGACCCGACGCTCGAGCACTGCCCGCAGGCCCTCGAAATCAGCCGCGAGCGCGAGCGTCTCGTCGAGCAGCGCGAGCGCACCACGGTCATCCGGGTTGACCTCGAGTGCACGACGCAAGATCGCCGTAGCGCCGTCGTTGTCGGCGGCGTTCACAGCGAGGTGAGCAGCTTGCAGCAGTAGGGCCACACGGCGTGCCGTGTCGGCCTGTAGCCCAGGTGCAGCCTCAGCCTGCAGCAACGCCTGGCGCAGGTCATAGTCAAAGCCGTGCTGCCGCGACAGCCGAGCCAGCTCGGCGTCGAGCGCCTCGAGCGCAGACTCAGGACCCGGCTCGCCGAGGGCACGCACCAGGGCATGGAACGCATAACCGGGGCCATCGGGGCCCTGGGGCTCGAGCAATGAGCCGATCTCGCGCAGCAGCTCGTGCCGCGATACGGGGTCCTCGGTCTGTGTCAGCTGCCACTCATCGACAGCAACGAGGCGCATGGAGTCCTGCGCCGCCTCGTAAAGCGGACGCAAGATGGCGAACAGACGCACGCGGTGCTCGGCGCGGTGCTCGACCAGGTGCTCGAGCGCCAACATCGCAGGCTCATTGCCAGGCTGTTCAGCGAGCAGCGCCTCGAGAGTGTCGATCCCAGCGTCGGGGTTATCGAGCTTCTGGTCCTGCATTTCGGCGATACGGAGCAGGATCCCCTCCCGCGTCGCACTGTCCTCGGCACGCTCGAGGCGCTGGCGCAGCGACTCAATGAGCGAATCCCAGCGGCCGAGGCTCTCGTAAACACGCTCGAGGCGATCGCGGGCGATCGGTTGATCAGCCTGGGTCTCGAGCACACGGACAAACGCGCGAATCGCAAGCTCCGCGTCGTCGAGAATGCCGAGTGCGAGCTCGCTGAGGCGCATGAGCACGTCGACTTGCCGCTGCTCGTCGAGGCTGGTGTCGGCCTCGCGCCAGTAGGCCTCGGCCAGCGGCTTCCATTGTTCGGCCCGGGTAAGGGCCTGCTCGAGCGCAGGAAACACGGTGGTGTCACTCGGGCGTGCCTGGATTAGCCGCTCGAGCAGCGGCACTGCACGGGCTGGCTGATCGAGGCTCTGCCACAATTCCGCCGCTTCGCGGACGATGGCCAGGGTCTCGTCACGCTCGTCACCCTCTGCGTCGCCATTGACGTGGGTGGTGAGAATGTTGGCGAGCGCCTCGCTACGAGCCAATGCATGAGCCAAACGGGTCAGCTGGTCGCGGGCCGACTTATGGCTGGGGTCCTCACTGAAGATTCGGCCGTAGGTCTCAAAGGCCGCCTCGTAGTTCTCGAGCATGTCCTCCTGGATCTGTGCCGTGCGCGTGAGGATCTTGATCCGCGCGGGCAGGTCATCGCCAGCCTCGGCGAGCCGCAGCTCCTGAACACGGATCAAGCGCGGCCAGTCCTGAGCCGCGGTGAACACCGGCTCGAGCTGCTCGATGACCAGCGGACGGAGGTCCTCGTCGGAAAGGTACCGCTCGAGATCCGGACCGGCCGACACAAACTCGGGCTCGTGGCGAAGGGCCTCCGCGAAGTGGCGCAAGCCCTCCCCCAAGTCGCCAAGCTGTTCGCGGTTGATGCTCGACAAGCGCAGCAGGGTCTGTGTGCGCTCGCGGCCAGACTGGCGCTCCAGCTTGCCTTCAAGGAACCGAGCCAGATCATGCCAGCGGCCCGTCGACTCGTAGAGCGGGGCGAGCACGGCTTGCGCGACCGGACCCGCAGCCCCGTCGCTCCGCACCCGCTCATACAGGCCGATCGCGTCCTCCGGGCGATTGAGCTGCCCATGGTAGAGCTCGGCGGCACGCATGAAGTACGCGTCGCGCGGATCGCCCGCACTGCGTTCGCCGCGGCGAACCAACAACTCGGCAAGGGCATCGTGATCGGCCTGGCGCACCAATACCGCTTCCAGCATCTCGGCAGCCACAGCGTCATCCGCGTTCTGCTCGAGCAGCCGCTCCTGCGCGCGCCGGGCCTCGTCGAGGCGCCCCTGCCCGGCCGCCAGGCGACCGATCATGCGCAACGTTCGCGCTTGCTGGGCCGCGTCCGCGACACTATCGACGACCTTGAGGAAAGCGTCGAGAAGCTCGGCGTCGCGGCCACCTTCGATGGCTGCGAGGCGATCGAGGCGATCGAGGATGTCACTGAGTTCGGGCTGATCGCCGGCCTCTGCCAACGCCTCGCCGAGCACGACAAAGGCCCTTTGGAAGTCCCCCAGCCGCTCCTCGTGGGTCCGCGCGACTTGGAGCAGCGCGAGCAAGCGGCGCCGCCCACCAGGCTGGTGCCGGGCTTGGCGCTCCTCTAGATCGAGCAGCGCCGGCCAGTTGTGCTCGGCCTCGTAGAGCGGATGCAGGATCGCAATCACACGCTCCCGCGAGTCGTCCTGGCCCAGGTATTCGGTGAGGGTTGCGCGGGCCGCCACGTCCTCGCCGTTGATCTTGAGCACCTGTTCGAGCAGATCGATCGCATCGGGGTAACGGCCGAGCTTCTCCCCGACCACGACGGCAGCGCGGCCGAGCAACGCGGTGCGGGTCTCGTCGTCGGTGGCAAGGTCGAGCTGGCGACGCAGGCCCTCCTCGACCTCGGTCCAGCGCTCCAGGCCTTCATTGAGACGGACGATGGCGTCGAGAGCGTGCACCGTGGTGTGAACGCCACCGAGGTCAACGATCTCCTGGTAGGCCTCGATCGCCTGATACGCGTCCTTGAGATGGTCGCGCTGGATCTCGCCGATCTTGCGCCAAAGACGGGCACGCTCACTCGGCTCGTCGACGGCCATGACCCGTTGGCGCAGCACGCGAGTCAGAGGCTCCCACGCGCCCTGGCCGACGTAGATCCGCTCGAGTGCATCCATCGCGGCGAGGCTGCCGGGATCGATGTCGAGGACCTCCTGGTAGGTACTGGCGGAAGCGTCGGGATCCACGACCTTGTCGCGCTGCAACTCGGCGATCTCGAGCAGGACCTTGACCTGTTCGAGGTCCTTGTCGATGAAGCGGAGCAGCGCGCGCAGGCCTTCGATGAGGGCCGGGGCATCGCCCGCGGCGCGATGGAGGCGGGCCAGCGCCACCGTGGCGCGGCGGGCCAGCTCGAGATCCGGGGGATCGAGCGCGAGCAACTCCGCGTAGGCCTTGCGGGCGCCGTCTTGGTCCTGCAGGTGATCGTCGAGGACCACGGCGATGCGTGAGAGCAGCTCGATCTTGGCGCCCGCGTCGGGCAGCTTGTCGAGCGACTCTTGCCACACTTCGACGAGCTCGCGCTGCTTCTCAAGCTGGATGCCGAGGCGCTGCAACTCGCTGCGAATGTCGCTGCGCCGCGGCTCGGCCAGGTAAGCCAGGCGAACGGCCGCAAACGCAGCCTCGAGGTTGTCGAGGTCGAACTCGTTGATCCTGGCGATCTCGAGCAGATAGCCGGTCGCTTCGTCGGTCGAGCCTAGCTCCTCGGCGTGTGCACGTCGTGCTTCGAGGATACGCACCCGGTTGGCGTGATCGCGGAGGCCGAGATAGATCGGCTCGAGCAGCGCAGCGGCTTGCAGCTGAACATCCTTGTGGTCGAGAAGACGCTCGAGCAAGCGGCGCGCCTCGGCGTGACTCGGATCCTCACCGAGCACCTGACCCAGCAGATCGACCGCCCCGAAGGCGTCGTTGAGTTTGTCCATGCGCAGCGCGGCGCGGCGTGTGGCGATGCTGTGGCGCAGCTCGTCGCCCTCGACCAGATCGGCCCAGCGGCCGAGCAGCTCCTCGAGCGCATAGTGGTCGTCGGGTTGGTCGGACAGCTCGTACATCGCGGCGAGCTGCTCCATCGTCTTCAGATCGTCCGGGACGAGATCCAGGAGCTCCTCCGCGGTGCGGATCGCCACCTCGCGTTGGCCGAGCACGTCCCGGGCGATGTACGTGATCCGGCTGAGCAGGCGCTTCTGCTCCTCGGGCTCGAAGATTACGTCGACGCGGCGCCGGTAGAGCTTCATCAACGCCTCGTTGGCGCCGCGCATCTTGAGCAACTCCTCGAGCGCCTCGTACGCCGCCTGATGTGTCTCCTCGCGATCCAGCACGGCGGCGAAGGCCTGTTCTGCCTCCTCGCCCAAGCGCAGGTCATCGCGGAGTATCGTGCCGCGAGCCAGCTGCAGGTCGCGGACCTGAGCGATCGCCTCGCGCGACACCGTCTCCCCCCGCGCCTCGGACTCATCGGCACGCTGCTGCAGCGTCTTCAGCATCTGCTCGTAGGCGCTGGCGACTAGATCCATGCGCCCGAGCTCCCGTGCCGATCGCTCGACCTCGGCGCGCAAAACACCGTCGTCAGGTTGAGCGACCAACAACTCGCGACGAACGCGCAGGGCGTCGAGCTGGCGCCCTTCCATCTGCGCGTAGAGGTTCGCCAGGCTGAGCAGCTGCGTTGTCCGAGCCGCCGAATCCGGCTCGGCCATCACGATCACCTCCATCGCCTCGGCCTCGCGCCCGTGATCGCGGATGCTGCGGTAGTAGGGTAGGAGGCCGCGCATGACGGCCAGCGCGCTTCCTGGATCCGAGCGACGCAGCACCTGCAGCGCGTCGATCGTCGGCAGGTGATCCGGCTCAAGGTCGAGGATCTGCAGGAAGCCTGCGATCGCCTTCTGCGACGACCGGAGGCGGGTGGCGTAGATCTGCGACAACTCGAAGAGCAGCGGAATTTGGTCCGACAACTGGTCTGTGCCGAGTTCCTGCGCGTCGAGGCGACGCTGAAGGATCTCCGCCAGCTCAGCCCAGCGATCACGGCTGCGGTACAACCGGGTCAGGCTGTCCATCGCCTCTGTGTCGCCGGGGACCTGGGCCTGGATCATCTTGTAGGTCTCGATGGCCTGATCGAGGTCGCCGATCCGCTGCTCCTGCAGGATGCCGAGGCGCCGCAGGGTGGCCAGGCGAGCACCAGGGTCTGTCGTGACACCGAGGCGAATGTTGTAGATCGTGGCGAGGTCCTGCCATTGCTCCGTCGCGGTGTAGATCTCCTCAAGCGAGGCCATCGCCGCGCGGTTGCTCGGCTCGAGCTCGATGATCTTCCGCAGGTAGCGCTGTGCGTGCTCCGGACGACCCAGGCGCTCACGGGCGATCGTCGCCAGCTTGTCGAGCAGTTCGAGCCGCTCGCCGTTGTCACAGTCAGAGCTTTGCACCCTGGCCTCGAAGTACGAGCTCAACTCGTCCCAACCATCGGCTCGCTCGGCCACTGACTCGAGGCCTGCACGCAACACCTCGTCGCCGGGGCGGACCTGATACGCGCGACCTGCCCAGTGCAGCGCCCGGCGCGGGTCGTTGAGCTTTTGCAGCGCGACGTCCCGCATCACCGCGATGGTGTCGAGGCGGTCATCGTCGTCGACCGAGCTGGCCAGCAGCACCTCGTAGATCGCCAGCACGCGGGCCCAATCGCCACGCTCGCGGTAGATCGGCAACAGCTGGCGCGCGACCTGCTGGTTGTCCGGCTGAAGCGCGAGCACTTGCTCGAGCGCCTTTAGGCCGCGTTCGGGCTCACCGACGCGGTCGCGCGCCAGCGCGGCGATCCGGCGGTAGAGCCCGAGCCGCTCGAGCTCGTCGGGCAAAGTGTCGGCGGCGGCGTACAGCACATCGAGCACGCCGGCGAGCTTTCCTTGCTGCTCGTACAGCGCGACCAGGTCGTCCCACCGGGCCGCGGCGACGTAGGCTGCGCGCAGGGCCGCGTTGGCGCGCTCGTGCCCGGGCTGGCGCCGCGCGACCTCGGCCCACACCTGCAACGCCTCGGCCGGCTCGCGCAGCTTGTCAGCGTGCAGGTCAGCGAGCCGCGTGAGCAGCTCGACTGCCCACGCATCGTCCTTGGCCTGCGCCACCTTGCGCCGCAGGATCTCGGCCGCGTCGCTCCAACGGTTATCCTTCTCATAGAGGCTCTGCAGGGCCTGCAGGGCGACCTCGACGTCGCCATGCCGATCGAGGATCTCGCGCCATGTGGCGATGGCCTCGGCCCGGTCGCCCAGGCGGTCCTCGACGAGTCGCGCCAGCTGAACACGGATCTCCAGCGCATCGCTGCCGCTCGCCTCTGCCAGTTCCGCCTTGCGCAGATCGATCAGGGCACGCCAGTCCTTCCGCGACTCGTGGATGCGCGCCATCATGTTGCGCGCTTCCTTGTCGCCCGGCGCCATCGTCATCGCATCGCCAAGCAGCTCCATCGCCTTCGAGCTGTTGTTGAGGTTATCGGCGTAGATGCTGGCGATCCGGCGCAGCATGTCGACGTGACGTGGCACGTCCTTCTCGGCCTTGGCCGCGTCGAGCAAGCGGCCGTAGACCGCGAGTAGGTCGTTCCACCGGTTGCTGTTGCCGTAGGTGTCGGCGAGCGCCTTGATGGTCGCGGCGTGGCGCGGATTGATGTCGAGGATCTTCTGCAGCATCCCCAGCGCCATCGCGTCGAGGCGGAGCTGATCGCGGTACAGCTCGGCGATCTCGAGCAGCCGCGTGATGCGGTCCTCGCGGGTATCCCCGCGATCCGGGATGCGGTCGTACTCCTCCTTGAGCAACTCGACGAGCGCGGTCCACTTCTGGCCCTCGCGGTACAGCCGCTCGAGCGCCTTGGCGGCCCGCGGATCGTAGCCGTCCTCGCGCAGCACCGAACGCCACACTTCGATCGCGCGATCGAGGCTCCCGAGCTTCTTCTCGGCGAGGTCCGCCATCTCCTGCGCGAGCGCAAAGCGAGGCTCGACGTCCTCCTTCTTGAGGGCACGCCGCGCCTGCACCAGGACCTGCATCAGCTGGCTCGCGTCGCTGTCTGCCGAGAACATGTCGCGATAGAAGGCGAGCACATCGGCCGCCGCCGGGTCGTTGCGGCGCACGCGACGGAAGTAAGGCTCGGCCTGCGCCGAGGGGCTGGTGCCGCCACTCGGGGCGCCTAGCTTCCACACCACCATGCCGGCCAGCAGGGCCACATCGTTGCCGGCGGCCTCACGCGGAGCTCGCTGCGCAGCGACCTTCGCGGCGTCCACGATCTCCTCACTCGGCGCCCCGTCGAGGATCAACCGCCCGACGACCTTCGCCGCGGCGTCGCCTGACCCAGGATCCTGTTTGGCCTCAGCGCGGGCCGCCACCAGATCGACGGTTGCGAGGGCCGTCGCCAGCGCATCGCGGCGGACCACGTCGGACGAAGAGGTGAGGAACTGGAAGAGGACAGAGCGCAGTTCGGACATACAAGCCTCGGGAGGCGGCGCGAGCGACCCGCATCCGCCGATCGACGGATGAAGGCCGCCCTATGGTGGCGAAGATCGGGCCTCGAATCTAGGTCGACTCGGGGCCCGGTCGGGGCGAGGATAAACCGCCGGGGCCCTCATGCCACGCACGAAAGCGTGACCGCGGCCGCGGCGGAGACATTGAGTGAAGCGACCCCGCCCACCCCCGGGATGGTGGCGAGAAAATCGCATTTATCGCGGGTCAATCGACGCAGACCCTTCTCCTCGCTGCCCAGGACGACCACGAGTGCGTCGGGGAGCCCCTTGGCGACCAGCGCGCGGAGCGAGCTGCCCCCGTCGGCGACCGTACCCAGCACCCAAAATCCAGCGTCCTTGGCATCCGCAAGGGCGCGCGCGAGGTTCGTGACCTGCGCAAGCGGCAGCCGCTCGCTGGCCCCCGCGGACGAGCGGACGACGGTCGGCGACAGGCTGGCCGAGCGGTCACGGGCCCAGAACATCCCGAGCGCGCCAAAGAACTCGGCACTCCGCATCAGCGCACCCAGGTTGTGTGGATCTTGCACCCCATCAAGCGCGACAAGCACCCGGCGACACAAGGGGTCTGTGGGCCGCATCCCGAGGAGGTCGGCGATGTCATGCTCGCGCGGTGGCGCCGCCACAGCGACGATCCCGCGCGCCAATTCCGGGGAGATCACGGCGGCCAGATCGTCGAGCGCGACCCGTGTCACCACCAGCCCGAGTTGGACCGCCAGCGCCTCGGCCTCGCCCGCTGGACGGCTCGCCAGGACCACGAGTCGCCGCACCCGCTTGGGCTGAGCGCGGAGCAACTCGACGACCGCCCGCTCGCCGGGCACGAGATACGCGTCGGGTCGCAGAGACAGGCCCACCGCCGACGGACCCGGACCATCGCTCCGCGACGGTCGGCGGTCAGGGTGTCTCGCGGGGCCGGAGGTCGACTTGCGCGGGGGCTGGGACAAGGCGTCCGCCTTCTACCCTGAGCACGGCGGCGATGGGAGGGGTCGCCACCCCCCCATTCCACGCCGCCGATACAGCCCGCCACACCAACCAGGCCTGGTCCCCTGGAGGCTGCCCCTCGAGCAGCGTGTATGCCTCGGCAAACGCGGCTGCGTCCGGTGTGGGCCAGGCCACCGGTGCCAGCCACACGCCGTCCAGGACCTCGTGCCCCGCGCCGATCGCATCGGCCGAGAACCCCTCCCCCGTCGACAACACGGCGATGCCCTTGCCGCCACCGGCACGTTCGATGCCGAGACCCGAGCGGGCCATCTGCTTCAACAGCAACTCCATGCGCGCAAGTCGGTCCGGAACGATCAGCGCCGCGTCCCCTTTCAACTCGGCGAGCGCCGGAGCCACGAACTTGGAGAAGCTCACCATGTCGTCCGGATAATAAAGCGTTTTCAAAACCTTAGATCCGGACTCTCGAAGCGACTTGAGAAGCGCTTCCGTGGTCCTCTTCCCGTAACTATTTTCGGGGGCGAGGATCACCGCCGAACCGCGGCCCAGTCGGCGCATCTGCGCCACCAGAGCAGTCGCCCTCGCTTCGATCGTGGGCGCCACCCCGGCCGCCGCAGCCGTCGACTCACCTGGCACGACAAAACTCGTCTTGCCGCCCGCGGCCGCCGCGGCCGAAACGGCCGCCTCAACATTGCCGGGTCCGACCGGGCCGACAAACACATCGACGCCCGCACGCACCAGCGCAGCCGTCGCCTTGGCGACCTCGGCGGGTGTCGAGCCTGCGTCTTGCCATACCACATCGACCAACTTGCCCTGGGCCAGCACCTGGACCGCCGCCGCCGCCGCCGCCAACTGCACATCGGCCAGCCCCGCGAACTTGCCCGAGCGTGGCAGTAAAAAACCGACCCGGGTCACGCCCGGGCGACAACCTGCAACCCACGCGGGCGCCTGGGGGTCGGCAGCATGCCCAGCCCGCGTGAGCAGGCAACTGGCCGCCGCCGTATTCGGAGCACCACGGGCAGCCAGCTCGAGCGTCGCCACGTCGAGACCGGACCACAACGATCGCAGGCGAGCCTCGGCCACCGCCGCCTCTGGGCTACCCTCGGGCGCGGCGGCCCGCCACTGCGCGTGGGCCAACAACGCCTCCACGCGATCGCCTGCACGCTCGCGAGCGGTCGCAGTTGCGGCCATCCGCTCGAGATCGGTCCCCACAGCGACCGGCAACGCCGACAACAACTGCAGCGCCTGCCGCGGATCGCCGACCTGCGCCTCGGCCAGCGCCCGCACACGCGCCAGTTGCTGCGCCAGCGCCTGCTCAGGCGCCGCTAGATCGCCCCCCGCCGCGCGCCCTTTCGCGGCCTCGACCAGGCCAGCACCCGCGTGGCCCTGCGCAGCCGCATAGTCGCCAGACCGCAGCGCCTGCTCGGCCTTCGCGTCGAGGGCCGCCAGGCGAAGGTTCAACGGCGGCTCACGCGACAGCAGGCGGTCCGCCGCCGCCGCGACCTCGGGCCCCGCCGGGTCGGCGCTCTGGGCCCGGCGTACGGCCTCCCAGTCGGCCTCAAACTCGGGCGCGACACGACCAGGATCGAGGGTTCCGTGCATCGCCGGCCCGGTCCCCGTGGACTGTGGCGTGCGACAGGCCGCGAGCCCCGGAGCCACCCCCACGACAACAACAGCCGCCACCCGCGCGACTGCGAGGCCACGGGCAAAGGGCGAGCGATGGCGGAGGCGAGCGGCGAGCGGCGACATGGGCCAACCATACGTGCCCTCGCCGCGATCCCCCAAACGAATCGCCAGGGCCCGCCTCCGCGCGACGGCGCCCCGTCTATGGCGCCAAGCCAGGCTGCCGGAGGTGTGGTGCCCCGTGCTATATCCAGCGGCATCATGTCGATCGGCGACAGCGAAGATCTGGACGACGCGGGCTTTGGTGAGACCAGTCGATACGCGGCTCACCTCGACCGCGGCTGGTCGCTCCTCGACCGCGCGGAGTTCGAGGCAGCCCGCCAGTCCGCCACCCACGCCCAGCGCCTGCGTCCGGATGCACCCGACGCCGCCGTGCTTCTGGGGGCGATCGCCCTCGCGGAGGGCGACGCCGGGGAGAGCCTGCGCTTCTACGACCAGGCCATCGAGCTCGACCCCGACTACTTCGAGCCCTACGCCGCCGCCGCCCAGGTCGCCCTCTTCGACCTCGGCGACGCCGGACGCGCCCTCCACTATTGCGACGACGCCCTCGAACTCGACACCGTCTCGGCGATCGACGCCATGGACCTCGAGCTGCTCGGCGCGGAGTGCCTCATCTCGCTCGGACGGGACGAGGAGGCCCGCGCTCGCCTCGAGTCCCTGCGTGAGCACCCGCTGTTCGCCGCGATCCTCCACCCGCCCGCCGGCGAGGCCGAGGGCTCGGCCAACCCCGACGAGGCCGACCCCGACGACGCAGACGCCCACGAGGCCGACCCCAAGGAGCCCGCGACCCACCTCAAGGACGCCACATCACCACGTCGCCGCAGTCGCAGCCTTCGCGCCCGCGAGGCACAAGCCCACGACACCGACAGCGCCACCGACGAGGCCGACGCCGAGGACGAGGCCGAGGCCGCCGTCGCCGAGCTGAGCGAGGACGAAGACGGCGAGCCCCTCGATCCCGAGGAACGCACCGCCCAGATCCACCGCGTCCTCCAATTCGCGCTGCGCCTCAGCCGGCTGTGGCTCGACCTCGGGTCGGCCGAAGGCGCCCTGCCCCTCCTGCGCGCCGCCGTCGAGCGCTTCCCCAACAACGCCGACGCCTGGCACCTCGTCAGCGAGGCCGAGTTCCTCGCCAGTGACGCACGGGCGGCGTGCCATGCGGCCCTCCGGGTGTACCGCCTCGACGCCCAGAACCAGGCCCCAAAGTGGCTGCCAAGCCCCGCCCAGGTCCACCGCAAGGTCGTCCACATCCTCAGCTCCTGCACCGACGAGAGCCTGCGTGAGCTCGGCCAGCGGCGCGCTGCCCTCGTCCTCCTCGTCCACGATGTCCCCTCCCTCGAGCTCGTCCTCGAGGGCGTCGATCCGCGCGTCCCGACGATCGCCCTCGCCACTCGCGGTAACAACCATCACGACTATGAGGAGGAGCGAGCCCCGGAGCTCACCGGCCTCGCCGTCTACCGCCGCAACCTCATGCGCCTGGCCCGCGGCGCCGAGCAGTTCGACCAGGAGCTGCGCTTCGCCGTGCTCGAGGAGCTCGCCAACTTCTTCCAGCTGGGCGACACCCGCCGCGCGGCGCTCGGCCTGCCGCCCCTGAGCGGCGAGCCCAGCGACGATAGCCTCCCCCCGCTCGACCCCGAACCGCTGCCCGAACCTCGCCTCGACGACGAGGTCGATGGCGGCCCACGTCGCCGCCGCCGCAAGCGGATCCTCTCGTAGGCCGCGGCCACGCAACAGTCGGTTGCAACGCCGCAGGTTGCCCCCGCGCCGGGCCGGAGCATAGATAAGCGCCGATGCTGCGGCGACGCGACCTGCTCGGACTCCTGCCCACGTTCGGCGTCCTCGCCTGCCATCGCGAGACGAACATGCCGACCACAACCGCGCCCCCGACCCGTGCCCCCGTCCTCTTTGTCGCTCACGGCGCGCCGCCGCTGCTCGACGACCCGGAGTGGATCGAGCAGCTCGCAGCCTGGGGCCGAGACCTCCCCCGGCCGCAGGCGATCCTCATGGTCTCGGCGCACTGGGAAGCCCGCCCGCTCACCCTCGGCGCGACCCGCCCGGTCCCGCTGATCTACGACTTCTTCGGCTTCCCCGACCGCTTTTACCGCCTGCAGTACGCCTCACCCGGAGCCCCTGCCCTCGCGGAGCGCGTGCGGGCCCTCGTCAGCGCCGCCGGCCTGGCGATCGCCGAGTCCCCCGAGCGCGGCCTCGATCACGGCGCCTACATCCCGCTCATGTGCATGGTCCCGCAGGCCGACATCCCGGTCCTGCAGATCTCGATGCCCTGCCTCGACCCCCAGGAGCTCTACGCCCTCGGCCGCATCCTCGCCCCTCTGCGTGACGAGGGTGTCCTGATCGTCGGCAGCGGCTTCCTCACCCACAATCTCCGCAGCCTCCGCGGCGGTCCGAACACGCCCGCCTGGGCCCGCGAGTTCGACCAGTGGATCGGCGATCTCCTCACCCGCGGCGACCACGACAGCCTGCTCGACTATCGCCACCAGGCCCCGGCCCTGCACCTCGCCCACCCGACCGAGGAGCACTTCGCCCCGATCCTCGTCGCCGCCGGCGCAGCCGGGACCGACCCCGCCCGCTTCCCGATCACCGGCTTTTGGTTCGGCTCGTTCAGCAAGCGCTCGGTACAGTTCGGGTGATGTGGTCGCCGCACACGGTCGATCTCCCCGCCGCGTCCTTTCGACTTGTGCAGCTCGGCCCACCGCGGGCGCCCCTGTGCATCGTCGCGCCCGACCCGCCCAACGTGCTCGAGCACCACCGCCACACCCTCGAGTCGCTCGCCTCCTCCTGGCAGATCCTCGCCTTCGAGCTGCCAGGCTTCGGTCGCTCACGGATGCGCGGAGCCCTGAACTTCGCCCGGGTCAGCGCCGCGATCATCGAGCTCCTCGACCACCTCGACGTCCGCGACGCCACCCTCGAGATGGCCTGCCTCGGCGCCCACGTGGGCATGCAAGTCGCCCACGCGCGACCGGCCCGGATCGCCCGCCTGCTGCTCGTTCAGACCGCCACCCCCGCGCAACTGCGTTGCTGGGCCCGCGGCACCGACCTCGCCGGCCTCCTCCACACGCCAGTCGCCGGCCAGGTCCTCTGCTGCCTCGGCGCTCGTGTCATGATCCGCCACTGGTATCGCGCCGCGTTGCCCCTGGGCACCGCCGACGCCACCCGTGCCGCCTACACCGCCTCGGCCCTCGCCGGCCTCGCGCAAGGCGGGCGCTTCCCGCTGGCCACCGCCTACCAGGCCCTCGCCGAGCTGTCCGACCCGCCTCGCCTCGAGCAGCCGATCCACCTGGTCTTCGGGACAGGCGACCGCACCCACACAGGCACCGCACCCGAGCAGCTCGCCGAGCTGTTCCCCCGCGCAACCGTCGAGCGGCTCGCCAGCTGCGGCCACTTCCCCACCCTCGAGGCGCCCGGGTTGCACGCCGCCCGCCTCGCCGCCTTGCTGCGCGCCTGAAGCGTCAGACCAGGTACGCGACCTTCTCGCCGAACAAGCGCTCGAGCGCGTGCACGAGGTTGTCGTCGGCCCGCACCGAGAACTGGTCACCGAACACGATGTCCGCCCCGAAGCGCTCCGCGCTGACCATCAGCTCCATCGTGCACGGCCCGTTGTTGTCGGCGACGATCTGCTTGAGCCGCAGGATGCGATCGTTGGTCAGCTGATCGAGCGTCAGCTTGAGCAGCACCTTGCGCGTGCGCTCGGCCCGGACCTCGGCGATCGGCCGCATCTCGTCGACCAGCAGCTTGAACTTGTTGGCCTCGCCCTCGTCGTCCGTCTCGACCTCGAGCTTGCCAGTCACGAACACCGGCTCATCGCCGACCCGCTGCAGGCGATCGCTAAAGCTGAGGCCCGACGCCTCGTCGGTGCGCGCGTAGGTCTTGGGGAACACCACGCACTCGACCCGCCCGAACTGGTCCTCGAGCTGGAAGAAGCCCATCGAGCCCTTGCCGCTGCGCGTCTGCACCTCGCGCAGATCGCAGACCACCCCGGCCAGCGTCGTCTCTTGCCCCGCGTGCTCGCGGGTCAGCTGCCCCGTCCGCTTGGCGCCCGCGTCGATGTCGCTCTGGAAGCGGTCGAGCGGGTGCCCTGTCAGATAGAACCCGAGCGCCTCACGCTCCTTGAGCAGCTTGATCTTCGGCGCCCACGCCTCCCCGCTCGGATAGTTCTCCACGTACACCGGCGCGATCGCGGCGAACATATCAAACAGGCCCTTTTGCCCGCTGTCGCGGTCGCGTGAGGCCCCCTGCCCCTGCTCGACCGCCGACTCGATCGCCCCCATCACCTGGGCCCGGTCGCGGCCGCCCGCCACCAGATCGAAGGCGCCAGCGCAGGTCAACCCCTCGAGCGTCCGCTTGTTCACCTTCTTCAGGTCGACGCGGCGGCACAGCTCGAACAGGCTCACGAAGTTCCCGCCGGCCTTGCGGGCGTGCAGGATCGCGTCGACCGCCGACTCGCCGACCCCGCGCACCCCGGCCAGCCCGAAGCGGATCTGGTCCTCCGTCTCGCCGCTCTCGCGCTTCCTTCGCACCACCGAGAAGTCGCGCCCCGACTCGTTCACGTCCGGCGACAGCACCGTCAGCCCCATCGCCCGCGCCTCGGCGATGAACTTCACGACGTTGTCGTTGTTCGCCTTGTCGCAGGTCATCAGCGCCGCCATGAACGACGCCTCGTGGTGGTGCTTGAGGTACGCCGTCTGGTAGGTGATGAGCCCGTACGCCGCCGAGTGCGACTTGTTGAAGCCGTAGCCGGCGAACTTGTCGATCAAGTCGAAGATCTCGCTCGCCTTCTCCTCGGCGATCTGCGAGTGGCTCGCGCAGCCGGCGACAAACAGCTTGCGCTGCTTGTCCATCTCGCTCTGCTTCTTCTTGCCCATCGCCCGGCGCATCATGTCGGCCGAGCCGAGGCTAAAGCCGGCCAGCACCTGGGCCGCCTGCATCACCTGCTCCTGGTACACAAACACCCCGTAGGTCTCCTTCAAGACCGTCGTCAGCAGCTCGTGCGGGTACTCGATCTGCCGCCGCCCGTGCTTGCACTCGATGAACTGGTCGACCATCCCGCCCTCGAGCGGACCCGGTCGGTACAACGCCACCGCGGCGACGATGTCCTCGAAGCAGTCCGGCCGCAGCTTCTTGAGCAGGTCCTTGAAGCCGCTCGACTCGAGCTGGAACACGCCGGTCGTGTCGCCGCGGCTGATCATCTCGAACACGCCCGCGTCGTCCATCGGGATCGCCGCCAGATCGAAGGCCTCGCGCCGCTCGGCCAGCATCAGCTCGTTGATCAGCCCGACCGCCGTCGACAGCACCGTCAGCGTCTTCAGGCCGAGGAAGTCGAACTTCACCAGCCCCGCCAGCTCGACGTCCGTCATCGTGTACTGCGTGACGATCTTGCCGTCGGCCTGGAAGCACGGCACGTGCTCCCACAGCGGCCGGTTACCGATCACGATGCCCGCCGCGTGCATGCCCGCGTGCCGGTTCAGGCCCTCGAGCGCCGTCCCGATCTTCAGCACCTCCGCGACCCTGGCGTCCTCCTTGGCCCGCGCCCGCAGCTTGCCCGAGCCCTCCGCGATCATGATCGCGTCCTGCAGCTTGCCCGCCAGCTCCGGCTGCTTCTTCACCTTCTCCTTGAGCGCCGCCGGGTCGGCCAGCGCCATCGACAGCGTCACCTTCGGCCCCTCCGGCACCGCCTTGGCGATGTCGTTGGCCTCCGACGGCTGCAGCCCCATCACGCGGCACACGTCGCGGACCAGGCCGCGCGCCTTGAGGCTGTGGAACGTGGCGATCTGGCCCACGTGGTCCGCCCCGTAGCGCTGCGTGACGTACTGGATCACCTCCTCGCGGCGGTCCATGCAGAAGTCGATGTCGAAGTCCGGCATGCTCACGCGCTCCGGGTTCAGGAAGCGCTCGAACAGCAGGTTGTACTGGATCGGATCCAGATCCGTGATCCGCAGCGCGTAGGCCACCAGGCTGCCCGCGCCCGAACCACGCCCTGGCCCCACCGGCACCCCGATCTGCTTCGCGTGGCGAATGAAGTCCCACACGATCAGGAAGTAGCCCGGGAACTTCATCTGCACGATGACGTCGAGCTCGAAGCGCAGCCGCTCGCGATACAGGTCCGGATCGAAGCGCTGCCCGCGGCGCTGCAGCTCGCCAAAGCGCTCCTCCAGCCCCTTGAACGCCACCTTGCGCAGGTACTCTGGCAGGTCATCCTGGCACTCCGGCGGCAGCTTGAAGTCCGGCAGCTCCGGCTGCCCGAGCCGGAGCTCCACGTTGCACATCGCCGCGATCCGCCCCGCGTTCTCGAACGCGCCCGGGTACTGGCGGAAGTACGGCGACATCTCGTCCGCCCGCTTGATGTAGAAGGCGTCGCACTCGTGCTTCATCCGCTTGGGGTCGTCGAGCGTGCGCCCCTGCCCCATGCACATCAGCACCTCGTGCGCGTGCGCCTCGTCGCGGTTGACGTAGTGGCAGTCGTTGGTGGCCACCAGCGGCACGCCCACGTCCGCGCCCATCTGCGCCAGCGCGGCGTTCACCTTCTCCTGCAGCTCCATCCCGTTCGGCTGCAGCTCGAGGAAGTACATCCCCGGCTCGAAGATCGACTGATACTCGCGCACCGTCGTGCGCGCGCCGTCCATGTCGCCGGCGTTGATCAGCTTCGAGATGTGCCCACCGAGGCAGGCCGACAACCCGATCAGCCCCTCGCTGTGCTCACGCAGCAGCTTCCGGTCGATCCGCGGGTTGTAGTAAAACCCCTTCAGGTGCCCCTGCGAGACCAGGAACTGCAGGTTCTTGAAGCCGACCTCGTTGCGGGCCAAAAGCACGAGGTGATAATTTTTTCGGTCGGCCCGGGCCGCCATGTCACCATCGGACAGGTAGACCTCGCACCCGAAGATCGGCTTGACCCCGTGCGCCTTGGCCTCCTGATAGAACTGCAGCGCGCCGAACATGTTGCCGTGGTCGGTCACGGCGACGGAGTTCATCCCGCGCTCCTTGACCGTCTTGCACAGGTCCTTGGTCCGGATCGCCCCGTCGAGCAGGCTGTACTGGGTGTGCAGATGCAAGTGGGCGAAGTCCGCCTCGCTCGACGCTCCAGGGATGAAGCTTCCGCCTTCCGCCATGGCGCGGACCCTAACACGCCATCCGCCGCCCTCCGCCCCACACGCATCACCACGTTCGTGACCGGAGCGCTGCTTGCGCTGCCGGCCTGCGGCGGACCTGCCCCGCAACACGACGCGAACAACGTGTCCGTCGCGCCCGCAGGCCCGCTGCGCCTCGCGCTGGAGACGGCGATCCCCTCCCTCGATCCCGCCGCCGCCAGCGACGCCGTCAGCCGACGGATCACCTCCCTGCTCTACGACACCCTGCTCGACTGGGATCCCTCCGGCACCACCCTCCACCCGGAGATCCTCGCCACCCTCCCCACGATCAGCGACGACGGCCTCACCCTCAACATGACCCTTCGCCAGGGCGCCGACGCCCGCCGCTTCGCCGCTGACACCTGTCTCGAAGGCCAGGCTCGCCCCGTGCGCGCCAGCGACGTCGTCGCCTCGCTCCTGCGCATCGACCCGATCCGCCACCCCGCCTACGCCCTGCTGGCCGGTCGCATCGCCGGCCTCGACCTGCACCACCGCTCGCCCGGTTCGCCGCCCGGCATCCACGCCGACGACGACCACACGCTCACCCTCCGGCTCACGCGCCCACAACCCGAGCTGCCGGCGCTCCTCGCCAGCCCGATGCTGGCGATCGTCCCGCCCGAATGCATCACCTACTACGACGGTCGCGACCCCGCGCACCCGCCCTTCGCCCGTCACCCGGTCGGCAGCGGCCCCTACGTCCTCGACCACGCCCGCAGCGAGCTCCCGCGCGAGGTCCTCCTCCTGCGCAACCCCGACGCGACACCCGCTCCGACCTGCAGCAGCGCCGTCGCCCTCACCCACTTCCACGATCCGGAGCCCGCCCTGCGCAGCTTTCAGGCCGGCGAGCTCGCGGCCATCGCCCCTGGCCAGTCGCAATTCGCCGAGCTGGTCGCCGACCCGTCCACCGCGACCCTGCGCCAGGGCGCCGCCCCGCCCGGCAGCCAGCTCCAGCGCTTCCCCACCCTCGCCACCACGCTCCTCGTCTTTCGCATGCGCGACGCGGAGCTCGGCCACCACCCGGACCCGGCGATCGACGCCGAGCACCGGACCCTTCGCCGCGCCATCGCCCTCGCCTTCGACGCCGTCCGTTACCACCGCGTGATCCGCAACGACGCCTGGGCCACCACGCGCGCCCGCGTCGTCCCCCGCGGCCTCGGCGGCGAATTCGACGAGACCCCGCTGCACCGCTTCGCCCCGCCCGCCGCCGACCTCGAGCAGGCCCGGCAACTCCTCGCCGCCGCCCACCTCGACGCCCCTCGCACGCTCCGCTACTGGACCGGCGTCGACGAGGGTGAGCAACAGGAGGCCGTGATCCTGCGCGACGCCCTCCGCCCGCTCGGCATCGATCTCCAGATCACACGCCACCCCAACTATCTCGGCGAGGTCCTCGGCGGCACCAGCGACGCCCAGCTCTTCGCCCTCCGCTACGACGCCGACTACCTCGACGCCGCCAGCTTCCTCGCCCCCTTCACCTGCGCCGCCCCCGACAACTTCTCCGGCTTTTGCGACCCCGCCTACGACGCCGCCTTCGCCGCCTTCACCGAGATCCCGCCCGGACCGGCCCGCGACCACGCCGCCGCCGAGCTCGACCGCCACCTCGGCGACGCCGTCCCCGTCCGCCCCGTCGACCAGCCCGAGGCCTGGTACGTCGTCCAGCCGTGGCTGCAGCCGGTGACCCGCCACCCGCTCGCCGGCCTGCGCATCGAGCTGCTGTGCCCCCGCACACGCCCTCCCGCCGCGCCCTGAGCCGCCCCGCCCTTGCGGTGCGTCACGCCGCCCTCGCTACCGACCGCGCGGACCCTCGTGCTAGCTTCCGCCCGCCCAAACGCCATGCAACGCACCTTCGCCATCATTAAACCCGACGCCGTCGCCGCTGGTCACCAGGGCGGCATCCTCAGCAAGATCCAGGAGTCCGGCCTCCGCGTGGTCGCCCTCAAGTCGCTGCGCCTCAGCAAGACCCAGGCCGAGGGCTTCTACGCCGTCCACAGCGCGCGCCCCTTCTTCGGCTCCCTCGTCAGCTTCATGACCCAGGGCCCCGTGGTCGCCATGATCCTCGAGGGTGACAACGCCATCGCCCGCTGGCGCGACCTCATGGGCCCGACCGACGCCACCAAGGCGCCGAAGAACACCCTGCGCGGCACCTACGGCACCAGCATCGAGGCCAACGCCACCCACGGCTCCGACGCCGTCGACACCGCCGCCTACGAGATGGGCTTCTTCTTCAGCGGCCTCGAGCTCGCGGGCCTCTGAGCTGTACCACCTGTCCCATGGACCAGGTCGTAGCGATCCGCCCGCCCCTCCGCGGCATCCCGCGAACCGGCGCGCAGAACCTCCGCGACCTGGACCCTGCGGACCTGGCCGACTGGCTGACCCAGCACAGCCCCGAGCCGCCGCCCCGCCACCGCGCCGACCAGCTGTTTCGCTGGCTGCACCAGCGCCGGGCTGCGGACTTCTCCGTGATGTCCGATCTGCCCGCCGGCGAGCGCACCCGCCTCGCCGGTGAGGCCTCGCTCGCGCGCCTGCACGTCGACGCCGTCCTCCGTTCGCACGACGGCACCCGCAAGCTGCGCCTGCGCACCGCCGAGGGCGCCGCCCTCGAGAGCGTCCTCATCCCCAACGAGGAGCGCGGCTACACCCAGTGTGTCTCCTCGCAGATCGGCTGCGCCCTCACCTGCCGCTTCTGCGCCACCGCCAGCCTCGGCTTCCAGCGCAACCTCGCAACCTGGGAGATCGTCGACCAGGTCTATCAGGCCCAGGATCTCCTGGTCCGCGAGGCCATCGCCGAGGGCGCCGAGTACCCTGGCCGGATCACCAACCTGGTGTTCATGGGCATGGGTGAGCCGCTGCACAACTACAACCAGGTCAAGCGCGCCGTCCTGCTGCTCACGCACCCGCACGGCGCCGCGATCGCCGGCCGCCGGATCACCATCAGCAGCTCCGGCCTCGTCCCCGCGATCGAGCGCTTCGCCCGCGACGAGCTCGCCCAGGAGGTCGGCCTCGCCATCAGCCTCAACGCGACGACCGACGCCGTGCGCGACGAGGTCATGCCGATCAACACCCGCTGGAAGATCGCCGAGCTGCTCGCCGCGGTCCGTCTGGTCCCGCAGCACCGCCGCCGCTTCATCACCTTCGAGTACGTCCTGCTCGCCGACGTGAACGACAGCGACGCCGACGCCCAGCGCCTCTTCGACCTCGTCGGCGACATGCCCTGCCAGGTCAACGTCATCCCCTTCAACCCGCACCCGCACGCGCCCTACCGCCGGCCCTCCTCGACCCGCGTCCAGCGCTTCATGAGCCGCTGCCGCGCGGCCGGCTTGCTCGTGTACCTGCGAACCCCACGCGGCGACGACATCGGCGCCGCCTGCGGTCAGCTCGCGCTCGAATCGGGCGCGGCGACGGGCTCTACCGCCTACTAGACGCCGACCGTGGACCGAGCCCGGGCGAGCCCGCAGCAGCGCGCCCACCAGGGCTCGAACCTGGGACCCTCGGCTTAGAAGGCCGATGCTCTATCCAGCTGAGCTATGGGCGCGTGGTCGGGGCGAGAGGATTCGAACCTCCGGCATCCTGCTCCCAAAGCAGGCGCGCTACCAGGCTGCGCTACGCCCCGAATGAACTTCGGCGCATATACCACCGCCGACCCGCCTCAGTCGAGCCCCGCGAGCCCCTCGATCAGCCGGCGAACCGCCAGCCCGCGGTGCGAGCGCGCATTCTTCTCGGCTGGCGCCAGCGAGGCCGCCGTCGTCGGCCCCTCCGCGCCCGCGACCCAAAAATACGGGTCGTAGCCAAACCCGGCCGCCCCGGCCCGCTCGCGGCGGATCTCCCCGTGCCAGCGAGCGACAAACAGCGTCAAGTCGGCCCCCTCGGAATGCGGCTCCGCCCCCGGTAATTGCATCGCCGCCCCATCCACGCGGCGAAGCGCCAGCACACACACGTAGTGCGCCGGCGATCGCTCGAGCCCCCGCTCCGCCAGCGCGGCCAGCAGCGCCGCGTTGTTCGCCGCGTCATCCGCCGCCGGCCCCGCGAACACCGCCGAATCCACCCCCGGCTTGCCGTCCAGCGCATCCACACAGACCCCCGAGTCATCCGCCAGCACCAGCGTGTCGCCCGGCTCCCCGCGCGCCGCCAGCCACGCCGCGATCCCCCGGGCCTTGAGCGCCGCGTGGGCCACAAACGAGTCCTGATCCTCAACGATCGTCGGCGCCGGCCCCAGCGCACGCGCCGACGTCACCGCGAATTTCAGCCCCGCCGCCGCCAGCATCGCCGCCAGCTCGCCCAGCTTGTGCGCGTTGGCCGAGGCCAGGACCAGGCGTCTCACCGCGGCGCCCCGATCGCCGCGCGCTGGATCTCCGCCAGCCGCCCCACCCCGCGCTCCGCCAGATCGAGCATCGCGTCCAGCTCCGCCCGCGAGAAGCTCGCCCGCTCGCCCGTGCCCTGCACCTCGATGAGCCCGCCGCTGGCCAGCATCACCACGTTGAGGTCGACCACCGCCTTGCTGTCCTCCACGTAGGGCAGGTCGAGCACCGGCCGGACCACCCCGTCCGTCCCCTTCACGATCCCGACCGAGACCGCCGCCACCGGGCGCAGCTCCGGCGCCCGCGAAAGCCCGCCACTGCGCACCAGCGCCGCCACAGCCAGCGCCAGCGCCACGAAGCCGCCCGTGATCGCCGCCGTACGGGTCCCCCCGTCCGCCTCGATGACATCGCAGTCCACCACCAGCGAGATCGGCCCACCCGGCCCGATCAGCCCCGCGAGCTCGATCGACGCCCGCAGCGAGCGCCCGATCAGCCGCTGGATCTCCTTCTCGCGCCCGCCCGCCTCCCGGCGCCCGCGCGGATGCACCGATCCCGGCAGCATCGCGTACTCCGCCGTCACCCAGCCGCCCTCCTTGAGCCACGCCGGCGGGCGCGCCTCCTGGCTGGCCGTGCAGATCACCCGGGTCCGCCCGGCTGTCACCAGGGCCGAGCCCAGCGCCGAGCCGATGAAGCCGGCCTCGATCGAGAAGGGTCGGAGCTCGTCAGGTCCACGTCCGTCGCTGCGCATCGCGGCGCACCCTAACACGCGCCCCGCCGCCCCCCAGCGCCCTGCTGCCACTCCCGCGGCAAAAAAGACGAGGCGAGGAGTCCGGGTGGACACCTCGCCTCTCTTGCTTGGTGATTGTCGTACCGAAGGGACAGGCCCTTCGTCCGTCAGTGAGCCGCGGCCGGAGCAGCGGGGGCGGCGGGGGCGCCAGCGGTGGCGGCAGCCGGGGCGGCGGCCGGGTCAGCAGCCGGGGCCGTCTTGACCTCTTCGACCTTCTTCTCCTCGGTCTTGGTCTCGGTCTTGGCACCGTCGGCCTTGACCTCGGTCTTGTCGGTCTTCTTCTCCTCGACCTTCTTCTCGTCCTTCTTGGCGCCGGAATCACCGCCGCAAGCGGGGGTCATGAGGGAAACAGCGGTCAGGGCCGCAAACAGGAACTGGGTGTTCAGCTTCATGGACAGAAATCTCCTACGAGCCTGGATCGGGTTGATCGAGTCGTGAACGCGACTTTAGTCCAAGACCCCGCGGTCCAGCAACGATCCCGACAATATCCGACAGCGCGTCACGCGCTGTCCTGGCCCGGCCAGGCCCCCGCCAAACAGCGAATTGCCGCTGTGAGCCCCCTGGAGCGTGGGAAAGCTCCAATTGCCGCCACGTCGGGCCCGCCGCCAGACCCCCTATGCTCGCCGGCCATGACCGACCGCGACCCCTCGATCTCCGCGATCTTCCAGCCCGATCCCTCCGCCCCCGTGCGTGCCCTCCTGGTCGCCGGCAGCTGCGGCAACGTCGGCTTCGGCAAGCTCGGCCAGTTCGCGCGCGTGCTCGCGCGCCACGGCGTCCCGGTGATCGCCCTCGACCTCTCGCCCGACGTCCTCCAGGTCCGCGAGCGCCTCGCCAAGGAGTTCGCCGCTCGCCTCGGCGCCGACGAGATCGCCAGCATCACCGCCGCGATCCACCCGATCCAGGGCACCCTCGCCGACGTCCCGCCCGAGCTCGCGATCGGCTTCGTGTTCGAGGCCATCCCCGAGAAGCTCTCGATCAAGCGCCCCTTCTACGAGGCCGTGCGAGCCCGCGACCCCGGCGCCTTCATCTTCTCCGCCACCTCCGGCCTCACCACCCGCAAGCTCTTCGACGGCCTCCCCGGCAGCGAGCGCTGCGGCGTCCTCCACCCCTTCTTCCCCCACCTCACCAACAAGCTGTGGGAGCTCCCCGAACACGGCGCCGTCACCGGCAAGGCCGAGGGCAAGCTCGTCAAGGCCTTCCTCGCGAAGGCCGGCATGAACCTCATCTCCGTGCGCGACGTGCCCAGCTTCGCCGCCGACCGCCTGTTTTGCGGCATGATGCTCGAGGCCGTCCGGATCCACGCCAGCACCGGCCTCACGCCCGCGCAGATCGACGACGCCTGCAAGCAGCTGCTCGGCACCCAGCCCTTCTTCGTCCACAACCTCATCCGCGGCGCCAACGGCCTGTCCGCCCACTGCATGCAGCTCATGCAGGAGGAGGTCGACAGCAGCCTCTACACCATCCCCGACGCCTGGGCCCCCTACCTCGCCGACCCCGGCAAGCAGTGGCCCTACGAGCGCGGCCAGCGGTGCCCGCCAGACCAGCTCCCGATCGTCGCCCAGCGCATGTTCGGCATGCTCTTCGCCCTCACCGCCTACATGGCCAAGCACGGCATCGCCGGCCTCGACGCCATCAACTTCCTCGCCGAGAAGGCCCTCGCCTTCCGCGAGGGTCCGCCCGCCCTCGCCGAGGGCATGGGCCTCGATCGCGCCGCCGAGCTCACCCGCGCCTTCTTGCACGACCAACAGATCACCCGCGCCGAAGAAGTCGCCCCCCTCGAGGTCTTCCAGAAGCAAGGCGCCGGCGCCGAGCTCGGCTGGCACGCCGTCTACGTCGGCCGCAGCGTCATGAACGGCGTCGGCCTGCTCTCGCTCAAGCGCAGCACCCTCAACTTCACCTTCGTCGCCGAGCTCGACCGCGCCTACGAGGCCCTCCAGCGCGACCCCGAGGTCAAGGCCATCGTCCTCGCCCCCGACGGCACCTACAGCCGCGAGTTCGGCCACGGCGCCGACCTCTCCTGCTTCGTCCCCGTGCTCGGCGACAAGCAGGGCGCCCTCAAGCTGATCCAGCAGTGGAAGGCCACCCTCGGCAAGCTGCGCCAGGGCAAGCCCACCGTCGCCGCCCTCGTCGGCCGTGTCCTCGGCGGCGGCCTCGAGCTCGCCACCAGCTGTCACGCCCACATCGCCGCCGAGGGCACGATCCTCGGCCAGCCCGAGGCCACCGTCGGCGTCCTCCCCGGCCTCGGCGGCTGCCACCAGATCCACCGCCAGAGCGACCCCTCCGCCTGGCCGCGGATCAACGAGCTCCTGCTCACCGGCGGCAGCGTCTCCGCCGAGCTCGCCCTCACCTGGGGCTTCGTCAGCAAGGTCGTCCCCGTCCGCGAGCTCCCGCGCGCCAGCATGGCCTTCGCAGCCGAGCTCGCCGCCAGCAACACCACCCCCGCGTTTCGCACCGGCCCCGCCGAGGTCGTCGTCGACCTCGGCGTCAGCCCGCGCAACGAGGCCGGCGTCGCCCTCGACAGCCAGCACCGCGACCTGCTCGCCCGCACCATCGAGGACTGCAACAACCTCCCCTTCGCCGTCGCCAGCGACATCGAGGCCGAGCGCGCCGCCGAGAGCTTCACCCTCTCCGCCTGCAAGATCGGCGTGCAGGCGCTCCTGCGCGGCAAGCCCCCACAGTTCGAACACCCGCTCACCTGATCCGCCGCACCGACGCCTCGCCCGACCTGCACTACACTGCGGGCGGCCATGGCGTCCGAGCACTCCCTCGCCCGTCGCGGCGGCCCGCACCGCCTCGGCTTCGCGCTCGTGATCCCGGCGGAGCAGGTCGTGCCCCGCCTCCTCGATCGCGCCGACGTGCGCCTCCGCGACGAGGGCGCCGCGCTCCCGGCCGAGCCGATCTACGAGCTCGAGCCGACCCCCCACGGCTTCACCCTCACCAGCGATCCCGGCGGCGTCTGGCGCCCAGGCACCCACGCGATCTGCGAGGCAACCCTGACCCCGATCCCCGGCGGCGCCCACCTCGACGTCCAGTTTCGCCTCCACCCCCTGACCCGCGGCGCCTTCCTCTTCCTCGCCCTCATGGGCCTCGCCATGGCCGGCTTTCAGCTCGCCGTCGCCGGCCCCCTCACCGCCGCCCTGCTGCTCCTCCCGATCCTCGTCATCGCCACCCTCCTCGCCGCCGACCGCACCCGCCTGCGTCGCCAGCAACAGGCCCTGCGCGCCCTCGTCGAGTCCACCTTCACGCCGCTTGCGCAGCCGCGCCTCGCCGCCTCCGCCGACCCCTTTCGCCTCGGCCCCACCCAGCGCAGCCAGCCCTGACCGCAAAACCGCGTCCCCGGCCCGCCCGCGCCCTTACACGGGCACCAGGCCTCGCTCGCGCGGCCTCGTCCCGCGCCCCTTCGCCACGAACTCCCCTGCCCGCTTCTCCCGGGATCCATTAAACCCGTTGCATGGACCCCGATCGGCCGACCTCGAGCTACCGCACCCCCGCCGCCGAAGCCGCGGCGCCGCCCTGCGAGGTCCTCACCGCATCGACCGTCCCGATCCTCGGCGCCCTTCGCCTCGAGCTCGGCCTCGGCGCCCCGATCCGCCTCAGCCTCGATCGTGAGGAGCTGCGCCTCACCCCCGGCAGCGGCCTCCACCTGCGCAGCGACGGCCTCCCGCCCCTCCATCTGCGCCACCTCCGCCAGGACCTCAGCACCGCCGAGCTCGAGATCGACGCCACCGGACTCGCCGGCTTCGAGGCCCGCGCCGCCTCGGTCGCCCTCGCCGCCGCCTTCACCCACGTCCTCGACTGGCAGCCCGGCCGCAGCCTCGTCGACCTCGCCCTGCAAAACCTCCCCACCCGCCACGACGATCGCCGCCGCGTCTTCGCCCGCGGCCCCCTCGCCGTCTGGCTCGACCCCGCCACCCGCCTCGATCTCACCCTCAGCCCCGAGCAGCTCGAGCTCTCCCTCTCCGACGCCGTCCACCTCCGCATCCTAGGCATCGGCATCGGCCTGCTCGCCGCCCGCTACCTGTTCGCCAGCCAGCGCATCGAGCTCGAGGGCCCCGCCCACCAGCCCCTGCGAAACGCCCTCCTGCGCCTGCTCGCCTGGTTCGCCTCCCGCTGGCTGCGCGCCCGCCTCCCCCCCGCCCTCGCCAGCGCCGGCTACGACCCCTTCGCCGACCCCGCCCGCCGCGCCCACTTCACCGAGCTCGCCCTCCGCCTCGGCGCCCGACCTGCCCCCAAGGCCAGCCAACCTGTCCCTTCAGCCACCCACCCCGCACCTGCCCCTTCAGACAGCCAACCTGCCCCTTCAGACAGCCAACCTGTCCCTTCAGACAGCCAACCTGTCCCTTCAGCCACCCGCTCCGCACCTGTCCCTTCGGACAGCCAACCTGTCCCTTCAGACACCCACATGGGCCGCCTCACCACCCGCCTGCGTGAGCTGAAGCAGCTCCGCCTCGGCCCCGGCGCCCTCCCTCCCGGCACCCGCCTGGTCCTCCTCATCCCGCTCGGCGCCCACGGCAGCCTCGCCCTCTGCACCGGCGACACCGCCGACCTCACCCTCCACCGTCGCCGCGCCGCCCTCACCCTCGCGGCCCCTGGCGGCCTGTTTGTCCGCGCCGAGCAGCTCCCCGGCCTCGAGCGTCTCCAACTCGACCACCTCGAGATTGACCTCGTCACCGGCGCCCTCGCCCCGCGCACCACCCCCGCCCTCGGCAGCTTCACCGCCGCCGTCCTCGCCCAGCTCGCCCGCAAGCTCCTCACCAGGCTCTCCCCCGCCGCCCACGCCCGCGTCCTCGCCCTCATCCACTCCGACGAGCTCCTGCGTCACCCCGCCCACGGCGCCCCCACGCTCACCCTCACCACCCCGCGCGACCGCGAGATCGTCCTGCGTCACAGCCCCGCCGCCCTCAGCCTCGAGATCCCCGCCGGCCTCACGCTCGCCTTCCCCGGCATCGAGATCCTCCCCGACGCCCAGATCCACGGCCTGCGCTACATCTTCGCCACCGGCGCCCTCGAGCTCGACGCCACTCCCGCCGTCGGCGACTTCGGCAACAACCTCCTCACCCAGGTGTTTCGCCACCGCGGCGTCCCGCACCTGCCCGCCCTGCTCGGCTTCAAGGGCCCCGACGCCAGCCCCCCGCATGACCCCACGATCGCCGGCACCCACAGCGCCGTCGTCTTCGCCCGCCGCTTCGGCGTCATCGGCCCCCTGCTCGTCGCCCAGGACCCCGCCGACCGCATCACCCTCGCCCTCTCCGCCGACGCCCTCGACCTCACCAGCGCCGCCGGCGTCGCCCTGCTCGCCCCCGAGCTCCAAGTCACCCTCCTCGTCCAACACCTCCGCTTCGCCCCCGGCCACGGCCTCACCGGCGCCCCCAACCTCGGCGCCTACCTCACCACCATCCTCACCCGCCTCCTCGAGCGCTCCGCCCTCGCCCCCCTGCGCCGACGCCTCCCCGACTTCGGCCGCACCGCCAACCTCACCCACCCCTGGCAGCTCCTGCGCGCCGACGCCGGCCCCCTCGGCCCGATCGCCCTCAGCCTCGCCCCCGCCGGCGCGATCGTCCTCGAGCGCAGCAGCGACGGCCTCGAGCTGCGCTTCGACCCCTTCCTCGAGATCCGCCCCGAGCGCCCCGACTACCTCCCCGTCATCGCCTTTCGCCGGCTCCGCTGGAGCCCCGGCACCGACGCCTGGACCCTCGAGTTCGAGCCCGCCGTCGGCCCCCTCGTCGGCGAGCTCGTCCAGCACCTCGTCCACCGCCTCGCCCCGCCCGATCTGCTCGCCCAGATCACCCGCTACCTCGCCCTCCCGGCCCCGATCCGCGGCGCCACCCCGACCCCGCCCCCCGTCCCCGGCACGATCGTCTACGAGCGGAAGATCCCCAACCTCGGCAACCTCCGGATCGCCGCCGACCCGCGCCACGCCGTCGACCTCGAGCTCACCCGCAAGGCCGTCGACATCACCCTCGGCAAGCCGATCGCCGCCCACCTCCCCGGCTTCGACATCCACCTCGACGGCCTGCGTGTCGGCCTGCGCCCGCTCTCCGCCGACCTCCAGACCCGCCCCCCCGCCGGCCCCCTGTTCGACCGCATCGTCGAACAGTCCCTGCGCGGCCTCCTCAAGCACCACGCCGACGCCTTCTGGCCCAGCGGCGACCCGGCCCGGATCGGCCAGGACACCCTCCTCGTCCTCGGCCGCGACGCCGCCTGGGGTCCCCTGCGGATCTCCGTCCCCAGCGACGGCGGCATCGGCCTGCACCTCGACCGCGACGGACTCACCCTGCGCAGCCAGGCCGGCATCTTCATCTCCGGCGCCGCCATCGACTGGCTGCCCGACTTCTACCTCCACGCCCTCGCCTACACCTTCGAGACCGGCGCCGTCGGCCTCGAGATCAGCGGCATCGACGAGCTCTACTATCACGAGAAGCACCCCGTCAGCCCCGTCACCCTCGCCCTCCTCGCCCACCTCATCAAGGTCCTCGCCCTCCCGAAAGCCCCCGCCTGGAGCGCCCGCCTCGGCCTGCGCCAGTTCCCGCTCCCGCCCGTCCCCGCGGTCGACAGGACCCGCATCGGCATGGCCCGCATCAAGCTCCCCGGCGACTTCGGCGACCTGCACATCTCGATGCCCCCCGACGACACCGTCACGATCCGCATCGACACCGAGGAGGCCTCCATCATCAGCGAGCGCGGCCTCTTCGCCACCTTGCCCGGCCTGCGCTTCGAGCTCTCCTTACGCGGCATCCGCTACCACCTCCAGAGCGGCGAGATCCAGGTCGGCGGCCTCGGCCAGCTGGAGAACGCCCTGCTCGAGGCCATCGTCGCCCGCCGCCTCAAGGCCGTCCCCCAGATCGGCGGCGAGCTCGGCGGCGAGACCCCCGGCGACCAGCGCAGCGCCCTCCACACCCTCCTCGAGCAGCTCCCCGTCGACGCCCAGGGCCGCCGCCTCCTCTTCGCCCACAAGCTCGTCAACATCCGCCTCCCCGCCGACGCCTGCCTGATCATGCGCCTGCGCGCCGACGCCCTCAGCTTCACCGCCGACCCCGCGATCAAGATCGATGGCCCCGCCCGCATCGACTACAGCTTCAACGGCATCCGCTACGAATTCGCCGACGCCGCCTTCCACCTCGACCTCGACAACGACGGCGCCCTCCTCTCCGGCCTCCTCACCGACGTCGTCATCCACCAGGTCGAAAAACGCCTCGACACCATGCTCAAACCCCTGCTCCCCGCGGCCCTGCGCACCCCCGGCTACAACCTCGCCAACGACCCCAACTCCGAACAACACATCAGCGAGCTCATCGCCAGCTTCAGCGCGCTCGCCAACAAGAAGAAGTGACCTGTCCCCCAGGACAGCCTCACGGCGCGTACGCCACCACCGCCCCCTCGATCAGCACCTGCAGCACCCCGTCCGGATCGACCGCCAGATCGATCCCCGGACCGCTCCCCCCAGGGTTGACCCACACCGGCAGCCCGGCCGCGTCGAAGTGCGCCGTGATGCCCATCCTCGCCTCCTCCGGCCCATACCCGCCGACCAGATACACGCCCCCGTCCGGCGCCGCCACACCCTCGCCCAGGTCGAACACCGTCGGCCCCGGCGGGCTCCACTCCTCCGACCACAGCGGCTTCCCATCGAGGCCGACGCCCGTCATCACCAGCGTCGACGGCCCCTCCGAGCCCTCCACCGCCACGCCGACCACGAACAGCTGCGCATCGGTGGTCACCGAGATCGACGTCCCGTCCAGCGACGCCTTCGGCGCCGCCCCGAGCTCGAACGCCCAGCGCTCCGACCCGTCGCGGTCCAGCGCCCGCACCAGCAGCCGCCTCCCCAGCAGCTCGCCCTTCGACCAGCGCGTGCCGACGATGTACACGTCGTCCGCGGCGTCGACCGCCACGCCCTCGTAATAGCTGTGATCCTGCGGCGCATCGATCTCTGTGTACTTCCACAGCGTCGCTCCATCCGCGCCGCGGATCCGCAGCGCCTGCGACCAAACCCCGCCGAGGCCCCCATCAAAACCGACCAGCACGACATCGCCGGCCGAGTTCATCACCATCTCGCGGGTGCTGATCCACGGCGTCATCTCGGGCTCCACGCTCCACACCAGATCCCCCGCCGGCGAGAAGCGAGCCAACCACATGCGCCCGCCCGAGTCGGGCTTCATCTGCTCGGTGTAGATCTGCCCCGCCACCACGACATCCCCGTTGGCCGCCGCGACCACCTGAAACGCCCTGCGCCCGAACACCTCCGCATATTCGAGGTACGCCCACCGCAGCGCCCCGTCCTGCGCCGACCGCTGCTGCACGTGCGCCGCCACCTGCCCCTCCGGCCCGACCTTCGACACCTCGCCCGCGAGCGTCAACCCGTGCGCGTCCCCGCCCAGGTGCTGCTTGCCCACCACCGCCAGACCCGCGAAGTGCTCAAGCTTCCCCACAGGCACCACGACCGCACCCAACGCCGCCCCCGGCCCGACCTCGCACAGCGGCGAACACCCGTCGTCCGCCAGCACATTGCCGTCATCACACGCCTCCCCGTCGTCCAGCTCCCCATCCCCGCACACAGCCACCGCCCCCGTACTCGACGCCCCGCTCGAGCCCGTGCCGCCCGTCGAAGTCTCCCCACCCCCGCTGCTCCCCGAACTCGTCGGCCCCCCCGTAGTCGGCACCGCCGTCGTCTCCCCAGTGCTCCCCTCCGGCGCCCTCGTCACCCCCGCCGAGTCCGTCGCGCTCGCCACACCACCACCGCTACCGCTCGTCCCGACGACCTCCGTCATCGCCGTCCCCGCGTCCGGACAACCAGACAGCACCAACAAGCTCAACCCGGCACGAAGGACCCGCATCAGAGGATGCTATCCGCCAGCGGACCCGTTGCCCAGCCAGCTCCGCAGATTCCACGCACCGTCGGCGCCGCGCGTCGGCACCCAACTCCGAACAACACATCAGCGAGCTCATCGCCAGCTTCAGCGCGCTCGCGAAGAAGAGGTAGCATTTCATAACGCCGCGATCCCCCGCTGTAACCGCCGATAGAAGGTCCACACATTGTGAAACCCGCGCCGACGATTGCGCTCGGCGCCACGAAACAGCAGCACGTGATGCCCGAGGCGCCGACACACCTCGCAGGGACACGCCGCCCACGGCCTCGCCTCCAGCGCCTCGCGGTAACTCTCGGTGCGATCCGTCCGCGGGTCGTGGAGCTGCGCATACCCTCGCAGCGCCTCCAGAACCGCCTTGAGCTCGCACTTCCCGGCATCATACGCGGCGAGGCGAATCAAACACCGCTGCTCGGCGACGCGGGCGACGTCCTGCTCGACCTCCCCTGAACGAATGCGGGCCTGCAGGCGAACATTCCCCTGGACCTGCGGCACCCGGATCGCGCTGTAGGTGCGATCGAGCGTGTAGTAATTGTCTCTGTCGTCCATGAACGCCTGGCGCAGCGGCGACGTGCTGTCGAAGCTGACGACCCCAAGTTTGGCGAATGTGGCCAGTTGGTCGAGGCGGGTGACCCCGAGCAAATGCAGCCGGGTCTCGGGTCCACGGACCTGATGGACCGCCTCGAGGCAGGCGACGATCTCCGCCGTCTTCAGCGGCACCACGCCCCCGAGCGCGATATATCGGAACCCGATCCTCTGCAGCTCGGCGACCGCGTGGGCATACGATCGCGGCCCCCACCCCTGCGCCACCCCCACCGGAACGACCCTCAACCGGCCCCGCGCGATGGTGGCGAAGAACTCCCGCGCCAGCTCCAGCGTGAGCTCCTGCCGGGCCCTGATCGCCGCGGGCACCGCCTGCGCTCCGAACAGGTCATTGTCCCACAGCGGCCGATACTCGCGGATCACGTGATCCACCGAGATCCCATCGTCGAACCCGCACCGCTCGTAGAAGTCGATCACCTCGTCGACGGTGTACGGCGGCACGTCCTCCTTCACATAGCTGAACGCGCCGCAGTCCCCCATGAAGCGCAGCGGCCCCCAGCGGTGCTCCTCGGCGCGAAAGAACCCCCGCACTCCCTCGCGGAGAATCCGACGTCTCTGCGCCTGCGTGTACTTGGCCTGCCCCGCCCCGCCCGTCCCATCCACGATCGCCTTCGACACGAGCACCCCGTCGAACGCCCGCCCGCCAAACACCTCGTGCGCATAGAGGTCGTCCTGCTGACGCACACGATCGACGCTCCGTCGCTCCGTCGCGAAATCAAAGCTGGGATCGACGAGATCCTGGCTGTCGGGCAGAAAATACTTCATGTCGTCCCGGTGACACCCTGGCATCGTCCCACCGATATCACCGCCCCTCGCTTACGAGCTCTCTATAGACATTCCCCTCGTGCATGAAATACCGATATCGACCCCGGCTCCCTGCGTCCTCCAGCTTCAGGCGGATCGCCGGCATATGCAGGCATTCGAGCAGCCACATCCCCTCGGGGCGCAGCAGGTCCTCGAGCTGGGAGAGGAAGTAATCCTCGATCGACGGGTAGGTGCCGAGGAGCTCCGCCTCGGAGTCCTCGAGCTCGAGGCCCAGCTCGTCGTTCATGCCCCACCTCCGATCCATCGCCGGGTGTCGGAGCAGCGGCACCAATCAGGGCTCCGATCCCACTCAAAAGCCCGATCCTGGCCACTCTGTGGCGTTTCTCGATGAAAACGAGTCATTTAGAGACATCTTAGAACAAAAAGAGAAGCGGCACAAGCCCGAGACGCGGCGGCTAGACTCCGCGCGTGCCGGAGCCCGCCAAGGTCTCGACCAAGCTCATCGCGGCGGCCGGAGGCGTGACTACCCGAACCGTCGCCCGCTGGGTGAAGCTCGGTCTGCTGCCCGCCCCCAAGCTGGTGTATGGCGGCAAGCGCGGCAAGCAGAGCTTCTGGCCCGCACATGCCATCGAGCAGGCCGCCTGGGTGCGCGCCCAGTTCGAGCAGGGCCAGACCTGGCAAGAGATCAAGGCGGCGATCGAGACCGGCGCATTCAAACCCGCCGCCCCCTGAGCACCACGCTCACGCCGCCGTCACGACCTCGAGCACCCGCGCGACCACTCGCAGCTCGTCCCAGCGTGCGATCGCCAGCTCGCCCTGCCCCGGCGACGCGCTGCGAAGCAGCCAAGCGCCACCGGCCGTGCGCATCGGCACCTTGATCATCGCCTCGCTCGCCCCGGGCCCGACCGTCGCCACCAGCAAGCAAGCCTTGCCCTCGACCAGGTCCGGCGGCGCCGCGGGCATCCACTGACACAGCACCAGCTCGCCGTCGCGGATCGGCCGCGCCCCGCCATTCATCGAATCACCGGTCGCCCGAACCACGAAGTGCCGCCGCGGATCCAGGCGCCGCTCGCTGCGCACCCGGATCGCTCGTGGCCCCGCCTCCTCATGCTGCACCGGTCCCAGCCCGCAAGCCACCCCCAGATCCGCGTAGAACGGCAATGTTGGCCCCTCCTGCGTCTCTTCGTGGATCACCGGCTCGAGCGTCATCCGCCCCTCGTGCTCGCGCAGGATCACCGAATGATCGGTCCCCGGCTTGCCCGCGTCCGGTCCGAACAACCCCGCGAGGATCGCCCCGAGCACGTTCGGCCCTCCATCGCGCGTGGTCGCCTTATTCGCCGCGATCTTCACGAAATGAATTTGATAGGGGTCTCCCTCGACCCACACATCGCGCACGCCCTTCTCAACGACCCCCTCCGGATACATCAGGATCGCGTGCCGCTTGTTGTGATTCACCTTGAGGCGCAGCCCGGTCGGAATCGCCGCCACCGCGGCGCGCCGCGCAGCCTCGTCCTCGCGCGCCGCCGCGATCTCGTCGAGCATGGCCTCAAGGACAGGTTGCTCTTCGCCCTCGATCGCCCCACGCAGCCCCATCATATCGCCGCTGCGCTGCAGCCCCGTCGGCCACAACGCCACCAGCGTCGCCGCGTCCACGACACGGATCGCCCCCGCGACCCCGCCCGCCTCGATCCAGCGCCGCAGGGCCACCCACGCCCCCACGTCCCGCACCGCGCTCGTCTCGAGCGCCACCAGCTCGTCGCGCCGCGTTGCGAACACCCGCGCCTCCTCGCTCGTGAGCGCATCAAGCTCCGGCCGCGCAAGCAGATCCCACCACGACCCGAACCCACGCGCCGGCGCCCCGACCTGCACCCCTGCCCGTCCCAGCTCCAGCAGCGTCGGCCGGCGCCCGAGCTCATCACGCAGCCGCAGCACCGCGGCCAGCGTCGGCTCTCCCGACTCGACCCGCCCGAGCTTCGCCAGCATATCGATCAGCTCGACCTCGATCTCGACGCTGCAGCCCGGCGGCAGCTCCGGCGCCCCGTCACGCAGCCGTCGAATCGCCGCCTGCCCGCTCATATGCACACCGAGCATATCCAGCAGCGCCTGCGGTCGCGTCAGGAAACTGCGATGATTGCCGATAAAGTCGAGGATCACGAGGTGCGGCTTGTGTGAACATTCCGGCAGTCGCAGCCCGCGGCCGATCTGCTGCAAGAACACCACCCGCGACTCGGTCGGACGCAGCAAGACCACCACGTTGACGTCGGGCACATCAACGCCCTCGTTGAACACATCGACCGTCGTGATCGCCTCGAGCGTCCCGGCGGCGAGCGCCCGCAGGCTCGCCGCCCGCCCCGCCCCGCCCGGCTCGCTGTGCACCGCCGCCGCCGTGATCCCGCGCGCCGCCAAAAACTCCGCCATGAACTCCGCGTGGCGGATCGACGCGCAGAACCACAGCCCGCGCCGTGGCCCCTCGGGCGCGCGCTCGAGATACCCCGCGAGGGCCTGCTCCGCGTGGCTACGGGTCGCCAGCGCCTGGCTCAGCGCCTCCGGATCGAAGCGACCCGAGCGCCACGGGATCGCCTGATAATCCACCGAGTCCTTGAGCCCGTGATACTTGAACGGCACCAGGCGGCCCGCCGCGATGCCCTCCGGGAGATCTGCCCGAAAGACCAGGTTGTCGTCGCACAGGGTCAGCAGCGAGGCCCCGTCGCTGCGCTCCGGCGTCGCCGTCAGCCCGAGGAGAAAGCGCGGCCGAAAGTGCCCGAGCACCCGGCGATATCCGAGCGCCGCCGCGTGGTGAAATTCGTCGATCACGATCAGGTCGAAGCGCTCCGCCTCCCACTGCGCCAGCTGCCCGGGCCGCGCCAGCGTCTGCACCGACGCGAACACCAGATCGGCCCCAGCCTCACGCACGCCGGCCATCACGAGCCCCGCGCTGCGCTCCGGCAGCACCCACCCGAAAGCCCGCCGCGCCTGCTCGAGGATCTCGGACCGGTGCGCCACGAACAGCACCCGCAGCGCCCCCATCTGCAACGCGTCGAGCGCCGCGAGCAGCGTCTTCCCCAGCCCCGTCGCCAGCACCACCAGCCCGCGTCGATGGCCGGCCTCCCGCGTCCTCGCCAACGCCGCGAGCGCGCGCACCTGAATCGCATGCGGTGTCGGTCGTGGCGACGGCGGATCCCAGGCGAGCCGCGGCGCCGTCGGGGCCCTCGCCGCGTAATCATCGATCCAGGCCTGTGTCAGCAGCACCGCCGCGGGGGCCCGCCATAGCCGCTCGAAGCGCGCCTCGATCGCCCCCAACTCGGCCGTTACCTCGATCGTCCGCAGGTTCCACTCCACCCCGTCGGTCAGCGCAGCACGGCTCCAATTGCTACTACCCACATACGCAAACTTCGCCTCACCGCGGCGAAACAGGTATGCCTTCGGATGGAAGCTGCGCCCCTCGCTGCAATACACCCGGACCTGCAACCCCGCATATTGTCCAGCGAGCTCGCACAGCTCGCGCAGCGCCTGCGGATCCGTGATCGCCAGATAGTCGCCCGTCAGCAGCCGCAGCTTCGCCCCGCGCCGCAGCGCGTCCACGAGATCGTCGCGCAGCAACCCCACGCCCGATCGCTGGACAAAGGCCGCCAGCAGATCGGCCGCATCAGCGCGCGCCAGCGCAGATTGCAGCGCGGCGAGGAAGTGCTGCTCCTCCCCCGCCACGAAGGCCGGCAGCGCGGCGAACCCCGCGTCACCGCGGCGCAGGCTCGCGTACCAGCATGTCCCCGCCGGCGCCACGAGCTCGAAGCGCACGCTCCCGCCCTCCGCGCCGAGCAGCTCGATCAGCGAAAGCACATCGGCCCGCTCGTCCGTCGTCAGCTCCGCCCAGCGGCTCACCACGCGCCGCGGCACGACGCGCAGCTCGCCGTCCGGCCCCGCCGTCGTCAGGGCCCGTTCATTCGCCGGCAGCTCGTCGCGCACGGCCGCACCTTATCGCGGCCCCATCCCTGCGTGCGAAAAACTCGCTACCCCGCCATCTGCCCGCGCAGCCGCTCGAGCAGCTCGCCTGGCGCCCGCACCACGATCCGCGTCCCCTCGTCTTCATGCGTCTCGCGCAGCACCTGCGCGTGCTCATGCAGCGCCGCGATCACCCCATGGTGTTTGTACGGCACAAACAGCTCCGCCTCGGTCATGTCCTTCGCGACATGTTCGATGATCGTCAGCCGCAGCTGCGCCACGTCCTCCGCATCCAGCGCCGATAGCTGGATCGCGTCCGGGAATTCGGCCCGCAGCGCCTCGCGCTGGGCCTCGTCGACCCGATCGATCTTGTTGAGCAGCAGCAGCGACGGCGCCTGGTCGGCCTCGATCTCGTGCAGCACCCCGCGGGTCACCGCGTACTCGTGGCGGAAGGTCGGGTCGCTCGCGTCCACCACATACAGCAGCAGCGCCGCGTTGCGGGCCTCGTCGAGGGTGCTGCGGAAGCTCGCCACCAGGTCGTGCGGCAGCTTCTGGATGAAGCCCACCGTATCGGACACCAGGATCCGCGGGTGGCTCTCCGGGTGCAGCCCGCGCACCGTCGTATCGAGCGTGGCGAACAGCTGGTCCGCGACCAGCACCTCGCTGCCCGTCAGCTTGCGCATCAGCGACGACTTGCCTGCATTCGTATATCCGACCAGCGCGACCGTCGGCGTCCCCTGACGGCCGCTGCGCCTTGTCCCCTGGTCGCGCTGGATCGCCGCCAGCTCGTGCCGGATCTCGGCCATGCGGTCGCGGATCCGCCGGCGATCGAGCTCGAGCGCCGACTCGCCCGAGCCGCGGCCCGACTGGTGCTCGCTCGGGCCCGCCGCCTCGCGCAGGCGCGGCGCCACGTAGGCCAGGCGGGCCAGCTCGACCTGCAGCCGCGCCTCGCGGCTGCGGGCGTGGCGATGGAAGATCTCGACGATCACGCCGGTCCGGTCGAGCACCGTCGCCCCGGTCGCGCTCTCGAGGTTGCGGGCCTGGTTCGGCGTGATCTCGTGATCGACGATCACAAACTTCGGCCGCCGCGGCGCCGACGGATCGGCGTACTCCTCGTCCTCGACCTCCTCCTCCGCAAACTCCGGCTCGTCCTCGACGCCCTCGCCGCGCCGCTGCCGGGCCTTGTCCTTCTTCACCGGCACGCTCGACGCCACGTGCCCGCGACCGCCGGTCAGCGCCGCCAGCTCCTTGAGCTTGCCCTCCCCGAGCACCAGCGCCTTCGACAGCCCCTCGCGCCGCTGCGTCACCGTGTTGACCACGTCGTAGCCGAGCGTATCAACCAGGCGTGTCAGCTCCGCGAGGTCGGCGGCGTGCTGCTCGTCGCTGCGCTCCGGGGTCTGGACCGACACGAGCACGGCGGGGGGTCTCCTGGGCGCGGACATGAGGCGCCGACTGTATGTCATGGCCCGCCGGCCACAAGGGGTCACTCGCGGAAGCGGACGTGGAAGTGGTTGCTGTGCCCGCGCCAGTGGCGGACGATCCCGTACGGTGCGCCCCGACCGCGCGGGTACTGGAACACCTCCGCCAGCCGCTCCGGCGCCACGCCCTGCAGCACCGCGTGCTCGTACAGCAGCCGCTGCAGCCCGTAGTCGAGGAACACGTAGTGCGCCGCCCCGGCCTCGAGGAAGCCCCGCAGCAGCGCCCAGCTGCGCGCCACGTCGAGGTTGTGGGCCCCCGCCTGGCGAAACCGGATCTCGTCGGCCTCGTCGCCCGTCAGCACATAGCCCACATCGACGTCGCGGCCATGGCGGTGCGACAGGTGCGGCGGGAAGTGCCCACCGCCGCGCTTGCTGATGTCACCGACGTGGATTTTCGGCCCCCCGGACACGAGCTGGCGATACACCCGGATGCTGTCCTGGATCGCCCGGATCGTGCGCGGCGTCCCGTACGCCTGCTCCGGCCGCTTGACCACATAATGCACACCCTCGGGCAGCTGCAGCCCCTGCGTCAGCACCCCGACAAAGTCGTCGGGCTCGACCAGGTCCGGATAGTACACATCGCCCTCGCGCAGCTCGATCGACTCGCGCCGGATCGCCAGCGACTCGCTGTCGCCCGGCCGCTGGATCTGCACCGCCGCGATCGACACCGCCGCCAGCGTCGCGTCCTCGGCCAGCGGATCGCCGACCCGATACTGCCGGATCACCCCGGTATCATCGTTGCGGATCGTCGCCCCCGCCTCGGCAGGATCCGCCGCCCGCATCGTCGCCAGCAGCGTCAGCGGCAGCTCGGTCGGCGGCAGCGCGGCGATCGGGTCGCGCACCACCGCCGCGGGCGTGCCCGCGTCGCGCCCGTCGATCAGCCCCTCCTCCGTGTTACCCGTCTCGCCGCTGTCCGCCGCGCTCGCCGCTGGCACCTGTCCCAAAGGACTGGTCACCTCCTCGCGCGGCGGCTCGCCACACGCCGTCAAAACGGCGAGCCCGAGCGCAGCGATCGGCCAGCGAGGCATGAGCCGCCCTCGCCGCAAGATCCAGGCCAGCGAACGCACCCGCAAGTGCTTGATCCGCCAGCCCGCGCGCACGCCTCGCGCGACAAATTGGCAGCCCCGATCGGCCCCCTGCGGTCAGCCCGTCACACGCGCGCGAGCGCCCTCACTGGCAGCTGGTCCCGTCCGTCAGGCACTTCTGAAAATTGCAGGTGCAGCGCACGCTCCCGCCGTCCGGCAGCGAGGTCTCCCACCCGTCCTTGAAGCAGTCGCCGAAGTTGCAGCGGGTGCGCGCCGACTGGCCGCCCGGCAGCGTCGTCTCCCACCCATCCTTCGCGCAGTTGCTGAAGTTGCAGCGGGTCCGCGCGCTGCTGCCATCGGGATAGCTGGTCTCCCACCCGTCCTTCATACAATCGCCGAAGTTGCAGCGCGTGCGCGCCTCGCCGCCGCCGGGCAGCTGCGCCGTCCACCCGTCTTTCAAACAGTTGCCGAAGTTGCAGCGCACCCGCACCTCCCCGGCGCTGGTCTGCGTGGTCCAGCCGTTTTTCATGCAGTCATTAAATTCGCAGCGCCCGGCCGCGAACACCCCCGCGATCGCGTACACGGCCCCGTTGGCCCCCGCCTTCGCCGCCTCCTCGGCCGCCTTCGCCTCGGCCGCGGCCGCGGCCTTCTCGGCCTGCGCCTGCGCCTCCTCGGCCTTGCGCAGCGCCGTCAGATCGGCCTTCGCGCTCGCCCACTTCAGCAGCTGGCGATCGCCGCCGAAGCGCGCGAGGCAGATCGCCGTGAACGCCGTCACCGCGTCCCCGGGCACCGTCGGTCGCACCCGCGGGCACGCGCGCTGCACCGTCCGGTCGCCCTCGGCCCCGCCCGCCGCCACGTCGAGCGCCAGGAACAGCTCGTAGCTCGGCTCCTTCTCGATCGCCCGCTCGAGGTACCCGAGCGCCTCCGGCTGCAGCATGTCCATGTCGAGCCGACCCTCACGCGCCGCCGGGCCGCCCTTCGCCGCGCTCACCTTGCCGGCAAACGCCAGCGCCTTGCCGGCGTCCGGGCCCTGCGTCAGCTCGGCGCGCAGCGCCGCGATCTCGGCCACCACCGCCTCCTCCTGGGCCTTCTGCGCCAGCGCCTCCTGCTCGGCCGCCGCCTTCGCCTCCGCCTCGGCCTGCTGGCGCGCCGCCTCGGCCTGCGCCTGCTGCTCCTCCTGCGCCTTGCGCTCCGCCTCCGGGTTTTTCACCGTGAACTTGAACAGCGAACAACCGGTCGCCAGCGCGACCACGACAACCAGAGATCGGGGGGACATGCCGACGCGACGCTATCGTGCGACCCCACGCTGCACAAGCGGCACCCTCCCATGTATCCTCGCCCCGAAGTCCTTTTGTCCAGCGCCACCAACATCGACGAGGTCCTCGCCACCCTCGACAATATCCTCGCCGAGACCACCGCTCGCGGCAGCCGCCTCTCGCTGTTCCCCGCGCTCTACCGCCTCGTCACCGCCCGCGTGCAGCAGGGCATCCGCGACGGCCGCTTCGCCGACGGCCCGCGCATGGAGCGGCTCGACACCGTGTTCGCCGGCCGCTACCTCGACGCCTTCGCCGGCTTCAAGCTCGGCGCGCCGGTCAGCAAGAGCTGGCGCGTCGCCTTCAACGCCGCCGCCGACCCCGGCCTCATCACCCTGCAGCACCTCCTGCTCGGCATGAACGCGCACATCAACCTAGACCTCGGCATCGCCGCCGCCACGATCTGCCCGGGCCCCGCGATCGAGGGCCTACGCGCCGACTTCGACACGATCAACGACGTCCTCGGCGAGCTGCTCGGCGGCGTGCAGGCGGCCCTGAACGAGGCCTCGCCGATGCTCGCCACCCTCGACCGCTTCTGCGGCAGCGCCGACGAGAGCTTCGCCGGCTTCGCCATCGGCAAGGCCCGCAAGCAGGCCTGGCGGGTCGCCAGCGTGCTCGCCACCTTGCCGCCCGAGCACCACCCCATGGCGATCGCCCTGCTCGATCAACAGACCGCCACCCTCGGCCGCCTGATCACCCGCCCCGACCCGACCACCCGCGCCGCCCTCGCGCTCATCCGCCTGCGCGAGTCCGACGACATCCCGGCCATCACGGCCGCCCTCCTGCGCGTCGCATGAACCCGCCCTCGCCGTCGCCGCTGGCCCCGAAATGGTGGGACCGCCTGTGGGTCGCCGCCTTCCTGATCCTTTGGCTGATCCCCGTGTTCTGGCACGGCGCCGTCAGCCGCAAGCCCCTGCCCGGCGACCTCCACTATCTCCACAGTTGCCACGATATCGCCTGCCTCTTCACCACCCGCCCCAGCAGCTGGAACGCCTATTATGTGCAGGTGCGCGGCGACGGGCGCCCCGACTGGCAGACCCTCGACAGCCGCGAATATTTCCCGATGCAGCCGTTTGGGCACCGCACTCGCCTGCACCGATATCTCATCGACTGGGGCAGCAAGGGCGGCCAGCGCGGCCGTGAGGAGGTCGCCGCCTTCATCTTCCAGCGCCACCGCGAGCTCCACCCCGATCGCCCCCAGCCCGACGAGCTGCGCTTTGTCTGGACCTGGTTCGCCCCCCTGACCGACCGTCCCCCGCCGGGCAAGTGGGACCCTCCGCCGGTCGAGAAGCTGCCCGCCAACCGCATGCGGATCTTGTCGCTGCACCGCGCGAAGGCCCCATGAAGCGCCTCTACGCCCGCTGGCTCACCTTCTGGTACGCCCCCACCCCGGGCGCGCGCCTCGAGCTGTTTCGCGTCACGCTCCTCGCCACCCTCGCCTACTACATGGCCGCCCGCTTCGCCTACGCCAGCGAGTGGCTCACCGACGCGGGCTTTCACCCCTCCGTGCTCGCCGACCGCACCCACGCCCCCGCGGTCCCGCTGCTCTCCCACGGCCTCCTCGCCCCGTTTGCGATCGTCTGCTTCGCCAGCATCGTGTTCGCCGCCTCCGGTCGCCTGCGCCGCCCCGCCACCGCCGTCGCGCTCGCCTGTGTCGCCTACGTCAGCCTCGCCGACCCGATCTCCGCCTTCACCCTCAACCGCCTCTACGTCTTCGCCCTCTTCCTCCTGCTGGTCGCCCCCGCCGGCCGCAGCATCCCCGCCTGGCCGATCCGCGTCCTGCAGCTGACCCTGCTCCTGCACTACGCCGGCTCCGGCGTGTGCAAGGCCGCCTACGGCGACTGGCTCAAGTACCAAGACGTCCTGTGGATGCAGATCCAGGGCCTCTACATGACCGACGCCGCCGCCTGGATGGTCCGCAACCTCCCGACCTGGAGCTTCACCGCCCAGCAGCACGCCGCCCTCGGCTTCGAGCTGCTCGCCCCGCTCCTGCTCGGAGTACGCAGATTACGCCCGCTCGGATTTATCATCGGTATCGGCATGCACCTGCTGGTCGCCCTCACCATGTATCAGCTGATCTACTTCAGCCTGCAGATGATCGTATTTTATGCGGTGTTCCTCGATCCCGACTGGACGCAGCGCCAGTCCGATCGCCTGCGCGCCCTGGCTGCGCGCTAGCTCAGCGCTCCATCAGCTGCGCGAGGGTCCGCCGCACCAGATCGTCGAGCGCGCCGTCGCCGTCGCTCCAACCCGACGCGATCACCCGCACCAGCGCCGTGTCGACCTCTTTGAGCCGCCAGCCCAGCTCGACCAGCACCGCCCGCGCCTCGTCCTGCAGCGCCGATCCGCCGTCGACGCGCGGCGCGCTCGGCTGCGTCGCCTCTCCCACGCCGAGGTCCCCGACCTTGTCACCGAGCGACAGCAAGATCTGCTCCGCCGTCTTCTTCCCGATCCCCGGGATCTTTTGCAGCTGGTCGTGTCGCCCCTGGCGCAGATGATCGACCAGCTCTGCGAAGGGGAAGCCCCCGAGGGCCGCCAGCGCGTGTTTGGGCCCCACCTTGGGCACGCTGTTGAGCAGCAGGAACAGCCGCTTCTCCTGCGGGGAACCAAATCCATACAGCAGCAGCTGGTCCTCGCGCACATAGGTGTGGATCCACAATGTGCACAGTTCGTCGAGGTCGCCCACCTCGGCCAGGGTCTGCAGCGACACCCGGACCTCGTAGCCGACCCCGCTCACGTTGAGCACGACCACGCCCTGGGCCGGATCGCGGGCCACCACCACGCCCGAGAGCCAGCCGATCACGTCGGCCTCCGGGCTGTCCCTGGGGACAGGTCACGACCCAGCTGCGCGTGGCACAGCGCCAGCGCCAGCGCGTCGGCGGCGTCGCTGGCCGGCTCGCGCGTCAGGCGGCACAGCAGGGCGATCCGCGTCTGCACCTCCTGCTTGGTCGCGCGGCCGTGCCCGACCACCGCCCGCTTGACCAGCGCCGGCGCGTACTCGGCCACCGCCAGGTCATGCTGCGCCGCGACCACCATCACCGCCCCGCGGGCCTGCCCGAGCTTCAGCGCCGAGCTGGCGTTGACCCCGTGAAACGCCGTCTCGAGGGCCACGACCGCCGGCGCATACTCGCCGATAATCGCCGCCAGCTCGCCCGCGAGGGTCCGCAGGCGCAGCGGCATCGGGTCCGTCTCGGCGAGCCGGATCACCCCGCACTCCACGTAGCGAAACCCGGCGTCGAAGCAGTCCACGAGGCCGTAGCCGACCACCCGGGTGCCGGGGTCGACGCCGAGGATCCGCAGCTCAGGGACCGTACTCCTCCATGACCTCGTCGGGCAACGAGGCGTTCAGATAGACCTTCTGCACGTCGTCGTGCTCGTCGAGCTTGGCCCACAGCTTGGCCACCGACACCGCCGGGTCACCCTCGAGGGTGAGCTCGTGCTCGGGCTTGGGCAGGTACTGGATCTCACCGCTCGCCTCGAGGTCGCTGAGCGCCGTCTGCAGCTCGTTGAAGGCCGAGGGCTCGCAGTACACCGCCCAGGTCTCGCCCCAGTCCTCGATGTCCTCGCCGCCGGCACCGAGCGCGCGCTCCATGAGCGCCTCCTCGCTGATCTTCGCCTTCGCCAGCTCGAGCACGCCGCGCCGCGAGAACATCCACGACACCTTGCCGCTGCTGAGCATCTCGCCGCCCGACTTGCCAAACGCCGTCCGGATCTCGGCGACCGTGCGGTTCTTGTTGTCGGTCAAGAGCTCGACCATGAAGAACGAGCCGGCCGGCCCGCGACCCTCGTACACCAGCGACTCGAAGGTGACCCCCGCGAGCTCACCGGTGCCCTTCTTGATCGCCCGGTCCTGGTTCTCGCGCGGCATGTTCGCGGCGCGAGCCGACGTCAGCGCCGTGCGCAGACGGGGGTTACCCGAGGGGTCGCCGCCCCCCTCTTTGGCCGCGACCATGATCTCGCGCGCGATCTTGGTGAAGATCTTGCCGCGCTGGGCGTCGAGCGCCCCCTTCTTGCGCTTGATGGTGGACCATTTGCTGTGGCCGGACATGGGTGCTGCTGGCTTCCTACCACAGGCACGTGCGCGCCTGGAAGTGGCCCCGCGGTGTTAGCCTCCACGATCATGGCGCTGCGGACCCTCATCACCGCGACCGCGTTACTGGTCGCCGGCTGCTTCGTCGACAACAAACCGGTCGGCGCCACCGCCAACAACACCGGCAGCGACACCACAGGCAGCGCAAGCGCCACGACCACGACCGGCGCCACGAGCCTCCCCACGGGCAGCAGCGACGCCGACAGCACGGCCACGGGCTCGCTCACCAGCACCACGGGCAGCACCACGACGACCACGGGGGACCCCGCGACCACCACCCCCGTCACGACCGATCCCGCGACCACCGATCCCCCCGTCCAGTGCAAGAGCCTGGGCGTGCTCGGCTGGTCCCTCAACGACCCCGCCTGCCGCGCCTGTGTGACCGCCGAGTGCTGTGAGCCCTTCGACAGCTGCGCGAGCATGGCCCCCTGCGCCGAGGCCTGGGACTGCATCGCCGGTGAGCCCTGCCCCGGGAAGTGGCCCCAATGCCCCGGCGCCGTCGAATCCGCCGTCCCCCTGGTGTCGATCTCGAACTGCCTGATGGGCCCCTGCTTCCAGGTCTGCAATTTGCCGTGCCTGCCACAGATCGCGGCCTGTGACGCCGAGCCCCAGTGCGGCGCATACGAGAACTGCATCGCCGCATGCAACAATCAATGCATGAACGACAACAAGTGCCTCGCTCTCTGCAGCAGCGACTGCGGCGACGGCTTCCCCAACGGCCTGGATCCCGCCCTGGCCAAAGATAAATGCCAGAACCCCACGTGCGGGTGACGCGGGCGGCTCAGGCGTCGGCGACAAACTCGGTCTCGCCGAGGCGCGCCCGCAGGGCCGCCCGCACACGCTCGGCCAGCCCCGTGTAGCGGTGGGCCGCGTCGCCGCGGTGCACCGCCTGCGTCACCGCCCGCGGATCGCCGACGATCAGGCACAGCTTGCGCGCCCGCGTCACCGCCGTGTACAGCAGGTTGCGGCGCAGCATCACGTGGTGCTCACCGAGCAGCGGGATCACCACCGCCGGGAACTCGCTGCCCTGGCTCTTGTGGATCGACACCGCGTAGGCCAGCTGCAGCGCCGCCAGCTGCTTCACGTCGTAGCTCACCGGCGTCCCATCGATCTCGACCACGAGGCTCGGCACGTCGGGGAACACCGCCGTCACCACGCCGATGTCGCCGTTGAACACCCCGCGCTCGTGGTCGTTGCGGATCTGCATCACCCGATCGCCGACGCGAAACACCCGCGGCTGCGCGCGCCCCGGCAGGTTCAGCACCAGCTCTGGCTGCCCCTTGGTGTGGTGAGCCTGCAGCGCCAGGTTAAACGCCTCGGTGCCGGCCCGCCCCTTGTGCATCGGGCACAGCACCTGGATGTCGGTCCGCGGGTTGAGGCCGTAGGCCTGCGGGATGCGCTCGGTCACCGCCTTCACCACCAGCTCGTGCGCCCGCTCGGCGTCGCGCGCCGGCACGACGTAGAACTCGCCGTCGCTGCGCTTGTCGCTCTGCGGCACCCGCCCGTGCAAGATGTCGTGGGCGCCGACCACGATCGTCGAGCCCTCCGCCTGGCGAAAGATCTGCGTCAGCCGCACCACCGGGATCGGCGACTCATCGCGCTCGGCCGCCGCGATCACGTCGCGCAGCACGTTGCCCGGCCCGACCGAGGGCAGCTGATCGGCGTCGCCGACCAGCAGCAGGCGGTGCTCGGGTGTCAGCGCCGACAGCAGCGCCTCCGCCAGCGGCAGGTCCAGCATCGAGGCCTCGTCGATCACCACCAGGCCCGGCGGCAGCGGGTTGTGGGCGTCGAAGCCAAACTGCCCGGTGTTGCCCTGGATCTCGAGCAGGCGGTGGATCGTCGTCGCCTTGTGCCCGGTCGCCTCCGCCAGCCGCTTCGCCGCGCGCCCGGTCGGCGCCGCCAGCAGCAGCTCCGAGCCGTTGGCCAGCGCCGTCTCGATGATCTGCCGCGTCACCGTGCTCTTGCCCGTCCCCGGCCCGCCGGTCAGCACCACCAGGCCCGCGTCGGTGATCGCCGCCACCGCCGCGGCCTGCCCCGGGCTCAGGTCCGACGGCATCACGATCGACTTCCAGCGCGGGCGATCTGCTGTCCCAAGGGACAGGTCGACCAGCACCCGCGCCACGTTCAACTCCGCGTCGTAGTGACGCGGCGGGTAGTAAAGCGTGGTCGTCCCCGGCCGCTCGTCGCGGACCAGGTCGTTGCCGGCGACCAGCCGCGAGACCCCGTCGACGATGCGCTCGTGCGGCAGCTCGAGGATCCCCACCGCCTTCTGCACGAGCACCGGCTCGGGCAGCGCGCAGTGGCCGTCGCTCTCCGCCTGCTCGAGCGTGTACAGCAGCCCGGCGTCGACGCGGTCGTCGCTCTCGAGGTCCACCCCGAGCGCGCGGGCGATCTTGTCGGCCGTCAAAAACCCGATCCCTCGCACCTCGCGGGCCAGCCGGTACGGCCGCTCGCGCATCACCTGCAGCGCCTGGTCCTGGTAGCGATCGACGATCGCCTGGGCCAGGAAGGTCGGCAGGTCGAGCTCGATCAGCGCGTTCTCCACCTCGACCACCGGCCCGTTGCGGGCCTCGTGGAACGCCAGCAGCTTCTCCAGCGTCTTCGGCCCCACGCCGTCGACCTCGAGCAACCGGCGCGGCTGCTTGTCGAGGATCGTCAGCGTGTCGAGCCCGAACTTGGCGACGATCTTCTCGGCCTTGTCGACCCCCAGCCCCGGGTAACGCTCGAGCCGGCGCACGATGCCCGGCAGGGTCGTCGGCGCCTTCGCGATCAGCCGCGTGAACGCGAACTGGCGCCCGTGCGTGGGGTGATACGCCCACTCGCCCGCCGCCGACACCTGCGCCCCCTCGTCGACCCCGCCGCTGCGCCCGACCCACGTCGACAGCCCCGGCTCCCCCGGCATCTGCACCCGCAGCACCGTGTAGCGGGTGTCCTTGTTGTGAAACACCGTGCTGACGACCTTGGCGTCGATGCGCTGCTCGGCGCTGCCAGCCCCCGCGGGCGGGCCGGCCTTCTCGCCCGTACGTGGCTCCTGGGGCTTCATGCCGGCGGCGCAGCATCGCCGATCCAGGCGGTGTGCTCAAGGCCGGCGGCCGCGCGCCAAAAGAC
>JBGAUO010000059.1:0-25218 GCA_044228605.1 Nannocystis sp. | reverse complement strand
CTAGGACACGCGACGCGAGTGCAACGCCTGGCCTAGCGCAGGATCGCAAAAGTCTGCTGGTTGAGCGCGACCGGGCGATCGCCGTGCCACAGCTCGCGGAACTCGACGCAAAACCCCTCGTGCAGGCCCGCGACGCGGCCGGTGTAGACCAGCGGTGCGCTCGGGTCGAGCTCCTCGGGGTCCACCAGAATTTCGGCGGTGTAGCTGACGGTGGCCATCGGGCGCGGACGACCGTCGAAGATCGCTGGCCACCAGGCATCGAGCAGAGCGAGCAGCGCTGGCGCGTCGATCCGTGGCGGCGGACGGCGGAGGCGCAACCAGCCAAGCGAGCCGCCAGGGCCCGGCTCGAACGGCGACACGGCAGCCGAGCGATACTCGAAGTGCGGGGTGAACACGGGCGCCTCAGGCGGACGCAGCGCGAGATCGACGAGCGCATCGAAGGGCGGTACCTCTGGTCGCTGATGCGGCGTGGGCATCCGCGCAATGGCCTTGGCCGCGCTGAGCACCGCGCTGGCCCGGGCCTGAACCTCGCCGTTCTGGTACAGGCGTACGTCGAGGTTGCTCAGGTTATTGCCGCGTCGCAGGATGTCGACGACGAGTTCGGCCTGCCCCGCCTGCACTGGCCCGCACAGGTCGCCGGTCAGTGCGCGGGTCCTCCGGCTGCGATCCGGCTCGACGGCCTCGATCGCGCGCAGCAGGGCCGCGAGGACCAAGCCGCCAAACGCCCCCCTGCCCTGCTGCCAGCCGTCGGGAACCTCCCAGGAGAAGCGGCCGGGCGCGAGGGTTTCAAGGTGGCTGGCCCGCGAGAGATCAAGGTCCACGCCAACGACCCTGCCCCGTCGCTGTGGCCTGCACAAGGGACGGCGAGGTGAGCTTGAACTCGCGGTGGACAGCCTCGTGATGCAGCAGCCATCGCTTGCGCGGCAGGCCACCGCCGAAACCGACCAGGCGACCGTCGCCGCCGACAACACGGTGACACGGCACGACGATGGCGATCGGGTTGCGGTTGTTGGCCATGCCGACGGCCCGCGCCGCCTGCGGCCGGCCGACTCGGCGCGCGAGCTCGCCGTAGCTGATCGTCTCGCCGAAGGGGATCCGCGTCAGCTCGAGCCACACGGCCTGCTGAAACTCGCTGCCGATCGGCGCGAGTGCCAGCTCGAAGCGCCGCAACTCGCCCGCGAGATAGGCGCGCAGCTGTGCACACGCTGGCGCGAGGGCGGCGTCATCACGTCGCCATGCGTGCGACGGCGGGCCGACGGCCCCGAGCGTGAGCTGGATCAGCGCGTCATCGCAGGCGGCGAGGCGCAACGGACCGAGGGGGCTGTCCATCTCGCTGAAGACGACGCTCACCGCTCGATCGCCCGTCGATGCATGAGCACCGATCTAACACGGCGACCTTCCCCTGGCGATTCGGGCGATCGGGCTCATCCAAAGGACCCAGCGATGCGAGCGGGCCTTTCGGCTGGCCTCTCGTTGCTCGTATCACGCTCATCGCTGACAAGCCGCGGGCCGCGTAGGCGGGCTGCACGTGCTTCCTCGACGAGCGCGGCGGGCTGGGGCGCCGGCGCGGCCTGCCCCCCATCGACATCGCCGCCGCGAAGAACCCTCACAGCGCTGATGATTCGCCGCTCCGCCCGCTCAGTCCCGTCTTCAGCGACGCCGCTCCTGCCGGCATGCCCATCACCGTGCAGGGCCGCGGTGCGACCGGGGTCGCCGCGCCCCGCCGATGCGACGCCAGGGAGCGTGTCCCCCAGGTGGCGAAGCAGTTCGCGCGCGAGCACTGCATACATCGGCGCGCGGCGGCTGGCGGCCCCGCGCTCACTGTCCTCGTCGCTGTCCCTGCGCTTGCGCGGCATATCTGCCTCCCAATTGCTGGCTGCTTCCGAAAAGGAAGCGAGCGATGAGAGAGAATCTGTCCGGGTCACCGCAGGTTGTCAAGCCACTTCCTTTTCACAAGCGCCGACGTATACTGGCCGGCGATGCGGCGCGTCTGCGAGCACCTGTGCCCCCGCTTCCAGCTGGCGATGGACATCATCGCCAGACCGTGGAATGGGCTGATCATGGCCTCCCTGGAGGACGGTCCGCTGCGCTTTGGCGAGCTGCAGGCCAAGATCCAGCACGTCGGTGACCGCATGCTCTCGGGGCGCTTGAAGGACCTGCAGGCGCGCGGCCTGGTCGAACGCCGCGTGATCCCGGGGCCTCCGGTCGGCGTCGAGTACGAACTCACGGCCGCGGGTCGTGGGTTTCGGGCCGTCTTCGAGGCGGTCGCTCGCTGGGGTCAGAGTTTGAGCGCCACACCCACGAAGTCCCGCGCCAAAGCCGGTGCCAGGACCGGCGCCAAGCCCCGCGTCCGCGCCCGCTAAAGCCTCAGGCTCGCAGCCAGCGACGGAACAACCGGGTCAGCAGCGGCATGTGCACCCACGTCATGACCGGGACGATCATCCCGGTCATGATCAACGTCTGCAGGGCGATCGGCAGGTCCGCGATCTGCGGGCGCACGCCCCACATCATCACCGTGACGGTCGGCCACAGCCCGATCCAGGTGAGCATCGCCATCTTCCAGACCTGCGACTGCTGCGGCATGACCTCGTAGACCACGATACCGGGGCTCGCCTCGTCGCACCACAGCGAACAATTGCCCGCCCGGCCGTGGCACTCGGACACCTGTCCCACGCGCCCTGCCAGGTTCGTGGCATTCACAAAAGGTAGGAGCGTAGGGCCGCACCACCCGGACACTTGTTCGTCTGGAGCGCGCGGCTCGGACCGGCGTCGCCCGCAGATCCTCTCAGCTCCGCTGCCGGAGTTGCCAGGCCAGCAACACGGCCAGGCCCGCGCAACCGGCCCACGCGAAGGCGGTGTCGACACCCGAGGCCTGGCCAAGGCCGCCGTGGCGTAGCCACTGGATCAGCAGGGCCGGGGCGACGGCCAGGCCCGCCGCGACCGCGGCGACTGCCGGGAACGGCAGCCCGGGCGCTCCGGCACCCGTCAACGCTGTGGGCTGCGGAACTTGACCGTTGCGGCTGCTACCAGTCGGGTCATCGAGCGCCTCACGAAAGCCCCGCAGGGGCTGCGAGTCAGGCCGCCCCGCGGGCAGGACCTCAAGCGGACCGGTATCGCCGGCGGCCATGTGCAGCGCCGTGTTGCGGTTCTTGCCGGCGAGCTTGCGCGACAACCCGCGCATCGCCTGGCGCATGTCCTCGGCGGTTTGGTAGCGCGCAGCGGAGTCGCGGGCGAGCGCGCGGTCAAAGAATTCGCGAAACGGCCGCGGCAGGTTCGGCGCGTAGGTGGCGATCGGCGCCGCCTCCTCGGTCGCAATCGAGTAGACCAGCGAATGCACGTCCTCGGCGGTGTGCGGCAGCTTGCCGCTGATCATCTCGTAGAGCACCACCGCAGTCGAGTAGAGGTCACTGCGCTGGTCGAGTGGTGCCCCCGAGGCCTGCTCCGGCGACATGTAGTACGGCGTGCCCATCAGACCCTCGCCGTTGTTGATGTCGCTGCTGTCGTCGAGCAGGAGCGACGCGCCGAAGTCGAGGATCTTGAGCTGGTCCTCGTTCATGTCGGTCTCGAAGCTGCGGACCGTCGCCAGCATCAGGTTGTCGGGCTTGATGTCGCGGTGAACGATGCCTCGCTTGTGCGCAGCGATCAGCGCTGACAACACACCATCCATGAGTTCGCAGGCCTCGTCCGGCGGCAACTGCCCGCCGCTGCGCTTCAGGTACTCGCGCAAACTGCCCTGATCGAGCAGCTCCATGGTCAGGTACGGCATGTCCGACGATGCCGGTGAGATGTCGTAGACACGAACAATGTTGGGGTGCCCGAGAGCCCCCATCACGGTCGCCTCCTGGCGGAAGCGTTCGATGACCTGCGGTTTGGCCCGGAAGCGATCGAGCAAGAACTTGATCGCCACGCTGCCGTGCAAGTGGGCGTGCTCGGCCCGCCAAACGATGCCCATCCCACCCTTGCCCAGCAGCTTCTCCAGGCGATATTTGCCGTCGATGATCGTCCCGGGCGTCAACGTACTGGCGCGAGAACCCTTACCAACACCGTCGTGAAGGGTCCCGAGCGCCGTCGTCATCATCCCCGGGCGCATCGTCGTGATCATGCCGGGCGGGTGGGTCGCCGGCCGCGCCTCGCCCTGGGGTGGCAGCGCCTCGACGTTGGTGATCGCCATCGGCCCTGGCGCCGTCGTCTCGGCGTCGGTGTGTCCTCCGGGTAGGGTTGCGCCCCAGCCGCCCTCGACCGTCCGCGAGTGCTCGCGGTCAACCTGGCTCGACGCTCGCTCGCCAGCCGGGGCGGCGGTGGCGGGCTCAGGCAGGTTTTCGGTGGCGAGACTCATGCCGGATCGAAACAGGGGCCGCGATTGTAGCCCGATCTCGGCGCGCGACGTGAGATGCCCCGAGCCGGACGGCGCGCGATTCGGGGGCTGCGCCGCAGGTTCGGACGCTAGGGCTGCGGGCGAACGATGACCGCGAACGCCAGGTTCGAATCGTCACCATTGGCCAAGATCGCGTCCTTGCCAGTGCAGTTGCCGTTCACGGTGGTCAGACAGTAGTCGATCGCCCACTGCAGGATGAAGGGCCGGGTCTTGAACTCGTCGGGCGGGACATCGCCCTTGGCCCACATCTCGTGCGCGAAACCGGTCTTGAGCCCCATCTTCGGCACCAACGAACAGCCGATCTGCTTGTCGCCGTCCGGCTCGTTGGCGTCCGCGATCAGCGGGCACAGGCCGAAGCACTTGTCCTTGTCGTCGTTGCACGCGCCGGTGCCAAACGGCGACGGCGAGACGGTGTACGCGAAGCCGAAGAAGCACGTGGCCCCACACGCCCCCTTGTCGACCACAAAACCCGGGTCGGCGTCGCCGTCGAGCAGCAGGCTCTGATCCGCCTTGGTCGACAGCACCAGCGGCTCGAGCTCATTGTCGAGCTTGCCGCTGTGGTTGCCGACGATCGAGTACGCCTTCGGAGCCTGCTTGTCCTGGGTGGCGCAGAAGGGCGCGTACACATCGACGCCGGACTGCCGCGCCCGCACGATCCAGGCGTAGGTGCCGTAGCGAGTCTCGGTGATCGACCCTGTGATCTTGCACTCCGTCTTGTCGATCGTGATACCTGCCGGCAGCGTGCCGTCGCCGATCCCCTTGGGCGCCACACACTCGAGCGGGGACCCGTCGCCGCCGGTGATGTAGTCCTTCAGCGAATCGCCGGCGACGAGGCAAGGGCCGTCGATGGCATCGAGATCGACGCTGAGCTGGTCGTTAAAGTTGACGCTCGGGCAGGAAGTCATCGCCGACATGCCGTCGCTGTCCATCACCGTCAGCTCGAAGACGAAGTCGCCGACGTCCTGCGAGGCCCCGCTGATCTGGCCGCTGACCGCATCGATGCTCAGTCCGGCGGGCAGCCCTATCGCGCTCCACGTGTAACCCGGCGTACCGCCGGTGGCGCTCGGCTGGTGCTTGTACTTTGCCGCCTTCGCCCCGCTCGGCGGGGCCCCACAGTCGACCATCAACGGATCGGGCGGAGGGGCCGTGGTCGTGTCCGTCGCGCTGCTCGTGGTCGTCGGCTCGCCCGTGCTCGTCGGCGGGTTCGTATCGCTGTCCGTGGCCCCCATCGTCGGGGTGTCGGTCGTCGACGTGCTGTCGGTCGTCGGCGGCTTGGTCGTCTGCGAGTCACTGCTACCGCCGACATCTTCGTCACTCCCGCACGCCGGCAGGGTCAGCAGTCCAATGGCGCAGATCAGAGTTCCACGTAGGCGCATATGCAATTCTCCTTCGATAAAAAATTGGACTCGCATCGTGCGCATCGACGCACGCGGCGGGAGAATAACACCGGCGCCAGGCGTCCCAGCGGACAAAAGGTGGCCACAGCGACCGGCCCACCAGGCTGTTGTCCCGCTGCCAGCGCCGGCGCTCAGGCCTAGTAGCCGCGGACGCGACGGATGTCCCGCAGTTCGCGCTTGTTCGGACGCCCGAGGCCGCGGTCGCGGACGATCATCCCGGGCACCTCGACCGGCGGCGGACGGGCCGGCGTCTTGTCGAGGTAGAGCGTACTGGCCACCGCCGCCGGGCCGCGGCGATCGCTGAGCCCGACGACCGAGAGTATCCGCAACTCCTCGCCCGTCCGCACCGAGACCTCGTCGCCGCGCTTGAGCAACTTCGCCGATTTCACCGAGGTCCCGTTGACCTTCACGTGGCCGCCCCCGCATGCCTCGCTCGCCAGGCCACGCGTCTTGAAGCAGCGCGCCGCCCACAACCACTTGTCGATCCGAACCGATTCGAGGCTCGCCAGATCACCCGTGACCGCCGGCGCGGCCGGCCGCTCGTCGCCCGATTCCGTCATATCGACCGAGGATGCCCGTTAACCCCGCGCCTTGACCAGCGCCTCCGCGAGCAGCGCGCAGCGCCGCAACAGGATCGCCGCACGGCTGGGGTCTCCGGACCGCGTCGCGCTCGCCATGCCGGCCGCCTCGACCTCGCAGCGCCGCAATTCTTGCTCGAGATACCGCGTCAACAGCGGTCCGCCGCGCTCCAACAAGTGCGGCCCGACGAGGCAATCGAGGTCACTCACGACCCCGCCGTGATCCCCCGGCTCCGCGACGAGCACCGCATAGAAACGCCCACGCTCGACGACCAGGCGCTCGTCGACCAACACCAAACCGAGCCCCGCAAGCTCGCGGCGCAGCCGCTCATGGCCGAAGTTCGGCTGCAAGACCAACCGCTGCAGCCCCCGCGTCCGCTCGCCGCTCGCCGCCAGGATCGCCAACATCGTCGGCCCGCCCATCCCGGCGATCACCACCGTCGCAACTTCCCGTGGCGCCAGCGCTTCGAGCCCCTCGGCGAGCCGCACATGCACCCGCGGAGCCACGCCAGCACGCTCGACCCGCGCCCGCGCCCGCGCCAGCGGCGGCGCAGCACGGTCGCAGGCGACGGCCCACGGCACCCACCCGGCCACCACCAACGCCGTGGGCAAGCGCCCATGATCCGTGCCGATGTCGGCGAACGGCAGCCCCGGCAGCACGAACTCGGCGATCGCCGCCAATCGCGGTCCGAGGCGCGCCACCAGCGTCGACGGAGACAACGACCGATCCACGCGCGATCCCTAGCACGGCCGACATGCGCCCGGGCGCGCCTTGACAACCGTTGCCGATGCGACGACCCTCGGGGCGACATGATGGAGAGGGATCCCGCAGCCGCCTCACGCATCAGCGAGGCCACGGCTGCGGCGCAAATGGCCGCCGCCGCCCGCGGCGACGTCGACGCCTTCATTCTACTCTGTCAGGCCTACACCCCCCTGCTCATGGGCATCGCCCTGCGTATGGTGGGCGACCGCGATCACGCCGAGAAGGCCGTCCATGAGGTCTTGGTCGAGGCCTGGCGCAGCTGTCGCGTGTTCGACCCGGCCCGATTCAGCGTGCGCGTGTGGTGGACGATCGGCGTCCGCACCATGGCGCTGCGACGCAGCAAGGGCCGCCGGGCCAAGCGCATGGCCTCGACCCACGACACCATGATCGCCCAGCTCGGCCCCGCATTTGAGGCCGCCGATCTCGGAGAGCTGCGGGCGAAGGTGCGACGGGTCCTCGACGCCCTCAGTGGCGAACAGCGGAGCCTCCTGCAACTCGCCTACTTCGACGGCCTCTCCGCCACCGAGGTCGGCGACCGCTCGACGATGAATGCTGGGCAAGTACGCATGCACCTCGCCGAGGCCCTGCGCTGCCTTCGCACGGGCCTTTTATGGGTCGACGCCCCCCAGGTCGGCCCCCCCGACCTGCTCGCAGCCGCCTACCTGCTCGCCGAGCTCAGCCCCGAGGAGCGAGCCGCCTGCGACCTCGGTGAAGCATTGCAGCTCGGTACCCACGCGATCGACGGTGCCACCGCGGCCGCCGTCCGCGACACCGTCCACGCGCTCGCCCTCTACACGCTCCCCGGCCCCGCGCCGCCGCGGATCCAGCTCCGAGTCCACGCGGCCGTCACCGGCCCTGACCGCATGCAACCCTTCGCGGTCGACCTCGCCCGCTTCTTCGCCGTCGACCTCGCTGCCGCCCGTGAACACATCGCCGCCGTCGACCGCCCCCAGGGCTGGCTCGATGACAGCCCTGGCGTCCGCCTGCTCGCCGTGCAGGTCCCAGCGGCTGTCCCTGCGGACAGGTCAGCCCGGGACGACGCCCTCGACGCGACCATGGTGCAGGCCCCCAGCTGGCCGGCGACTTGCCTCGTGCGCGTTGCCCCCGGCCACAGCGTCGGCGCGCGCTACCCGGGCGGCGCGGCCACGGCCCTGGTGCTGCAAGGCGGCCTGATCGGCGACGACGGCCGCGACGCCCAGCTCGGCGCGCTGTGGCACTGGCCCGCCGGCAGCACGCTCGGCACCGCCAGCCCCGGCGAGGTGGAGCTCATCTGCGCCGTCCGTGCCGGTGCCATGCAAGCGTGATAGGACTGCCGGCATGTCCGGAGGTATTCCTAGCGACGCTGCACGCAAGTCCCCCTCACGCGAGGCGCTGCTGGCCGTGCACCAGTTCCCCGGTGAGTACGTGATCAAGGCGTTTGGCCCCGGCCACGCCGAGTTCCACACCGCGGTCGTCGCCGCCGTCCACGCCGAGCTGCACCCGACCCGGGTCCTGATCCAGGTCCGCACCACCGCCACAAATGCGCGGCAGTGCGTCACGCTCACCCTCCAGGCCGAGCGGGTCGAGGAGGTCGAGGCGGTCTACGAGCGCCTGCACCTCCTGGAGGACCTGCTCCTGATCCTGTGAGCCCCATCACCCGCGCGATCGCTCGACTCACCGCTCTTTGCCAACATTCCCCTCGTCGGAGCTCCCTGCATGACCCGTCCCGTCACCTCCCTCGCCCTCGCCCTCGCCCTCGCCCCTGCCGCCTTCGCCTCCTCGGGCTGTAAGCCGAAGGCCGTGCGCGGCGGCCCTGGCACCGAGAACCCCAACCTCGACCAAGGTGCCATGAGCACCACCCTCGACCGCCGCGACCTGCAAGAGCTCATGCGCATGAACATGGACAAGCTCATGAGCTCGCCGTGGTGGGCACAGATGACCCAGACCCCCGGCCAGGTCGTCGCCATCTGGCCGTTCAAGAACGAAACCTCGGAGCACATCGACGACCAGCTCAACACCCTGCTCGCCGACATGGAGACCGAGCTGGTCAACGGCGGCACGGTCGCGGTCGTCAGCCGCGAGCGCCAGGCCGAGATGGCCAACGAGGTCGCCGTCCAGCAAAACCGCAGCATCTACGACCCGAACTTCGCCAACCAGATCTCCCGCCAACTCGGCGCCAAGTACTACATCACCGGCAAGGTCGGCTCCGTCGACGAGTTCTTCAACAAAGAGCGCCGCGTCCAGTACACCCTGTTTGTCCAGGTGATCGAGGTCGAGACCAGCCTGGTCCGCTTCCAAAACAAGGCCGAGCGCAGCAAGGCCATCGTCCGCTGATCCCACGCATCTGTCCCTCGGACCAGGCTCTCGGACCAGGTGAAGCTCGTGAACGACAAGCGACGACCGCCGCGCCCCGTGCTCCTCGCGGCGCTCGCCCTGCTCTCCTGCGCCACCTACTCGGAGAAGACCCAGCTCGCGCGCGACGCCGCCCAGGTCGGCAACCTCAGCGCCAGCGAGAAGGTCCTCAACAAGTTCCTCAAGGTCAAGGACAGCCGCGACCTCCCGAGCGAGTGGAAGAAGGAGACCGTCGTGGCGCTCCTCGAGCGCGCCATGGTCCTGCGCGGCAAGGGCGAGTGGAAGCAGTCGGCCCGTGATCTCGGCGTCGCCGACAAACAGCTGGTCCTCCTGGATGTCGCCCGCGACCCCGGCCAGGTCGGCAAGTGGATCTTCAGCGACTCCGCCGGCAAGTACCACGCCCCCCCCTCCGAGAAGCTCGCCCTCAACGCCTTCAACATGCTGAACTACCTCCTCGCGGACGACCTCTCCGGCGCCCGCGTCGAGGCCAAGCGCTTCACGATCACCCGCGAATACCTGGGCCAGCAAGATCAGTACGCCCACGGCGCCTTCGGCTCGTACGTCGCCGGCTTCGTGTTCGAGCGCCTCGGCGAGACCGACATCGCCCTCCGCTACTACGACGAGGCCCTGCAAGAGCAGGCGTTTCCCAGCCTGCGTGCACCCATCGCCCGCCTCGCCGCCCGCAGCGGCTTTCGTACCCCGAGGATCCGGGCCCTGCTCGGTGAACCCGAACCAAGCGCCGCCCGCCCCGCGAGCACCCTCCTCGCACAAGCCCCCGACAACGCCCCCAGCGGCCAACCCGACCCCCCCGCCGACCCTCCCACAGCCCCCCCCGCCGCGCCCCAGGGCGAGCTGCTGGTCGTGATGAACGTCGGCCGCGTCCCCTACAAGGTCCCCGAGCGCATGCCGATCGGCCTCGCCATCGGCCTCGGCGCCACCTGGATCACCGGCAACACCGCGATCCTCGAGCGCTCGGCCCTCAAGTTCATCATCTATCCCGAGCTCGTCCCCTCACGCGCCCTCTTCAACACCGGCACCCTCAGCATCGACGGCCAGGAACAAGCGCTCGAGCTCGCCACCAACCTCGACGCCGAGATCGTCCGCGAGTACGAGGCGCTCAAGCCGAAGATCATCGGCGCCGCGATCACACGACTCATCGTCCGCGCCGCGGTCGCCGAGGGGGCCCGGGCCGCCGGCAACCAGGCCAAAGACGGCGCTGGCGCGATCATCGGCCTGCTCGCGGCCCTCGCCGCCGAGGGGGCCATGGTCGCCGCGGACAAGCCCGACACCCGCAGCTGGACGCTCCTCCCCGCCTTCGTCTTTGTCGCCCGTGTCCCGATCAGCCCCGGCGCCCACCAGGTGCGGGTCACGGCTTCGGGCTCCGGCGCCCACGAGACCCACGATTTCTCGGTCGATGTGAAACCCGGCGGCTTCGCCGTCGTCGACGTCACCACCCTGCGTTGAGAAAGGCCCCATGTCCAAGCCACTCGCCCGATGTACGCCCCGCGGCGCCGCACTGCGCTCGCTCTCCCTGATCGCCGGTCTCTACGTCGGAGCCACCGCGATCCCGGGCATCGCCGAGGCCAGCGTGGTCGGCCGCAACGGCATCGAGATCGAGGGCCCGCAGGACCGCCGCGGCTTCTACATCGGCGCCGGCATCGGCTTCGGCGCCGTGTTCTTCAACAGCCCCGTCCTCCGCGACACCTACCAGAACACGTCCAACGTCGTCCCCGCCGGGCGCCTCGAACTCTCGCTGGGCGGCGGCGTCAACAAGCGCGTCACCCTCGGCGCCAACCTCTACGTCGGCATGTACACCGGCAAGAACCTCGGCACCAAGCCGCTCGTCGGCGGCGACGTGGAGGGCTACTTCTTCATCGTCAAGGGCCTGTTCCTCCGCACCGGCCTCGGCGCCGCTGCGGTCCCGGGCGGCGATGGCAAGATCAAGCTCGGCCTCGGCGGCCTGCTCGGTGTCGGCTACGAATTCTGGCTCAACCAGAGTGCCGCCCTCGCGGTCAATCTCAACTACGACCTGCGGGCCGTGCCGGGCGACGGCCTGCGCCACACGCCCTACCTCGGCCTGCGCTTCGCCTGGTACTGACCCTCAGCCGTGAAAGCCGGTCCCGTCCCAGCGATGGGTCGGGTCGGGGTAGAAGAAGGAGCCACCGCAGTCGCGGTACTCCTGCGCCAACATGATCAGCCAGCCCCCTGGCACGCGGGTGCGATAGATCTCGATGTTATTGCTGCTGCTGAGCCGCTCCCACACGATCTGCGGCCGTTTCATGCCGCGCTCGGCCCAATAGGCCTCGTTGTTGGGATCGGTCTGGGGATCCTGCTCCGCGATATCATCGTCACGCATCATGTTGCTGATGGCCATGGCCGCGGCATCGTGGCACAGCTGCCCCGCTCGCAGCAAGAAGCAGGCGGTTTCGACCTCGAGGCCGGCCTCAACGCCGCGGCGTGAGAGACGCCGGCGCCGGCGCTGGCGCCTTGCTGAGCCGCAAGCGCTCCTCCTCCTGCTCCTTGAAGAACGCCGCCGCAGACGCGTTGTTGGGGTTGATCTCGATCAGACGCTGGTAGTAGTCGGCGGCCCGATCGCGGCGATTGAGCCCCTCGTTGGCCTGCGCCGCCCCGAGCAGCCCGCGGACGTGCCGCGGCCAGCGGTCCAGCAGACGATTGTAGAAGATCGCCGCGCTGTCATAGCGACCGAGCTTCGCGTAGCCGTCACCGAGGCACAACAACAGCTGCAGGTCCCCCGGCAAACGATCGTGCGCCTTGAGCAGCACCGCCACCCCCTTGCCCGCGTCGCCCCGGCTCACCTCCTGGCAGCCCTCGGCGATCAGCTCCGACGCCCGCACCTTCACCGGCTGCGGAGAATCTTCGGCCTTGGTGTCCCCGATCGCCTGGGTCCCGCTCACGTCGCCGGGGCCCGACGGCGACTCGCTGGTCGCCGCCAGCTCGCTCGTGGTGGTCGTATCACCCGCCTCGTCCATGTCTGGCTGCGTCGGCGGCGGCGAGATCCGCTCGGGCTCCACCCGCGGCGGCGCCATCGACGACGGCACCACGGGCGACATCCGCAGCCCGTCCGCCTGGCTCAGTCGCTTCGCCTCCCCCGGCTCGATCACCATCGGCAGCAAGACCATCACCAGCAACGCCGCCGCCACCCCGGCCAGCGCCACGCCGAGCCGCCAACCCCGCCCCTCCGAAAGACTCGCCAGCGGCGCCGCCAGTGTCGGCTCACCGCGCCGCGCCACGCCGCTCGCCTCGAGCTGCCTGTCCTCAGAGACAGCTACCTGCGCACCCGCGAAGCTCCGCACCAGCACCGGACGCACCGGTCGCACCGGCTGAGCCGCCTCCGCCTCTGCCAGCGCGGCCCGCATCAGCCGCGTCTCGGTCCGCTCGGACGCCGCCGCGACGGACCCCGCCTCCTCCGGCTCGGCGAACTCGTCGTCCCCCTCGAAGCTCGCCACAGCCAGCGTCGCGTAGGCCGCCGTGGTTCGTGCCGCCGGCCATGCCTCTGAACCAGCCTCCGCGGACTTGCGCTCCACCTCCTCGCCGCGGGTGTTCGCCTCACGCTTCGCCCCCAGGGCCGGCTGCGGCGCCGGTGCGGCCGGCGGCGGCGCACCCGGCCCCCGATCCGCCGAGGGCTGCAGGCGCGGCGCCGCCGCTGCGACAGCCTTCCCCGCCACGACCGGCGAGAACACCACCGCCGCCGCCACTGGCATCGCCGCCGCCCCGCCCGCGACCGCCGCGACCTCGACGCGCCGCCGCACGGGCGCACGCTCCTCCTGCCCCGCCCGCTCGAGCGCCGTGACAAACTCGGCCGCCGACCCGAAGCGATCGTTGCGATCCCACGCGACCGCCTTCTTGAGCACGTCCTGGATCACCGGGTTGCACGGCAGGCGATCGATGAAGCGGTCCGCGTCCCGGATCACGTCCATCGCCAGATCGCCGCCGAACAACGCGAAGACCGCCGTCATGCCGAGCCCGTACACGTCGGCGCGCGCGTCCGCCTCCTGCGGCCGCGACATCACCTCGGGCGCCGCGTACAGGAAGGTCCCCATCGCCCCCGTACGGGTCCCGCCGGTGATGTCCGTCTCGCGCACCAGGTCGAAGTCCGTCAGCTTCCCGCGGTCCCCGTCGATCATCACGTTGCTCGGCTTCACGTCGCGATGCACGAGGCCTCGCTCGTGCGCGAACTGCAGCGCGTGCCCGACCTGCACGATGATCGCCAGCGCCCGCGCCGGCGTCAGCTCGAGCTCCTGCACCGCCGCGTGCAGCGTCCCGCCCGGCAGGTACTCCATCACGAAGTAGTACTGCCCGTTCTCGTCGCCGTAGGGCTCGAGCACGCGGACGATCGCCGGGTGCTGCAGCTCTGACATCTTCCACGCCCCGCGGAAGAACCGCTCGCGCCGCGACTTGTCATCCGCGAACTGCCCGTGCAGCACCTTGATCGCCACGGTCAGCGGCGCGACCGGATTGTGCGTGTCGGTCGCTCGCCACACCGCCGCGAAGCCGCCCTGACCGATGCGCTCCTCCAGGCGGTAGCGCCCGCGCCCGAGCACGTCCCCGACCTGCAGCGCCGTCCCCTCGCGGAACTCCTTGCGCAGGCGACGGATCTCCGCCTCGGTCGCCGCCAGCTGCCGCGGGTCCGCCTGCGGGTCGCTGCTGAGTCTATCGCGCCGGCCGAGCGCTCCGTCCAGCGCGCGTGTCAGCTGCAGCTGCTTGTCGCCGACCTTCAGATCCAGCGGCCCGCCCGGCCCGAACACCCGCGCGTAGATGTCATTGCGAAAGGGATTGGCCCCGCGGCAGATGCCCGTGAGGCGCAGCTCCTTCGCCTCCTCGTGGTCGAGATCCTGCCCCTCGGTCAGGCGCCGAAACAGCATCGTCAGGCGCGCGTCCGCGGTGACCAGGCGGAAGATGTTGTAGAAGTGGATGTTGCGCGGGCTCTCGGCCACGATCGACGCGACCACCGCGTCGACATCGGCCGCCCCGAGCTTGCCCTTGCCGCGGGCCGCCTGGTTCCACAGCTGCTCGAAGATCAGCTGACACAAGAACACCGACCCGCCGCTCAGGTCGTACACCCGCGAGGTCAAGTCCGGCCCCGCGAAGGCCCCGGCGGTCCCGAGGTACACGGCCAGCTGGCTCACCTGCGCCGCGCTGAGGTCCTCCAGTTCGATCTCGATCGCCACGTTGAACGGCGACCAGCGCGGGTCCTTGATGAAGCGCGACGAGTGGGCCGCCCCCGCGAGCACGAACTGCAGCCGCTGCAGATCCGCCGTCTCGAGCCGCGCCCGCAGGTTGAAGAAGGTGCGGAGCTTGCTGAAAATCTGCTCGCGAAAATCGACGCTCAGCAGCACGTCGATCTCGTCCATGAACACGATCAGGCGCTGACGGCAGCCGCGCAGCCACAGCAGCAGCACGTCGCGCGGGTCCTCCTGGCCGATCGGCGTCGGGTCGAAGTTGGCGCTGCGCGCCACCTCGTGCAGGAACTGGCGCCAGAAATCATCGTACGACGCCACCACGAAGGGCGACAGGTCGACCAGCGCGCAGCGGTACTTCTTGGGGTCGAGCGCGGCCATCGTGCGCAGCAACAGGCTCGACTTCCCGCTCTGCCGCGGCGCCGCGAAGTACGGGTAGTACTGATTGTCCTCGATCTGCTCGATCAGCTGCGCGTCGGCCTCGCGGCGGATGTACGCCTTGCCCGAGAAGGCCCCCGCCGCCCGGTACGGGTTCTCGAGCGTCATCGGTAGCTGTCCTTGCGGCCGCAGCGGGCCGCCAGCTCGGCGTCGCTGCGCCCCGACAGCTCATCCTTGAACAGGTTGAAGCACAGGCACTGCGCCGGCTTGGGGCACATCGCCGACAACCTGCGCACCTCCGCGATCTGCCCGGTCGCCGCCGCCCGGCCGCGCGGCGGCAGATGCCCCAGCAGCGTGCTCAGCTCCGCGTCGGAGAACGGCAAGATCTCGACGGTGTTCCACTCGCCGAGGTTGGGGTTGTTGAGCTGAAAGCTCGCCAGCACCGCCTCGAAGGCGTCCCGCGCCGTCACCACCACGCGCAGGCGCTCCCCGTGCCGGGTCCCCAGGCGGTGCAGCGCCGGCACGAAGCGGGTCGCCACCTCGGGCGTCAGCCCGCTGAACTCGTCGATCAGCAGCATCAGCGGCCGGCGCTCGATCGCCGCCGAGATCTCGTGCCAGCCCTGCACGGTCACGCCGAGGCACTTCCCGATCGCCGCGAAGAACTCGTCGTAAAACAGGTTCACGTCGTCGATGCGCATCTCCATCAGGTCGAGGCGACAGATCGCCGCCTCCGAGCCGCGCGCCCAGTAGCGATCGCTGCGCAGCAGCAGGCTCGACTTCCCGATCGAGAACTCCCCGCGCAGCACGATCAGCGGGTGCTCGGCCAGCGCCGCCACCAGCCCCGCGTCCGCCGCCCGCAGCACGTAGGTCGCTGCCCCTGGCGCCAGCGCCCCCGACTTCTGAAACGGGTTCTTCGGCCCGCCGGACTGCGTGCTGTCCAAAAGGCCAGGTGACAGCGGCCGCACCCCGCTGTCGCCCACCACCGTGGCCCCGAGGATGCTGTCCCCCGCCGACCCGAGCTCCTGCGCCGATGCCAGCGGCGCCGTCGTGTCTCCGGTCGCCGGTGCCACCGGAGTCACCGTCGGCGGCGTCACCGGCATCGGCGTCACCACGGCCGGCGCCACCGGCATCGGCGCCAGCACCGTCGAGCCGATCGCGTCGGCCAGCCGCGGCAGGAACACGTGCGCGTCGATCCCCTTGTAGAGCATCACCCGCGCGCGATCGATGCCCGGCGCCAGGTTGGCCAGCAGCCCGGCGTTGCGGCTCACCAGCGCCGCCTCGTCGTCGCCATAGAAGGTCCACAGCACGTCGATCGCCGCCAGCTCCCCGCGGATCACCTGCACCAGGCTGCGCGTGAAGATGTCGTCCCACCCGCCGTAGCCCAGCACCACCAGCGTGCGCGAGCCGAGCAGCTGGGCCAGCGACGCCGCCAGGCGCGGCCGATCCTGCCCCAATTGCGCCGGCGTGTGCAGCGTGTCGCTGCGAAACCAATCGCCGTGGAAATGGACCACCAAGGTGCCCTGCCCGTCGATCGCCGCGAAGCCGCCGTCGCTGTGCAGCGCCGTCGTGAACGCCCGTCCGCCCGCCCGGTGCACGCTCACCGTGACCAGCGGGTCGAAGTTCGAGGTCAGCACGATCGGCCGCGACGCCGCCGGGATACCCGCCAACAGCCGCCCGAGCGCCTTCACGGCCGGCGGCAGGTGCCAGCCCTCGACGTCGTGCTCGAGGCTGCGACACAGCTCCGCCGCCCCCTCCGCGATCTCGGCGTGCACCTGCGGGAAGCGCTGCGACGGCACCCGCGCCTGCAGCACGCAGCGGCGGATGATCGCGTTCGCCAGGTCCTGCCCGCGCGTCCGCTGCAGGTGGCGAAACGCCGCCTGATAGCGCTGCGTCGGCTGCTCGGCCAGCGCCTTCTCGAAGCGCTCGAGCGCCTCGGGCCGGCTGTACACGCGCCGGATCTGCTCGATCACCCCGTCGACCCGCGGCACCCCCGGCTCACCCGCTCGCCCCGGCGCCGTCACGGCCGAGCCGACCAGGAACACCAGATCGTGCGGCTGCGCCGTCAGCCGATCGAGCAGGTCCTCCTCGCTGGCGAAGTCATGGGCCATGTTTGCGAGCCAGGATACCCCAAGCCCGAGAGATCCCGAAAACCCCGCGAAACTGCCCGCAATGGCCGCAGCGAGCCCGTGGTCGATCTCGCTCCCCGCGTCAGGTCGCCGTCGCGAGGTGCGACGCCAGCAGCGTCAGCGCCGTCCGATGCCCTCCGCGACGCGCCTCCTCGATCGGCGTGCTGCCAAAACGGTCGACCCGACGCGGGTCGGCCCCACACGCCAGCAGCAGGTGCAGCGCGTCGTCCCGCCCCTCCGCCGCCGCCAGGTGCAGCGGCGTCCGCCCGTCATAGTCGGCCCCGCTGGGATCTGCGCCCGCCTCGATCCACAGCCCCAGCCCCTCGATGTCCCCGGCCGCCGCCAGAGCGCACAGCTGGGCCGCATGATTGCCGTGCACCCGCGCCCCGCGGCTCACCAGCAGCGCGACCACGGGCCGCTGGCGGTGGCGCACCGCGTCGACGATCGGCGTCCCGCCCCAGCGATCGACCACACCGACCCGCGCGCCTTTCCCGAGCAACAAGGTCGCCGCCGCCACTTGCCCCTCCGCCGCCGCCAGGTGCAGCGCCGTGCGCCCGTCGTAGTCCGCCGCGTCGACCTCGGCCCCACTGGCGATCAGCCGCTCGAGCGCCGCCAGGTCCCCCAGCCCGGCCGCCGAGCACATCAACACTGGCAGCAGCGCCCGCTCGACGTCCACCCGCGTCACGCTCTCCCCCGCCTCCGCCAGCGCCCGCGCCACCGACGCGATGAACACCCGCTCGCGGAAGCTGAAGCGATTCTGCTGCGCCCCCGCCGTCAGCTCGCCGCGGAGATTGATCGCCATCAGGCGCGCCACCTCCCCGCGATCGCGGTGGCGCCCGAGCAGGTGCCCGAGCTTCGTCAGCGCCGCCTCCGGCGTCAGATCGACCCCGCCGATCACCCCGACCCCGGCCAACGCGCTGTCCTCGGCGCCGCGACCTCCCTGCGCCACGTTCACGATCACCGTCCCCGCCGCGCACGCGGCCTGCAGCACCGCCAGCAGATCGGCGCGCCCCGCCAGCGCCCCGGACTCAAAGCCCTCGAGCACGGCCCCCGCCAGCGGCGCCTGCAGCACCCGCGCCAGCAGCTCCGCCGACATGCCCGGGAACATCCGCACCACCGCGACCTCGCTCGCGCCCATCGGCAGCACGCGAAACGGTCGGCTCGGCGGCGCCAAGATCCGCTCCCACTCGACCCGGATCTCCGCCCCCACCTGCACCAGCGGCGGGAACCCGCCGGAGGCGAAGCCATCCTCCACCCGCCGGGTCCGGTTCCCGCGCAGCAGGCGGTTGGCGAAATATACACACACCTCCGGGATCGCGTAGTGCCCCGCGATCGTCAGCGCCCCCCAGAGATTGTCGAGCGCGTCGCCGCGGGCCTCCGCCAGCGGCGCCTGCGAGCCGGTCAAGATCACCGTCTTGCCGAGGTTCTCGAGCATGAACGACAGCGCCGACGCCGTGTACGCCAGCGCGTCCGTCGGGTGCACCACCACAAACGCGTCGTGCTCGCCGTAACCCGCCTCGATGCTGCGGGCGATCCGCGTCCACGTCGCCGCGTCGCTGCCCCCCGCCACCGCCGGCGCGTACTCGACCACGCTGTAGTGGATCCTCCGCCCGTGGCGCGACAGCGGGGTCGTCAGCGCCGGCATCGTCCGATCGTGAAATTGCGGCATCGACGCCAGCAGCTCGGCCAGCAGCCCCGGCGCCGGCACGTACCCGGCCGGGCTGTCCTTCATCCCGAGGACCCCGCCCGTGTAGAGGATCAGGACGCGATTGGTGTGCTCCATGGATCTCCGACCTCTCAGCCCCGCACCTTCCCGAAGCGTCGCTCGAAGTACCCGATCACGTTGAAGATCAGCGAGTGCTGGGTGTGCCCGAGGCCCATCGAGGTGTCGCTGGTCGCCGCGCCGCGGTAGAAAAATCCGCTCTGCGAGAACGAATGATCGTAGCGGTATTCGACCCGCAGCAGCAGCGCGCCCCACAGCCGCAGGTCGTTGGTGAAGGTCCCCGCCACCAGCCAATCGTCGCGGTCCGATTCATTGAAGATGCGCCCGCCGCGATCCCAGAAGAACTCCGGCCGCACCGCCATGCCCCAGCGCTGCCGCTCGCCGAGCACGTGCCAGCGCAGCGACACCATCGCGTTGGCCCACTGCGTGACCGGTTGACCATCCCTGAAGGTCAGGCGCTCGCGCCCGTAGTCGCCGACAAACGCGGCGCCGAAGCGCTCGGCGTTGTAGACCACCTGCGTGTCGAGCAGCACCCGCCACGCCGCCGGCTTCATGTCCACGTCCTCCGGCCCGGCGTACACGTTCTGCACCACCGCCCAGTTCGGGCTCGGCGTGATCACCAGGTTCACGAGCCCGCTCGGCGCCTTGTTGACGTCCCCCATCGTCCCGTAGCCGTTGACGACCCAAAGCCCGAGCCCGACCTTGTCCCCGATCGGCTGATACACCCGCGCCCCGGTCAGGAAGAACGGCACCGACGAATAGCCCCACGTGATCGACGAGTGCCAATTATCCTTGGTCCAGAAGCTCCCGAAGTGCGTCGGCGCGACCATCAAACCGGCCGCGATCTCGGTCCCGCCGCGCAGCTTGACCCCCGTCCACGCCTTGCCGATGTGCTTCCACACCTCGACGCCCGCGAAGCGCCCGTTGGCCCCGCCTGGCACCGGCTCCGCGTAATAGAGGGCGTCCGCCGCCGCGCCCGCCTGCAGCGCCAGCTCGAACATCCACGGCGACTTCACCGGGTCGCGCCGGACGTATCCCACCAACAAGTTCGGACTAAACTCCCCCGTCCGCGACGACACCGAAGTGCCACGAAAGATATGATTGTCGGGGCTGTTGCTGTTGACGATGTATTGCGTGTCGACGAACCCACCGACCGCCCACGGCGCCCGCGGATCGCCGGCGTCCTCCAACTCCCCCGGAACATCGTCGAGCGCCACCAGGTTGCCACCCACTTCGCTCACCCCCACCGCCGGCGTCGCCGAACTCCCGCCGGACTCCGTGCCACCCGCAGGCGGCCTGGCCAGCCGCACCCCGGCACCGCCCGCCGACAGGGGCTCCGGTGGGGCGACACGCTCCGGCTCCGCCGCCCGCTCCACCGCCACCACGCTCGTCGGCCCCTCCGCCGCCCGCGACGTGGGCGGAGCAGCCTGGACAAGCAACAGCGTGGTGAGCAGCATCGGCACCGACGCCGGACATGCTTGTCGCGTCCCGCCCGACTGTCCAAAAACCCACCAAAATCGGCCCGCGCGCTGAGAGTTCGGCTGATGCGATCCACCCGCCACTTCGTGATACTCAGCGAGGTCAATCCGGGATGCGCCTCGACCCCCAGCTGGCGGAGCAACCCCTCGAAGCGCCGAGCCGCTCGCTCGCGTGGCGTTACGCCCTGACCCTCGGCACCGTCGCCGCCCTCTCCATCGGCGGCCAGGCCGTCGTCCACCGCGCCCTCAAGGACGAGGAGACCCGCGCGCACATCCTCAACCTCGCCGGCCGTCAGCGCATGCTCGGCGAGCGCCTCGGCAAGACGGCCCTCGCGCTGCGTCAGCGGCCGACCGACGCCCCCCTGCGCGCCCGCCTCGGCGACACCCTCGCGGCCCTCGAGTCCGCCCACACCGAGCTGCGCGCCGTCGACGACCTCCTCACCGGCGAGCTCGACCCCAGCCCCCAGCTGCAAACCCTGCGCGCCGCCACCACCGCCCTCGCGCAGGCCGACGGCGCCCCCCAGGCCCTGGTCACCACCCTCGTCGACCGCCAGGAGCTCTGGGTCGCCACCATGGACGCCGTCGTCGCCCGCTACGAGCAGGCATCGATCGCCCACGTCGCCGGCCTGCGCACCACCGAGCTGACGATCCTCGCCCTCGTCCTCCTCACCCTCCTGGTCGAGGGCCTCCTGGTCCTGCGCCCCGCCCTGCGCCGCCTCCACCGCGCCGTCGAGGCCGCCCTCGCCGGCGCCCGCCAGCGCACCGCCCTGCTCGCCGCCCTCCCCGAACCCGTCGTCCTCCTCACCCACGACGGCAAGCTGCAAGACTCCCTCGTCCCCCCCACCGCCTCCCCTGGCGCCCTCGCCCACCTCCAGCGCTTCCTCTCGGGCCCCCACGCCGACGCCGCGCTCCGCAGCTTGCGCGAGGTCGGCAACGACGACCGGGTCCACGCCCTCGACATCGGCCCCGGCCCCAGCGACCGCCGCTTCGAGCTCCGCCTCTCGCGCTACCACGGCGACACGGTGCTCGCCCTCATGCACGACGTCACCGAGCAGCGCCTGCTCGAGCGGCGCATGCTCGACGAGGTCGCCCGCGCCCAGCAGCAGATGGGCAGCGACCTCCACGACGGCGTCTGCCAGCAGCTCACCGGCCTGCTCCTGCTCGCGCAGGCCCTCGAGGGCGCCGCCCGCCGCGGCGAGCCGATCGCCCTCGCCGACATCAGCCAGCTGCGCGAGCACCTCGCCGCCGGCGCCGTCGAGGTCCGCCAGGTCTCCCAGTCGCTCTACCCCGTGGTCCTCAGCCAGCACGGCCTCGTCGACGCCCTCCGCCAGCTGTGCGACTCGGTCCGCGCCCTCCACCGCATCCCCTGCACCTGCACCTGCACCCTCACCCACGTCTCGCTCGAGGGCGCCGCGATCCACCTCTATCGCATCGCCCAGGAGGCCGTCGCCAACGCCGTCCGCCACGCCCGATGCACCGCCATCACCGTCGAGCTCGCGCGCACCCTCGACCCCGCACGCGGCACCAGCGAGCTGGTCCTCACCATCAGCGACGACGGCACCGGCCTGCCCGCCTCACCCACCCGGCGCCCGCCCGGCATGGGCATGCATTCCATGAGCCACCGCGCCGAGGCCATCGGCGCCTTCCTCAGCATCAACCCCCGCGAGGGTGGCGGTACGGTGGTCCGCTGCGCCCTCCCCGAACCCGCACAGAGCCCCGCATGACCCGCTCCCAGATCTTCGTCGTCGACGACCACGCCCTGGTCCGCCTCGGCATGCGCCAGCTCCTCAACGGCGAGCCCGACCTCCACGTCTGCGGCGAAGCCGAGGACCTGCGCGGCGCCCTCGAGAAGCTCGCTAGCACCCCCACCGACCTCGTCCTCCTCGACCTCTCCCTGCGCAACGGCGACGGCCTCGACGCCCTCAAGCAGCTCCGCGCCCACCGCCCCGAACAGCGCATCCTGGTCCTCACCACCCACGACGAGAAGGTCTACGGCGAGCGCGTCATCCGGGCCGGCGCCGCTGGCTACGTCATGAAGGCCACCCCCGCCGAGGAGGTCCTGAACGCGATCCGCACCGCCCTGCGCGGCGAACTCGCCGTCAGCCCGGCGCTCGCCGCCACGCTCCTCAACACCGCCGTCCTCGGCCAGCGCCCCGGCGCCCAGTCGCCGCTCGACAGCCTCAGCGATCGCGAGCTCGAGATCTTCAAGCTCATCGGCCAGGGCCACAACACCCGCGACATCGCCACGTCCCTCGGCATCAGCGCCAAGACCGTCGAGACCCACCAGTTCAACCTCCGCACCAAGCTCGGCATCGCCTCCACCCACCAACTCCGCCACCTCGCCTTCACCTGGCAAACCCGCGACAGCGGCGAACCAATCACCTGACCGCAAACGAGGACTCAGGGAAACCTACGAGATCATCCTCGAACACTAAGAGAATCTCTTGCATCCCTGCCCGATCCGCCTAAGATTTTCCCTCAGCCACGACGCCTGAGCCCATCCTGGGTTCACGTCTCAGGCCGGGGGGAAGTCGCCATGCGCCGCACCAAGCCGCTCCTCAGCGCCCTGTTTTGCGCCGCCGCCCTCGCCGCCTGCGCCGGCCCGGCCCGGCCCGGCCCGGTCCCTGCCCAGAGCCGCGAGACCGCCCTCGCCTGCACCGGCGCCCCGCTCCTGCGCCCCGGCGACATCCTCGCCGTCTCGCCGCTTTGGGCCCCCAGCGAGCTCGTGAAGTCGCCGAGCTACCAGCTGCGCGGCGTCATCGTCGAGCTGCACCCCGGCAAGGGCTACACCCGCGCCGAGCTCCAGACCGCGATCCAGTGCCGCAGCGCCTGCGCCGACCCGCAAGACCTGCTCGCGCTCCCCGGCCTGCGCGCCAGCCTCGACCCCAGCCCCGACCATCCGGCGATGATCCTCCGCAGCGACGACCCGATCGTCGCCCGCGAGGCCATGCACCGCGCCGAGCTGCTGCTCCCGCGCTGAGCGCTCACAGCAGGTCGCGGTCACCCTTCTTGAGGAAGGTCTTGGCCAGCGAACGCAACGCGCTCTCGCGCTCGGTCGCAACCCGCAGGCGCTCGCTCAGCACCTCGATCACCGCCAGGCCGATGTCGCCGTTCTCGCGGACGATCCGGCGAAAGTGGTCGGCCGCGAGCATCAGCGTGCGCAGCGGCCCGACCGCGACCACCCCCGCTGTCCGCGAGGACCGACCGAGCACCGCCACCTCGCCGCACACCTCACCCGCCCCGAGGCGATTGATCACCGCGCCGTCGCGCACGACCTCGACGTTGCCCGCGATCAGGATGCACAGCGACTCGCCCGGCTCGCCCTGACGAAACACCACGTCGCCGGCGACGAAGCTGGCCTCGCGGCAAGCCTCGGCGATCGGCAGCAGGTGCCACACCGGCACCGTGGCGAACAGGCTGACCTTCTGCAGGAAGGCGATGCGGTCGATCAGCGTGCGCAGGGCCGAGGGCGCGCTGCTGGGATCGAGCTCGTCGTCCTCGTCTCCGCTCAGCGTCGACACCACGTTCAGCCACGGATCGCTGAAGGTCGTGCCCGGCTTGGCGAGGTCGAGGGTCGACAGCGCCGCGTACTGGCGCGAGCGCGCCAGGCTGCGGCCGGCTCGCACGACCGCCACAAACGCCTTCTCGCTGAGCTTGACCAGCAGCTCGCTCGCGATCTCGCGGCCCGGGCTGGCGATCGGCGCGCGCGACGGATAGATCCGCAGGAAGATCCGCCAGTAGAGGTCGCCCGCGGCCTCGGCCAGCTGCTGGGCCTCGCTGTCCTGTTCGACGCCGCGGATCAGCTGCTGCGTGACGTCGTGGTAGCCGGTGAGCAGCCCCCGCCGCAGATCGGCCAGCCGCGGCAGATCACCGGGGCGCGCCGCGTCGTCCTCCTCGCTCGCCTGGCGCGCCAGCAGCTCGTCGACGGCTCGCTCGCTCGCGGCCAGCCGCTCGAGCATCGACTGCACCACCCCGAGCGCCCGCCGGGCCTGCTCGGCCCGGTGCAGCCGCTCGCGTGTCCCCTCGAGCTCGGCCTCGAGGTCCGCCAGCAGCTCGACCACCGATCCGTAGCGAAACTCGCGGTTCTTGCTGAGCGCCCGGCGACAGATGTCCTCGACCCCTGGCGGGATGTGGCGACCCGGCGCCCGCTCGCTCGGCGGCTCGACCTGCTCGACCATCACCCGCATCAACACCTCGCGCGGGTTGGCCCCCTGAAACGGCAGCGTCAGGGTCAGCAGCTCGTAGAGGATGACCCCGAGCGACCAGATGTCGCTGCGCACGTCGAGCTCCTGCCCGCTGCGCGTGATCTGCTCCGGCGCCATGTACTCCGGCGTGCCCGCCTTCATGCGCGCCCGCGCCTGCTGCCGCCCCTCGGGCCCGAGCACCTGCGCCAGGCCCCAGTCGACCAGGACCACCTCGCCGTATTCGCCGATGAACACGTTCTCCGGCTTGAGGTCGCAGTGCAGCACCCCGCGCGCGTGCGCGTAGGCGACGGCGCGACACAGCTCGACGAAGCAGCCGAGCAGGCGATAGAGCCCGAAGCCCTGCAGCGTCGGCGGGTCGCCGGCCCGCAGCGCGACCAGCACGTCGGCCAGCGGCCGCCCGGTCAGCCGCTTCATCGTGTAGTAGATGCCGAGCGCGTTGCTGCAGCCGAGGTCGTAGGCCGGCACGATGTTCGGGTGCTCGAGCCCGCCGGTGATGATCGCCTCCTCGACAAAGGCCTGCACCCGCATCGGGTCCGTCACCAGCTCGGGCGCCAGCACCTTCAAGGCCAGCGAGCGCCGCAAGCTGCGGTCGGTGCCGAGGTAGACCACACCGCCGCCCCCCCGCCCGAGCTCCGGCCCGACCGCGTAGCGCCCGTCGCCGTCGCC
>JBGAUO010000058.1:0-25442 GCA_044228605.1 Nannocystis sp. | reverse complement strand
CTTGGGGGGATGGCGACATCGGTGCGGTCGGGCTGGACGCGGCCCTCGGCGATCGATACGAGCAGGTTGGCGAGGACGCTGGCGAGGACGCGGGCGGGCGGGTCGGCGCCGGTGTCGACCTCGCGGTAGTAGGCGGCGCCGTCGGAGGTGATCACGCCGATCTGGTGGCGCACGGGGGTGGCCGGATCACTGCGGATCGCGACGAACACGAAGCTGCCGTCCTGCGGTGACTCGCGGACGATCGGCAGACCGGGGATCCGCAGGGCGAGGGCGGTGGGGAGGTCGTCGAGGGCGATGCCCTCGTTGCGCAGGACCAGGGCGGTGAACCGCGGGCTTGCTCTCGGGACAGGTCGGTCGAGCGCGGGTGTGGGCGCCCCCGCAGCGTCGGCTTCGCGCGGGCTGTCCTTGGGGACAGGCGCCGCAGGCATGTCCTTTGGAGCAGGTTGCGCGGGGGCCAGCGCGAACGCGGCGGCGAGAGCGAGGAGGGACGACACGGGAAGCTCGCCAGGAACTTGCCACGGATCGTCGCTCGGCGCAGTGGGTTAGCGGGCGGCTTGTTCGGCCTCGCGGCGGTGGGCGCCGTCTGGGTGGGCGGCCAGGTAGTCGGTCCAGCACTGCGCCCGGGTGTCGGCGGGTTCGCGGCGGCACACGCCAGCGCGGGCGTCATCGGCGTAGCGGCCGCGCGGGAACTGGCGCAGGTAGGCGCGCCACAAGGCGACGGGCTCGCCGCCCAGCTGGTGCTCGAGGGCGAAGAGGTCGCCGTAGGCGGTCTCCGCCGCGCGCGTGCCGGGGGCGCGGCGGACGATCTCAGCGAATTTTTCGCTGGCGCCGCGCAGATCGCCGGATTGCCAGCGAGCCTGGGCCTCGCGGTCGAGGGCCGACAGTGGGTCCTCCGCCGGGGCGTCGTTGACGGTGGGGGGGATGACTTCGGCCGGCGGCAGCGCCGGCTTGCGGGTGCGCAGCCGCGGCGGCTTCGCGGCGGTCTCGGCTGGCACAGTGTCCTGTGGGGCCGTTTCTTCGCGGGTGTCCTCGGGGACAGGTGGGGTGTCCTCAGGGACAGGTAGGGTGTCCTCGGGGACAGGTTGCTCGCGTACGACGCGGGGCGGATCGCGGTACTCGGCGCTGCCACCAGCGCCGCGGAGGCTGGCGAGTGCAGCGGCGCCAGGGATGGCGCCCTGGCGGGCCTGGCGGGCCTCGAAGGCGCCGCGGAGGCCGATGGCGAGGATCACCGCGGCCGCGAGGGCGACGCCGAGAGCGACGACGGAGCGGCGGCTGCGGGGCGCGACGAGCGGGAGGACGGGCGCGTTGGCGGGGGAGGTCGAGGGTGCTGCGGTGGGCGGCGAGCTGCCGGTGATCGCGTTGCGGTGGATGTGACGGGCGAGGTCGACGTCGAGCTGGTCGCGAAGGGCAGTGACAAAGGGGGCGATCGCTGTCTGATCAGAGATGGACTGGTGGACAGCTGCTGAGCGCGGCCGGAGCTGGGCGACGGGCGGCAGATCGGCGACTTCGCGGACCGCGGCGGCGGAGACGGCTGCGGGGTCGAGCTCGCGGGCGCGGGCGACGGAGGCCGCGAGGTCGGGGCGAGCGTCGCTTGCGGCGAGCTCGGCGTCGAGGTGACGCCGGGTCGCGCCGAGGAAAGCTTCGAGGTTGTCGTCGTTCATGGGTGGCCTCCGGATTCGGTGCTCAGCCAGCCGAGTTCGGTGAGGGCGATGCGGATGCGCGCGCGGGCACGGGTGGCCCGAACGCGGAGGTTGCCGGGGGAGATCCCCAGCTCGCGGGCAGCCTCCTCGGCCGACAGGTCGCGGAGGTCGCACAGGACGAAGGCTTCGCGCAGGTGGTCGGGGAGCTCGTCGAGGACAGAGAGGAGGGTCTGGGCCCGGAGCTTCGAGAGGTGGCCGCTCTCAGGGTCTTCGCCGGGGCTCGCGGCGTTGGCTTCGGCCTCGATCCTTGTGTAGGCACGCGTACGGCGGCCGCGAGTGCGCCAGTGTTTGCGTACGATGTTCAGGGCGATGCCCCGGAGCCACGCGAAGAAGGGGGCGCGGGCGTCGAAGCGGGTCAGACTGGCGAGGGCCTGGGCGAAGCACTCCTGCACGAGGTCCTCGGCTGCCGTCACATCGCCAGTCAGGTAGCTGACGTGGCGAAGGAGGCGGGCCCAGTGGTCCTGATAGAGGCGGGCCCACGCCTGCATATCGCCGCTGCGGGCGCGCTCGACGAGCGCGGTGAGGGGGGCGTCGGCATCGGCGTCGGGGGAGGGGGGCGCCGTATCTGGTGCGAGTGTCACCATCGAGTCCATGATTGCCCGCAGCTCGGGTGATGTTACGGGCCTCGTGTCGGTTTGCCTGGGGCGGGCGGGTACGGTGTGGCTCAGGCCGACGGCGGACGGCTGTACGGGGGGCTTGGGGCGCGAGAACGGGCGGCGATTTCTTTCCCCGAACGGGTGCTGACTCGGTGCAAGATAGCCGACGACTCGACGCGATGGACAGCGCTCACGGCACAGATGAGGTCAGCGTGCAGGAGCGGCCTGGCGTCCCGCTGGTCGAGCGAGACGTGCTTAGCTATCGCCGGCTGATCGAGGCCAGCGACACGCTGCTGTGCGAGCTTGACCTCGAGGGCCGTTTCCTCGCAGCGAACGCGCCGATGATGCGGGTGCTCGGGGCCGACGTGGCCGAGTTGCGGCAGCGTGGCTACCTCGAGTTCGTCCATCCGGAGGATCGCGACGCCACCGAGAGCATCGCTCGCGCGATGAATGCGCGGCCAGGCGAGGTGTTCGCGTTCCGCAACCGCTACGTGCGTCACGACGGGCAGGTGATCTGGCTGGCCTGGCAGGCGCTCTGCGACCGCGCGTTGGGCCGTGTGTGTGCGTTGGCCCAGGACGTGACGGCGCGGGTGCAGGCGGAGCAGGCGGTGGTGCGGGAGCACGCTGCGGTGGCGGAGGCGATCGCCGACAGCGAGTCACGGCTGGCCGAGATGTCGGATCACACGCCGGCGCTGGTCTACATCAAGGACCAGGAGGGCCGCTACCTGTTCGTCAACCGCTACTACGAGGCGGTGATGGGGCGGCGCCGCGGCGAGCTGCTCGGGCGCACCGATCGGGAGGTGCTGCCGGCGGCCGTCGTCGAGCTGTTCGCCAGCAGCGAGGCGCAGGTGCGTCTGCGCGGCCTGCCGGTGGAGTGTGAAGAGGTGCTGCCGGGCGGCGCGGACGGGCCGCGGACCTTCTTTTCGGTGAAGTTCCCGCTGCGGCGGGCGGACGGGACCATCGTCGCTACCTGCGGGATCTCGACGGACATCACGCGTCGGCGGCAGGCCGAGGCGGCGCTGCTCGAGCTCAACGAGTCGCTGGAGCAGCGGATCGCCGAGCGCACGGCGGCGGCCGAGGAGGCGTCGCGGGCCAAGAGCGAGTTCCTGGCGCGCATGAGCCACGAGCTGCGCACGCCGCTGAACGCGATCCTCGGTTACAGCGAGTTGATCGAGGACGAGCTGCGTGACCGCAAGCAGGACGAGACCATCACCGGCGATGTGCGGCGGATCCGTACGGCGGGCAAGCACCTGCTGCAGCTGATCAACGACATCCTCGACATCTCGAAGATCGAGGCCGGCAAGATGCTGGTGCACGTCGAGGAATTCTCGGTCTCGGCGCTGGTCGAAGAGGTGCTCACGGCGGTGCGGCCGGGGATCGAGCGCGGGCGCAACGCGCTGCGGGTCGAGCTCGACCCGGGGGTGGGGACGATGCGGTCCGACGCGCTCAAGCTGCGGCAGTGCCTGCTGAACATGCTGAGCAACGCGGGCAAGTTCACGCAAGACGGCACGGTGACGCTGCAGGTGAAGCGCCAGATGGTCAACGCCCGGGCGTGGGTGCTGTTCACGGTGAGCGACACTGGCATCGGCATCGCGCCGGAGCACGTGGGTCAGCTGTTTCGCGAGTTCTATCAGGTCGACACCTCGTCGACGCGGCGCTACGAGGGATCCGGGCTCGGGCTGGTGATCACCCGGCGCCTGTGCCACATGCTGGGCGGCGAGATCCGGGTGGTCAGCACGCCCGGTTCGGGGTCAACGTTCACGGCGGAGCTGCCGGCGGTGCACATCGAGGCGGGTGCGCCCGAGGTGGCGCTCGAGCTCGAGGTGCTGGGTGAACGCGACGTGGCGCGCGCGCGGATGGCGGTGCGCGAGCTGTGCCAGAAGCTCGGGGCGCGGCCGCTGGCGCTGCAGAAGATCGCCACGGTGGTCAGCGAGCTCGCGCGCAACATGGTGCTCTACGCGAGCGGCGGGCGGCTGGTGGTCGGCTCGGTCGGCACCGACAAGAAGTGTGTGTTCATTCGCGCGATCGACGAGGGTTCGGGGATCCCCGAACTGGACGCGATCCTGGCCGGGCGCAAGGTCAGCCGCAACGGACGCGGGCTCGGCTTGGTCGGGGCCAAGCGCCTCGCCGACGGCTTTCGCATCCACACGGGCCCGACGGGCACGTGGATCGAGGTCGAGGTGAACCTGTGAACGACGTCGTCGCGCTCGACGACAAGGCGCTGCTGGCGGTGCTCGGGCGCTACGTGAGCCCGACACGCGCGCAGAGCATCCTGGTGCGGGCGCGGCGTGAGTCGCCGGGGCTCGGTGCGCGCGGGGCCACGGTGAACACGCAGCTGATGGCGCGCCTGGCCGAGGGGCTGCGGATGTTCTGCGGTGAGGCGGACACGCGGGCGGCGGTGGCGGAGCTGACGCGGCTGGGCTCCGTGCGCAAGGCCGAGGCGATCGAGCTCGAGCTGAGGATGGAGTCGGACATCGCGCGGGCGCGGCTGGCCGCGCGGGACCTGTGCCAGGCGCTGGGGGTCTCGCCGCTGGTGGTGCAGAAGCTGGCGACGATCGTCAGCGAGCTGGCGCGCAACATCATCAGCTACGCGGGGGGCGGGCATCTGGCGATCCGTCAGTGCGGGCCGACGCGCCGGTGTGTGCACATCGAGGCTCGCGACAAGGGGCCCGGTATCGCCAACCTCGAGGAGATCCTGGGCGGGCGCTACAAGAGCCGGACTGGGCTCGGGCTCGGCATCCTCGGGACCAAGCGGCTCGCCGACCAGTTTCAGATCGAGAGCGGCAAGGACGGCACTCGCGTGGAAGTCGAGGTCCACTACTGATGTCTGGCTGGATCATGGCGCAGCGCAGCGTGCCGAAGGACGGCGAGCGGGCCAACGGCGACGCGGTCGTGCTGCGCAGCGAGGGTGACCGGGCGCTGGTCGCTGTGATCGACGGGCTCGGCCACGGCGAGGCGGCGGCGCTGGCGGCGGGACGCGCTGCCGACTATCTGCTGGCGATGGCGCTGACGGATACGCTCGACGCGGCGATGCACGGGATGCACGAGCTCCTGCGTGGGACTCGCGGGGCGGCGGCGACGGTGTGCCTGCTGCACGGGGCGCGGGTCGTGTGCTGCGGGGTCGGCAACGTCGAGGTCCGCTGCTTCGGCGGCAAGCTGCCGGTCTTGCTCAGCCCCGGCGTGCTCGGGGCGCGGGTGCAGAAGTTTCGCATCTGTCAGGCCGAGCTGACGGTCGACAGCCGCTTGATCGTGTTCAGCGACGGCATCTCGCAGCGCAGCCCGTTCGAGACCATGCGGCACCTCAACGTCGAGGACATGTGTGATGTGGTGATCCGCGAGCATCGCAAACCGAGCGACGACGCCACCGTGGTGGCCTGTGATCTGAAGGTATAAGCCATGAGCATCTACGAGAACCGCATCCCCGTCATCCAGCTCTGGCAGCGCATCGTCGTCCCGCTTCAGGGTGACGTGACCGACGAGACGGCCGCGGTGCTGGTCGACGACGTGTTGCGGACGATCCGCGACTCGGCGGCGGCTGGCCTCGTGATCGACGTGACGGGCATGTGGACGATGGACAGCCACCTGTGCCACGTGATCGCCAACCTCGCGGCCGCGGCCAAGTTGATGGGCACGCCGACGGTCATCTGTGGCATGAGCGCGCCGATCGCCATGACCTTGCAGACGATGGGGGCCGACTTTCGCCTCGCCCAGACGGCGCTGACCCTCGAGGACGCGCTGGAGCGCCTCGGTGTGACGGCGACCGTGACAGAGATCGACCCGGACGATCCGGAACCAGACGCTGACGCGAGGGGGATCGAGTAGATGGATTCACTTCACCCGACGATCACGATTGAGGGTCTCGAGTTCCGCTGGGACCTCGAGAAGGGGGGCTTCTCGATCGCGGGTGTGCCCTGCGTCATGATGTTCCGCGACAGCTCGCTGGCGAGCCTGCTGCGGGGCTTCGTCAACATGGTCGGGCTGCGGCGCTTCTCGCTGGCGATGCAGGCCGAGGGCCAGCGCGGCACCGACGAGGACTGGGCCATCATTTCGGCCGAGCCGAGCTTCGAGGCGGGCTTCGCCCGGCTCAACCTGTTTGCGTACACCAATGGCTGGGGCCGCTGGGAGTGCGTCGAGGTCGACCGCGCGGCCAAGCAGGCGGTGTTTCGTGTGCACGACGGCTGGGAGGGGCTGGCGCAGCGCAACACCGGCGCCCACTGGGGCGCGGGCTTGACCGCCGGCAAGTTCACCAGCTACGGCACGCGCCTGTTCGGCACCAATTGTTGGTGCAGGCAGACGATGTTCATCGCTGATGGTGACCCGTACGACGAGATCGTGGTCGAGGCCTCCGACCGGGACATCGACGCGGAGCTCGCGGAGATGGCGCAGAGCGAGCAGGCGACCAGCGCCGACCTGCAGCAGGTGCTGGCGGAGCTGCGCCGCACCGGCGATGCGCACACGAAGGCGCTGGCCGAGCGCGACCGCAGCGTGCAGGAGCTGCGTGACAAGCTCGACATCATCGCCCAGCAACAGGCGGCGATCCAGGCCCTGTCGACGCCGATCATCCAGGTGTGGGACGGCGTCCTGGCGGTGCCGGTGATCGGCTCTGTGGACGGCGAGCGGACCTCCCGGATGATGGAGAAGCTGCTCGAGACGATCATCCACACCAAGTCGCGGCACGCGATCATCGACGTGACCGGCGTGGAGACGGTCGACACTCACACGGCCGACAACTTCGTGCGCCTCATCCGCGGGGTGCAGCTGCTCGGGGCCCACGGCATCATCTCGGGCATCGGCCCCCTGGTGGCCCAGACGATCGTCGACCTCGGCGTCGACCTCACCGGCATTCCGACCTTCGCCAACCTTAAAGAGGCCCTCCAGGCCTGCATCGCCCGCAGCGTCGGGCGCGGGCGTAGCCCGAACGCGTGACGACCTTGCTTAACCTCGCTTACCCTCCGCTCGCCGAGGATCCTCGCCATGGCTGACTACGACCGCTTCTTTCAGGTCACGCTCGAGATGCTCGCAACGGCCAACCGGGCCGGGTATTTCGTCGATTTGACGCACATATGGACGCGGGTGCTCGGCTATACGCTGGAGGAGTTGCGGGCGCAGCCGTTCGTCGATTTTGTGCACCCCGACGACCGCGAGTCGACGAACGCGGCAGCAGCGTCGCTGTTTGCGGGCGGGCAGCTGGTGACTTTTGACAATCGCTACCGCCACCGCGACGGCGGCTACCGTTGGCTGTCCTGGTCGGCGGCTGTCGGCGAGGACGGGCTGATCTACGCGTGTGCGCGCGACATCACGACGTACAAGGAGGCGCTGGCGGAGCGCGAGCAGGCGCTGGCGTTGTCGTCGCAATTCGAGGCGGACTATCGGCGTGTGGAGGAGGAGCTGCGTCATCGGGTCGAGGCCCAACAGGACGCGATCCACTCGATGTCGACGCCGATCATTCAGGTCTGGGACGACATCGTGACCATGCCGGTGGTCGGCCTGGTCGACAGCGTGCGCGCCGCAGACATGAAGAACTCGCTGCTCGACACGGTGGCACGCACCAGCGCCAAGTTTGCGATCGTCGATCTGACCGGCGTCGACACCGTCGACACGGCGACCGCCGACCACTTGCTCAAGGTCATGCGGGCGGTGGGGCTGCTCGGGGCGCGGGGTGTCATCACCGGCATTCAGCCCGCGGTGGCCCAGATCATCGTCGCGCTGGGGCTGGACATGCAGGGCGTGATCACCCTGCGCAGCCTGCGTGAGGGCCTCAAGTACTGCATGCGCTCGATGGGCCTGCGGGTGGTGCAGGACGAGAGCGCGGCCGCTAAGCAGGCGCCGATCGCTGCGGCCGGGCCAGAAAACGGGTGACGACCAGGCACTTGCCGGTGCCCCGCGGCACCTGCAGCAGCCGGTCGCCGAGACGAACGATCGCGCCGAGGCCGCTGCCGATGCCGCGGCGGTGGAGCATGACGTCCACGGGGATCCGTCCGCCGGCGGTGTGACCGTCGCGTTGGGCGAGCGCGAGGTCGACGATCGGCGGGGCGACGTCGCAGGCGTGGATCTGCAGGCCGGGGCCGTGCTCTGGGTCGATCATCACCTCGAAGCTGATGCTGCCGCTGCCCGCGTGGCGCACGATGTTCCACGCGAGTTCGGAGGTGATGAGCGCGAACTCCTGGGCGGCGACGCGGGGATAACCCTCGTCCAGGGCGAGTCGCTCTGCGGCTTGCCTGGCGGTGTACACGTCGGCCTCGACGCGCACGCTGTAGCACGATGATGCCACTCGACGTGGATAACACGGACAGCGTCGCCTTGGGACTGTCTCATGGGATCTCGAGGGCGAGGTCGGGGCGCGTGCGCCCGTATCAGGTGTCCGGTTGACAGGCTGCGCAGCGGCGCCGCAGCATGGTTCCATGACTCGAGCGATCGCTGTGGTGATGGTGCTGGCGGGCTGTGGGAGTGACCGCGGGGGGACGAGCGAGGGGAGCGGACAGATGACCGAGCTCGCGGATACGGGGTCCGATCCGTCTGCAGGCGCCGTCTGTGACGGCGTGATGCACAGTGGGGAGGGTACCTACTACGGGGCCGACGGCAGCGGCAACTGCAGCTTCGACGCGGCGCCGGGTGACCCGCTGGTGGCGGCGATGAACGACGCGGACTACGCGAGCGCAGGGGCGTGTGGGGCGTGTGTCGAGGTGACGGGGCCTGACGCGACGATCGTGGTGCGTGTGGTCGATCGCTGTCCGGAGTGCCCGGTCGGCGACATCGACTTCAGCGAGGCGGCGTTTGCCATGATCGCCAGGAAGGAGCTCGGGCGGGTGCCGATCGCGTGGCGGTACACGTCGTGTCCGGTGAGCGGGAGCCTGAGTTATCGCTTCAAGGAGGGCAGCAGTCAGTATTGGACCGCGGTGCAGGTGCGCAACCACCGCAACCCGATCGCCAGCTTCGAGGTGAGCGACGGGATGGGCGGGTGGAAGGTGGTGCCACGGGCCGATTACAACTACTTCATCGACGAGGGCGGGATGGGGCCTGGGCCCTTCGACTTTCGCGTGACGGACACGCTCGGCAACGTGGTCGAGGATCGCGGGGTGCCGTTGATCGAGGCCGGCGAGGCGCCGGGGGCCGGACAGTTTCCGGCGTGTGGTGGTTGACCGGGCGCGAGCGGCTCAGGTCGCCTCTTCGGTCTCGTCGTCCTCGTGGCTGTCGTCGACCGGAGTGCCAGCGGCCGCCTCGGCGCGCAGCTTGGCGCGCAGGGCGGCCCGGCGGCGGTTCTGCTCGCGCAGGCGCTGGTGCAGCTGGGCGATGCGTGGGACCAGCAGCTCGTTGGTGTCGTTGAGCTTCTGCAGGAGCGCGGCGTCGAGGCCCTTGCCGGCGTGCATGGCGGCGTAGAAGGTGTCGAAGACCTCGGCGACGGCGGGCTCGACGGTGTTGGACTCGGGGCGCTTCTGGGTGCGGTGCTCGGGCTTGACGGCGGCGAGGGCCTTGTCGGGGTCGCCGCGGCCGAGCCACTTGAGGACGTCGCGGATGACACGTTCGGGCTCTTGCAGGAGGCCCTCGTAGGTCTGGACGTGGACGGGGTAGCGGCGGACGGCGATGTCGCGGACGAGGGCGAAGTTCTCGGACCACCACTCGAGGGCGCCGGGCATGCGCTCCTCGGGGATGAGGGCGCCCTTGCCCTCGGCGCGGCGGGACTCGTCCTCGATGGCGTAGAGGCGGGCGATCGAGGACTCGTACTCGCGCCACTCGCGGACGGTGGCGATGACCTTGCCGATGAAGGCGCGGTCGCTGCGGACGAGGCCGGGGATGAAGACTTTGACGGCGTGGTGGGTGACCTGCTCGGGGAACAGGTAGGCGCCGGTCTTGGGGTGGGGGTTGGTGCGGTAGAAGATGCCGCGGCGCAGGTGGGACTCGTAGAAGCCCTCGGGGTTGGCGGCCTTGATCGTGTGCTCCCAGCGCATCGGGAACGCCTCGCCGATGATCGGGTAGCCGGCGCCGATGAGGATCTGCATCCACATCGAGGTGCCGGAGCGCTTCGTGCCGGTGACGATCATCATGCCGGCGCGAGCTTATCAGGGCGGCGGGCTACCAGGCCAGGGTCGCGACCACCGCGGCGATCGCCTCGAGCGGGGCGATGTCCGGGCCGGCGAACGCGGCGGGCTGCTCGCTGTCGAGGTCGAGCACGGCGAGTACGCGGCCGGCGCGGACGATCGGGACGACGATCTCGCTGCGGGTGCCGGCGTCGCAGGCGATGTGGCCAGGGAAGGCGTGTACGTCGGGGACGACGACGGTCTCCTGGCGCGCCGCCGCGGCCCCGCACACGCCCTTGCCGGCGGGGATGCGGGTACACGCGAGCTTGCCCTGAAACGGCCCCAGGACCAGATCTGGGCCGATCTGGCGGTAGAAGCCGACCCACGAGGTGCGCGGGAGGGCCTGCTTGATCGCGGCGGCGATGTTGGCGAGGTTGGCGACGAGGTCGGGCTCGTCCTCGGTCAGGGCGCGGATGCTGGCCAGCAGTTCCGCGTAGACGGTGGCCGCGTCGGCGTCGGGGGCGATCTCGAGGGTGTGCATGGGCGGGTCTTCTAGGCGCTGGTCTCGAGCAGGCGCTGGAGATCGTCGGCGTGTTCCTCCTCGACGGCGAGGATGGTCTCGAGCATACGCCGGGTCGTGGTGTCGTCGTTGCCGATGTAGGCGATCATTTCCCGGTAGCTGTCGATGGCGATGCGCTCGGCGATGAGGTCCTCTTTGAGCATGGCGCGCAGGCTGTCGCCCTCGATGTATTCGGCGTGGCTTCGGCGGGTGAGGGTGTCGGGGTTGAAGTCGGGCTGGCCGCCGAGCTGGACGATGCGGGTGGCGATCTGATCGGCGTGGCCCTGCTCCTCGGTGGCGTGCTGGGCGAACTCGGCGGCGGCGCCGTCGGCGTGCAGGCCCGAGGCCATATAGAAGTGGCGCTTGTAGCGGAGCACGCAGACCAGCTCGGTGGCGAGGGCTTCGCCGAGCAGGCGGAGGATCGTCTCGCGGTCGCCGGTGTAGCCCGAGGTGACCGCACCGCGCTCGATGTGCTGGCGGGCACGCTCTCGCAGGGTCTTGATGTCGGTCAGGAAGGGTCGGTCGGCGGGCGTCATGGGCCGGAACATAGGCGAGGCCGGTGGCTTGTCCACAGACAGCGTGGGTTGCGTCGATCGCGCGGAATCACCGGCCGGCACGAATTTGGTAGGCTTCGCCGCCCAAATGACCGCCACCAAGCGTGACCCGTTCTCCGCGAGAGCCCAGCTCGACACTTTGCTCGGCCAGCGAACCGTGTACCGTCTCGATGCCCTGCGCAGCCTCGGCCCGGTCGATGCGCTGCCTTACAGCATCAAGGTGTTGCTCGAGTCGTGCCTGCGTAACTTCGACGACTTCATCTTCACCGCGGCGCACATCGAGGCGCTGGTGAAGTACAACGCGAAGTCGGTCGGCGAGGTCGAGATCCCGTTCATGCCTGGGCGCGTGGTCCTGCAGGACTTCACGGGGGTGCCGGCGGTGGTCGATCTGGCGGCGATGCGCGAGGCGATCGTGCGGCTGACGGGCGACCCGAGCTCGGCGGCGCGGGTGAACCCGCTGGTGCCCTGCGATCTGGTGATCGACCATTCGGTGCAGGTCGACTCGTTCGGCTCGCCGCAGTCGCTGCGGATCAACAGCACGCTGGAGTTCCAGCGCAACGGTGAGCGCTACGAGTTCCTCAAGTGGGGCCAGGGCGCGTTCAACAACTTCCGGGTGGTCCCGCCGGCGACCGGCATCGTGCATCAGGTGAACCTCGAGTACCTGGCGCAGGTGGTGTGGGACGGCGACGGCGTGCAGGGCCAGCACGGCAACCTGTACCCGGACTCGCTGGTCGGCACCGACAGCCACACGACGATGATCAACGGGCTTGGGGTGCTGGCGTGGGGCGTGGGTGGGATCGAGGCCGAGGCGGTGATGCTCGGCCAGCCGATCTACATGTTGATCCCGCAGGTGGTGGGCGTGCGTCTGACCGGCAAGCTGCCGGAGGGCTGCACGGCGACCGACCTGGTGCTGCGCGTGACGGAGATCCTGCGCAAGCGCGGGGTGGTCGGCAAGTTCGTCGAGTTCTTCGGGCCTGGCCTGGCCGACATGCCGCTGGCCAACCGGGCGACGATCGCCAACATGGCGCCGGAGTACGGGGCGACGGTCGGCTTCTTCCCGGTCGACGAGCAGACGCTGGATTACCTGCGCCTGTCGGGCCGCGACGAGAAGCTGATCGCCACGGTCGAGCAGTACTACAAGGAGCAGGGGCTGTGGTACGACGACAGCCGCGCGGTGCAGTACAGCGACGTGGTCGAGCTCGATCTGGCGAGCATCGACGCCGCGTTGGCGGGCCCGAAGCGCCCGCAGGACCGCATCCCGCTGCGCGACATGAAGGAGCAGTGGCACCGCGATCTGGGCAAGGTGTTCGGCAAGGCCTCGGCGAGCGCGGGCGTGGACACGGAGCTTGAGGGCGCGCCGCTGACCCTGCACGACGGGGCGGTGGTGATCGCGGCGATCACCAGCTGCACGAACACCTCGAACCCCGAGGTGATGATCGGCGCGGGGCTCCTGGCCCGCAAGGCGCACGCGCGCGGGCTGACGCGCAAGCCGTGGGTGAAGACCTCGATGGCGCCGGGCTCGACGGTGGTGCAGGAGTATTACCAAAAGGCGGGGCTGTGGCCGGACCTGGAGGCGCTGGGCTTCCACCTGGTCGGGTTTGGCTGCACGACCTGCATCGGCAACTCGGGTCCGCTGCCGGAGCCGATCTCGCGCGGGATCCAGAGCGGCGACCTGGTGGCGGCGGGGGTGCTGTCGGGCAACCGCAACTTCGAGGGGCGCATCAACCCGGACGTGAAGGCGAATTATCTCGCCTCGCCGCCGCTGGTGGTCGCATACGCGATCGCGGGGACGGTGGACATCGACTTCGCCAGCGAGCCGATCGGTCACGACCCGCAGGGGGAGCCGGTGTTCCTGCGCGACATCTGGCCGACGCGGCAGGAGATCCTCGACACGATCAAGCAGTGCGTGACGCGCGAGCAGTTCATCGCCCAGTACGCGGACGTGTTCGCGGGCTCGAGCCAGTGGCAGGCGATCGAGACGGTCCCGGGCGCGCTGTACCGCTGGAACGCCGGAAGTACGTACATTCAGGAGCCGCCGTTTTTCACCGAGCTGACCCGCGAGGTGCGGAGCATCGCGCCGATCCAGGCGGCGCGGGTGTTGCTGATGCTCGGTGACTCGATCACGACGGACCACATCTCGCCGGCCGGGTCGATCAAGAAGGACTCGCCGGCGGGCCGCTACCTGCTCGCGGAGGGGGTGAACTATGAGATGTTCAATCAATACGGGGCGCGCCGCGGCAACGACCGGGTGATGACCCGCGGGACCTTCGCCAATACGCGGATCAAGAACCTGATCGTGCCGGACGGCCGCGAGGGCGGGTACACGCTGGACTTCCTGAGCAAGGAGGTGACCTCGGTGTACGAGGCCTCCATGCATTACCAGCAGCAGAAGGTGCCGCTGGTGGTGGTCGCGGGCAAGGACTACGGGATGGGCTCGTCGCGCGACTGGGCGGCCAAGGGGACCTTCCTGCTCGGGGTGAAGGTCGTGATCGCGGAGTCGTATGAGCGTATCCACCGCTCGAACCTGGTCGGGATGGGCGTGTTGCCGCTGCAGTTCCTGCCGGGCGAGACGCGGGTCAGCCACGGTCTGACCGGCCACGAGGTGTTCGATGTCGCGGTCGGCGACGACGTGAAGCCGCTGCAGCAGATCAAGGTGACGGCGCGGCACCCGGAGACGGGGGTCATCACGCTGATCACGGCGGTGGTGCGCATCGATACGCCGGTCGAGGTCGAGTACTACCGTAATGGTGGCATCCTCCATACGGTGCTGCGCAAGATGGCCGCGAGCTGATCAGGGCAAATCGGGCCGATCGGGGCGCCGCGGGGCCGATGGCCCGCGGCGCCTGTTTGTTGGCCGCGTGTCGTGGCGCAGGAGGATATCGTCGTAGAGAGCGCGGTCCACCTGAAATGCGGTCATTTCGATGAGGGCCTTCTATTCGGGGCGATACTTCATGAGCAATCCACCGAGCGTGGGCCCGCCGACGATGGCGACGTCGAGCTCATTGGGACACGAGGGCTCCGCTGGGGATCGTTCATGCGGGATCGTCGGGCGGGACCGCGCGACGGTTAACACTGCTGGCTGCCGTCGCGGATGTGCTGCAGTTTGCACACCTGGCCGCGAGGAGGGCGGTGGTCGTGCCATGGGGGCCCGCCGGGGCGTCGAGCTGCGGCGGTCGTGATCGAGTCGCGTGGATCACCGTCGCCACGAAATGAGCGCGCTTGCGCGCATACCAGGTCACGGCGTCGTATCAGGCGCGTCACACCATCGCTTGCGGGCCGCTTCGCCAGGGTCGCGCTGCGTGGTACCGTCCGCGTTATGGTTCACAATCGATACCGCTCTTTCTCTGCCCGCCTCACCGGCGCGGCGGTCGCAGTCACGCTCTCGCAGTCGCTCGGTTGTCCGAGCAATGATCTCTCGACCGGGACGGATACGGACGGATCGAGCAGCAGCACAGGTCAGCAGACGACGTCATCGGAGGCGACGACCGTGATGCCGACGACGGACCCGACGACGAGCACGACGAGCACGACCGGGACCACGACCGACGCGACGACCGGGACCACGACCGACGGCGGCGGGGTCTGTGGCGACAGCGTGACCGATCCGGGCGAGGAGTGTGACAATGGGGCGGACAACGCGGACGACAAGGCGTGCACCGCGGCGTGCAAGACCAACGTCTGCGGCGACGGCAAGATGGGCCCGGGCGAGGGCTGCGACGACGGTAACAACGTCGACGGCGACGGCTGCGAGGCCGATTGCAGCCTGGCCAGCTGCGGCGACGGCAAGGTGAGCAACGAGGAGGCCTGCGACGACGCCAACGCGGACAATACAGACGAGTGTACGGATACCTGCACGCTGGCGGACTGCGGCGACGGCTTCGTCCAGATGGTGAACCTGGAGACCTGCGACGACGGGGCGAACAACGGCGACAATGCGATGTGCACCTCGTCGTGCATGGTCGCGATCTGCGGCGATGGCTTCGTGTGGAGCGACAACGGCGAGGAGTGCGACGACGGCAAGGCGAACGGGCCGGGGCAGAACTGCAACGAGACGTGCCTGCTCAACGTCTGCGGCGACGGCGACCAGGGGCCGGCCGAGGGCTGCGACGACGGTAATCTCGACGATGGCGACGGCTGCTCGTCGACCTGTGAGTCGGAGGAGTGCGGCAACAAGAAGGTCGACCCGCAGGACGAGTGCGACGACGGCATGAACGGCGACCAGGACGACGGGTGCACCGACCTGTGCACCCTGCCCGCGTGCGGCGACATGTTCCTGCAGCCGAGCATCATGGAGGAGTGCGACAACGGGCCGGAGAACAGCAATACCGGCGATTGCACGCTGATGTGCACCGACGCGAAGTGCGGCGATAGCTTCGTGTGGGCCAACAACGAGCAGTGCGACAATGGGCCGGACAACGCCGATACGAAGGCCTGCAAGAGCGACTGCACGGATAACGTCTGCGGCGACGGGTTTGTCCTCGACGGCGTCGAGGAGTGTGATGACAAGAATAACAGCAACGAGGATATGTGCACCAACGTGTGCAAGCTGGCGAAGTGCGGCGACGGCTTCCTGCAGATGGGCGAGCAGTGCGACCTCGGGGTGAACAACAGCGACACCGGCGCGTGCACCTCGACGTGCAAGCTGCCGACCTGCGGCGACGGCTTCACCCAGGCGAGCAACATGGAGGAGTGCGACGACGCCAACATGGTCAACACGGACAACTGCGTCGGCACCTGCAAGCTGGCGAAGTGCGGCGATGGTTTCATCAAGATGGGCGCCGAGGTGTGTGACGGCGCCAACCTGAACAATCAGACCTGCATGACGCAGGGCTTCGGCGGCGGGACGCTGGCGTGCAACAACATGTGCGCGTTCAACACGGCGATGTGCATGAACGTGGCCAACCCGTTTGTGGCGTGCGTGAACCCGAACACGGCGATTCCGACGTCGGGCAAGGGGACGCCGTCGATCATCAACGTGCCGGCGATGGGCAACGTGACCGACGTGAACGTGTCGATCAAGGCGACGCACAGCTGGGTCGGCGACCTGACGTGGACCTTGACCAAGGGGGCGACCAGCAGGGAGCTGATCAAGCGCGTGCTCAACGGCACCGGCGGTTGCAGCAATGACAACATCGACGTGGTGCTCGACGACGAGGCGGCTGGCGGCTCGGTCCAGGCCCAGTGCGCGCTGCCGCCGGCGATCGCCGGGATGCGGACGCCGAACTTGGCGCTGACGGCGTTTGACAACGCGCCGATGAACGGCGACTGGACGCTGGCGGTGGAGGACTTTGCCGCCGGAGACGGCGGCACCTTCCAGCAGTGGTGCATCACGATCGCCTGGCAGTAGCCCGGGCGCGCTCCGGTCGGCGACGATCGGAGGCGACGAGGACGCCCGCACGAGCGATCGTGCGGGCGTCTCGCGTTGGCGCGGCGGAGCTCAGCCGTGGCGACGCTTGCCCTCGCCGCGGTGCTTGCCCTTGCCGCCGCGCTTGTCGGCGTGGGCGAGCAGCTTGCTGCGCTGCTCGGGGGTGAGGAGGGCGAGGAGCTGGAGCTGCGTGGCGCGGCGCTGGCTGTGCAGGGCGGCGCGCTGGCTCTCGATCTTGGCGTCGATGCGGGCGATCGCGCGGGCGTCGGGGCTTGGCTTTTGCAGCTCGGCCTTGACCTCGGCCCGGAGGGCGCGCAGCTGGTCGCGGGCGGCCTTGCGCTGCGGGGCCTTGCTGGCCTTGATCTGCTGGATCTTGGCCTTCTGGTCGGGGCTGCACGCGAGGCGGGCGCACAGGCGATCGGCCTTGGCGGCGCTGCGGTCCTGGCCGCCGGCGGGGGCGGCCTCGGCGGTGCTGGTGTGGATGACGCCGACGAGGCCGAAGCTGGCGAGGGAGAGGGCGAGGCGGGTGAGCAGGGTGTTCATGGCAGTTTCCTTCCGCTCGCTTCGACGCGGACGGGCCGGAGTGCTTGAAGGGCGGGCGCAAAGGTTGGGTGTGACCGGTGTAAAGCTGCTGTGAAGCGCGGGTTTTGGGCGAGTCGACCGCGGCGGGTGGCAGCGGGTATGCTGGGGCTCCCATGCCACTTTGGTCGCAGATCCTGGTGCTGCTGATCGGCGGCTTTCATGCGGTTGCGGGCTTCTTCCACTTCAGCCGCAAGCGCTACGGGGCGGTGTGGGCGGCGGCGTGGGCGGTGTGGACGCTGGTGACGGCGTTGCTCGCCACGCGTGCGCTGCTGGCGGGCTTCGTGGTGACGGTGGTGCTGTGGAACGCGTGGTGGGCGACGCTGCGGCCGCGCACGGACCGGGCGTGGGCGCCCGACGTGGGCCGGCAGACGAGCGGGAGCTTCGAGGGCGGGCTGTTGACCGTGAGCGACGTGCGCTGCTTCGACTGGCAGACGGAGACGGAGTTCGTGGAGCGGTGGGAGACGCGCAGCTACGAGCTCGCGCGCCTCGATTCGATCGACCTGTTCGCGTCGTACTGGGCGAGCCCGTCGATCGCGCACCTGATCGTGAGCTTCGGCTTCGAGGGGTCGGACCAGCTGGCGTTTTCGATCGAGGTGCGGCGCGAGCGGGACGAGCTGTGGTCGAACTTCGCGGGCTTCTTCAAGGCGTACGAGCTGGTGACGATCGCGGCGGACGAGCGGGACATCATCCGCCTGCGCACGACGGTCCGCCGTGAGGACGTCTATCTATATCGTCTGGAGTCGACGCCGGCGTTTCGTGAGCGGCTGCTGCGGGCGTATATCGCCGACTGCAACCGGCTGGTGCAGCGGCCGCGCTTTTATCATACGATCATCACGAATTGCACGACGCAGATCGTCCGCCTGGTGCGTGCGGCGGGGCGGCGGGTGCCGTTTGATTGGCGGGTGATCGTCTCGGGGCACATGCCGGCGTATCTGCACAAGATCGGGATCGTGGGTCCGCGGCGGCCGTTTGCGGAGGTGAAGCAGCGGGCGGCGATCTCGGCGCTGGGGCAGGCGGTCGACCGCGATCCGGAGTTCTCGCAGCGGATCCGTGCGGGGCGCGAGCTGTGAGGGGGATCGCCGCGGCGGCGCTGCTGCTTGGCTGCGCGCCGCGGGCGGGTGAGGGGGTGGAGGCGAGGGCCGAGGTTGTCGCGGCGGTGCGTGAGCCGGTTGGGGAGGAGGTGAGGAGCGACCTGGTGGTGAGCGAGGTGAGGAACGAGGTGGGGAACGAGGCGAGCGAGGTGGCGAGCGAGGTGGTGAGCGAGGTGGCGCTGCCGGAGAGCGCGGCGCATCCGGGGGCGCTGCGGGTGGCGGCGGGGTTGCAGCACAGCTGCGTGGCGAGCGAGGGGCGGGTGTTTTGTTGGGGGTACAACGGGCACGGGGAGCTCGGGGATGGGACGCGGGACGATCGGCGGGCGCCGACGCTGGTGCGAGGGATCGCGGACGCGACGGCGGTGGTGACGGGGAACTGGCACAGCTGTGCGCTCAGGCGGGATGGGACGGTGGCTTGCTGGGGCGACGCGAGCCACGGGCAGGTCGGGGACGGGAAGGCGGGGTCGCGGCTGGCGGCGGTGGTGGTGCCGGGGCTCACGGGGGTGACGGCGATCGCTGCGGGTGGGAGTCGGACCTGTACTTTGGGACAGGGAGGAGAGGTGCGCTGCTGGGGCGAGCGTTACGGGGCGGGGGATGCTGCTGATGGGAGCGACCGGCCGCGCGAGGTGACGGGGCTGCGGGCGTCGGCGATCGCGGTGGGCGAGGGTTATGCGTGTGGGGTCGCGGGCGGGCGCGTGTGGTGCTGGGGGCGGGCGCCGCTGCCAGCGGGCGAGACGTATGCGGAGGCGCCGGTGGTGGTGCCGGGGGTGATGGGGGTGGTCGAGGTGGCGGCGGGCGACCGGCACGTGTGCGCGCGCACGCGGGGGGGCGCGGTGTTGTGTTGGGGTGAGGGGGGGGGCCGGGGGGTGACGGCGTGCGGGATGCGGCGCCGCGGCGGTGGCTCGGGCGTCACCCGCCGCCAGATACGCGGGTGGTGGAGCGTGGGCCGGTGGCGGTGCTGGGATTGACGGACGCGGTGCGGGTGGTGGCGGGTGCTGATTTCACCTGCGCGGTGCGTCGCGGCGGGGCGCTGGTGTGCTGGGGCGAGGACCGCGACGGGCAGCTCGGTGACGGCGGGAGCGAGGCGCAGGCGCGGCCGGTGAGCGTGGCGATCGGGGCGGTGGCGGACCTGTCCCTTGGGTCAGCACATGCGTGCGCCGCGTTGCGCGACGGGACGATGTGGTGCTGGGGGTATAACGAGGCGGGGCAGGCCGACAACGCGGCGAGCTTGCGGCGGCGGGCGGCGAAGCCGACGTTTCACGCCGCCACGAAGGGGTTGACGGCGATGGCGGCGAGCGGGCGGCACGTGTGCGTGGTGGCCGGGGGGCGGGTGGTTTGTGTCGGCGATAACAGCTTTGGGCAGCTCGGCGACGGCGGGTTTGTGACACCGACGGGGCCGGTGTTTGTGGCGGGGCTGACGGACGCGGTGGGTGTGGCGGTGGGGGAGCGGCACAGCTGCGCGCTGCGGCGTGGGGGGGAGGTGCAGTGTTGGGGTGATGATACGTTTGGGCAGCTGGGGCGGCCGGGGGAGCCGGTGGGGGAGTCGCGCGACGAGCACGGGATGAGCCCGCCACCACCGCCGCCGGAGACCCGGGGCCTTGCGACGCCGGTGACGGTGGTGGGGCTCGGTGGGGTGACGCAGCTGGTGGCGCGGGGGCATCGCAGCTGCGGGCTGGGTGCGGAGGGGAGGCTGCGTTGCTGGCACGGGGCCGGGGCGGCGGCGCTGGGGGACGTGGTGGTGCTGCCGCGCGATACGCAGGAGGTGGGGCTCGGGGCGGTGCACACGTGTGCGCGGCGGGCCGGCGGCGAGGTGCTGTGCTGGGGTCTGAATTTTTATGGGCGGATCGGCGACGGGACGCGGGAGGATCGCAAGGAGCCGACGCTGGTGCGGGGATTGAAGGATGCGACGGGGCTGGCGGTCGGGCTCTTGCACAGCTGCGCGCTGCGGGGCGGCGGCGAGGTGGTGTGCTGGGGCAGCGGCTTTGGCGGGCGGCTCGGCGACGGGGCGGAGGAGGAGCGGGCGACGATCGTGGCGGTCGAGGGGCTGCGCGACGCGGTGGCGGTGGTGGCGGGCGACGATCACACGTGCGCGCTGCGGGGCGGCGGCGAGGTGGTGTGCTGGGGTAGCAACAGCGAGGGGGCGCTGGGAGACGGGAGCACGAGCACGCGGCTGGTGCCGGTGCCGGTGACGGGGATCCCCCGGGCGCGAGGGCTCGCCGCGGGGGAGCAGGTGAGCTGCGCGCTGGCGACGACGGGCGAGGTGGTGCACTGCTGGGGGCGTGATCTGATGGCGCTGGATGGGCCGCGGGTGTGGGACGTGGCGCGCCGGCCGGTGGCGGTGCGGGGGTTGCCGTGAGGGCTCGGGCTCAATCGTCGTCGTCGCGCTCGTCGAGGGTCTGACGGGCGGCGTCGGCGAGGTCGGCGGGCAGGAGGGCGAGGGCCTCGTCGAGGTCGGCGGTCATCCAGGTCCAATTGCCTTCATACGGGGTGAAGACGATGTAGGCGGCCTCGTCGTCGGGGTCGCGGCAGAGCAGGTGGCCGGTGGGCGAGGACCACAGCACCTCGCTGCTTGTCGGGTCGTCGTCGATGTCGCTGAGCTCTGCGGCGCGGCGCAGGGCGGCGAGGACCTCGGACTGGTGGTTGTGCGGCTCGAAGGGGTCGGCGTGGGCGCAGGGGAAGGGGTCTTCCTGCTCGAGGTCGTTGACGCCGTAGAAGAGCGCGGAGGTGTTCTCGGAGAGGTAGGAGTCGTCGTGATCGGCGGCGGTGATCGGGCGCAGGGACTGACCGGGCTCCAGGGGCTTGCCGGTGAGGGCGGGGAGGCGCGCGCGCAGGCCGGCGGCGTCGAAGCGCGGGTCGCCGAACATGGGGAGATCGACGAAGGCGCGGAGGTCGATCGCGTCGACAAACTCGCCCTGGCAGACGACCCACACCATCATGCAGTCCGGGGCCTCGGTCCATGACAGGAGGGCGTGGCGGATGACGGCCTCGATGGTCTCAGGGCGAGTGTACACATAGAGGTCGGCGCGGCGCATGGCGCCGGGGAGCACGGAGCATTCGACGATGTAGGCGCTGCGTCCCATGGTGGTGCGATTCTACGCGCTTGCGCTGGTGGCGGGCGGTGGGTTATGGTGGCGGGGCTTCGAGGTCTTTGTGCTGCGTCCCGTTCGTCATCGCTGCTGTGTCGCCTGCGCCTCGCGCTGCGGGCGGCTGCCGGCGTGGCACGGTTGACCGCGGCCCGGGTGTGAGCGTGCGGCGGGTCCTGCGACCTGCTCGTGCGTGAATTGTGCCGTGTTGCGGCGCTCTGGGCCGGTCGCTTGCAGGTGACCCGGGGGACAGGGCGCTTGGGACATGTCCCGGGGGACCTGCGAGGAGAAGGAACATGGAGACGATCATTGTCGAGATCCGGGCCGCCGAGGGCGGCGCAGACGCGCGTCTATTGGTGTTGGAGCAGCTGGCGATCTATCAGCGGTATGTGGTGCGGGAGCATCTTTGACCTCGAGGTGATCGACGAGCGGCCGGGGATCGTGCGCTGCAAGGTGCGCGGCAAGCGGGCCCAGGCCTGCTTCGCGGACGAGGCCGGCGGGCACCGCTGGCAGCGGGTGCCGCCGACGGAGAAGCGCGGGCGGGTGCACTCGAGCACGGTGACGGTGGTGGTGCTGACGCCGGCGGAGGCGGCGACGGTGGAGCTGCGGCCGGAGGACCTGGTCGAGCAGTTCACGAAGGGGAGCGGGGCGGGCGGGCAGCACCGCAACAAGACCTCGACGACGGTGCTGCTCAAGCACGTGCCGTCGGGGATCACGATCCGCTGCGACGGCGGGCGCAGCCAGAGCATGAACCGGGATACGGCGCAGGAGCTGCTGCAGGCGCGGCTGCAGGCGCAGGCGACGACGCGGGCGCGGGAGGAGCGTGACGCGACGCGCAAGCAGCAGGCCGGCTCGGGGATGCGGGGCGACAAGATCCGCACGGTGCAGGTGCAGGGCGACGTGGTGGTGGACCATCGGCGCGGGACCCGGACCACTTACAAGCTGTACGCGCGCGGGCACCTCGACGGGCTGCGCCGGGGGTCCGCGGCGTAAGGCGGGGCGGCTGCGGCCGGCGCCGTGGCTGTCCGCGAGGACAGAGGGGTGCCGGTCGCCGCTGCTTTACCCCGGAGGTTATGGATACCGTGACGCGAGGGGGGTACATGGGTTGCGGGAGCCGGGTGGGCTCCGCGGAGTCGATATGACATTCATCGCATTGTTTCCGTTTGTGGCGGGCCTTGTGCTCGTGGTGATCTTGTTGCGTGTGATCGCGGGCAACGCCGCGCCGTCGCGGGACGGCTGGATGCTGCCGGCGGCTGGCTCGCTGCTGTTCCTGGGGTTCTCGGCGACGGCGGCGATCACGGAGGGTGGGCTCGGGTTTTGGGTCGAGCACACGCGCAATCTGTGGGGCAACCAGATCTGGGTGGACCTGCTGTGCGCGGCGGGGATCGGCTTCTACTTGATCGTGCCGCCGGCGAAGGCGCTGGGGATGCGCCTGGTGCCGTGGCTGTTCGTGGTGGTGGGGACCGGGTCGATCGGATTTTTGGCGATGCTGGCCCGCTTCCTGTACCTGCGTGACCGCGCGGCGCTGCGCGGGTAGGCGCGCTCAGGTGGGCGGGTCGAACTGCATGCAGGCGAGGTCGATCTTCTCGGTGAGGGCGGTCTTGACGGCCTCGGGGACGGTCTTGGTGCCCTTGCAGAGGTCGGCGGCGTAGCCGTTGGCGCCGAGCATGTCGGTGAACTGGTAGAGGCGGTCGGCGTGGAAGACGCCGCAGTCGATGCCGTTGCAGCCGCAGCTGCCGGGCTGGCCGCAGAAGTTCACGCCGGGGTTGAGGCTCGGGTCGCCGGCGATGACGATCGCGGCGACGCCGGCGATGTCGTTGTTCTTGGCGGTGACGAGCTTCTGGACGAGGGTGGGGAGGGGAGGTGGGGGGGTGCCGCAGCCGATGCCGCAGTTGTTGCCGTTCATCTGGTCGTAGGCGCCGTAGTCGTCGACGTCGGTGACCATGACGAGGACGAGGAGGGCGTCCTTGCGGAGGAAGCCGGACTTGTCGGTGGCGAGGAGGTCGGCGGCGCTGGTGAGGACGTGCTCGCAGCCGACGGAGGCCTCGAAGGTGTTGTTGCCGAAGCCGGAGACGGCGCAGTTGAAGGCCTTGGCGACGTCGGGGGGGGTGTTGCCGACGGAGTCGATCCACTTGTTGGGCTGGTCCCAGCAGTTGTTGGGGTTGACGAAGCCGTCGTCGTTGTCGGTGGTGACGGCGATGCGGTAGTCGATCTGGCCGTTGAGGTTGGCGAGGGTGGTGACGATGTCGGTGAAGGCGTTGACGGCGGAGAGGGCCTGGCGCTCCTCGATCATCGAGCCGGAGCCGTCGAGCACGAAGAGCATGTCGATCTTGCGGCAGCCCTCGACCGGGACGCCGGTGGTGGTGTCGAGGCCGACGTCGAGCTTGGGGCCCTCGTCGCCGCCGCTGCTGTCGGGGCCGCTGGTGACGGGGCTGGTGGTCGGGGCGTCGGTGGTGCCCTGCGTGGCGCTGTCGGTGAGGTTCGGGTCACAGCCGCCGCCGGTGGTGCAGGGGCAACCAGCGCTGCCGACCGTGCAGCCGCCGGTGTCGCCGCTGCCGGCCGTGCTGTCGCCGCAGGCGAGGCCGAGGAGGAGCGCGCCAACAAAGGAAGCCAGGCCAAGGGTACGCATGTCGGCAGGTTATCCGAGAGCGGGGCGCGTGGGCGCGCGCGGCCGTTGGGACGGTCGGCTCGTGTACACTGGCGCCGTGGTGCAGGCGCAAGCTTCGGTGGCGGAGGCGCTGGCCGGGCTGGTGCACCAGTTCGCGGACCCGATGGCCTGCTTCCGTGAGCTGGTCCAGAACGCGGTCGACGCGGGCTCGACCGAGATCGACATCCGCTTCGAGCACGTGGACGGGCGCCTGGTGGTGCACGTGGACGACTACGGCGAGGGGATGGACCGCCACATCATCGACACCAAGCTGACGCGGCTGTTCTCGTCGAGCAAGGAGGGCGACCGCACCAAGATCGGTCGCTTCGGCATCGGCTTCGTGTCGGTGTTCGCGTTGCAGCCGGAGGTCATCTGCCTCGACACCTCGCGCGCGGGGGAGCACTGGCGGGTGATCTTCCTGCCGGACCGCAGCTTTCGCCGGGTGGCTCGCGAGCAGCCGGTCGACGGCACCAAGATCGCGATCTACAAGACGATGCCCGAGAAGGAGGCGCGGGCCTTCATCACCCGGGCGCGCGAGGTGATCGCGTTCTGGTGTCGCCACGTGCCGGCGGAGATCCGCATCGAGGGGCGATCGATCTCGCGGGCCTTCGGGCTCGAGCTGCCCTGCGTGGTCGCGGCGGAGATCGGGGATGCCCGCATCGTCGCGGGCTACGACCAGGGCGATGACAGCTCGATCAGTTATTACAACCGCGGCTTGACCCTGCTCGAGGAGCGACCCGGGCCGTTCCCCGGGGTCCACGTCAAGCTGTGGTCGCCGGAGCTCGAGCACACGATGACCCGCGACAACGTGCTGCGCGACGAGGGCCACGCGCGGGTGCTGGCGCTGGCGCGGGCGCAGATCGAGGGGCCCTTGCGGGCGCAGCTGATCGCCGAGCTGGCGGCGCGGGCCGGGGCGCTGACGCTGCACCGCCGCGGCGACGAGGCGGACGGGCTGATGCGCCAGCTGCTGCGCCACCTGCGAGAGGACGACGCGCTGCCGAAGGCGGCCTGGCGGACGCCGCTGGTGCGCTGTCACCACGCGGGGCTGGTCGACCTGAACACGCTGCGCAAGGCGGCGAAGGCGGGGCGGGTGACGTGGGCCTCGCAGGTGTCGCCGCTGACGGGACCGTCGGGCTGTTCCGTATCGAGGTCTCTGTCTCGGGCGGGACGGGGAAGCTCAAGATGGCCGGCGGCGTGAGCGGCGCCATTCGCGAGTCAGTACAGCGCGCCTTCGCGTACATGCAAGCCCA
>JBGAUO010000057.1:0-25632 GCA_044228605.1 Nannocystis sp. | reverse complement strand
GAGGACAGCCCCCGCCGCCGCGAGCCCGCACCTGTCCGTGAGACCAGCCTGACCCGCGCCGGCCGTGGGTCACCTGTCCGTGGGGACAGTCCCCCCAGCGCTCGCGGCGACGCCCAGCACCCACGCGCCGACACCCCCGCCCGCATGTCCCGCGCCGAGCTCCGCGACCAGGGCGACGCCCACGACCGCGTCGACGCCCCTGTCCTTTCGGACAGCCGCCCCCTCGCCGATGCGACGCCCCCGCGCCCCGAGCTGCGCCCCGACCCGCGCCTCACCGCGATCGATCCGCGCCAGCTCGCCCCCCTGCACGCCCGCGACGCGACCCTCGCCCGCCTCGCCGACGCCCTCCTGCGCAGCAGCCCGCGGCCGCCGCTGCTGGTCGGCCCGCACGGCAGCGGCCGCACCCTGGTCGCCAGCCACCTCGCGCGGGTCCTCGCCGCCCCGGTGTTCCGCATCGACGCCGCCGACCACGCCGACGAGGACAGCCTGCGGGCCGAGCTCGCCGTGGTCGCCCGTCAGCGCGGCGTGGCGATCCTCGACGACCTCGACCAGCTCGGCGGCGACGCCCCGCCGAACATCCTCCCCGCCCTCGTCAAGATCTGGTCCTCGGGTCAGCCCCCGCTGCTCACCATCGTCTCCCCCGAGGGTCGCGCCCGCCTCGAGGCCTGGCTGCCCGGCCTCGCCTCCACCTTCGACGTGCTCGAGCTCCCCGCCCTCGAGGGTGAGGCGCTGCGCGCCGCCGTCTCCGCCGCCGCCCCCGCCGTGCTCGCCGAGCACGACCTGTCCCTCGCGCCAGGTGCTCGCCTCGCCGAGCTCACCCGCCTCGCCGAGCGCTTCCTCGGCGGCCTCGCCATGCCCGGCCGCGCCCTCGACCTCCTCGACCTCGCCTGCGCCCGCAGCGTCCGCGAGGGCCGGCGCCAGGTCGCGCGCGACACCTGGATCGACATTGTCTGCGAGCGCAGCGGCGTCCCCCGCGAGCGCATCGAGGGCCTCGGCGGCCAGTTCGGCGACCAGGAGATGCTCGACCTCGAGAGCGAGCTGCACCGCCAGGTCGTCGGCCACGACCCCGCGATCAAGGCCCTGTGCCAGCTCATCCGCCGCAACCGCGCCGGCTTCAGCTCCCAGCGCCCGGTCGCCACCGTGCTCCTGCTCGGCCCCAGCGGCGTCGGCAAGACCGAGATCGCCAAGGCCCTGTGCGGCGCCCTCTTCGATCGCCAAGGCGCCCTCGTCCGCCTCGACATGAGCGAGTACGCCGAGAGCCACGCCGTCGCCCGGGTCATCGGCGCCCCGCCCGGCTACGTCGGCCACGAGCAGGGCGGCGCCCTCACCGACCCGCTGCTGCGCCAGCCCCACTGCGTCGTCCTCCTCGACGAGATCGAGAAGGCCCACCGCGACGTCCACCAGCTCCTCCTGCAGGTCCTCGACGAGGGCCGCCTCACCGACGGCCGCGGCCGCACCGTCGACTTCCGCCACGCTGTCCTCATCATGACCTCCAACCTCGGCGCCGCCTCCCTCCTCGGCGACGACCCGGACAGCGAGACCCGCGCCCTCGAGACCGCCCGCGCCGCCTTCCCCGTCGAGCTGTGGAACCGCATCGAGGCCCCGCTGGTGCTCCACCCGCTCGCGCCCGCCGAGCTCGCCACGATCTGCGCCCGCCTGGTCCGCGCCTCGAGCGAGCGCCTGTTCCGCGAGCGTGGCATACGCTTCAAGCTCAGCGAGCGCGCCTGTCGCCACGTCGTCGGCCTGTGCGAGCGCGACACCTCGCTCGGCGCCCGCCCGCTCCGCCACGTGCTCACCCGCGTCGTCGAGGCCCGCGTCGCCGACGCGATCCTCCGCGGCCAGGTGCGCGCCGGCATGCAGGTCGAGGTCGACGTCGACAACGAGGTCCTGGTCCTCACCACCACCCGCGCCTGATCCCTTGCCCCCGACGCCCTCCCGGCCCGCGCGTGCCGTCCGCGATCCGCAGCGCGCCCTCCTCCGCGACCTCGACCTGCACCGCGCGCGCCTCGGCCTGGGCGACCCCGCGGACGCCGACCGTGTCCTCGATCACCTCGTCCACCTGCGCCTGCTCGCCGACCTCGACATCGAGCCCGACCACCTCGCCAGCATCACCCGCAGCGAAGACCCCTGGGCCGCCCTCCTCGCCACCTGTCAGCGCCTCGGCCTGCCGACGACCCCGGCGAGCGGCGACACCCGCGGCCTCCTCGAGCTGTGCCGCCGCCTCGCGCCCACCGGCGAGCCGCTCCCGATCGACCTCCAGGGCCGCATCCACGAGCGCTCACTCGCCCACCACAGCGGCGCACGCAAGCGCAGCGGCGTCTTCTACACCCCCACGGCGATCGTCCACCTGCTGCTCGAGACCACCCTCGGCCCCCAGCTCGCCGACAAGTCCCCCGCACAGCTCGCCAACTTTCGCGTCTGCGACCTCGCCTGCGGCGCGGGCACCTTCCTCCTCGGCGCCTACGAACACCTGCTCGCCGCGCATGAGCGCTGGTACGCCGCCCACCCCGAGCAGGCGCGCCGCGACCACTGCGAGCCGGGCCCAGACGGCCGCTTCAGGCTGTCCCTGAGCCAGCGCCAGGCGATCCTCGACCGCAGCATCCACGGCGCCGACATCGACCCCCACGCCGTCGAACTCGCCACCCGCGCCCTCCACCTCCGCCTCCTCGCCGGTCACCGCGGCTACCACCCGCCCGCGCCCGCGCAAAACCTCCGCTGCCTCGACGCCCTCGAGCCCGGCGCGCTCGAGCGCTGCTTCCCCGCCGTGCTCAGCGCCGGCGGCTTCGACACGATCATCGGCAACCCGCCCTACGTCCGCCCGCACAACCTGACGCCCGAACAAAAGCGCCGCCTTCGCGCCCACTACTCCGTCTTCCGCGCCAAGGCCGACCTCTACGCCTGCTTCATCCAGCGGGCCTGCGCCCTCCTGCGCCCCGGTGCCCGGCTCGGCTACATCGTCGCCCGCGGCTGGCTCGCCCTCGACAGCTTCGACCACCTGCGCCGCCACATCCTCGCCCACTACACGATCGATCAGCTCATCGAGCTCCCCGCCCGCGTGTTCCCCGAGGCCGAGGTCGAGACCCTCGCCCTCGTCTTCCAGCGCGAGCCAGACCCCGCCCTGCGCGAGCGCCACATCCTCACCGTTCGCAGCGCCAGCGCCCCGCCCCGCACGATCCCCCAGCGCGCCTTCGCCACGACCTACTGCAACGTCTTCGACCTCAGCATCGAGCCCGCCACCGAGGAGGTCAAGGCGAGCATGCGCCAGGGCCCCACCCTCGGCTCGCTCTACGACATCGCCTTCGGCCTCAAGACCGGCGACGACGCCCGCTTCATCCACACCCGCAAGGGTCGCTACAAAGACGACCGCCCGCTCCTGCGCGGCGACGACGTCCGCCGCTACGGCCACACCTGGAAGGGCGAGTACGTCTGGTACGTCCCCGAAAAGATGCGCGCCCACAAGCCCACCGCGCGCCCCGGCGAGCCCGCCCGCTTCGAGCAGCCCAAGCTCCTCGTCAAGGACACCAGCAAGGACTTCGGCGCCACCTACGAGGACGGCACCCACTACGTCAAGGACGTCCTGATCGTCCTCCCCCGCCCCGGCGTCCCCGCCTACGACCTCAAGGCCCTGCTCGGCATCCTCAACTCGCAGGCCCTGCGCTTCTACTACCGCAGCACCTTCCCGACCCTGCACGTCCAGAGCAAGGAGCTCGCCAGCCTCCCGCTCCCGCGCTTCGACCTCGCCACCCGCCCCGGCCGCGCCGCTCACGACCGCCTGGTCGCGCTCGTCGAGCAACGCCTCGCGCTCGCGGCCCAGCGCCCCGCCGCCAGCGCCGAGATCGACGCGCTCGAGCGCCGCATCGACACCCTCGTCCAGGTCCACTACGGCGTGCCGCAGTGGCGAGCGCCGCGGCCCTGAGCGAAGACCTGGCCCGGTTGACCCGCTGCGGCGAAGCTCGCACTCTCGAGGGGATGCTGACCGCCACCGACCAGGAGCTGCTCGACGCCTGGCGCGCGGGCGATCGCAAGGCCGGCCACGCCCTGTTTGACCGCCACTACGAGGCCGTCGCCCGCTTCTTCTTCAACAAGGTCGCCGGCGACGCCGCGCGCGACCTGGTCCAGCGGACCTTCCTCGGCTGCCTCGAGGGCCTCGCGGCCTTCCGCGGCGACGGCGAGTTTCGCAGCTACCTGTTTGGCATCGCCTACCGCCAGCTCTGCCGCCACTACCGCGGCGACGGCGACGCCCTGCGCCGCCTCGACTTCGAGCAGCACTCGGTCGCCGACCTCCAGGCGTCGCCGAGCGAGCGCGCCGTCGCCGGACAGGAGCTCCGCTTGCTGCTGCTCGCGCTGCAGCGCCTGCCCCTCGCCTACCAGGTCGTGCTCGAACTGCACTACTGGGAGAGCATGACCACCGACGAGATCGCCGTCGCCCTGGCGCTGGCCCCCGGCACCGCCCGCTCGCGTCTACGCCGCGGCCGCCAGCTGCTCGAGACGAGCCTCGCCGCCGTCGCCGGCTCGGCCGCGATGCTCGAGAGCACCCTCGCCGGCCTCGAGCAGTGGATCGCCGCCGTCCGCGCCGAAGTTGGGAAAAACCGCAGCTAGACGCCCTTCCCGCGCCGATCGCAACTTCGCTTAAGCAGGATGACCCGCGCATGGAACTACCCGCTCCGAGGCAGCCATGGCGAGCACCACGAATTCCCAGCAGCGCGGTTATTGGCACGAGACCGACGTGACCCCCCACTCTCCCCACAACACCCCGGACACGCTCCCGGTCGTGCCGCGGCCGCAGCTCATGCTCGACCCGGTCCACCGCGCGAACAAGGCGGCCCTGGCCACGGCCCTCTTTGGTCACCCCGAGGAGGTCGTCCGCCTCGGCCGCTTCCGCGTGCTCGAGCGCCTCGGCGAGGGCGGCATGGGCGTCGTGTACGCGGGCCACGACGACGAGCTCGACCGCCGCGTGGCGATCAAGCTGCTGCACGTGGAGCTCGGCGACGACCCCGAGGCCCGCGCCCGCCTGCGCCGCGAGGCCCAGGCGCTGGCCCGGCTCTCTCACCCCAACGTGGTCCAGATCTTCGAGGTCGGCGAGCACCGCGGCCAGCGCTACGTGGCGATGGAGTACGTCCCCGGCCAGACCTTGCACACCTGGCTGCACGCCGGCCCGCCGCGCCCCTGGCGGAGCGTGCTCGAGGTGCTGGTCGCCGCCGGCCGCGGGCTCGCAGCGGCCCACGAAGTTGGCCTCGTCCACCGCGACTTCAAGCCCGGCAACGTCATCCTCGCCGCCGATGGCCGCGCGCGCGTGCTGGACTTCGGGCTCGCGCGCTCCCAGGGCGACGTCCCTGGCCAGGGCGTCCTCTCGGCGGCCAGCGCCGCCACGTCGCCGCTGACGAGCCCGCTGACCCTGACCGGCGGCGTCCTCGGGACCCCGGCCTACATGGCGCCGGAGCAGTTTCACGGCCTTCGCTGCGACGCCCGCAGCGACCAGTTCAGCTTTTGTGTCGCCCTCTTCGAGGCGCTGTACGGCCTGCGCCCGTTCGCCGGCACGAGCGCGCTCGAGCTCTGCGGCGCCGTCGATCGCGAGCAGCGAGTCCCCATCCCCGCGGGCTCGCTGGTGCCGGCCTGGTTGCACGCGGTCGTCCTCCGCGGCCTCGCCCGCGCCCCCGAGGACCGCTGGCCCTCGATGGCGGCGCTGCTGCATGAGCTGACCCGCGACCGCGACGGTCAGCGCCGACGCCGACGTCTCACCGCCGGCATCGCCGCGCTCACCTCCGTCGCCCTCGCGCTCGCCGGAACCTTTGGTGTGAGCCGCCTGCGCGAGTACCAGCACGAGGCCCAGTGCCTCGCCGAGGGCGCCCAGATCTCGGCCGTCTGGAACCCGATCGTGCGCGCCCAGCTGGTCGCCGCCGTCGCTCCCGTCGACGCCGCAGCCCGCGAGCAACTCGCCCTTGAGCTCGACGACATCGACGCCGCGGCGAGCCACTGGCGCCGCCTCCGTTGCGACGCCTGCCGCGACCCGGTGGCCACCACCACTACCCTTCAATTCATGCAGCAGCGGGTCCAACGCTGCTTCGACGAGGCCCGCGACAACCTGCGGACCACGATCGCAGTGATGGCCCAGAGCGGCGCCGACGACCTCCCGTTTGGCTCGATCGACAACCGCAACGCCGAGCGCTGCCGCGACGAGAGCTGGCTCTCCACGGAAGGCTCGGCCTACCCCGACGACCCCGCGGTGCGCAGCCACTGGCAGGCCGTGCGCGCCGAGCTCGGGCGCAGCGAGCTCGCCCTCCACGAAGGCCGACCGACCGAGGCCCGCTCGCGGGCCCGCCAGGCCCTGGTCGCCGCGCAACACCTGGGCGCCCCGAGCCTCACCCTCCACGCCCTGCGCGCCCTCTACACCGCGCAACTCGCCCTCGGCGAACGACGCCAGGCCCTCGCCAGCTTCGCATCGGCGCTCGCCCTCTCGTCCAGGGTCGTGCGTGGCAGCCTCGCCGAAAGCACCGACGCCGTGGGCGTCGAACTCCTGCTCGGCGCCGCCGGTGGTCCGCCGCACGAGGCCCTCGCGGCCATGCTCAACGCCCCGACGATGCGCACCGCCCTCCCGACCACCCACACCCTCGCCGAGGCCCTCGCCAACCCCACCAGGCCGCTGTGGCGGCAGACCTTCCTGAGCCGCTGGTGGCTCTTCGGGCGGATCTTCGTGCGCAACATCGCCGCCACCGCCGAGGCCTTCCTCGGCCTCGGCGACTTCCCGGCGGCCGAGGAGTACGCTCGCAACGGCCTCATCGTCGTCACCGCCTCGGCCCACCGCGACGACCAGCTCGAGCTCACCCTGCTCACCACGCTCGCCCGCGCGGCCCACGGCCTCGGCGATCTCGAGCGCGCAAGCGTCATCCTGCGCCGCGCCGACGAGCTCGCCCGCGTGACCCACGACCTCTCCCCCGCGCGCCGCGGCTGGGTCCTCCTCGCCCAGGCCAACCTCGACCTCGACCGCGGCCGGCTCGCCGACGCCGCGCATTCCCTCGCTCGCGCGCAGGCGCTGCTCCCCGCGGCCGACGTCGACGACGACCGCTTCGCCCCCGCGTTGGGCCTCGCATTCGCGTCGCTGCACACCCTCCGCGGCGAGCCCTCGCAGGCCGCGGCCAGGCTCGCCCAGGCGCGCGAGCAACTGGTCGCCAGCCACGGTATCACCCGCATGCTCTGGGCCACCGGCGAGCTCCAGCGTGTGCGCCTCGACCTCGACGCCGGTCGCCTCGACGACGCCCACACAAACCTCAGCGCGGTGCGCCGTGTCCACGCCGAGCTCGTCGGCCCGGATCACATCTCGCAGGCCCCGGTCCTCGCGCTCCAGGGCGAGCTCGAGCGCGCCCGCGGCCAGCTCCTCGCCTCGCGTGCCACCCTCGAGCGCGCCCATGCATTGATCGCCAACCAGACCGTCGCCTGGCACACCCGGGCGGCGATCAGCGACCAGCTCGCCCGCACCCTCGCCGCCCTCGGCGAAGCCCCCGAACGGGCGCGAGCCCTGGCCCTCGCCGCAGCAGCGCACGACCAGCGCAGCCAGCACGCCCCGCGCACACAAGCGTCCCCCGCGACGCGCGCCCCCGGCGAGCCCTAAGCACCCGCGCGCAGCATCGCCGCCAGCCGCGTGCTCAGCTCCGCGTACAGCTCGCCCGCGGCCCCGCCGAGCGCCGCGGCGTGCCGCGCCGCCCCCTCGTGGTCCCCCCGCGCGATCGGCCCGGTCACTCCATTGGGCACCCCGAGCGCGAGCAAGTTCTCGAGCGACGAGTTCATCAACACCGCCAGCGCCTGCGCCACCCCCTCGGCCGGCAGCCCCTGCGAGCTCAAGCTGCTGCGCGCCGCCTCGTGCAGCACCGCCAGGTAATTCGCCGCCAGCACGCACGCGGCGTGGTAGCGGGCCCGCCCGGCCGCGTCCATGTCCTGCAGGTCCAGCCACGGCTGCTCACCGATCAGCCGCAGCGCCAGCTCGCGCGCCGGCTTGTCGCCCTCGATCCCGAAGCTGCAGCGATCGAGCCGCCCCTCCGGCAGCTCGCGCCGCAGCGAGCAGATCGGGTGCAGCGTGCCGACCGGGAACCCGGCCGCCACCAGCGGCGCCAACCCCTCGCGCGCCGGCTGCGAGCCCGCCGCGTGCAGCACTGGCACCGGCCGCAGACCGAAGCCCGCCAGCGCCTGCGCCACCGCGCCGATGAACGGGTCCTTGCACACGATCCAGATCACCTTCGGCACCCGCGACACCGGCCCCGACGCCGCCGCGTTCGGCCGCGACGCCATCCCCGGCAGCTCCTCGCTCCCGTCGACAAGCCCACGCGCCGAGATCATCGTCGAGGTCCAGCCCCGGGCCATCAGCCACGCCTCCGCGTGCTTCGCCACGTTGCCGTGCCCGATCAACCACACGTGCCCGCGGGTGCCCGCGTGCAGGCGCTCGAGCACCACCGCCGGCACCGCCGCCGCCAGCCCCTCGCGCGCCGCCGGGTTGTCGGGCGCCGCCAGCCAGCCGCGCACCGCCGAGCTGCTCACCTCCGGCAGCGCGCAGCTGCTCGCCTCCGCGTAGCCCATCCGCGGCACCACGATCGGCTGGAACTCCGCCGCCAGCTTGTCGTAGTTGCGCCAGCGCTGGATCTCGCCCTCCGCGACGATGTCCGAGCCGACCACCAGCCGCACCCGATGCTCCGGGTGCTGGGCCTGCACCGCCCGCAGCATCTCGTAGCTGTAGCTCGGCGCGTCGGCCGGGCGATCGAGGGCGAGGCGCAGCTCGATGTCACTGACGCTCACCTGCGGTCCGTGCACCTGCATCGCCAGCCGCGTCCACACCAGCCGCTGATCGAAGGGCGACATCCGCTTGGCGAACGGGTGCGACCAGCACGGCACCACCAGCACCCGCGCCGCCAGCCCGCGGGTCAGCAGATACGTGGGGATCAGGACATGCCCGATGTGGGGCGGGTCAAAGCTGCCGCCGAGCACGGCGAGGACCGGACGTCGCATGGAGCCGCGACCATAGCCCGCGGGCCGGCGCGGCCAACAGGCGCCGGCCCGTGAGACGTCTTGCGTGCTCCGCCTGAAGGGCGAGCACCCGCGCGATCACGCGCCGATCTTCATCCCGAGGTTCTTCACCAGGAAGCCCCACAGGTCGGCCCACTCCTCGATCACCTTCGTCGTCGGCTTGCCCGCCCCGTGGCCCGCCTTCACGTCGATGCGGATCAGCACCGGCTTGTCGCTCGCCTGCGCCGCCTGCATCGCCGCCGTGAACTTGAACGAGTGCCCTGGCACCACCCGGTCGTCGTGGTCCGCCGTGTACACCAGCGTCGCCGGGTACTTCGTCCCCGCCTTCAGGTTGTGCAGCGGCGAGTAGGCGTGCAGCGCCTTGAACTGCTCCGGGTCCTCCGCCGACCCGTAGTCCGGCACCCACGCCCAGCCGATCGTGAACTTGTGGAAGCGCAGCATGTCCATCACGCCGACGCCCGGCAGCGCCGCCGCGAACAGCTCCGGCCGCTGGGTGATCGCCGCGCCCACAAGCAGCCCGCCGTTGCTGCGCCCGCCGATCGCCAGCTTCGCCGGGCTCGTGGTCTTGTCCGCGATCAGGAACTCCGCCGCCGCGATGAAGTCATCGAACACGTTCTGCTTCTTCAGCTTCGTGCCCGCCTCGTGCCACGCCTCCCCGTACTCGCCGCCCCCGCGCAGGTTGGCCACCGCCAGCACCCCGCCCATCTCCATCCACGTCAGGTCCGCCACCGAGAAGTACGGCGTGATCGCGGCGTTAAACCCCCCGTAGCCGTACAGGTAGGTCGGGTTGCTGCCGTCCTTCACGAGCCCCTTCTTGTGCGCCACGAACATCGGCACCTTCGTGCCGTCCTTCGACGCGTAGAACACCTGCGAGGTCTCGTACTGCGCCGGGTCGAAGTCCACCTTCGGCTGGCGGTACACCTCGCTCTTCCCGCTGGCGATGTCGAGGCGGTAGATCGTGCTCGGCGTCGTGAAGCTCGTGTAGCTGTAGAACAGGTCCGTGTCCTTGGCCTTGCCGCCAAAGCCGTTCGCCGAGCCGATGCCCGGCAACAAAAGCTCGCGCTCGAGCTTGCCGTCGACCTTGAACACCTTCACCTGGCTGTGCGCGTCCTTCAGGTAGTTGGCGAAGAAGCGCCCGCCCACCAGGCTCACCCCGCGCAGCGTCTCCTCCGCCTCCGGGATCAGCGTCTTCCAGCTCGCCGGATCCGCCGCGTTCTTCTTGCGCGTATCGACCGCGATCACCCGCCCACGCGGCGCCCCCGTGTTGGCCTGCATGTAGAACACCGGCCCCGCGTTGTCGATGAAGCCGTACTGCCCGTCGAAGTTCGGCAGCAGCTCCACGACCTTGCCCTTGCCCACCCCCGGCTTCAGGTCGACGTACAGCACCGCGTTCTTGTCCGCCGACCCCTCCCACACCGAGATGATCAGGTAGCGCCCGTCATCCGTGACGCTCCCGTTGTAGCCCCACTTCGGCTTGTCCTTGCGCTCGTAGATCAGCAGGTCCTCCGCCTGGGTGGTCCCCAGCCGGTGGTAGTACAGCTTCTGCAATTCGTTCTTGGCCTGCAGCGCCTTGTCGGCCGAGGGCTCGTCGTAGCGGCTGTAGAAGAAGCCCTTGCCGTCGCGGGTCCACGACGCCCCGCTAAACTTCACCCACTTCACCAGGTCCGGCAGGTCCTTGCCCGTCGCCACCTCGCGCACGCGCCACTCCTGCCAGTCCGACCCCGCCGACGCCAGCCCGTACGCATACAGCTTGCCGTCGTCGCTGTACGCCCCGCCCGACAGCGCCACCGTGCCGTCGGCCGACAGCGTGTTCGGGTCCAGCAGCACCTTCGGCTCCGCCGTCAGCGAGTCCGCCGTGTAGATCACGCTCTGGTTCTGCAGCCCGTCGTTCTTGCTGAAGAACACCCGGCCGCCCTCGCGCACCGGCAGCCCGTAGCGCTCGAAGTTCCACAGCTTCGTCAGCCGCGCCTTGATCTGCTCCCGCTCGCCGATCTTGCCGAGGTAGTCGAAGGTCAGCTTGTTCTCCGCCTCGATCCACGCCCGCGTATCCGCGGCGTCGGGCTCCTCGAGCCAGCGGTACGGGTCCGCCACCTTGGTCCCGTGATAGTCGTCGACCACCTCGCCGCGCTTGCTCGTCGGGTACACCAGGCCCGTCGCCGGCGCCTCGGGCCCCGCCGCTGGCGCTCCCCCGTCCGCCACCCGCGAACCATCCGGCGGAGTGCTCGCCTCCGGGCGACACGCGAGGAGCAAGGCGAGGGCGCTGACGGTCAGGATGGATTGGCTTGTCATGGGCGTCGGCCGTTGTAGCGGCAACCGACTCCGACCCTCAAGACCCGCGTCCGAGTTTGCCCCGCCCGCCCGCGTCGCCTCACATCAACGCCGCGAGCGCCAGCGGCCGCACGGCCAGCCGCGCCAGCGAGAACCCGGCCACCAGCTCCCGCGCCGCCACGGCCTCGATCTCATCCCCGACCAGCCCGAGCGAGCGCGCCAGCACGGCGATCACCCGCTCCGCCGCCACCCCGGCCTCGCGCAGCGCGCTGAGGTCCGGCGCCCCGTCCCGCTTGCTCAGCTTGGCCCCGTTCGGCCCGAGGATCAGCGGCACGTGAGCATACGTCGGCGTCGGCAGGCCGAGCGCCCGCTGCAGCAGGATCTGCCGCGGCGTCGAGTCCAGCAGGTCCGCCCCCCGCAGCACCTCGTCGATCTGCATCAAGCCATCGTCCACCACCACCGCCAGCTGATACGCCCACGCCCCGTCCGCCCGCCGCAGCACGAAGTCCCCGACCTCCTCCGCCACCCGCTGACGCACCGGCCCGAGCACCCGATCGACAAACGACACCTCCCCCGCTGGCACCCGCCAGCGCACCGCCTCGGGCCGCCCCGGCGCCAGCACCCCCGCGCGACACCTGCCCGGATACACCGTCTCCCCCGTCGCCCCCATCGTCGGCAGGCCGCGCAGCTCCGCCCGCGAACACGTGCACATGTACGCGTCCAGCCGCGCCAGCGCGGCCGCGTACAGCTCGCCCCGCTCGCTCTGGCGGTACGGCCCGAACGCCCCGCCGACATCGGGCCCCTCGTCCCAGTCGAGCCCGAGCCACCCGAGGTCGCGAACGATCCGCTGCTCGAGCTCCACCCGCGAGCGGACAAAATCATTGTCCTCGATCCGCAGCACCACCCGCCCGCCGCGGCTGCGCAGGTCGAGCCACGTCAACAACGCCGTGCGCGCGTTACCCAGGTGCAAGCGGCCCGTCGGGCTCGGCGCGTGTCGTCCTCTCGCGCTCATCTCAAGCCGATCCACGCGGCAAGTAAGCCGCCGGGATCGGCGAATCCTCGCGCTCGTCGGTCCACAAGATCGTCAAGATCCACCAGCGCCGCCCGTCGTTGCGCAGCTGGATGCTGTTGATCCCGCGGTACAGCAGCTCGCCGCCGTCCACGTCGGTGCGACTCTCGTAGGTCGTGAACACGTGGGCGATCCCCGAGAACACCTCGGTGCGGCGAAACAGCTCGCGCTCGACGAAGCTGTTGAGCCCCGTCTCGCGGATCCGCCGACCCACCCGCGCGACAAACTCCGCCACGCTCATGTCGTCGATGCCCTCGCTGTGCACCCGACTCAGCCGCGCGTGCGGGCTACACAGCGTCGCCAGGCGCCCGCCGTCCGGCCCCGCCCCGCCCGTGAAGCTGACCGCCTCGTACACCGCCCGCACCACCGCGTCGATCGAGCCGACATCTTCCGGCCGCGCAGCTTCAGGACTGGTCTCGGAGGGCACCACGCGCCATGGTAACAAAACCGCGCCTCCAGGGGAACTCGCCCCGTAGTAGCTTGCGGCCCATGCCGCCGCCGAGCCTGCCGCCGCCGAGCCTGCCCCCGAACAAGCCGCCGCCGAACAAGCCACCGCCGATCCCTGGCCTGATCGACACCCACTGCCACCTCGACTACGCCCCGATGAGCGACGACCTCGCCGCCACCCTCGCGCGCGCCGCCGACGTCGGCGTCACCCGCTTTGTCCACATCGGCTGCACCCCTGCCGCCTGGGCCCCCGCGATCGCCATCGCCAGCGCCGATCCGCGGGTCCACACCGCGATCGGCATCCACCCGCACGAGGCCCACCTCGCCACCGACCAGGCCCTCGCCGAGCTCGCCACCCAGCTCGCGCACCCGCGGGTGGTCGCCGTCGGCGAGACCGGCCTCGACTACTTCTACGACCGCTCCCCGGTCGACACGCAGCGTCTCGCCCTCGCCGCTCACCTCGAACTCGCCCGCCGCGTCGGCAAGCCGATCGTCCTCCACATCCGCGACGCCCACGCCGACGCCTGGGCCGTCGTCGACGCCCACCCCGCCGTCCCTGGCATCGTCCACTGCTTCACCGGCACCCCCGACGAGGCCCGCGGCTGGCTCGCCCGCGGCTACCACCTCTCCTTCTCCGGGATCGTCACCTTCCCCAACGCCGGCCCCCTGCGTGAGGCAGCGCGCGTCTGCCCCACGGACCGCATCCTCCTCGAGACCGACGCCCCCTACCTCGCCCCCGTGCCCGTCCGTGGCCGCAAGAACGAGCCTGCCAACCTCGCCTACACCTGCGCCCAGCTCGCCGGGATCCGCGGTGAGCCACCGGAAGAGCTCGCCGCGGCCGCTGCGGCCAACGCCCGGGCCCTCCTGGCCCTCCCGCCAGGTTGACAGCCAGCCGCCCCCGTTCTAAACGGACCCTCCCGCGCACCTCGCTCTTCGACCACCAACGCGAAGGAAGCCGTGACGTCGGGCCCAGAAAGCAAAGCACCATGAATTTCCAGCTCGGACTCATCGCAAAAAAGATTGGTATGACGCAGATCTTCGCCGAGGACGGCACGCGGGTCCCTGTGACCGTGTTGCACGTCGCCGGCAACGTCGTCACCGCCCACCGCACCGTCGAGCGCGACGGCTACACCGCCCTCCAGGTCGGCTTCGAGGAGAAGAAGGAGTCGCGGGCCACCAAGCCCGAGCTCGGTCTCTTCAAGAAGATCGGCGTCACCCCCCGCAAGGAGATCCGCGAGTTTCGCCTCGCGCCCGGCCAGCTCGGCGACTTCCCCGTCGGCCTCGAGCTCAAGGCCTCGCTCTTCGCCGAGGGCGCCCTCGTCGACGTGACCGGCGTCAGCAAGGGCAAGGGCTACCAGGGCGTCATCAAGCGCCACAACATGGAGGGCGAGAAGGCCAGCCACGGCCAGCACGAGTTCTTCCGCCACGGCGGATCGATCGGCTGCCGCAAGACCCCCGGCCGCGTCCACCGCGGCAAGCGCATGACCGGCCACATGGGCGATGACCGCGTCACCTGCCAAAACCTCAAGGTCGCCAAGATCGACCTCGAGAGCGGCCTCATCCTCGTCCGCGGCCCGATCCCCGGCGGCAGCAACTGCTACGTCACGATCCGCCACGCGATCAAGCCGGCGATCCGCGCCAACAAGAACACCGGCGTCTAAGCCACGCCCGCTGTCCGCAGGAGGCAGGCCCCCCGGCCTGCCTTTTGCCTTTTCCTGGTCCCCGCACCCATGTCCAGGTTCAAGCTCAACGACAAGGCCTCCCGCCACGACGCCGCCTATCTCCGGGCCAAGAAGGAGAACTACGCCGCGCGCGCGATCTACAAGCTCGAGGAGATCGATCAGCGCTTCCACCTCCTGCGCCCCGGCGTCCGCGTGCTCGACCTCGGCTGCTGGCCCGGCTCGTGGATGCAGTACGCCGCGAAGAAGGTCGGCGACACCGGCCTCGTCGTCGGCATCGACCTCCGCCCCGTGACCCTCGCTCTCGGCCCGCCCGTGCAGCACTTCGTCGCCGACGTGTGGACCTGGTCGCCCCTGGAGCTCGGCCCCGAGGTCCGCTTCGACCTCGTCGTCTCCGACATGGCCCCGCAGACCTCCGGCGACAAACACACCGACCAGTACAAGAGCGAGGCCCTCGCCGCCCGCGCCCTCGAGATCGCCCGCCAGTGCCTGCGCCCCGGCGGCCACCTCGTCGCCAAGGTCTTCCAGGGCGGCCAGTTCCCCGAGCTCATCAAGCAGTGGCAGGCCGCCTTCCAGGAGACCAAGCCCTACCACGCCAAGAACACCCGCACGCGCAGCAGCGAGCAGTACCTCATCGGTCGCGGTCTGCGTGCGGCCGCCCAGCTCGCCCCTGCGGCCGACCATCCGGCCTGAGCTTGCGGCCCGGCGCGGGCGCTTCCACGGCGTCGCCCCACTCGGCCAGCGCGAGGTCCGGCCGCAGCACCTCCCCACAGCTCGGCGACGGCGGCGGCTCGTCGGGCAAGAAGCGGCGCCACTCCTCCGCCGTCATGTCGCGACCTGCCAGCGTGCACGCCCGCCGATGCATCCCCGGGACCGAGACGTCGCGCAGCACCACGCCGTCCACGCTCCCGCTGAGCAGCGCCCGCGTCCCCGCCGCGAACACCACCCGTCGCGGACGATGCACCCCCTCGCGCGGCAGCGGGCTGTGCTTGCGGGTCGCCGCGCCCACGGCCGCCAGCGGCTCGCCTGCCCACAGGCGCAGCTCGACCTCCGCGGTGAGGAGCCCATCGTCGACGCCGCCGATCGTGGCGAGCGCCTGCCCATCGCGCGAGAAGCTCGCGGCCTGCGCCGCGCCCGTCGCCTCCTCGAGCCCACGCTCGTCATGCAGCCCCCCCTCCGTGGCGAACAGCAGCGCCACCCCATCCGCGCCCACGCTCACCAGCGTCGCCCCGTCGGATGAGAAGTTCAGGTCGATCACCGCATCGCCATGCGCCTCGGTCGGCCCGCCGATCGCCGCGCCGCTCGCCGCGTCCCAGAGATAGATCGCCCCGCGCTCACACTCGATCGCCTCGCCACGCAGGTAGCGGGGCGTCCCCCCTCGCTCCATCACCTCGGCCCGGGCCCGCCAGCACCCACCCGCCGCCACCCGCGTCGCGCTGGCGTCGATCGCCACCGCGCTCACCGGCAGCTCCGGCCCGCGGAAGTTCACCGGCACGTAGCTGCCCGCCAGCACGTCCCACAAATACACGGACGCGCCCTTGCCGAGCGCCGCCACGAGCCCGTCCCCGCGGGCTCGCAGGGCCAGCACGTCCGGCCAGACCGGCAGCCGCTCCGCCGCGCTCACTTGCCCCGAGGACATGTCCCAAAGGACAGCCGCCCCGTCGCGCCCGATCCCCGCCAGCCGTCGGTCCCCCGCGAAAAAAGCCAGCCCGGCCGTCGCCTCGTCCAGCCCGCGCAAGCGCTGGTGCACGCGCGAGCGGTCGACCGCCCGCCACACCACCACCTCGCTCGTCGCACACTCCGCCAGGCCCTCCGGACATCCCCCCGCCGCCACCAGCATGTCGTCGCCGCTCACCGCCAGCGCCCCGATCTGGGTCGGCGAGCCCGGCAGCGGACGCCAACTCTGCAGGTCCCACACCCGCGCCGCGACCCGCGTCCCCGTGCCGATCGCGACCTCCGGCGTCACCTGCAGATCGAAGCGTCGCTCCTCATGGTCGCGGTCCGGCAGCTCGATCGCCACCGACGCCACCTGCCCGCTCGCCCCGTCCCAATGCAGCAACACCTCGCGGGTGCACGCATCGAGGCACAGCACCGCGGCCGCGCTCGCCCCGTCGCCCGCCAGACCCAGCCCGAGAAACTTCGTCCGCTGCCCGTACGCCTGCGCCACGGCGTCGAGGCCAAACGCCGCCAGCTGCGTCGGCTCGCCCGGCACCCCCTCCGTCGACATGTCCCAGCGCAGCACCCGTCCGTCCCCCAGCAACCCCACCAGCGCCCCCGCGGCGGTAAATCGCAGCCCCGCCGGCGGCCCCCGGTCCGCCCCCTCCTCGGCGGCTGGCACCACCGCCGGCACAAAGTCACCGCCCGGCCAGCGCCACACCCGTACCTCCCCCGCCTGGGTCGCCAGCGCCACCACCACGCCACTCGGATCCAGCGCCAGCACCTCGATCGCCCGCTCCTCCTGCCACTGCGGCTGCACGGCGAGCCCCAGCTTCGCCCCGGTGCTCGCGTCCCAGACCCCCACCTTGCCAAACGCGTCCGCGGTGGCCAGCCGCGCCCCGTCGCCCGACACCGCCACCCGCCGCCACGGACCTGTCTCGAGGGACAGGCTGCGCCCCTGCCCCGTCGCCGGCTCGTAAAAGGTCACCGTCGCGTCGCGGTCCGCGGTCACGAACTGCCCGCGGCTCGCATCGAACACCACCGCCTCGTGCCCCACCCCGGCCTGCACCCCGGCGATCAGCGCCCGCGTCTTCAGATCCCACAGGCTCATCCGCCCGCTGAACTCGAGCCCCGCCAGCACCCCGGCGCCCGGGTCGTGGGCCAGCTGCATCGGCATCATCTTCCCCGGCACCACCGCGCGTAGATTCGGCGCCCGCGCCATCAGGTTGCTGAGGCACGCCCGCAGATCCCAGCCCGTCCCGATCTGACTCGCCGCCACCGCGTACAGCGCGGCGACATCGGCCCGCTCCGGCGGCGTCAACAGCACCGTCGCGCTCAGCTGCCGCGACAGCGCCTCGCGCCCCTGCTGGCGCGCCGCCACCGTCGCCGCCTTCTCCCGGTCCCGCTGCGCCTCCGCGTCCTGGCGCCGCTCCGCCTCCGCCTTGCTGCGCAGGCGAAACACCACCACCAGCGCCACCAGCGTCGCCAGCACCGCCACCGCCGCCGCCGCCGCCAACCACCGCACCGTCCGCCGCAACCGCGACGCCTCCGCCTCGCGCCGCCGCAACAAGCGGCTGTGCTCGAGGAAGCTCCGCTCGAGCGCCGCCGTCCCCGGCGCAGCCAGCTCGCGCTCGATCACCACCAGGTCGGTCAGCAGCAGCGCCTCTGGCCGCCCGTGGCTGTCCCACAGCAGCGCCTGGCGCTCGGTCGCGCTCAGATGTTCGGCCGACCACCTGATGTTGCTCGCCCGCACCGGCGCCAGCAGCCGGTCATGCGCCAGCTCGAACCACACGATCCCCCGCCGCTGCTCCGCCCGCAGCAGATGGGTGTCCACCAGCCGACGCACCACCGTGTTGGCCAGCCCCTCGGTCTGCGTCGCCCCCTGCAGCGCCTGCCCGCGCAGGCCCTGCTCCGAGATCAACGCCCGGTCAAACCACCGCCGCAGCTCGCTCTCCGCCGTCGCCGTCTGCTCGGCCACCGCCGCGATCTGGGCGTCGTAGTAGCGCGTCAGCGCGTGGTCGACGTCCCCGATCTCCTGCACGTCGCGCTCGTCGATCACCCGATCGTCCGCCGCCTTGCGCTCCCACAGATCGCGACACGCGACCTGCAGCTGCACCGGCTCGACGTGGGGCCCCGCCACATGCCCGGTCCCGCCGTCCGCCGTCTGCACCTGGACCTGCCGCAGATCGTCGACCAGCTTGCGCGCCGCCGCGTCCGTGAACTCCACCCCGGCCGCACGCGCCGGCCGCTGCACCGCCTCGAGCGCCGCCTCCACGCCCAGCAGGTCGAGGTGAAAGGTCGTCTTGAGCCGCGTCGGCAGGGCCCGTTGATACGGCGCCAGCCCGGCCAGGTGATCCTCGCGGATCGCGATCACCACCCAGCGCTGCGGACAGCGCAGCGCCGCCGCGAGGTCGGCGAAAAACGCCTGCTTGCTCGCGCGATCGACCGGCTCGATCGTCAGCACCTCCTCGAACTGATCGAAGATCAACACCTCCGCCTCCGCCGGCGCCTCCCCCAGGTACTGCGCCAGCGACGACCCCCGCAGCTCCGCCAGCGGCCGCGGCTGCGCCGCCCCCTCCTCCAGGCTGAGCACCGCGCTCTGCGAGAAGCGGTTGACCCCACCCGCGCCCGCCGGCGGCTCCGTCCCCACGCGGATCGGCGGCCGCACCACAAACCCCTCCGCGCGCAGATCCGGCACCAGCCCCGCCAGCAGCAGCGAGCTCTTGCCCGCCCCCGAAGGCGCGTGCAGCACGACCACCCGCTCCGCCACGAGCAGGTCCAGGAGCGCCGCCCGCTCGCCCGTCCGCCCGAACAACGCCTCGCCGGTGGTGAACGCCCGCGGGCCCACGTAGGGGTTCTTCGCGCTCACGTCGCCGGCCCCCCCAGGTGCCCCCGCAGCTCGCGCAGAAAGTCCTCGGCGCTGCCCCAGTAGATCGTGATGTCCGCCTCGTCGAAGTACTCCTCGAGGTAGTGACGCGCCCGCTCGATGTCGACGGCCCGCCCCTGCTCTGGATCGACCTGGGCTGCGATGTGCGCGTAGCGCTTGCGCCGGCCCCCGCCCTGCTGGCTCATGATGCTGCGAAACAGCACCCGGAAGTTCCAGTCCTCCATGTGAAAGCCGAGGAACAGCAGCGCCGTGTCGGTCAGCGCCCGCCGCACCGTCACCGGGATCAGCTCGCGGTTGCCCGTCACGCCGATGAGGAAGTCGAAGTAGTCGTCCTCCGTCAGCACCATCGCCTCGCGCGCGTCGAGCCGACCGAACAGGTGATACACCAGCGGCCGCGCGACGTCGGGCCGCAGCTCCCCTCCGGCGCCCTCCACCTCGGCCTCGCCCTGCCACGCGCACACCGCCGAGTTCGGCGCCTTCCCCTGCTCCGTCAGCCCGTGCTCGAGCAGGCGATCGACCGCCGTCGTCACGAAGATCGGCAGCGGCAGCGCGGCCAGGGTCCTGTGCACGTCGAGCTCCCCCTGCGCGCTCCGCCACGCCACCACCTTCACCAGCAGCTCGTCCAGCGGCGCCTCCCACATGTCCGCCGGGACAGCCTGCGGGAAGCGCTCGCGCAAGATCGTCCGCTGCGTGCTCTCGAGCTCGTCGCGCGGGAAGTTCGGGTCCTGGTGCACCACCAGGTACTGGGCCACCTGCGGCAGATCCTCGCGGTCGCTCGCCAGCGGATAGCGGTAGGTCTCGGCCCAGCGGCGGGCCAGCTCGTGCGAGCCACCGAGCAGCGACTCCCCGAGCCCCGGCCCCACGATCGGCGTGCAGCGCCCCGCCTTGATGCTCTGCAGCAGCGCCGGCCACTTCTCGAAGCTCGATCGATCGCCCGCGAAGCCCGGCGTGTAGCTGATCCGTCCGCTGCGCAGGCGCATGAACAGCGCCGGCATCCACCAGTCCCCCCGCTCCTGCACCGCCGCGCGCGCCAGCGCCAGCGCCCGATCGACCTGCCCCTCGTGGCGCAGCTCCGCGAAGAACCTCGGCATCAACGCGGCCACCGTCTCGACGCTGATCTTCCCCTGCATCGCCAGCACCGCCGGCACCCCCGCGCGCGCCAGGCTCGGCCCCAACGCCGCCATCGCCTCGCCCTCCGCCCCGTGGCTCTGGCCCGTGCCCGCCCCCTCGCACGACGCCAGCACCACCAGCCGCGGCCGGGTCCCCAGCGCCGCGATGCCGGCCACCAGCGTCTCCCCAGCCACCCGATCGATCGCGCCGCTGTCATCCTCGAGCCACAGCCACGACGCCCCCCGCTGCCAGGTCCCGTGGCACACCAGATACAGCACGTCGACGCCGCCGCGCAGCAGCGCCGCGATCTTGGCGACCGTCGCCTCCCCCCGGGCCTTGAGCGCCACGATCTGCAGCGCCCCCAGAGCCTCGCTCACCCCGCTCCACTCGCGCTCGACGTCCACCGGCGCCAGCCCGTACGCGTCCAGCCCGGCCGGGTTGGCGATCGCCACCAGCACCCGCAGCTCCCCCTGCGGCCGCAGGCGCACCGGCTGCCAGTCGGCGCTGCTCAGGTAGCGCGAGAACTGCACCCGGTCGTTCGCCACCAGCCGCGCCCCGGACGGCGAGCGCAGCGTCTCCCAGCGCAGCCCGTGCAGCTCCGGCGCGTCGGCCCCGATCGCCAGGCGAAACCGCAGCGAGACCCCCAGCGCCTGCGCCGTCGCCTCGCACCTCGCGTACATCTCCGCCACCGCCGGCGGGGCGAACAACGCCGCGCCGAGCGTCGCACCGTACGCGTCCGGATCGAGCAGCTGCCCGCGCAACACCGCCGCGTCGATGTGCACCAGCGCCGGCTCGCCGACCCCCGCCGCCAGCCGCACGTCCGCCTCGCTGCCCGGCTGCGTGAAGCGCATCTCGATCGCGTACAGCCCCGCCTCGCGCCGCGTCAGGCTCACCTCGAGATCGGCACACTCCACGTTCACCATGGGCCCAGCCGCCCGAGTGTATCAGCAACAGACCCACCCCAAGCCCGCGCGCCCGCGAGCACCTGCCCCAAGAGACAGATTCATCCCGCGCGCGCCCGCGAACACCTGACCCAAGAGACAGATTCATCCCGCGCGCGCCCGCGAACAAAATTCTCTGTCACCTTCTCGCCGGCCCCGCGTAGTGCCCCCCGAGGACCAAGAGACACCATGTTCAAGCCCTTCCTGCTGCCCCTTCTCGCCACCCTGCTCGGCTCCACCTTCCTGCTCGCCTGCGACCGCGGCGAGGACGTCGAGGCCCGCGCCGCCGAGCTCGCCAACGCCGGCGGCGTCCGGGTCAAGATCAGCAACGCTGGCGAGCTCCCGCCGGACACCGTCCACGCGATCGCGCAGCACCTCGAGGGCCCGGCAAAATCGACCGGCGCCGCGATGGTCCGCCTCAAGCAGGAGGACGGCGCCGCGCCAGTCCTCGAGATCGAGCTGTGGGGCGGCACCGTCCCGCCCGCCGGCGACCTCGCCAGCGAGCTCAAGGCCAAGTTCCCCGCCCTCGCCAGCGCCGACATCCAGACCTCCACCATCGCCCCCGGCGAGGCCCCGTCGATGCCCGTCGTCGCCGTCGAGGCCGACCTCAGCCCCGCCGACGCCGAGCAGCAGATCCGCGACCAGCTCGCCGCCGACGGCGTCGACGGCCAGGTCAAGGTCAAGGTGCAAGACGGCCCCGAGGGTCGCCGCGTCGAGGTCGCCATCGACAAACACGAGACCAAGTAGCGCCACACAACCTGGCGGCGCTCGCTTGACCCCCTCGCCGCGCCGCCAGCACACTGCCAGCGATGAGCTCTCGCCTGCGCCTCGAACCCTACCTCGAGCAGCGCGCCCTCTGGCCCGCCGCCGGCCGCCACGTCCTCGCCCAGTTCGACGACGACGCGGTCGTCGTCTACCAGGCCTACCGCCCCGAGATCGGCCTCCACACCGCCGCCCACGGCCGCTTCGGCGGCGGCTGGAGCCGCGACCGCATGTCGTGGATCAAGCCCAATTTTCTGTGGATGATGTACCGCTGCGGCTGGGCCACCAAGGAGGGCCAGGAGGTCGTGCTCGCCCTGTGGCTGCGCCGCAGCGGCTTCGACGAGCTGCTCGCCAGCGCCGTCCCCTCCGCCCACGACCCGCAGCGTTACCCCGACGAGCGCGCCTGGAAACACGCCGTCAAACACTCCGAGGTCCGCCTCCAGTGGGACCCCGACCACGCCCCGGGTGGCACCCCCGAGACCCGCCGCGCCGTCCAGCTCGGCCTGCGCGGCGACACCCTGCGCCGCTTCGCCGACACCTGGCTGCTCGCCGTCGAGGACATCACGCCCTTCGTCCGCGCCCAGCACCCGCACGCACAAAACCCCTACCGCGAGCTGCTCACCCCGCGCGAGCGCGTCTACCCCGTCACCGACCCGGCCGCCCTCACGGCCCTCGGCCTCTGACCCCAGGGACATGTCGCATCAGACATGTCCCTGCAGCCATCCTGCTCAGTAGCGCTGCTTCGACAGCTGCACCAGCGTCTCCCGCAGCGTCTCCCGCGTGTGCCGCTCGCGGCGCGCCCCCGGCTCATCGAACTTGCCGAGCAGCACGTCCACCGCCTTGCGCGCCGCCTGCTCCTCCTGCGGCGCCAGCGGGTTCTCGCTGCGTCGGTCGTCGCTCAGCAGCTCGAGCATCCGCAAGATGCCGCGCCCGACCACCGCCTTCTGCTGGCGGTAGTAGTCCTCGCGCAGCCGCCCGAAGTAGTCGGCGAAGATCTCCGCGTACGCCGGCTCCTCGTCGGGGTGGCTCAGCGCCCACGCGCCGATCCGCGACAGCAGGTCCGCCCGGAAGTTCACGCCCGCCTTCGGGTCCATCGTCTTCTCCAGCCCCTGCATGAACTTCTCGTCCGGGTCGCGCAGGTTGCCGGTCACCGCGTCGAACATGCGCTCGCGCTTCAGGTGATGCGACACGTGCTTGACGTACTTCTTGAACAGGTCGAGGTAGCGCGACTCGTCCACCAGCCCCATCGCGTCGCGCACCTCCCAGTCCGAGAGGTCGAGCCAGCGGCCCCACACCGCGTGCGTGATGCTGCCCTCGCCGTCGAGCCGGTGAAAGCCCGCATCACGCCCCGCCGCCGCCGCCGCTGCAGGACCCACCTCGCTGCCCGCGGCCCCGAGCAGCATCCAGCGGAAGTTCACGCTGTCGGCCATGAAGCGCCGCAGCTCGCGGAACAGCCGCGGCACCGTCACGCAGGTGGTCCCCGGGTCGCTCGCCGCCGCCAGCAGCACCCGCTTCAGGTCGCGCACGCTGGCCCCGAAGCTGCCCTCGTAGTCGCCGAGCAGGATCGGGTCGCCGCTCTCCGCCCGCACCGTCGCCTGCTGGAAGCGCTCCTGATGCATCGCCGGCACCGCCGCCAACAGCTCGCGCGCCTCGTCGCTGGTCAGCCCCTGCGGCACCCGCCCGTACGCGTACAGGTCGGCCTTGCTCAGCGGCGTCAAGCGCGACAGCACCGGCTGCAACTTGGCCCCGTAGGCCGCCGTATCGGGCGCCCGCAGCCGCGTCATCACCCCCCAAAGCGCCAGGATCCGCGGCACGTGCGGGGCGATGTGGATCCCCCGCAACACGTCGCCGACCTGCTCCTGATACACCTTGCGCTCGACCCGATAGTCCAGCAGGTACGGCACCGGGATCAGCTCCAGACGCCCACGCAGGCTCTGATACTCGCCCGAGCGCAGCGCCCGAAACTCGAGCAGGTTCAGGTCGTTGCCCGAACCAGCGAACACCAGATCCAGCGCCAACACCACGTGGTCGAGCGCCACCGCCCCCGACTCCGTCGCCGTCAGCAGATACTTGTAGTGCTCGTAGGGCCGCTTCAGCAGATCGCTGAAGTTCACCAGCCCGCGGTTCGCGTCCACCAGGTCGCCCTGCGTCGCGTACAGCACCTGCCCGCCGACGCTCGCCGGCAAGCTGCTGTACGCCCGCTCACCCGTCACCGGATAGCTGCGCGCGTCGACCGTCTGCTTCGGCTCGACCGTCACCAGCCCCGAGCGATACTGCCGGCTGAGGAACAGCCGCTCGACCTGCACGTGCTGGTACACCTTGCGCAGATCGCCCTGGTAGCCGCCGAGCAGCGCGTCGAAGATCCGGCGGTTGCGCTGGGTCAGGTCGCCGCGCAGCATCGCCTCGCTCAGCGCGAACTCCTGCAGCGAGCGCTGCGAGCTGTCACCCGGGCCCGCCTTGCCCTCGCGCACCCGCGCCGCCGTCAGCAGCTCGCCGAGGATCTGCTCGCGGTTCGCCAGCGGCAGCAGATAGATCGGCGAGTCCTTGTTCTCGTCCGCCAGCTTCGAGTCGACCGCCTCCGCGCTCAGCCGCGCGTAGCTCGTCTCGCCCGCGCCGCCCTCCCACGCCCCCGCACCGAAGCCGCTGGCAAACCCGATCCCGCCGCTGCGCACCGCCTTGTTGGGGAACACCCACGAGAACCGGTACAGCGCCCCGCCGTCCGTCTGCGAGTACGCCTCGAGCGCCCGCATCACCGAGTCGAGGAAGGTCGTCTTCGCCGACCCGTTGGGCCCGTGCAGCAGCAGCAGCTTGTTGACCCGGCCGATCCGCACGAAGCTGTCCACGGCCTCGTAGAACGCGTTCTGCGCCAGCTCTTGCCCGACCAGGCGGGCGCTCGGCCCGATCTGCGGGCCACCGCCCGGATGATCGAAGTCGCAGTCAAACAGGCGAAAGCGGGCCACCTTGCCGCTCGGGATCCGCACGTCCCGGCGCCCGTAGAAGTCGAAGCAGTCGCGCAGGTACTGCGCCGCGTTGCGAGCGTGCACCTGCGGCGCCGCGCACAGCAGCTCGAACCACTCCTCGAAGCTGAGCACCCGGCGCGTCGCCTCGAACTCGAGGGCGACGGCGCTGGCGAGCGCGTCGATCCGGCCCCTGGCGCTGCTCGGGTCGTGCATGGCTACTTGACCGCGACCTTGAACGCGACCTCTTCCGTCACCGGAGAGCAGGCCTCGTCCTGGCACACCGCGAACTTGAACTTGCCGGTGAACGACTTGTCACCCGCGGCCGCCGGCGTGAACTTCACCGAGTACTCGGCGCTGTTCTCGTCGAGCTTGTCCGCGTCCGCCTTCTTCATCTCCGCCTTCGCCAGCGTCACCCCGTCCGGCGCGCCGATCGCCAGCGAGGTCGGGAAGTCGAGGTTCATGTGCCACGGCGCCTTCGGCACCACGGTCACCTTCACCGTGCCCTCGCGCCCCGCCGCCGCGTCCGCCGGCGGATCGACGCGCAGCGTGTAGCGATCGTCGACCGGGTCGGCGCCCTCGATCACCTTGGTCCCGCCGTCGGCCGGCTTGCCCGCGTCCTTGTCCGCCGCCGCTGTCGGCGTCGGCGCGGCCTTGTCGGGGCTCTTGGCGTCCGCCGCCTTGGGCTTGCTCTCGCCGCCACAAGCGGCCAGCACGAGCGCGAACGAGATCGAGGAAATGACACGAAGGGGCGAGAACATCGGGACTCCTTGAGGGCTCACGGATCGCGCACGCGCCGACCCGGGCCGCGGATCATAACCGATCGAAGCGCAGATCGACCTCGCGA
>JBGAUO010000056.1:0-26091 GCA_044228605.1 Nannocystis sp. | reverse complement strand
GCCTCGAGGCCCGAGCGAAGCTGCCGAAATCGGCGCGACGATACCAGGGGGGCCCGCGGGGGGTCAACAAGACTGCCAGGAGGCTCGCCACGGGGCCCGATGGGCCCCGTGATGGTCGGTGGCGGTCCCTGTTGGCGCTCATGGGCCATCACAGGCGGAACGCACAGGCGTGTGGCCGTAAAACCGCTGATGGTGGGCAATAGGGCGTCTGCGCGCCTCGTCCGATGCACGTGCAACACTCGCCCACCGCGGCTGATATCCTGCGCAGCATGCCGTCCCGCCACGACACGGGCCACTGTGCCGGCGGACCTCGCCGCGCGCGCCCCCGCTGGCGAACGATCACCACGGTGGCCCTGGCGAGCACAATCGCCGCGATCCTCGCGGGGATCGCTCCCTCGGCCTGCACGCAGGTTAGCGACACCCAGCGCTTCCCCCTGGTCGACGGGCGACTCACGATCGCCCGCACCGTCCCCGAACAAGGAGCGGTGATCGCTCTCGACGCTCAGATCGACTTCTGCTTCTCCGACCGCATCGACCCACGGGCCCTCGACGACTTCGACGTCAGCCTCTCCTCGGGCCTCGTCACCTTCGACACCCAGATCGACCTGCAGCTGTTCGCGTGGCGCCCCCCTGGCGTCCTTGTCGGCGACTCAAGCGACGCCTGGTGCCCCGGCAGCGTCCTGTCAGTCCACCCCAAGACCCCGCTGCACCCGGGTGCGCTCTATCGCGTCCGCCTCCAGCCATCGGCCGTCGGCTGGGCCGGCGAACAGCTCGACGTCAGCACCCCAGGTTGGGTCCCGAGCGCGAACGGTTCGGCCTTCCTGCTCGAGTTCACCGCCGATACCGACGCCGACGACACGGACACCGGCGACCCGGACACCGGCGACCCAGACACCGGCGGCGACCCGTCAGCCCCGACCCTGCGCGACCTGTTCGCCACGGATCAGGTGTTCGCCGTGGACAACCCCGCGTGCAGCTGCCACCGCGAGGGCGACGAACTGGCCCGTGCGCGCCTCGACCTGCGCGACCCTGACCGGGCCTTCAACGACCTCGTCCTCGCGACCGGCCTGATGGCAACGGGTTTCCCGATGGTCGCCCCACGGCGGCCTTCGGAGAGTTACCTCGTCCAGACCTTGCTCCGCGACCCCGACGGCAGCGCCCTCTACGGCGTGCTCGGCGAGCCGATGCCGCCGGAAGAGCCGCTGGCGCACGCGCACATGGTGGCGCTCGTCCGCTGGATCGAGGGTGGCGCCCTACCCTGACCGCGATCGGGGCTACTTCGGGTCCCCGAAGCCTTGCAGCCCGGCCGGGCGCTCCATCTCGCGAACCATCTTCAGCATCCCCTCGAGCCGCTTCACGCGCTCACGGGCCTGCTCATGCGCCCGCACAAAATCGACGTCCTTGAGCCCGAGCGCGGCCGCCCGGTCGTACAGAGCGAGCGCCTCGGATTGCATCTGCAGGCACTGCTGGACCTGATCGCCGGTCAGCAACGCCGCCCCGACCTCCTTGTCATGGGTCAGCTTGCAGGGCCCGCGCTCCGCGTCGCCCTCGATCTTCATCCCCTCCATGTACAGCGCCTGGCGCGATTCGCCGCAACCAGCGACACCAAGGAGCACCCAAACCCACGCGCGCAGCATCCTTCGACCATACACCGCCACCGCCGCCTGGCCAACCGTGTGAGCCAGCCCCCCGCCGCGCCACGCCTCGCCCCGCCCGCCTCGCTCCGCGCCTCCGTGGTAGCTTCCCCCGCGCCATGCAGGTCCTGCGGCAGCCCGTCCCCCTCCAGCCAGGCACCGCCGCCTGTATCGGGGCCTTTGACGGCCTCCACCTCGGCCACCAGGCCCTGCTTCAACGCGCCCGCGTGCTCGCCCCGCGCCTCGCCGTGGTCACCTTCGACCCCCACCCCGCCTGCGTCCTCGCGCCCGCGCGCGCCCCCCGACTCCTGCAGTCCCCCAGCCAGCGCGCCCGCGTCTGTGCCGGCCTCGGTGTCGACGAACTGGTCCTTCTTCATTTCGACCGCGCCCTCGCCGATACCAGCCCGGAGGGTTTCGTCCAGCACCTCCTGATCGACGGCGTTGCCCCCCACGCCGTGGTCGTCGGCGCCGACTTCCGCTTCGGCGCAGACCGCCGTGGCGACGCCGAGCTGCTCGCCGCCCTCCTGCGCCCCGCCAACATCGCCGTCGCCACCGTCGAGGCTGTGCCTGTCCCTGGGGACATGTCACCCAGCAAGCTCAGCAGCTCCGGCATCCGCGCCGCCGTGACCGCAGGCGACGTTGCCCGCGCGACCACGATGCTCGGCCGCTGGTACAGCGTCGAAGGAGTGGTCGTCCCCGGCGCCGGCCGGGGCCGCGAGCTCGGCGTGCGCACGGCCAACGTCGACGCCCCCGCCGCGCTGCTACCACGCGCCGGCATCTACGCGGGTGCGCTCGGGCTCCCTGGCGGCGACAGCCCGCCCTGGCCCGCCGCGATCTCCCTCGGTCGAAACCCCACCTTCGTCGACGCCCCCGACGCTCCGCTCGTGCTCGAAGTCCACGCCCTCGACCAGGCCCTCGGGGACAGCCTCTACGGCCGCACCGTCGAGGTCGCCTTCGCCGCCCGCCTCCGCGACGAGCAACGCTTCCCCGACACGACCTCGCTGCGCGCCCAGATCGACCGCGACATCGCCGCGGTCCGCCCCGCCCTCGACCCCGCCCTCCTCGCCAGCTTCGCTCGCTACCTCGCCTGCGCCAACCACCTGTCCTCCATGACATGACCCAAAAGCCAGCCGCCAACGCGCTCGTCAGCGCCACGCTCGCCCAGGTGTACATCCAGCAGGACCACCTCGAACAAGCACGCCGCATGCTCGCCCGGGTGCTCCAGGCCGACCCCGAACACGGCCATGCCCTCGCGCTCGTCGCTCGCATCCAGGCCCGCTCGCGCGCCCGTCTCTACGCCGGCTACCGCCCTGGCCGCGGCCTCGCGGTCCGCTGGCACGACGCCCCCGAGCTCCCGGATCTCCACCTCGTCGTCGCCGTGTTCCGCCCGATCGCCGGCACCACGCCGCCAAGCGCAACCATGTACGTGACCTCCGTCCCCTGCCGCAGCTCCGCCGGTGAGCACGCCTTCGTGTTCCCCGGCGAGGCGCGCGGGCCCGCGACCGCGACCCTGTGCCTGACCCGCTGGGACGGCAGCCGCATCCGCCCGGTCGCCGTACACGAGCCGCTCTCGTGGTAAGGTCGCCGCCGCCCATGTTCCGCGGAGCCTACACCGCCCTCGTCACGCCCCTGCACCACGACCGCCTCGATGAGGCCGCGATCGCCCGCCTCGCCGAGCGCCAGATCGCCGCCGGCGTCCACGGCCTGGTCCCCTGCGGCACCACCGGCGAGGCCAGCACCCTCTCCACGAGCGAACACCTGCGCGTCGTCGAGCTCACCATCCACGCCGCCGCCGGCCGCGTCCCCGTGCTCGCCGGCGCCGCCAGCAACAACACCCGCCACGCGATCGAGCTCGCCCGCGCCTGCAAACAACTCGGCGCCGCCGGCACCCTGCAGGTCACCCCTTATTACAACAAGCCGACCCAGGCCGGCCTCATCGCCCACTTCGTCGCCATCGCCGAGGCCAGCGAGCTCCCCGTCGTCGTCTACAACGTCCCCGGCCGCACCGGCGTCGACCTGCTCCCCGAGACCGTCGCCACCCTCGCCCGTCACCCGCTGATCGTCGGCATCAAAGAGGCGACCGGCGACATGAACCGCATCGCCCGCATCCGCGAGCTCCTCGGCGGCGACGAGAGCTTCGACCTCCTGTCCGGCGACGACTTCACCGTCCTCCCCTTCCTCGCCCTCGGCGGCCACGGCGTCATCTCCGTCACCAGCAACGTCGCCCCCCGCTGGATCGCCCACCTCTGCGACGCCGCCGCCGCCAACCGCTGGGACGAGGCCCGCAGCTGGCACTACCGCCAGCTCCCGCTGTGCCGCGCCCTGTTCGGCCAGCCAAACCCGATCCCCGTCAAGGCCGCCCTGGCCCTGCTCGGCCGCTGCCACCCCGACATGCGCCTCCCCCTCCTCGCGATCGACCCCCAGTCTCATGAGGGCCAGGCCCTCGCCGACGCCCTGCAATCCCTCGGACTCACGCCATGAGTGAACGCCTCACCCCAATCATCATCGTCGGCGCCCGCGGCCGCATGGGCAAGACCCTCCTCCGCGAGATCGCCTTCAGCGACAGCATGGTCCTCGAGGCCGCTGTCGACCGCTCCGGCGGCCCCGGCCTCGGCCAAGACGCCGGTCGCCTCGCCGGCCTGCAAGACCTCGGCGTCGAGGTCACCGATGAACTGCAGCCCCGGCGCAACAGCGTCGTCGTCGACTTCTCCCTCCCCCACGCCACCGAGACCAACCTGCGCCGCTGCGTCGACGCCGGCGTCCCCCTGATCCTCGGCACCACCGGCCTGCAAAAGTCCACCCGCGAGCTCCTCCGCTCCGCCGCCAAGGACATCCCCATCGTCAGCGCCGCCAACTTCAGCGTCGGCGTCACCGTCCTCACCAAGATCGCCGGCCTCGTCGCCCACGCCCTCGGCGAACAGTGGGACGCCGAGATCCTCGAGATCCACCACAGCCACAAGCGCGACGCCCCCTCCGGCACCGCCCTGCGCATCGCCAAGGCCATCGCCAAGGCCAGCGACCGCGACCCCGAGACCTGCATCCGCACCGACCGCGCCGACCCCCACGGCCGCCCCCGCGAGCGCGGCGAGATCGGCATCTGTGCGATCCGCGGCGGCGACTCCGTCGGCGAACACACCCTCATGTTCCTCAGCGAGGGCGAACGCCTCGAGCTCACCCACCGCGCGGGCGACCGCGCCATCTTCGCCCGCGGCGCCCTGCGGGCCGCTCGCTGGGTCATCGACCAAAAGCCGGGCCTCTACACGATGGCCGATGTCCTCGGCCTGGCCGGCCTGAGCTGATGCCCCTCGAGTTCCGCCTCCTCGACCAGACCGACAGCGCCGCGCGCTTCGCCACGCAGATCGACCCCGACCTGCTCTACCTGCAGGGCCACTTCCCCGGCTACCCCCTGCTCCCCGGCATCGCCCAGCTGCTGGCCATCGCCCTCGATCGCAGCCACGCCGTGTGGCCCGCGCTCGACCAGCCGCGCCGCGTCACCCAGCTCAAGTTCAAGCGCCCGATCTTCCCCGGCGACTCCCTCGAACTCCAGCTCGAGCGCAAGCAAACACAGCAAGACAGCACCGAGGTCCGCTTCAACCTGCTGCGCACCACCCCTGCCGGCCCCGAGCTGTGCGCCCACGGCGTGCTGATCTTTGCCCCTGCGCCCGCCACCCCCGCGCAGTGAACGCGTGCTAAAAGAGGCCCCCGTGGACACCTCGCACGCCCGAACGGTCGATATTGCGATCCTCGGCGGCGGCCTGGCCGGCCTCCTGCTCGCCCGCCAGCTGCGCCGCACCCTCCCTGGCCTCTCGCTCGCCCTGTTCGAGCGCAGCCACGAGACCAGCGCCAAGGTCGGCGAGTCCCTGGTCGAGATCGCCAGCGATTACCTGATCCGTCGCCTCGGCCTCTCGACCTACCTCTACGAGAACCAGCTGCCCAAGAACGGCCTGCGCTTCTTCTTCGACACGCCGGACAAATCGACCCCGATCGTCGACATGAGCGAGGTCGGCAGCCGCAAGCTGCCCGTCTTCCCCAGCTTCCAGATCGACCGCGCCCGCCTCGAGGCCGACCTCCTGCGCATGAACCTCGCGGACGGCGCACAGATCCACACCGGCGCCCGCGCCCACGACCTCCAGCTGCACGAACCCGAGGGCCCGTCCCGCACCGCCAGCGGCATGCACGAGTTCACCGTCACCGAGGGCGACACCCAGTACCCCGTGCGCGCGCGCTGGGTCGTCGACGCCAGCGGCCGCGCCAGCACCATCGCCCGCCTCAAAGACCTCCGCGTCCCCGTCGCCGACCACAACATCTCCGCCGTCTGGGGCCGCTTCACCGGCCACATCGACATCGACAGCACCGGCACCCCCGCGTGGCGCGCCCGCGTCCACAACACCGCCCGCGTCCTCTCCACCAACCACTTCTGCTACCCCGGCTACTGGATCTGGTTTATCCCGCTCGGCCGCGGCGTGATGTCCGTCGGCTGGGTCGGCCAGCAAGAAATCTTCACCGACGACATGCGCAAACCCGAGGGCTTCCTCGCGTTCCTCAAGTCGCACCGCGCCGCCTGGGACCTCCTCACCGACCGCGCCGAGCTGCTCGGCATGTCCGCCTACAAGCACCTCGCCTACGGCACCAAACGCTTCTTCGCCGGCGAGGATCGCTGGTTCCTCACCGGTGAGGCCGCCGCCTTCACCGACCCCTTCTACAGCCCCGGCAGCGACTTCATCGCCCTCGAGAACGACTTCATCACCGACATGATCGCCCGCGACCACGCCGGCGAGACCCGCCCGCAGATCGCCGAACGCTCCGCCGCCTACGACGAGTTCATGCAGTTTCGCTACCAGGCGAACTCGCTGCTCTACCGCGACCTCTACCCGGTCCTCGGCAGCTACGAGCTCCTCAAGCTCAAGTGGGACTTCGACATCTCCAGCTACTACAACCTCTGGGCCGCCCCGTTCTGGCACGACCAGCACCTCGACCTCCGCCAGCTCAAGTCCGACCTGCGCCGCAAAGACTTCGTCCTCCAGGGCCTCGAGAATTTCTCCCGCCTGTTCCAAAAGCTCGAGGCGGGCTTCCGCGAGCAGGGCCTGTGGCACCGCGCCAACCTCGGCCGCTTCGCCTGCGCCCTCGAGAGCGTCGACTTCGCCAGCGAGCTGACCGCGCCGCGCTCACGCAAGCAGATCATGCGCACCTCCGAGACCCTCTTCAACAACATCCGCGGCCGGGCCCTCGACCTCCTCGCGGACCTCGGCGAGCCCCCCAGCTCGGCCGAACGCCACCTGCCCTTCTTCGAGTTCATGCTCGCCAGCCCACTCGCCTGACGGCGACCCTCTCGCTACCATCACAGGCCCTCTCATGACGCGCGCGGAAATTTACCAGCGGATCATCGGCATCCTGGTCAAGACCTTCGAGCTCGACCCCGCCGACATCCGGCCCGAGTCCCGCCTCTTCGAGGACCTCGACCTCGACAGCATCGACGCCGTCGACATGTTCGTCGAGCTCCACGAGATCACCGGCCGTCGCATCGACCCCCAGGTCGCCCGCAACATCCGCACCGTCCAGGACATCGTCGTCCTCGTCGAGGCCGAACTCGGCAGCGCCAGCGGGACCACCACCAGCTAGCCCAGGTCGAAGCGTGGTCTACCCGCCCCTGCAGAGCTTCCTCCCGCACCGCCCGCCGATGCTCCTCATCGACGAGCTGCTCCACTGTGACGCCCACCAGGTCACCTGCGCCGTCACCGTCCGCGCCGGCACACCCTTCGAGGCCGACGGCCGCGTCCCCGCGATGATCAGCCTCGAGTACTTCGCCCAGAGCGTCGCCGCCCTGTTCGCCTACCTCCACCGCGACCGCCCCGACGCCGGCCACGGCAAGCTGCTCGGCACCCGCGAGCTCGAGCTCGACGTCGACTACCTCCACGTCGGCGACACCCTCACCGTCACCGGCCACGAGCTGTGGCACGACGCCCACCTGGCCCAGTTCCGCTGCGAGCTGCACCGCGGCGACCAACGCCTGGCCGCCGCCGCGATCTCGGTCGCCCACGGCGCCCCCACCCCCGAAGCCTCACCATGACCCCACGCCGCGTCGTCATCACCGGAGCCGGCGTCGCCTCGCCGATCGGCCACTCCCTCACCGAGGTCAGCCTGTCCCTTCAGACAGGTCGCCACGGCATCGTCACCATGCCCGAGTGGGACGCCATCGGCGACCTGCGCACCCGCCTCGGCGGCGTCGTCCAGGGCCTCGACCTCGAGCACCGCTGGCACCGCAAACAGACCCGCACCATGGGCCGCGTCGCCCTGCTCGCCAACCACGCCACCGAGCAGGCCCTCACCATGGCCGGCCTGCTCGGCGACGAGATCCTGAGCTCCGGCCACACCGGCCTGGCCTACGGCTCCACCTCGGGCTCCTCCGCCGCGCTCGCGGACTTCTGCACCACCCTGTTCGCCCACATGAACATGCGCGGCCTGCAGAGCACCAGCTTCCTGCGCTTCATGGCCCACACCTGCGCCGCCAACCTGTCGCAGTTCTTCGCCGTCCGCGGTCGCATCATCCCCACCAACTCCGCCTGTGCCAGCGGCGCCCAGGCGATCGGCTACGCCTACGAGTCGATCAAGTACGGCCTGCAGGAGGTCATGATCGCCGGCGGCGCCGACGAGATGCACTTCACCACCGCCGTCACCTTCGACCTCATGTTCGCCACCTCGGCGAATTTTAATAAAGAGCCCGATCGCAGCCCGCGCCCCTTCGACCTCGCCCGCGACGGCCTGGTCGTCGCCGAGGGCGCCGGCACCCTGATCCTCGAGAGCCTGGAGCGCGCCCAGGCCCGCGGCGCACCGATCCTCGGCGAGATCGTCGGCTACGGCACCAACTGCGACGGCCTCCACATCACCGCCCCCTCCGAGTCTGGCATGCGCGGCGCCATCGCCCTCAGCCTGCGCGACGCCGGCATCACGCCGGCCGAGGTCGACTACGTCAACGCCCACGGCACCGCCACCGACATCGGCGACATCGCCGAGACCAGCGCCACCCGGGCGGTCTTCGAGCGCGCCGTCCCGATCTCCTCCAGCAAGAGCTTCACCGGCCACACCATGGGCGCCTGCGGGGCCATCGAGGCCATCTTCAGCCTCGCCATGCTGCGCGACGAGTTCATCGCCCCCACCCGCAACCTCGAGCAGCTAGACCCCCGCTGCGCGGACCTCGACTACGTCCGCGAGCTCCGCCGCGCCCGCATCGACACCATCATGAGCAACAACTTCGCGTTCGGCGGGGTCAACACCTCCCTGATCCTCCGCCGCGCCCCCTGAACTGGGGCCGACAGGCCGCAGGACCCAAATTCTTCCCGCTGAGATACCTTGGAAACTCTCCCCCTGGCGCGTTCCAACCACGCCCGAGGCCTCCGCATGAAGTACCTGTCCCTCAGCCTGCTCCTCGCCCTGTCCGCCTGCGACGCCGCGATCGCCGTGAACTCCAAGATGGCCGACGAAGAGGCCGCCGCGGCCGCTGTCGCCGCGCCCGAGGCCTCCGCGAAGACCGCCGTCGTCGCCACCGCGAACACCGACGTCAAGGCCGAGGTCAAGGCCGACGTCGCCGTCAAGGCGACCGTCGAGGCCGCGGCCTTCGACCTCGAGTCGGTGAGCTTCCTGGTCAAGAAGGGCAAGGTCAAGGACGCCCCCGCGCTCGAGAAGCAGATCAACAACCCCAAAGAGAAGATCAACAACGTCGACGTCGACGGCGACGGCAAGGTCGACAAGATCCAGGTCCTGGAGATCCGCGGCGAGGCCGGCGTCGTCGTCTTCGAACTGCGCGCGATCCCCTCGTCCACCAAGGACAAGGACGCCGCGGTGGTCATCGCCACCATCGACTTCACCCCCGACAAGGTCACCCAGAAGCTGGTCGTCAAGGCCGTCTACGCCCCGATCGTCATCGGCCACGAGACCATCGTCTACGACTACGTCGTCCCCATCCAGGTCACCGGCGAGACCGTCGTCGTGGTCGACTCCAGCCCCTTCTACGGCTGGCTCTTCACCGCCTCGCGGCCGGTCTACGTCGGCGTCTACGTCTACGAGGTCGCCCCTCCGCCCGTCATCGTCATCGAGGGTGGCTGGGGCTGGAAGGGCAAGGGCAAGCACAGGCACAAGGGCAAGGGCAAACACGGCTGGCACTGAGCGCGTCTGCCCCCTGGGCCCGCGCCCGCGTCACGTCTAAACTGCTCGCCGTGTCACGCCTCGTTTGTGTCCTCCTCCCGGCCCTCGTCCTCGCTTGCGGCGACAGCGGCGAGTCCACCAGCACCAACCCCACCAGCCCCACCAGCGTCAGCGCGAGCGGTGAGACCAGCGGTGAGACCAGCGGCGTGACCAGCGGCGTGACCAGCGACACCGGTGACTTACCAACCACCGGCGCCAACACCACCAGCGAGGTCACCGGCGACCCGACACCCGCCACCACGGACGTCACCGCGACGACCACAAACGACCCCACGAACGCGACCACCAACGCCACCACCGGCGACGTCCCCGACACCGACCCGGACCCGAACGCCCCGCCGATCACCGAAGGCGACTGGTGGCGCCCCGGCATCGCCACCACCTGGCAGCTCCAGCTCACCGGCGACATCGTCACCGACGTCGACGCCGACCTCTACGACATCGACCTCTTCGACGCCCCCCAGTCGACCCTCGACGCCCTGCACGCCGACGGCCGCAAGTTGATCTGCTACTTCTCCGCCGGCTCCGGCGAGGACTGGCGCCCCGACTACGTCGACTTCGATCCCGCCGCGCTCGGCAAGCCGCTCGACGGCTGGCCTGGTGAGGTCTGGCTCGACGTCCGTCACCCCTCCGTGTGGGCCGTCATGCGCGGCCGCCTCGACCGCGCCGTCTCGGCCGGCTGCGACGGCGTCGACCCCGACAACATGGACGGCTGGCTGCAAGACTCCGGCTACCCGATCAGCAGCGACGACCAGCTCGCCTACAACCGCTGGCTCGCCAACCAGGCCCACCTGCGCGGCCTCACCGTCGGCCTCAAGAACGGCGGCGACCAGGTCCCCGACCTCGTCGACTACTTCGACTTCGAGCTCAACGAGCAGTGCCACGAGTACGACGAGTGCCAGCAGCTCGCCGCCTTCACCAGCCAGGGCAAGCCGGTCTTCAACGTCGAGTACCCCGGCGACGAGGCCGACGCCCAGGCCCTCGTCGGCACGCTGTGCCCCGACGCCAAGGCCGAGCAGCTGCGCACCCTCATGCTCCCCTACGAACTCGACGGCAGCTGGCGCGTCAGCTGCGACTGATCTCCCGCAACACGACACCCAAACCGGAGTCCGCCGCGCTGGCCGCCCGTGTTAGCCTCCCGCAGTGCCCGCCTCCGCGCAGCTCGGCGACCGCAGCCTCTTCCCCGACCTCGAGGCTGCCGCCTACCTCAACCACGCCGCCATCTCCCCCCTCTCGCTCCCCGTCCGCCAGGCGATCCACACCGTCGCCGACGACTACGGCCGCCGTGGCTCCGACGCCTTCCTCACCTGGCACGCCGAGCGCCAGCGCCTCCGCGACCTGCTCGCCCGCCTCTTGAACGCCCGCGCTGACGACCTCGCCCTCGTCGCCAACACCACCCGCGGCGTCAGCGACATCGCCCTCTGCTTCCCGTGGCGCCCCGGCGACCGCGTGATCCTGTTCCGCGACGAGTTCCCCGCCGTCGTCACCCCCTGGCAGCAGGTCGCCGGCCTGTTTCAGCTCGAGCTCGAGTTCCTGCCCGCGCACGACCGCCTGCATCACCTGCGCGAGGCCCTGCGCCGCCCCGCCCGCCTCGTCGCCCTGTCCGCCGTGCAGTTCCAGACCGGCGCCCGCGCCCCGCTCGACGAGCTCGCCACCCTCTGCCACGAGCACGGCGCCGAGCTGTTCGTCGACGCGATCCAGGCCCTCGGCGTCTGCCCCCTCGACGTCACCACCAGCAACATCGACTACCTCAGCGCCGGCAGTCACAAGTGGATGATGGGCAGCGACGGCATCGCCTGCCTCTACGTCCGCCCCGACCGCGTCGCCGGCTTGCAGCCGCGGGTCGCCGGCTGGCTGAGCCACACCGACGGCCTCGAGTTCCTGTTCGCCGGCGCCGGCCACCTGCGCAGCGACCGGCCGATCCGCCAGCGCGCCGACTTCGTCGAGGGCGGCGCCTACAACACGATCGGCGCCGCCGCCCTCGCCGCCTCCCTCGACCTCATCCTCGGCCTCGGCGTCCCCGCCATCTTCACCCACGTGCAGGCCTACCTCGACGAGCTCGAGGCGGGCCTTCGCGACCTCCGCTTCACCAGCCTGCGCTCCGCGGTCCCCGGCGAGCGCTCCGGCATCCTCTCCGTCCTCCCTCCCCACCCCATCGACCTCATCGCCCTGCACCACCGCATCGGCGAGCGCGGCGTCGTCTGCTCCACCCCCGACGGCAAGCTCCGCTTCGCCCCCCACTGGCCCAACGCGCGCGCCGAGATCCCGGGCGTGCTCGCGGCGATCGACGCCGCCCTGCGAGCCACCTAAAACACCACGAGACCTCATGGACCGCCAGCGCCCCCGCACCACCAGCGACGAGATCGATCTCTACATCCGCACCTACTACTCGCTCCTGCGCAGCAGCGGCGAGGTGCGCGTCCGGGCCTTCGAGGAGGCCCACAGCTTCAGCGACTCGAGCCTACACGCCGGCGCCCTCTCGGGCACCCCCGACGTCGCCGCCTTCGCCTACAGCGCCGCGCGCCTGCCCGCCTGCATGCCGCAGGTCAAGCGCATCGTCCTCGGCCAGTCGCACGAGAGCTTCGAGGCGGTCGGCCTCGCCATCCGCACCTGGCACAGCGTCAAGACCCGCGGCCGCCGTCGACCGCTGCGCTTCGACGGCGGCGACCTGCTCGGCGCCTTCATCTCGAGCACCAGCGACATCGACGACATCGTCCCGATCGTCACGGCCTACCAGATCGTGTGGAACCAGCTGCACGTCCTGCTCGTCGACACCGAGCTGGCCCGCCGCCTGCTCGCCGCCCCCGACGCGGGCCCCATGCCGGTCGTCACCCACGCCGAGCTCGCCCCGCTGCTCGGCATCGAAGCCGACGCCGCCCGCACCCTCTGCGCCGCCCTCGACAGCGACTGGGTCCGCGCCCTCCGGAGCATCTGCAGCCGCACCTGCGACCTCTCGCTGCGCGTCCTCAGCGGCTCCTACTCGCAGTATCAGCGCGCCTCGCAGCGCTGGTGGTCAGGCATCGAGCCCGCGTACCTCCGCGAGACCAACCCGCGCCGCCCGCCGATCTACTTCGTCTCCTCCAACACCCACTCGCTCCTCAACATGCTCGGCGGCTACGCCCGCGCCAACCGCGAGGGCATCATCGCCTACGCCCAGCGCCGCGACCCCGAGGGCCTCGCCGCCCCCCTGCTCGCCGCGATCGCCAGCGGCCACGAGTCCGCGATCAGCAACATCAGCTACTACCTCCTGCGCGCCTTCCTCCACGACGACCCGGCCCAGACCGCGGCCCGCCTGGTCGAGATCCAGGCCTACGAGGCCGAGAGCGGCATCACCTCGATCGACGTCCCCGGCAAGATCGACGTCAACGCCCAGATCTTCGCCCTCTCGCGGCTGATCCCCGAGCGCCTCGACCCCCGCCTCGCCATGCCCGGCCTCGAGCGCCTGCGGGCCAGCGACGCGGTCATCATCAACATCGACTACCCGCTCGGCATGGCCGCCTACCACCACCTCTCCCGCATCGGCCAGGGCTGCGGCGAGGTCCGCGGCCTCTACGTCATGGGCAAGGCCGCCAGCCTCAACGCCCGCGTCGGCGACGTCATGATCCCCACCGTCGTCCAGGACGAGCACTCGCGCAACACCTACCTGTTTCGCAACTGCTTCGCCGCCGCCGACCTCCAGCCCTACCTCGACCAGGCCTCCGTCTTCGACCAGCAAAAGGCCCTCACCGTCCGCGGCGCCTTCCTGCAAAACCGCGAGTACATGAGCGTGTTCTACCGCGAGGGCTACACCATCCTCGAGATGGAGGCCGGCCCCTACCTGTCCGCCGCCTACGAGCTGGTCAACCCCCAGCGCTACCCCAACGACGAGATCGTCCACCTCTCGGTCAACACCCCCTTCGACGTCGGCATCCTCCACTACGCCTCGGACACCCCCTACTCGCGCCGTCAGAGCCTGCTCTCCAAGAGCCTCTCCTTCTTCGGCGTCGAGAGCACCAGCGCCTGCGCGATCGCCATCTGCCGCCAGATCTTCACCCGCGAGCTCGCCCGCCTCGCGTAACCTGTCCCCGAGGCCATGTCCATGCAACCTGTCCTCGAGGACACCTCACTGGACCCCTGGAGCGCCCTCGCCCAGCTCCCGCCCCAGCTCCCGCCGCACGACCTCGACCCCCGCATCCGCGTCCGCCTCGCCCTCCACGCCGCCCTCACAGCGCCCTCACCCGGTAACTCCCAGCCCTGGCGCCTGCTCGCCCACGCCGACGAGATCTTCCTCTTCACCGACCCGACCCGCGCCCTCCCCCGCGACGCCGACGGCCAACAACGCATCCTCGCCGGCGGCGCCGCGCTCGGCCTCTTGCGCGTGGCCCTGCGCGCCCTCGGCCTCGCCGAACACACCGACATCCTCCCCGAAGACCACCCCGACCTGCTCGCCCGCGTCACCCTCACCGGCTCCATCACCCCCACCCCCGAGCAGACCTGGCTGCTGCAAGCCGCGCCCAAGCGCCGCACCCATCGCCCACCGCTCGCCGCCCGCCCGGTCCGCGAGCCGCTGCTGCGCCGCCTCTGTGACATGGCCCAAGAGACAGGTGCACAGCTGCTCCCGCTGCAGCTCCCCGCGCAGCGCGAGGCCCTCGCCAGCCGCGTCGAGTCGGCGCTCGCTGGCACGCCCGACGACGGTCGGCCCGAGCCTGGCCCCGAGCCCTTCGAGACCGCCACCGGCGGCCCCGCCCGCGGCCAGGCGATCGCCGACGGCAGCCCGCTCCTGGCGCTCATCATCACCCGCGACGACAACCCCGCCGCCTGGCTGCGCGCCGGTGAGGCGCTGATCCGCGTGCTCCTGCGCGGCCGCGTCGACCACCTCCAGGCCTCCTTTCTCGCCCACCCCCTCACCGACCCCGGCGCTCGCTGGGCCGTCGCCGAGGAGATGGCTGTCCTCGGCGACATGACCCAAACGCCAGGTTTCGCCCAGCTCGCCCTGCGCCTCGGCTACGGCGGCGACCTCCCGGCCCAGCCCCGCCGCCCGCTCGCCGACGTGCTGCTCAGCGCCGTGCCGTAGCCGCCCAACCGCACCGTCGCTGCGCTCTCGACCCGCGATCTCCCGTGTTAGCCTGCGGCATGCTCCGCCAGCTCGCGCCGCTGCTCGCTGCCCTGCTCGTGACCGCCTGCAGCGACCCCACGCCCCCCATCGTCGCCCGCCAGGACCCCGCAACCAAGCCCGCGACCCCACCGCTCCCGCCGGCGAAGCTCCCCCCGCCCGCCCCCGGCGCCAACGACCCGCGCTGCGGCGCAGCCGTCGTCTACCTCAACGCTGTGCGCGGCGCGACCGACCTCGCGGCCCTCCGCAGCGCCTACGAGAAGACCTCCCTGCAGACGCTGATCCAGGCCAGCGACGCCGCCACCAAACGCGACGACGACCCCGCGATCTCCACGCTCCTCACCGGCAGTGACCCCACCGCCCCCACCGCCGTCCAGTACGCCATCCACGGCGCCCTCGCCCAGTGGATGCGTCACAACCTCAAGGTCGCCGCCGAGGACAAGGACCCTGGCAAGCGCCGCGAGGCCTGGGCCGCTGCCCGCTGCGTCTGGGCCCAGGACCTCCGCCACCTCGGCCTCGCCCTCCAGACCCGCAGCGCCCTCCTGTCCTCCGAGACAGCCCGCGACGACGCCACCGTCGTCGACATCATCGACACCACCTTCACCACCGGCAACACCGCCGTCACCGCCGACCCCATCGACGAGCGCGGCCTCCTCCCCGCCCGTCAAGTCATCGAGAAGACCTGGTACCGCATCGTGCACCGCGAGCTCGGCGACGCGGCGACCGTCGCCCGCGAGCGCAAGGACCCGCTCGCCGCCCGGCGGGCGCTCGGCCTCTTCGAGATGCTGCGCGACCGCATGCAGGACAAGAACACCCCCGGCATCGCCCTCGTCCGCGCCCAGCTCACCGGCGACCCCGCCAGCATCGACCCCGCCGCCGTCCTCCGCGAGATCGACGTCGCCCTCGTCAAGCGCACCCGCAAGTACTGCAGCGACGCCCTCGACGCCAAGCTGCTCGCCACCCCCGCCGGCAGCGCCAGCGCCCAGGAGGGCGCAACCTACGCCCGCGTCCTCCTGCCCGGCATGCGCGCGCGCCTGGCCGACAAGAAGTTCGACGCCGAGGCGCACATCGCCAACTGGAACGCCTACGTCGAGGCCGTCGAGCTCGGCGCCGACACCGACGAGATCAAGCGCCTCAGCGATGACCTCGTCCACTGGAACTGCGCCTATCAACAAGCACTGGCGATCCGCGAATGCACCGCGACCGCCGACGAGCTCGCCAAGCCCTGAGGCTCACCCCTGCGGCTGCGGCTGCGCCGGAACCACCAGCACCGGACAGCTCGCCTCACGGATGATCCGGTCCGCCGTGCTACCGACGAAGAAGCGGGCCACCCGGCTGCGCCCGCTCGCCGCCAGCACGATCAGGTCGACCGAACGCGCCTCCGCCTCGCCGAGGATCACGCTGAGCGGCACCCCCGGACGCGCCGCCAGCTCGTACTCGATGCCCTGGCAGTGCCGCTCCGCCACCACCTGCAGCGCCGCGATCGAGGTGTCATGCGCCGCCTTGTGCACCTCCGCCAGCACCTGCTGCGACAGCCCCACCGCCAGCGTGCCGGTGTACATCGAGCTGTACGCCAGCGGCGGCGTCACGTGCAGCAGCACGATCTTCCCGCCACTCAGCTTCGCCAGTCCTGCCGCCAGCGCGATGCTCCGCAGCGACGCCGGCGCGTAGTCGATGTACTGCTGCTCGACCAGCACGGCCTGCCCCGCCGCGATCTGCTCGTCGGTCGCCGGCTGAAAGTCGATGGGAACGAGGATGCGCGCGAATGCCTGAGTGTTCATCGCCCGCGAGCATAACAAAGCCTCCCGCCGCCGCCCTACCCCGCGGTACAAATCTCCCATGTCCCTCAAGATCCCCGGCCCAGACGCCATGCCGGTGGCCACCTACAAATTTGCGCGGGACCCGTACAAGTACTTCGCCGACTGCCAGCGCCGCTTCGGACCCGTGTTCCAGAGCTGGCTCGCCGGACACCGCATCGTCCTCACCGGCGAACCAGAACACGTGCGAACAATTTTCGCGGCCGACCACGACCACGTCGGCGCCTTCAACCCCGGCCACCTCCACGCCCTGCTCGGCGCCAACTCGCTGATCCTCATCGACGGCGTCCGCCACCAGCGCGAGCGCAAGCTCCTCGCGCCGCCGCTGCACGGCGCCCGCATGCGCTCGTACGCCCGCATCATCCGCGACAGCGCCCTGCGACGCAGCGCCGCCTGGCAGCCCGGTGTGCCGATGATCATGCAAGACACCACCCAGGGCGTCTCGCTCGACGTCATCGTCCGCGCCGTGTTCGGCGTGCAGGAGCCCGCCCGCGGCGCCGCCCTCGAGGCCTGCCTGCTGCGCACCATGGACGCCGTCTGGCCGCCCTCGATCCTCGTCCGCTGGTTGCAACGCGACCTCGGCCCGCTCACCCCGTGGCGCCGCTTCGCCCGCGCCCGCGCCCAGACCGACGCCATGATCCGCGAGGAGATCGCGGCCCGCCGCGCCGCCCCCGGCGACGACATCCTGAGCCTCATGCTCGCCGCCCGCTACGACGACGGCGACGGCATGAGCGACGCGCAGGTCCGTGACGAGCTCATCACCTTGCTCGCCGCCGGCCACGAGACCACCGCCATCGCCCTCGCCTGGGCCATGTACTGGCTGCACCGCAACCCAACGACCCTCGAGCGGCTTCGCGCCGAACTGGCCGACCTCGGCGACGAGCCCGACCTCGACGCCATCGCCCAGCTCCCCTACCTCGACGCCGTCTGCAACGAGACCCTCCGCCTCTACCCGATCGTCCCGCTCGCCCCGCGCACGCTGCGACAGCCGATGACCCTCGGCGAGCACACGATCCCCGCCGGCCACAACGTCGGCGCCTGCACGGTCCTGGTCCACCGCCACCCCGCGCTGTACCCCGAACCCGACACCTTCCGCCCCGAGCGTTGGCTCGCCCGCAAGTTCGCCGCGTGGGAGTTTACGCCCTTCGGCGGCGGCATCCGCCGCTGCATCGGCGCCGCCTTCGCGGTCTACGAGATGAAACAGGTGCTCGCGGCGATCCTCCCGCGCAACTACCTCCGCCTCGCCGACGACACACCGATCGGACCAGCGCGCCGCAACATCACCCTCGGCCCTCGCGGCGGTGTCCGCATGATCCTGACCGAACGGACAGGTTGACCCGACGGCGTGCCCTGAGGCACGCACCGCAACGCCGCCCAGAACGTTGCTCCGCCGGCCCCCTTTCGCTACCTTCGCGCCCAGGCATGCCCGACAGCCTGTCCCTCGCCAACCCTGACGCCCTCGCCCTCGCGCCCGAGTCCCTCGAGCTGCGCCCCGTCGACGGCTTCCCGCGCTGGCTCGGCACACGACTCGCGCGCTTCTCTCTCCGCCTCGTCAGCATGGAGGAGAACGACGCCGCGAAGCTCGCCCGCATGGTCACCCCCACCGCCGGCTACTTCCGCCGCGACCGTCACGTCCACCCCGAGGTCGACCCGCAGAGCTACCGCCTCGAGTTCACGGGCGTCGCACGCGGCCACACCCTCGACCTCACCACCCTCGCCGCCCTCCCCCGCGAGACCCGCGTCTGCGTGCAAGAGTGCGCCGGCAACGGCAACCACATCATGGGCTCCGCCGGCCTGTGCGGTCAGGCCGTCTGGTCCGGCCCGACCTTCGAGTCCCTGCTCGAGCTGTGCGGCGGCCCCGGCAACGCCACCCACTTCGCGTTTCACGGCCGCGACACTCTCGGCGTGCTCAAGCGCGGCTACCACTACGGCCTCTCGCTCGCCGAGCTGCGCAAGGCCCGGGCGATCGTCGCCCTGACGATGAACGGCGAGCCACTCTCGCGCCGCCACGGCTTCCCCGCCCGCCTGATCGTCCCGCAGATCTACTCGATGTCGCACGTGAAGTGGCTGTGCCACGTCGAGGGCAAGACCCGCCCGCACATGGGCATCCACAACCGCCTCGTGTTCACCAACAAGGAGCTGCAAGCCGGCAAGTGGGTGCGCGTGCAAGCGCGGTGGATCGGCCTCAAGTCGGTGATCGCCCACTGCACCCGCGACGGCAGCGGCTGGCTGCTCACCGGCTGCGCCTGGGGCGGCGAGCGGCCGATCGCGGCGGTCGAGGTCAGCTGCGACGGCGGCCTCTCCTGGCAACCTGCGCAGCTCCAGACCCCCGGCGAGTACTTCCGCGATCGCGGCGACGTGCCCGCGCCAGCGCTCGCCGGCGCCTGGGGCGTGTTCACCACGCTCTGGCGCCCGCCCGGCCCCGGCACCTACAAGCTCGGCTGCCGCGCCATCGACATCGACGGCAACATCCAGCAGCTCGACAACGACCCCAAGGTGCACGGCCACTTCAACCAAACCCGGGTGAAGTGGCGCAGCGTCACGGTGCCCGAGCGGCGCCTGCCGCCCGGGCCCTAGTCGACCTCAGACCGGCACCGCGCAGGCGCCGATGTTCTCCTGTCCGGGCGGCGTCGGCTGACCGTCGCCGTACCACGGCACACACTCCTGCATCGGCGCGCCGGGGCAGGTGTTCGGGTCCATGATGTTGCAGTAGGGCGAGCAGCAGCCGTCCGCCGACGGGCAGCCCGGCACGGACTCCTGGCTGGCGCAGAACAGGCCGTAGTCGCACACGTTGATGTACGCGCACGGGTCGCCGTACTTGCCCATGTCGCCGCTCGCGTCGAAGTCGCAGATGAAGGTGTCGACGCCGTCGAAGAAGCAGATCTGGCCCTCGGGACAGCTCTGGGCCAGCGGGTCGCAGGTGTCGAGGCAGACGATGATCACGCCGTCGTTCGACTCATCGCACACCTTGTCGCCCGAGCAGGTCGGCGCGTCGGGGGTGCCCTGACACATCTCGACGCAGGTGCCCTTGTTTTCGGCGTCGAGGAACCAGCACATGGTGCCGATGTCGCAGTTGTCGACGCCCATCACTCCGCTGCCCTCGGCCAGACACTCGTCGCCGATCTGCCCCGGGTTGGCGTCGAGCGGCGAACACTTGGTCGCGTTCCACGAGCTGCCGCCGTCGGCCGCCCACGGCATGCACTTCTCGCCCTTGGGGCAGTCCTGCTTCCAGATGTCACACTCGTTGACGTTGCCGCCACCGCCGTCGGGCATGACGATGAAGCTCCCGGTCGACCCCGTGGCATCCGTGGTGCCCGGCCCGTCGCTGGTGGGCGTCGTCGTCGCCGACGTCGTCGTCGCGTTGGTCGGATCGACCGTCGTGCCACTCCCGGTCTCGCTGTTACCGTCCTCGTCGCCCGTGGCCTTCGTGGTCTTCGTGGTGTTCTCTTCGCCGTCCTTCGCGCAGCCCATCAACACCAGGGCCCCGACAACCATGCTCCGCAAGACAAGTGTGGTTCGCATCGTTTTGTTCCTCTTCGCGCATCCTACGCAAAGTCGAGGCTCCCGCAAACCACAAAGCTACACCTGACGCCTCCCGCGTCAGCGAGCAGGCGGCCGCAGCTCATAGAGAATGTTCTGCGTACCCGCAGCGGCGCAGACCCCCTGCACGACCGTCTTCAGGCCCGGTGTAGCCACGAACTTGCGGTCCTTGAACACCTTGAAGCGGTACTGGTCGCGCAGCGCCCGATAGCGGCCGGCCTCCGCTGCAGCCAGCCGCTGCGCCAGCAACGGTGACAGCGGGTCGTTGCTCTTCTCCTCGCGGATGTCCTCGGCAGCGCTGTCGGTCGCAAACGCCACCAACAGCTCGGGCCGCTCCGTCTCCCCCGCCCCCGCCCCCAGCGACCACGCGTGCCACGCCCGACCGAGCAGGTCGTCGGGCGCCTCCATCGTGCGCCGCACCTGCACCCCGCCACCGACCGGCAGCGAGAACAGAGCCGGCCCGATGATCCCCCGCGCCACTCGCTCGACCCGCACGCCCTCGATCCCGTGCAGCCGCACGAACAACGTCTCCGCGTCGAGGTCGGCGCAGCGGTACACCGTCCCGCGAAACGCCTCGTTCGCCGCCGCCGTCTCGCCATCCTCGTCGAGGTCGATGACCTTGCGCCGCCACAGCGACGACACCTGCGTCAGCTCGATCATCAGCCGCAGGTACACGCCCGTCGCGTCCAGCTTCGTCAGCTCGATGCGAAAGGCCGCCGTCCCCGTGCCAGGATCGTGCCGCCGCAGCAGCACCCGGTGGTGGTCCACCGGCGCCAGCTCGAGCTTCTGCAGCTTCTCGTAGTACGCGTGTTTCGCCGCCAGCCGGGCGAACACCTCCGCTTCATCGCGGCGCGCCAGCAACTCCTCGCGCCCGCCCATCCGCGCCAGTGAAGCCGCCGCGACCTCCTGATCGGTGCGCACCCGGGTGAAGCTGGCCAGGTTCGGCAACCCCGAGCGTGCGTCGAGGTAGAGCTCGCCGTACACCCCCTGCTTCAACCCATCGCGCAGCGTGTCGACCGAGTTCTGCAGCTGGCGCCGCTCCGGATAACTGTTGTTGAGCCGCGCCGCCTGCAGCGCGCGCGTCAACAGCTCGAGGTATCCATCGGCCTCGGGCAGCACCAGCGCCTGGGTGTGCAGCGCGACGATCGACACCCGAGGGTCTCCGTCACGCCGCCGGGCTGGCCGCGGGTCCGGCCCCCTGCGCCCGCTGGGTCGCCTTCTCCACCGCCGCGGCGATGCGAGCGTCCTCGACCTCCTTGGACTTCTTCAAGTTCGCGTCGATCAGCGCGGTGGTCGTCTCGTCGAAGGTATCGAGGTCCTTGATCAGCGTGTCGAGGTTGCTGCGGAAGAAGATCTGCGTGTCGCTCACGAATTGCGTGGTCACGTTCATCGACTCCGTCATGACATCGAGGCTGCGCTTCATCTCCAGCATCACCGCCGACGCGTCCGCCGCGCGACCGATCGCCTGGATCTGCGCCGACGCCATGTCGAGCTTGATCGAGGCCGCCGTCGTGTACTGCTGGATGTCGTTCGCCAGGTTGCGGATCGTCTCCGCCAGCTTGCGCGTGTTCTCCTTCAGCCGCGCGTAGCGCTCCTCCGCCGACCCGTACAGCAGCACGTTCGTCGAGTGCTCCGACAGCCGCGCGTACGCCTTGTCGGCGTTGGCCTGGATGTCGCGGGCCTCGACGCTCCCCGCCTCGACCGCCGCCTCGTCGGCCTTGAGCTGCTCCTGCAGCCCCTTGAGCTCGAGCACCGCGCCCAGCGCCTCGCGCTCGTTCTTCGCCATCTCCACGATCTTCACATTGATGCGATCGATCTCTTTATAGAGATCTTGCTCGCTCTGCTTCAGCGTGTCGACGTACTCCGCCGCCTCCTTCACCCGCCGCGCGCTCAGGTGATACTGCGCCTTGAGCAGCTCCTCGATCGATCGCTGACTGAGCGCCAGCCCGCGCAGGCCCGGGATGTAGCTCAGCAGCTCCTTGAACCCCGCCAGGAACCCGCCCTTGGCCGCCGTTCCGTTCAGGTAGTCGCTGAACTTGCGCAGCTTGTTGAGCTCATCGGTCATCGCGCTCTGGATCTCGACATTGCGCTCGCGCAGACCCTTGAGCTCGTCCACCTTGGTGTCCTGAACCACCCGCTCCTGCTGGATCTCGGTCTCCAGCGACTTGACGGAGATTCCCTCCCCGGAATAGGCGACCTTGCGGTTGAGGACATCGAGGTTGGCCTTGGCGCTCATCGTGGGCCGAAGGGTGACACAATTCCACCAACGCTTCTCCCCTCTTTTTGCCCGCGAGACCCGGCCAGTCCCGCCCTGCGCGCCCGTGCACCCAGGTCGGCAATGACCCGCAGTCCCCGCCTCGGCGCCTCCGCTTTCACCAGCGCAAAGCCCGCGACAGGCGCCTCCCAGGCCCTCCGCGGCCCCCCTACGAACGTTGTCACCCCCGGGCAAACGAGTAGACTGCGGGCCGACCATGGATATCGAGTCCACGCTCAGCGGTCACAACCTCGCGTTCCTCGAGGCCCTTTATGAGGCCTATCAACGCGACCCAAACTCGGTCGACCCGGAGTGGTGGCCCGTCCTCCGCGACCTCGGCCGCCGGAGCGAACCGACGCCCCCGGCCGTCACCACAGAGCCCGCAGCCCCGAGCCCGCGACGCGAGGTCCAGGCCGTCGAGCAGTTCACCCTGCAGTCACGCGTCAACAAGCTCATCGAGAGCTATCGCCTGCACGGGCACATGGCCGCCACGCTCGACCCGCTCGGTCGCCCGCGCAGGGCCACCACCCCCGCCCTCGACCCGGCCTACTTCGGCCTCACCGAGGAGCACATGGACCGCAGCTTCGACCCCGGTCTGCTCATGCCGGGCGGCAACGCCACGCTGCGCCAGATCTGGTCGCGCCTGCAAAACACCTACTGTCGCAACGTCGGCGTCGAATACTGGCACATCCCGGATCTCGAGCAGCGCACCTGGCTGCAGGCGCGCATGGAGGCCTGCGAGAACCTGCAGGTCCCGCCAGTCCTCGAGCAAAAGCGCCTGCTCAATCAGATGGCCGGCATCGAGAGCGTCGACAAGTTCCTGCACAGCAAGTTCATCGGCGCCAAGCGCTTCTCGATCTCCGGCGCCGAGGCGATGATCGCCCTCCTCGACTGCATGATCGAGCAGGGCGCCGAACTCGGCGTCCGCGAGATCATCCTCGGCATGGCCCACCGCGGCCGCCTCAACGTGCTCATGAACATCATGGGCAAGTCCGTGGCCGACGTGTTCTCCGAGTTCGAAAAGGGCGACCCGTGGGAGAGCATCGGCTCCGGCGACGTGAAGTACCACATGGGCTACTTCCGCGAATACACCACCGAGAAAGGCCACGAGATGTACCTCGCGCTGGCCTTCAACCCGAGCCACCTCGAGGCCATCGCCCCCGTCATCCAGGGCCGCGTGCGCGGCAAGCAAGACGCCATCGGCGACAACGGCGGCGAGCGTGTCATGGGCATCACGATCCACGGCGACGCGGCCTTCGCTGGCCAGGGCATCGTCCAGGAAACCCTCAACATGGCCCGCCTGCGCGGCTATCGCGTCGGCGGCACCATCCGCCTCGTGATCAACAACCAGGTCGGCTTCACCACCGACCCCCAGGACGCCCGCTCCACGATCTACTCGAGCGACGCCGCCCACCTCCTCCAGGTCCCGGTGTTCCACGTCAACGGCGACGACGTCGAGGCCGCCGCCTACGTCGCTCGCCTCGCCATGGCGTTCCGCCAGCGCTTCAAGTCCGACGTCGTCGTCGACCTCGTCTGCTACCGCAAGTTCGGCCACAACGAGGGCGACGACCCCACCTTCACCCAGCCCTTGATGTACGACCTCATCAAGAGCCACCCCTCCGTCCGCGCCATCTACCAGCGCAAGCTCCTCGCTCGCGGCACCGTCGACGAGGTCGAGGCCAACGGCCTCGACGAACGCTGGACCAAGCAATACGACGACGCCCTCACCCAGGCCCGCAGCCACGCCCGCAAGCCGCGCAAGGCCCCGATGCACGGCGTCTGGCAGAGCTATCGCGGCGGCCCCGATGCCGACACCCCCGAGGTCCCGACCGCCGTCGATCAGGGCACCTTCGACCACCTCGCCGCCCGCCTCACCCGCTGGCCCGACGACTTCAACCTCCACCCCAAGCTCCAACGCCTCGTCGCCGACGCCAAAGAGATGCTCGCAGGCCACCAGCCGCTCAACTGGCAGATGGGCGAGATGACCGCCTACGCCTCGCTGCTGGCCGCGGGCATCAACGTCCGCTTCAGCGGCCAAGACAGCCAGCGCGGCACCTTCAGCCACCGTCACGCCGTCTATACAGACATCAAGACCGGTCGCGCCTGGTCCCCGCTCTACGATCTAGGCGACGGCCAGGGCAAGTTCGAGATCTACAACAGCCCGCTCAGCGAGTACGCCGTGCTCGCCTTCGAGTTCGGCTACAGCCTCATCGCCCCTGGCGCCCTTGTCATCTGGGAGGCCCAGTTCGGCGACTTCGTCAACGGCGCCCAGATCATCATCGATAACTTCCTGGTCTCGGGCGAAGACAAATGGAACCGCCTCAATGGCCTCGTGCTCATGCTCCCGCACGGCTTCGAAGGCCAGGGCCCCGAACATTCAAGCGCCCGCCTCGAGCGCTTCCTTCAGCTCGCCGCCGAGGACAACATCCAGGTCTGTAACCTCACCACCCCCGCCCAGGTGTTCCACGCCCTGCGCCGCCAGGTGCTCCGTCCGTGGCGCAAGCCGCTGATCTTGATGACCCCCAAGAGCCTCCTGCGCTCGCGCCCGTCGTTCTCACCCGTCAGCGAATTCACCCACGGCCATTTCCAGCGCGCCATCGATGACGCCGCCATAGCCGACCCCACAACGGTGACCCGCGTCATGCTCTCCGCCGGTAAGGTCTACTACGACCTCCACGAGGAACGCGAACGCCTCGCCACCGACAAGGTCGCGCTCGTCCGCGTCGAACAGCTCTACCCCTTCCCCGCCTCCCAGCTCGCCGGCATCCTCGCCCGCTACACCCGCGCCACCGAGCTGTTTTGGGTGCAAGAGGAGCCCAAGAACATGGGCAGCTGGACCTTCGTCCGCCCCCTCCTCGAGGAGCTCGTCGCCCCGCTGCAACAGCTCAGCCCCGCCCGCTATGTCGGCCGCGTCGCCTCGGCCAGCCCCGCCACCGGCTCCCCCGACAGCCACGCGCTCGAGCGCAAGCTGATCCTCGAAGAAGCCTTCGCCAACCTCGCCTAACGATCCCTCCCCCGACTGCGAGTCCCCCATGCCCAGCTCGATCAAAGTCCCTGCCCTCGGCGAGTCCATCACCGAAGCCATCATCGCCAACTGGCTGCAACCCGTCGGCGCCCGCGTCGAGGTCGACCAGCCACTCGTCGAGCTCGAGACCGACAAGGTCACCGTCGAGGTCCCCTCCCCGGTCGCCGGCATCCTCGTCCGCCACGGCGCCGTCAAAGGGGCGACCGTCCGCGTCGGCGAGGTCATCGGCGAGGTCGACACCGGCGCCAGCGAGGCGCCCACACCTACAGCTCCCCAAACAACACCTGCACAACCTGCCCCGACGGACAGGTCGCAGATCCCCGCCGCCGCCATGCCCTCTGCCCGCGCCGAGGCGGCCCGCAGCGGCGTCGATCTCGACTCTGTCTCCGGCACCGGCCGTGGCGGCCGCATCCTGAAGGAGGACGTCCAGCGCGCAGCCCAGCCCGTCGCGCCCGCTCCTGCGCCCGCAGCGACCCAGCCCACTTCGGTGCCCGCCGCTGCCCAGCTCGCATCCCGCCTCGCGGCCGCAC
>JBGAUO010000055.1:0-26976 GCA_044228605.1 Nannocystis sp. | reverse complement strand
TGCAGCCGTCGCCGGCATTGGTGTTGCCGTCGTCGCAGCCCTCACCGGGGCCGACCTTTCCGTCACCGCAGACGTTGGCCGTGCAGTCGTCCTTGCAGGCGTTGCCGGGCCCGTTGTCGGGTCCGTCGTCGCAGACCTCCGCGCCGCCCTCGCTGTTCCACAGCAAGCCGTCGCCGCACGCCGCCTGCTTGCAGGCCGTGGTGCAGGCGCCGTTGTCCGAGTTCGCCGCGCCCGCGTCGCAGGTCTCGCCCGCGCCGGCCTGCACGATCTCGTCGCCGCAGGCCGCGAGCGTGCAGGCGTTGGAGCAGGCGTCAGTGTCGTCGTCGTTGCCGTCGTCGCACTGCTCCTGCCCCTGGATCTCCGCGTCGCCGCAGACCTCGGGGGTGCAGCTCGCCGAGCAGCCGTCACCGTCGACGGCGTTGCCGTCGTCGCAGCCCTCGGGGTCCTGCACGACCCCGTCGCCGCAGGTGTTCGCGGTGCAGTCGGCCTTGCAAGGCTTCCCCGGGCCGTTGTCCGGGCCGTCGTCGCAGGCCTCGCCGGGGTCGACGTCGCCGTCGCCGCAGACCACGTCGGGCGCGCCCGTCGAGCCGGTCACGGGGTCCGTGGTCGGTGTATCGGTCGTCGTTGCGTCGGTGCTCTGCGTCGTCGACTGCGTCGTGCCCATGGTCGTCACGGGCATGGTCGTGAACGACGAGTTCGCCTCGCCCTCGCTGCAGCCCGTCATCATCAATGCGACCCCGAAGGTCGCGCCCATACCCCACCCCATGCGTGCCATCCATGCATGATGGCCACACGCCCCGGGCCCTGTAAACCGCGCATTGCCGGCCCGGCGCGGAACTCAGCCACCGCGCGCGCCGCATGAAATCGCTGCGAGCGCCCCTGCACACCGCGGTGCAGGAGCCGCTCGCCCGCGTCCGCGAGCCGCTCAGGTGGTCGGCTTGGCCTGCGACTGCATCTGGGCCTTCATGCGCTCGGTCACCTGCTCGGGGCTCAGGTCCTCCTTGTGGGTCGCCACGCCCCAGAGGACGCCGGCCGGGTCGACGGCGGCGCCGTAGCGGTCGCCCCAGAACATGTCGGCGATCGGCATGACTGTCTTCGCGCCGGCGGCGGTGACCTTCTTGAACGCGGCGTCGGCGTCGGTCGTGTAGTAATGAATGGCGACCGGCGAGCCGCCGAGGGTGACGGCCGACCTGGCGCCCATCTCCGGGAACTCGTCGCTGAGCATCAGCTTGCTGGTCCCGAACTCGAGGCCGGCGTGCATGATCTTGCCGTCCGGCGAGGGCATGCGCTCGGTCTCGATCGCCCCGAAGGCGGTCTTGTAGAAGTCGATCGTCTCGGCGGCCCGGGGCACCACGATCGCCAGGGTGACGGTGTGATAGCCGTCGGGGATCGGGCCCTTGGCCGGTGTGCCGGCGATCTGCTTCCACGCCGGCTCGGCCGGGGTCTTGCCGGCCTTCGCGGGCTTGGCCTTCTTCTTCTTGTCCGCCGGCGCATACATCAGCGCGGCGCGCTGCTGGGTCTGCTCAGCGGTCAACTCCTCGAGGTGGGTGGCGATCGCCCAACGGTGGCCGAAGGGGTCGATGACGTGCCCGTAGCGGTCACCCCAGAACTGATCCTCGAGCGGCATCTCGGCCTTCGCACCGGCCGCGGTCGCGGCCGCGTAGGTGGTGTCGGCGCTGGCGACGTAGATCATCAACGTGGCCGGCGTGCCACCGAGCGTCAGCGGCGACTTGTTGCCCTGCATCTCCTCGTCGATGAACACGATCGAGTCGCCGATCTTGATCTCCGCGTGCATCGCCTTCCCGTCGGGCCCCGGCATGCTGTAGAGCTTGGTCGCGCCAAAAGCCTTGGCGTAGACGTCGACGGCGGCGTCGACACCCTTGACCACAAGCTGCGGGGTGATGGTGAAAAAGCCGTCGGGGATCGGCTTGGCCGCCGGCTTCACGACCGGTGCGGGAGCCTGGGGTACGGGCTCGGGCTTGGCGGTGTCGGCCTTGGGGGCGCACGCGAGCGGAGCGAACACGAGGGCGAGGGACAGGGCGCTATGGAGCTTCATGGGGGTTCCTTACCCGACCGAAAAGGGGGGAGGTCGGGCGCCGGAGGGTTGCAAAAGCGCGCACCGATGTCCAGACGGCGGAGCAGCGTTCTGACTCGAGCGCCGTGAACCCGACGCTCAGACGTGCTCGGCGAAGCCGCTGCGAGGATCGACGATGAGGGTGAGCTCGCCGCTCTCGATGCGACGACCCGGGAGACGGCGAGCATCGACAGCGACGACGGCGAGATAGGCCTCATGGTCCCCTGCGAGCGAGGGCGGAAGGCGGACTGTCTCGACCCGGTTGGGCTCCCGCAAGACGGCAGCGACGACAGCCTGATCGGCAGGCGTGACATCAGCGCGCTGGAGGGCCTGCAGACGGGTCGACAGGTCGCGCAGGAGGGCGCCGTCGAAGCGCTCCGCGGGGGCCATGGCGAACACGACGCGAGCAGGGAGGACCGCGTCGCTCGGCTCGTAGTGCACGGGGTCACCGGCGACAACCCGGCCGAGCACCAGCGGACCCTCGGTGAGCGCTCGGCGACGGACCGGCCCCGACCGCACCTGGGCGATGGCGCTGAGGACGAAGCCGACGAGCAAGAACATGGTGCCAGCCATCATGAAGCCCCAGCCGACCACCTCGAAGGAGGCGAGCACGCCGAAGACGACGATCGAGAGGCCGCCAAAGCCGGCGAGGGCGTCACCGAGGCAGCCACGGTCGCCTCGCGCCATGCGCTGCAAATCGGCGTCGAGGACCCGCGGCGTCGCCTCATAGCGGCTACGGATCGGTGCGAGCGCGTCGGTCATTGCGGCGGTTTTAGGGTGCCTGGCGCGGGCGTGTCAACGCCTGTCCTTAGAGACAGGCCACGAGAACGCAGAAGAGCCGGCCCAGCGGCAGCGAAGCTGCCTGCAAGGCCGGCGGAGAGGCGCACGAGAGGTGGTGACGAGGATTCGCAGGACCAGCGAGGGTGGAGCGAGGAGCAGAGCAGGAACCGGAGCAGCAGCGTGCGCGCGCGCAGCCTTGCAGGTCACGGAGCCGCGGTCAACAGCCCCGGCCTGATTGTGCACCGGGCCTGGGACCCGGCGCAGGTGTCAGTTGGGGTCGGGCTCGCCGGACAGCTCCGCCGGCTCCTCCGAGTCGATCGCGTCGTCGGGCTCCCGGTCGTCGTGTGGGTCCGTGGCCGCGGCGGCGTCGTCGAGTGCGTCGTGATCGTGTTCGTGCTCGTCGTGGTCGCTGACCTCGTCGGCAGCCAGATCGGCGGCGGTGACTTCGACCTCGGGCACCTCGTGCGGGCCCGCGGCCGTGAAACCACGTTCGACTCGATGCGGGTCGCACATGCGTTCGGGCGAGAGCTCGCCGTAGGCGGTGTCCCGCAGGCGCATCCCGGGAATGTACAACCAGGTGCCCGCGCAGCCCGGGACCACGCAGGGCATGGTCTCGGCCCCCTCCGGGATGCCCCCCTCCGTGCCAGGCCGGAAGCTCGCTGCAAACTCCCCCTTGGCACATTCGCCGCACAGCTTCAGCGGATCTGCCAGACGTCCGGCCAGGAAGGCCTGCAGCTGGGCGCCGGTCTTGAAGGTCCAGGTGCGCTCACAGCCCGGCCGCCCGCAGGCAACCTCGCGGTCAGGGTGGGTGCGACAGAACTCGCGGCAAACCTCGCACATACGCCGCGGAGCCGTCGGCTCATAGTCGACATCATCGCTACCCGAGAGCACCCAGGCCCGCATCTGACTGGCGCGGTCCCAGGTCCAGGTCCGCGAACAACCGTGCACCTTGCACGGCTGCTCACGCGCCTGCACCCGGCTCAGCTTCTGCGCGCACAGGCCACACATGCGCTCCGGCGGACCTTCGGGATTTGGCGTCGGTTTGCCGCCGCGCCGCCGCTTGCGTCGCCGCTTGCGTCGGTCGCCCGACTCGCCGTCGCTGTCGGCCTCCCCCTCCGCCGGCGCATGGCCGGTCTCGCTCCTGGCTTCGGCAACCTGTCCCTCAGGACCGGTCCCAGTAGACAGGTCCTCGGAGGCCTGGCCCTCGCCGCCGCCAGTGCTGTCCTCGGAGACAGGTACCGGGGGATCTCGGTAGGGGATCGGCTGTTCGACGGTGACATCGAGCTCGATCGTGGTCGCCTCGGCCTCGGGCGCGCCGCGCTGCCGTCGACGACGGCTGTCGGGATCACGACGCGGTGCCTCGGGCTCGCCGTGCGCGACGACCCCACCTGCCTCACCGATCGCCGGCACAACGCTCGGCCGCGAAGCCTTGACGCGCTGGCGGAGCACCCACAGTCGATGACGAAGCTGGGCGTCGCGGGTCCAGGTCCAGCCGCGCTTGCAGCCGTCGATCTTGCACGGGAGCTCGACGTCGTGGGTCTCGCGCTCGGCAGTGAAGCACTCGCCGCACAGCCGCGAGGGTCGACGCAGCTTGCCAGTGCGCTGCATCTCGGCCAGCTGGGCGCCCCGCTTCCAGGTCCAGGTGTTCGGACATCCTGGCGTGCGACACGGGACTTCGCGATCGGCGAGCTCATTGAACTGGCCGAGGTGCTCGTCACACATGCGGTCGGGCGGTGGCTGCCCAAAACCTCGGATCTGCTGCGCAGCGAACCAGGTCCAGGTGTTCTGGCAACCAGCGATGCGGCACGGCACCTGCTTGTCCTGCACCGCGCTAAACAACGATGCCGTCAACGGTGAGGCGCTATCGCTACGACCCTCCCGGCGATCGTCGCGAGGCGGAGGGCGGCGATCATCGCGGCGCGGGCGGTCGCCCTGCGGACGGTCACCGTGCGGCCTGTCCCCGTGCGGACGATCACCCGGGCGTGGTCCGCGAGCGCCGTCGGCCTGTGGACCTCGGCTCTCGCCGCGTGGCCGCTCCCGACCCATGGCGTCGCGAGGGCCGCGCTGCCGTGGACGATCGCGGCCAGCCGGTGCCTCTGGCCCGCCCGTACGCCCGTCCGTAGGAGTGGGCCCGCCTGAATTACCCTTTGGGTCCTCTGACACGGCGCAAGTATCAGTCCGCCGCGTCCCCTCGTCCAGTCCGCACGGGCGTGCGCCCGCCCGTCGGTCTATACTGTCGCCTCTGCGATTTTCTCGCAGCCCGGAGGTTCACAGATGTTGTTGGCCATGATCGGTTTTGGAGTCGCTGGCGCCACCTTCGCCTATGCCAAGAAGAACCAGGCGTCGAATGGTACAGCCGCCGCCGCCGCGACGGCCACAGGCGTGGGCACGGCGGTGGTCGGCTCGCTTGTGGTCGCGGCCAGCAGCGTGCTCATCCCCGCGGCGGTAGTCGGGGGGATCGGCTACTGGTTTTTCAAGCGCGGCGACAAGCCCAAGGCGCTGCGCGCCGGGCGTTGAGCCCGTGCCTACGTCAGCACCAAGCGGGCGTAGTAGTAGACCACAGGGGCGACGAAGAGCAGCGCATCAACACGATCGAGCATCCCGCCGTGCGCCCCAAGCAGCCTGCTCGAGTCCTTCACTGCGTAGCCGCGTTTGAGCATCGACTCGAATAGATCACCGACCTGGCCCACCAGCGAGCCGACCAAGCCCAACACCAGAGCATGCTTCAGCGGCAGCTGGGGCAGCAGCAGCAGCGAGCCCCCGACAACAGTGGCCAGTACCCCACCGACCAGGCCGCCGATCGCCCCCTCGACCGTCTTGCCGGGGCTGACGGCCGGGTACAGCTTGTGACGGCCCCACAGGCGGCCAAAGATGTACGCCACCGTGTCGGAGAGGAAGGCCAGGGCCAGGGCGATGAACAGCCACGAGGGCCCGAACTCGAGCTTGATGAGCGACCAGACGCTGGCCAGCAGCGGTACGTAGAGCAGGCTAGCGAGGCACACGGTCATGTGCCGACCAGCGCTCTGTAGATGATGACGGCGCAGGAGCATGGTCCCGGCGACCACGACGACACAGAGGCTCAAGAGTGGCGCGAGCACCAACCCGCCAGAGCCTGGGCCGTAGATGAAGCTGAAGATCGTCGGCAGGCAACTGATCGCCCCGCCGAGCAGACACACCACGACAATCCGCAGCGGCCGCTCGCCGTCCTCGGGGCGCACCGGCAGGGCCATGCGCAGGAACTCGTCGTGCGCAAACATGGTAGCGATCGCCGCCATCATCATGATGCTCCACGGCGAGCCGTCGAGGTACATCCCCGTCAGCAGCACCGGGATCAGCACGACAGCGACCCACAAGCGGCGGAGAAAGTCCGCCATCAGCCCTTACCCCGCTGCGGCGGGAAAAGCCCCGGGTAGCCGGGCTCGTCCGCAGTCTCGGCCTCAGGCACGGTGCCAAACCGACGCTCGCGTCGCCCGTAGTCGTCGAGCGCCTCCTGCAGGTGCTCGCGCGCGAAGTCTGGCCACATCGCCTCACTGAAGAACAGCTCGGCGTAGGCGACCTCCCACAGGAAGAAGTTGCTGATGCGGTGCTCGCCGCTGGTCCGTATCAGTAGGTCGAGGGGCGGGAGCAAGCGGCTCGAGTCGAGCTGAGCCTCGAAGGCCTTGGCGTCGACGTCCTCGGGGCGCAGCTTGCCGGCCGCGACGGCGCGACACAGTCGACGCGCAGCCTCGGTGATCATCTCCCGACCGCCGTAACTGAGCGCGAGGCACAGGGTCATCTCGGTGTGGTGCGCCGACGCGGCGATCAGCTCGCGCATCGGCTCGCGCACGTAGCCGGGCAGGCGCTCGGTGTCACCGACGGTGATCAGGCGGATCCCGTTGTCGAGGATCTCCGCCCGCTCCTCGAGCAGGTAGCGATTGAGCAGCGCCATGAGGTGGAAGACCTCCTGCGGCGGTCGGTCCCAGTTCTGGCTCGAGAACGCGAACAGCGTCAGCGCCTCGATCCCGATCGCGCGCGCGGCTCGGACCACGCGGCGCACCGCGTCGGCGCCGTGCTCGTGCCCGACCTCGCGCGGCAGACCCTGCTGTCGCGCCCACCGGCCGTTGCCATCCATGATGATGCCGACGTGCCGTGGCAAATTGACGGTCGGCTTGTCCGACCCGCTCGCGGTCACGGGCGCCCCCCCCTGTGGACAGCCCCACGCATCACCCGCCGCCGGCAAGTCGTGACGAGCATGGCGTGATCGGGGGGCACGGCGAACCTTGGCGATCCCTGCATGGCGGCGGCGAGTCTCCGGGGGGCGAAGCGGGATACCACGCCCAGGGCCCCCCATGAAAGCACTTCGAGCGGCCCTTTAGCCGGGGGATGGTTGCCGCCCTGCTGGCCGATCGCATAGAATCCTCCGCCCGAGCCTCCGGCTCGCAGCCGCGCAGGTTCCCCCGCCATGAGCTACGCCGATACCCTCGAATCGTACATGCTCCGTATGGAGCTCCCCCACGAGCAGGTGTCCGACGACACCTGGGTCCTGGCCCCGGACAGCCTCCGCCACGCCCGAATCATCGTCCGCATCGACGAGCCGATCGTCCTCTACTCCACCCCCCTGTTCGGAGTCACCGAGCTGACGCCGGACCGCGAGGAGCTCTACCGCAAGCTCCTCGAGTTCAACGACAACCTTCTGCACTGCGCCTACGCCCTCGACAACGGCCAGATCGTGCTCTCCGGAGCCCAGCAGATCGAGGACCTCGACTACGGCGAATTTCAGGCGATGATCGAAGACATGGTGATGGCGATCGACAGCCACCTCGACCAGCTCACCAAGTGGCGACCCGCCACGATCCAGGAGGGCACCTAATCATGGGACTTTTTTCACGGCTCGGTACTCTCATCCGCTCGAACATCAACGAGCTCATCAACAAGGCCGAAGACCCCGAGAAGATGCTGAATCAGGTCCTGGTGGACATGAAGCAGCAGCTCATCGAGGCCAAGAAGCAGGTCGCTGTCGCCATCGCCGACGAGAAGCGGATCAAGAAGCAGTGGGAGATCGAGGCCGCCAAGGCCTCGGAGTGGGAGAAGAAGGCCATGCTGGCGATCCGCGCCGGCGACGATGCCCTCGCACGTGCCGCTCTCGCCCGCAAGGCCGACCACGACGAGGTCGCCGGCCAGCTCAAGGATCAGTGGGAAGCTCAGAAGACCTCGGTCGAAAATCTCAAGGGCGCCCTGCGTGGCCTCGACAACAAGATCGAGGAGGCCAAGCGCAAGCGCAACCTGCTGGTCTCACGTCAGAAGCGGGCCGAGGCCCAGCGCACCATCAACGAGACGCTGTCTAGCATCAACAGCACCAGCGCGTTCGACACCTTCGACCGCATGTCAGACCGGGTGACTCAGCTCGAGGCCGAGGCCGAGGCCACCCAGGAGCTCGGTGGGGTGCTCACGGAGGGCAGCCTCGAGTCCCAATTCAAGGCTCTCGAGGCCAGCAGCGTCGACGACCAGCTCGATGCCCTGAAGCGCAAGATGGCGCTCACCGCAGGTAAGACCGAGGACCCCAAACAACTCGGCTCGGCCAAGGCCGCAGCCACCGAAACGCCGGCCGACGACCTCAAGGCTGCGGAGATCGACGCCCAGCTCGAAGAGCTCAAAAAGAAGCTGTCAAGCTCCTGAGCTCACCTACAACGAACTCGCGGGGCGCCACGACGCGCCCAGGGTGGCTGTCGGCCAACCCGTTCATTCCGCTGCCACTGGCTCGGAAGCCGGCACCGTTGCCAACACCGGCGTGTCGGGTAGCTGGTGGATCGCAAACTGCAACGCTGCCTCGATCGTCTCCTCGGGGCCGAGCGGGAAGTCGCGGCTGTGCCAGCGGACGATGCCGCGGTGGTCGATCACGAGGATCACTGGCGCGAGAATGCGGTCAAATAACCACTCGCGGATATCGGAGGCCGGGTTCTCGAGACCGAGATTGTTGGGGTCGTTGGCGGCCGAGTCGAGGTAAAAGAGCGGGATGAGCTGCTTGGCGCCGGGTCCGACCTCGCTGCGGATGTGATCTCGGGTCTCCTTGTTGATCGCGTAGCGCAAGCTGTCACCGCCAGCATCACCGGGAGTGACGGCCGCGTCGATGTTGGGCCGGAAGCCACGCGACTCGCCCTCGGTCGGGAATACAAAGAACGTGTCGACACCGGCCGCGAGCAGCTCCGCGTCGTGCCGCTGCAGCTGAGCATAGTAACCAGGCAACTCGGCCCACATCGCGCTCTTGTGGGCGATGAGATACGGCAGCTCCCACACCACGATCACAGCGCCGCGGCCGTAGAGCTCGCGCCCGTTGATGTAACCGCGCGGTTCCTCGCCCCGGTACAAGCGAAGCGCCGGGATCGCGTGGCCAAACAGCCGCAGGCGAGCCCACTCGGGCGCGCGGTCGAGTGCTGCAGCGCCGACCGTGAGCAGCGGCGGCACCGCCTGAAGCGGCGGCATGTCGGTGCGCGGCGAAGCGACCACCTGGAGATCGACCTTGCCGCCCCCATCGTACTTTGCGACCCGGACATCGACGGCTGTCCCACGGGCCAGGTTGGCCGCATCGAACTCGGCGCCGTTGGTGACGGCGACGCCATCGATCGCAACGATGCGATCGCCGCGGCGGATCTTGTCACAGCCTGCAGTGCAGCCGAGGTTGTAAGCCACCCACACGCCGCCGCCTGCCAGATCGGTCGACGACGGGGGCGGAACAGGCGGATTCGGGTTACCCCCGCAAGCGCCAAGGAGCATGGCCAGCGCGATGATCTTGCGTGTCATCGCCAGGAGCATACCTCCCAGCGTCTCCCTCGCGAGGCGAAGCGCTCGCCCAGTGCCATCAAATTTTCTTTAGCGAGCACAGCGAAACCCGACGGTGCTAAAGCTTGATTTCGGGTTCAGTCCGTAGCGATAGGCAGCCCGTAGCGCGGAGGGCCCGTCGTAGTAGCTCCCGCCGCGAACGACGCGGACCTGGCCCGCGTCCGGTCCGGTCGGGTCGCTGCGGAACGGACGCGCATAGGCGAACTTTGAGTACCAGTCGAGTACCCACTCGGACGCGTTACCGGCGAGATCCTCGACGCCCTCCGGCGTGGCGCCAGCCGGGCGGATCGCCACCGGACGGGTATGGTCCCAACAGCCGTCGTACTGAGCGCGCGCGCAGGTGGGCGCCTCGTCGCCCCACGGATAACGGCGCTGTTCGCTGCCGGCCGCGACCCGCTCCCACTCGGCCTCGGTGGGCAGACGCTTGCCGACCTGGTCGCAGTACGTCGCGGCTTGCAACCAGTCGACGCACACGACCGGGTGCTCGGCCTGCAACAACTCCTCGGGGATCTGCCCGCCGCGAGCGAACGAGCGCCCGTTCCAGACGAAGCAGTGTCTGGTGTCCAGCGGCGTGCATCCGCCGGCCGCGACACACTGCTGGTACTCGGCCTGTGTCACTTCGAGGCGGTCGATGGCGAAGCGCGACAGTTGCACGCGAAACGCCGGCTTCTCGTCGCGCTCACAGTCTGGATCGCCGCGCCGGGGACAGCCCATGTAGAAGCTGCTGCGGGCGAACATGACCATCGAGTCTGTGGTCCAGCGCAGCGGCTCGGCATCCAGCTCGTTGGCGGTGATCGGTGGGGCACTCGCTGCGCGCAGCCCGGCCAGCGGAGGACCGGGTTCGCGGACCCTCCGGGCGACCGGGAACTCGGCGCCATACAGACTCGGCTGCGCCTGCATCGGCTCGGGGCTGATCGCTCGCAGTGTACGCACGAGCTGGCGCAGCAGCTCGACGGTGCTGACATTGCCGTTGCTATCGAGGTCGGCCCAACCCCGCAGACCGCCAAGGATCAAGTAGGAGAGCGCGGGGAAGCTCGTGCCCGGCAGGTGCTCGACGCAGCCCGGTCCCAGCCCAGCGCTGTAGATCGCGACGTCCACCGGTGCACGCCGCGCCCGCGGTGGACCCTTCCAGTTGCGACGGAGCAGCGCGCGCGTGAACACGTTGTTGCGGATCCGAAACCGCGGCATCCCCGGGGTTGCCGTGCCCGACACGCCGGTAGCCTGCCCGCGACGACCACTGGCCATGCAGCCGTCGAGCACCACCACGGCGCGAGGGTGCTTCCCGTAGGTAACTCGCCCGAGCACGCTGTCGATCGCGTAGATCGGCCGCGCTGCATCGGCCAGCCACAGCTCACCGTAGCTGCCTGGTTTGCTGCTGGCGATGTGGCCGACGAACACGATCCACAGCGTCCCGCCGTCACCGACGCGCTTGCGGGTGCGCTCGATCGCACGGTCGATCGCCCGTGGTGTCGCGTCGGCGTCGCGCAGGAGGGTGATGCGCTGGGGCTCGACCTCGCGATCCTCGCGAAAGTAGCGGTACCAGGCCGCGCCGATCGCCCGCGCGCCAAGCCGGTCACCGAGCTGCGCGTAGTCCTCGACGGTGATCACGAGCGCGGCGTCGTAGGTCCCGCCGCGTGGTTTGGGCGCCGCTCGCATCAGGTCCGGGTAGTCCGTGCCACCCGGCGCGCGTCCAGGAGCCGCATGTGTCACCAGCCCTGCCGGCCAGCCGCAGGCGGCGAACAGCAGCAGCAGAGCCGGCGGGAGACGCACGCGCCGCGATTGTAGCGGCCGTATGGACACCCGTCAGCCGGTCCCGAGCTCGCGCCGCAGCGCCTGGATCACCTTCGTGACCTGCTGCCTGCGCTCCTTGAGCGAGCTGTCTTTTTGCGCGGGTGCCAGCCCGTCGAAGCCGGCGCAGAAGCGCTCGAGGTGGGCCAACGCCTGGCCCTTGCCGCCGACCGCGAGCAGCGCGCGAGCCAGGCCGTAGTGCGCCTCCAGGTGATCTGGCGCCGCGCGCAGCAGCATGCGGTAGCCGGCGATCGCCGTGTCATGATCGCCGAGGCGCAGGGCCAATGCTGCCAGGTTCGACTGCGCTTCCGGCTGATCCGGGTCGCAACGCAGCGCCTGGTCGAAGTGATCGCGAGCGCCGTCGAGGTCGCCCACGGCCGCCAGCAGCGCCCCGAGGTTGGTGTAGGCGGCCGCGAACTCCGGGTCTTGATCGAGGGCCCGGTCGTAGGCCTGGCGCGCGTCGAGGAACGCGGGGTCGTCGGGGTCCTGGCCGTCCCACGCCTTCTCACGCTCGCAGGCGATCGTGAACCACTCGTAGGCGCTGCGATCCTCCTCCTCGGCGCTCTCGTCGTGGGCGCGAGGGAGCGCCAGGACGAGGGTCGCTTGCTGCTGCAAGGTCTGGACGCTGAAGTCGAGGAGCCCCTGTCCCGTCGCCGCCTCGAAGGTCTGCTCGCCGGTGTCGACGATCACCCGGTCATGCTCACAGCGGACGCGCAGCCGCGACAGCGGCTGGTCGATCTCCGGGAGCTTTACCTTCAGCGCGTCGAGGCTGCGGCGCACGCGTTGCAGCGACAATCCAGCGCCGAGTAGCTCGCGGGCCACCTTGAGGCCGATGAGATCGCGGAAGCTGTACCAGGTGCGGCCCTTCACGCGGATCGAAGGCTGCAGAAAGCCCGTCTGCGACCAGTAGCGCAGGCGACTCTCGGGCAGGTCGAACAGGCGCGACACGTCGCGGATCGAGTAGGCCGCGGCCGGGGCGTCGTCGTCGTTGGTGGTTGTCGGGGTCATCGCAGGCCAGCCTTCCGTGCGGGCTCCAGGGTTACCATGGCGTCGCCGTCGATGAGCACCTGTGTGCCCTCCGCACGCGCGTGGTGGTCCATCTCGATGTGCAGGCAAGCCTCCGCGACCTGCGCCATGCGAGCCAGCTCCGGGCGGGCCAACGTGATGAGCTTCTTCTGCACTCGCGGGCTACCGATCATCAGCTCGGCGAGGCGCTCCGCGGTCGCCACGTCCGCGGGTTCGCGAAAGTAGGCCGCGCAGCGGCGCAGGTCGAAGGTCACCATCACGGTCGCGTAGAAGCGGCGCTGTGGCGACCCGCGGCCGAGCTCCTCTCCGCCCTCCACGACGTGCTCGCCGTACCGCCAGAGCACCTCGAGGGCGCTCGGCGACAGCGTCTCGCGGATCTCCCGGCGGATGAGCTGCACCTTCTGCACGCGCGCCCAGCGGGCCTCCGGCAGCAGCCCGACCAGAGGCTTGTTGACAGGGGGTAAGGTGCTCACTTGTCCTACAAGTATTACATCGACTCACCCTTCGCCCAAATTTCGCGCCATCGCGGCCACGAGCTTCGTGAGGCCCCATACACAGGCAGTCACGCGGTAGTTCGGCCCTGCGGCCGGGGGCGAGACCGCGCCTCGCCGATGTGGCCGAGCGGGTATGCTGGCGCGCGATGATCAGCCACGGCGACGTTCTCTTCGTGCTCGACCCGCTGTCGACGATCGACGTCCACAAGGACAGCTCGTACCTGATGATCGCCGAGGCTCAGCGGCGCGGGTTTCAGGTGTGGGCTGTGGAGCTCGCCGGTCTGATGTTGCGGGGCGCCGACGCGTTCGCCTACGCCACGCCGATCAGCGTGCCGCGCCTGGGTCAGCCGGTGGTCGTGCGCGGGCCCTCCGAGATACGCGAGTTGGCCAGCTTCCGCGTCGTGCTGATGCGCAAGGATCCCCCGGTCGACGCGCACTTCATCGTTGCCACCTGGGCGCTCGACCGGGCCGCGACACGGACCCTCGTCGTCAACACTCCCCAGGGGCTGCGGGATCTCAGCGAAAAGCTGGCGATCCTGGAGTTCCCCGAGTTCATCCCCCGCAGCTATCTCTTGCGCAACGTCGGCGACCTCCGCGACGCCTTGCACGAGCTCGGCGGGCAGATGATCTTGAAGCCGGTCTACGGCTTCGGCGGGCGCGAGGTGCTCATCGCTCGCGAGGGAGATCCCAACCTCAGCACATTGTTCGAGCTGGCCACACGCGACGGCACGACCTGGACGATCGCCCAGGCCTTCGTGCCCGCGGCAAAAGACGGCGACAAACGCATCTTGCTCGTCGACGGCGAGCCGATCGGCGCCGTCATGCGAGTGCCTGCGTCGGGGGAACTGCGCAACAATTTCCACGCGGGTGGCACCGCTGCGGGCACCGTGCTCAGCGCACGCGACCTCCAGATCTGCGCCGCGGTCGGGCCCTTCCTCCGCAGCCGCGGTCAGTTCTTCGTCGGCCTCGACGTGCTCGGCGATTTCCTGACAGAAATCAATGTGACCAGCCCTACAGGAATGCAGGAGATCAATCGCCTAGAGAACCTCACAGAGTCGTCCACGATGCAGGCGAAATTCTGGGACGCGCTGGAGACCAAGCTCCGCTAGGCGGCGCGCACGACCACAAATGGTGCTAGACCAGACACCGGCTCCCGCGATGCAAGCTCCTTCGATCACGCTCCGCCAGGTCTTCGCCGCCGAGTTGCCGCGCCTGTACACGGTCGCGTTCCACATGAGCGGCACGCGCAACGACGCGTTCGAGCGCTTGCGCGAGCTCGCTGGACTGCCCCTGGCGCCGACGGTGCTCGGCGCGCCGCAGCCGGGCCAGGCCTTGCTGGGCCTGCTCGCCCGCCACATCGAGGAGTTTCTCGGTCGCAAGGCCGAGAAGAGTTTCAACATCCTCGACGACATTCTCCGCGACGACATCACCCATCCGATCGACATCAACACCCGCGGTATCGACGGCGACTTCGACCGTGTGCACCCACTGCTGTGGGAGCTCAAGCGGACCTGCCTCACCTCGGTGCTCGGCTGCTTGCCGCCCGGCGTGCGCATCTCCTTCATCCTCACCGACCTCCTCGGCTTTGGGCCCGCAGCCTCGGCCGCGCTGCTCGGCATCAACGAGAGCGCCTACCGCGTCCGCCTCACGCGCGCCCGCAAGCGCCTCGACAACTACCTCGCGCCGCTCTGCCAGCACGTCGATCGCCAAAACCCGTGCAACTGCGAGGGCCGCCTCGGGGTCGCGCTCGCGAAGGAATTCATCTCCTTCCCTCCGCACACCGACGACATCCCCCACTCGCCCTACGACGGCGGCCCCGAGTATCACGAGATGGGCGCCCTCTATCGCGCCCTCCCGCCGATCACCCTGACCGCTGGCCAGCAATCGGAGCTGCTGGCCCTCTGCCGGGACGACGAGCCCTCGACGGGCAACGAGCTCGAGGTCGACGTCGATGTCGACCACGACCCCGCCCTCGACCCCGCCCTCGACCCCGCCCCCCCGCACCGCAGCTGAGAAACTCAGCGCGACGGCGAGGCTGCCGCGACCGACGTCCACGCCTCATACTTGACCGCCGGCCCCGGCCCCGCGAACACCTGGATCGCCACGAGCCTCGTGTCGCCGTTCTTGAACGACACCAGCGCGTTGGCCGGCATATAGATCGTCGTCCCCGGCCCGACTGTGTGCGCCTCGCCGTCGATCTTGAACACCCCGCCACCCGCGAGGATGTGGATGTACTCCTCGGTCGCGTCGCGGTGCTCGGGCACCTCGCCACCCGGCGCCATCTCCAGCTTGCCGATGAAGGCGTTGTCGCCCTGGGCCAGCAAGTACACGTCGGCCGCCTCGCCCTTGCGCCGGTGTTCGACCTGATCGATCGCCACCACCGCGGCCGGACGGGCCGGAGCCGCCTCGCACGCGAACACCAGAGCCAGCCAGGCCGCGCGCATCAGCCGAGCACCTTTTCGATCGCCGCCGTGACCTCCGGTGCCTCCGGATCGACGGTCGGCTCGAAGCGCTGGACCACCCGGCCGTCGCGGCCGACCAGGAACTTGGTGAAGTTCCAGCGGATCTCCCCGCGCAGGCCCTCGGGCAGCCCCTCGGTCAGCGTGCGGTAGAGCGGCGACTTGTCGCCCTTGGCCCGCACCTTCTCGAACAACGGGAAGCTGACCCCGTAGTGCGTCCGACAAAACCCCTGGATCTGGGCGCCGTCGCCCGGCTCCTGCGCGCCGAAGTCATTGCAGGGAAAACCGAGCACGACCAGGCCACGCTCCGCATATCGGGCCTGCAGCGCCTCGAGCCCGCGATACTGCGGCGTCAGCCCGCACTCCGAGGCGGTGTTGACGATCAGCAGCGCCTTGCCCCGGTAGTCGGCGAGCGAGGTGGGCTCACCGGTGATCGTTCGCACGTCGTGATCAAGAACAGGGCTATCCATGGCCGCCGAGGCTATCACGCCCCCGCCCCGAGCAGCCACGACCTCCACCGCGACCTCACCCTTGCGCACACCTGCGGCCAAACCCCCGGGCACCCACTACAACAGGAGGCCGATGCTCGCCTCCCTCCCCGCCCGCGTGCACCAAGTCGACGCTGCCCGATCCCAGTTCGGGGCTGGTGTCGACACCCTGCTCGCCGCCCTCGGTCGCCTGGACCCGCTCGCCGACGCCGCCGCCGACGCCCTCGCCCACCTGCCCGCGAGCGGCCACAACCTGGTCGACGCTGCCCTCCACGGTGACACCCGCGAAAGCCCACCCGCGCTGCGCGAGCTGCTCGCCAGCGTCGCCGAGTTCCCGCGCTGGGTCGACTGGGCCCGCGTCGACCGCGGCTGCGCACTGTTTCTCCGCGCCGGCTTCGCCGGCGGCCTCGTGCTCGGCCTGCGCTCCCTCCCTTACGGTTACGCCGCGCCGGCCGGCAACAAGCCGCTGGTGTTCTCGGGCCGCCTCGCCGAGCGGGCCCCGCGGCGCCTGGCAGAGACCGCCCGCTTCGTCGCCGCCGTCTCGGAGCCCGGCGGCCTCTACCGCCGCGACGCTGGTTACACGATCACCTTGAAGGTCCGCCTCATGCACGCCCAGGTCCGCCGCCTGCTGCAACACAGCGGCCGCTGGGACAGCGCTCGCTGGTCCGCGCCGATCAACCAGCACGATATGCTGGCCACGATCCTCCTGTTCTCCCAGGTCTTCCTCGACGGCTTGCGCCTACTGGGCCTCGGCGTGGAGCGCGACGAGGCCGACGACTTCATCCACCTGTGGCGTGTCATCGGCTGGCTCATCGGCGTCGACGAGGCACTGCTCCCCGACGACGAGCTCAGCGCTCGCACCGCCTCGGAGACCATCTACCTGACCCAGGGTCCGCCCGACGCTGACAGCCGCGAGCTCGTCGCGGCCCTCCTGAACGCCCCCGCCCAGACAGCTCGTACGCCCGCCCAGCAGCGTCAGGCCCGCGTCCGCATGCATATCACCCGGCAGCTGTGTCGCCACCTGCTCGGCAATCCGCTGGCCGACGCCCTCGAGGTCCCGCGCGAGCGCCCCGCCATCGCCGCGCCGATCCTCATCCGCACCCTCGCCGGCCTCGACCGCGCTCGCGCCCGCCTCCCTGCCCTGGAGCGCTACGCCACCCGCGCCGGCCGCCGCTACTGGGACGCCGTCATCGCTCTCGGACTCGGCGACCAGCCCGCCGACTTCGCCCCTCCCGCCCGGCTCTCCCGCCTCCCCGGATGACCTGTCCCTCGGGACATCCTCAGCACCTGTCCCTCCGGACATCCGCCACGAAAGGCCCCGCATGCCCGTCCCGAACGACCGCATCTCCCCGCTCAATGCCGTCCAGGTCCGCCCCGACGGCGACCTCGTGCTCTACTGGATGACCGCCGCACGGCGCAGCACGTGGAGCTACGGCCTCGACCACGCGATCGCCCGCGCCCGCGAGCTCGGCAAGCCGCTGCTCGTGCTCGAGCCGCTGCGCTGCGACTACCCGTGGGCCAGCGATCGCCTGCACGCCTTCGTGCTCGCGGGCATGCGGGCCAACGCAGCGCGCTTCGCCGCCAGCCCGATCGCCTACTACCCCTACGTCGAGCCGACACGCGGGGCCGGCAAGGGTCTGCTCGCGGCCCTCGGCGAGCGCGCCTGCCTCATCGTCACCGACGAGTACCCCTGCTTCTTCCTGCCGCGCATGCAGGCCGCCGCCGCCGCGCTGCCGGTGCGCATCGAGCGGGTCGACGGCAACGGCGTGCTCCCTCTGCGCGCCGCCGAGATCGTGTTCCCGACCGCCCACGCGTTTCGCCGCTTCATCCAGAAGCAGCGCCGCGACGACCTCGTGCGCCGCCCCACCGCCGACCCGCTCGCGCGCCTCGAGCTCCCCCGCGCACATGTCCCAAAGGACGTCCTCACGCGCTGGCCCGCCCCCAGCCCGGAGCTCCTCGCCGGCGAACCCGCCGCCCTCGCTCGCCTGCCGATCGACCACGCCGTCGCCCCGTGCCCGGGCGGCGGCAGCCAGGCCGCCGCCGCCGCCTTGCAGCACTTCATCGCCGAGGCCCTGCCGCGCTACGGCGAGCGCAACGACCCCGCGATCGCGTGCACGAGCGGCCTCTCGCCCTACCTGCACTTCGGCCACATCGGCGCTCACGAGGTCGTCGCCGCGATCCTCGAGCGCGAGGCCTGGCAGCCCGGCATGCTCGCCAAGACCGCCAGCGGCAGCCGCGAGGGCTGGTGGGGCGTGTCCTCGGCGGCCGAGGGCTTCCTCGACCAGATCATCACCTGGCGCGAGCTCGGCTTCAACATGTGCTTCCATCGCCCCGACTACGCCGAATACGACTCGCTGCCGACGTGGGCGCGCACGACCCTCGCCGAGCACGCGGGCGACGTGCGCCACATCTACACCCCCGCGCAGCTCGAGGCGGCCGCCACCCATGACCGGCTGTGGAACGCCGCCCAGCGCCAGCTCGTCCGCGACGGCACGATCCACAACTATCTGCGCATGTTGTGGGGCAAGAAGATCCTCGAGTGGAGCCCCGACCCGCGGACCGCCCTCGCCACCCTCACCCACCTCAACAACAAGTACGCGCTCGACGGCCGGGACCCCAACTCCTACAGCGGCGTCACCTGGATCCTCGGCCGCTACGACCGCGCCTGGGGCCCCGAGCGCCCCGTGTACGGCAAGATCCGCTACATGAGCAGCGACAACACCGCGCGCAAGCTCGACGTCACCGATTACCTCGCCCGCTTCTCGACCTGACCCAGGGGACAGGTCATCCACAGTCGAGCACGACCGACGCGGCGCCGCTGCCGTAGACCTTGATCGACTCCGTCGCGCACACGCGGATCGCCCCGGTCCCGCGCGCGCGGACCGTCACCGTGGTCGCCGCGAACGCCCCCGCGTCCACCGTCGCCGCCCCCTCGACCACCAGCTCGAGCGCGGGCCCGCTGCCCGCCAGGGTCAGCAGACCGCCGTCGATCACCGTGGCCGTCGCAGCGAGCGCCTCGGCGTCGTGCAGCATCAGCGACCCCGACTCGTGCACCACCAGCGTCAGCTCGCCGCGCGCCCCGAAGATCTCCAGCGTCGAGGTGTCCTCCACGTACGCCGAGCGCAGCGCGGGTACTCGCGCCGTCAGCGTCGGCGCCAGCTTCAGCTCGGTCAGCTCGTTGGGGTCGACCCCCGCCGACATCAACCCCTCCTTGTGCAACACCGTGAACAACCGCGAGAGCGCGTTGCTGTCGCCGCCGACCGTCACGTTCACCGTCGTCTGCCCGACCAGCGTCGGGTCGACGGTCACCGAGGCGCCGAAGCCATCGAACACCTCGATGCCGGTGAAGACCGGCAGCTCCCGATCTTCGTCCGCAAATTCTCCGTCGCCGTGCAGCGTGCAGGCGAGCGCGAGACAGGCGAGGAAGAGGACCCGGCGCATCGCCGACGAGCATACCTGTGTCGCGGACCCGCCTGCCTGTGGTTCATCGGCCACATCACCGGCAGCGCGCCGTGAGTCGAGGGCTCCGAGCTGCTCGCGCGCGTTTCGGCCCCGGCAGAAGCGGGGCCCGAGCTGTTAGAGTCCCCGCCACATTCAGGGAGACAAACGCATGCAGACCAGCAAGATCGGTGTGATCGGTTCCGGGGACGTCGGCAAGGTGCTCGCTGCCGGCCTCAAGAAGCATGGCCACGACGTGACCATCGCCAGCCGCGAGGGCAACAAGCTCGGCGAGTGGAGCGCGACCCACGGCATCCCCGAGGCGAGCTTCGCCGCGGTCGCCGCGAGCTCGGACATCCTCGTGCTCGCCGTGGCCGGTCGCGCCGCCGAGGACGCCATTCGCCTCGCCGGGATCGACAACCTCGCCGGCAAGACCGTGATCGACGCCACCAACCCGATCGCCGCCGCCCCGCCCGTCAACGGCGTGCTTCAGTTCTTCACCGGGCCCAACGACTCGCTGATGGAGCGGCTGCAGCAGCTCGCCCCTGCGGCCAACTTCGTGAAGGCCTTCTCCAGCGTCGGCAATCCGATGATGGTCAACCCGAGCTACGCCGCCGGCCGCCCGACGATGTTCATCTGTGGCAACAACGCGGACGCCAAGGCCGACACCGCCAAGATCCTCGACCAGTTCGGCTGGGAGACCGCGGACATGGGCGCCGTCGAGGCCGCGCGGGCGATCGAACCGCTGTGCCAGCTGTGGTGCATCCTCGGCTTCACCAAGAACGAGTGGACCCACGCCTTCAAGCTGCTCCACGTGTGATCGAAACAAGCGGTTGAGCGCGCCCGCAGGCGTGCGGTGAGCGTGGCCCGCTCACCGCTGCCCCTGCCCCTGCCGCTCACCCGCGGATGATCTGCCCCATGCACTCGGCCAGCTTCTCGGGTGTGCACGACAGGATGTCCATGCCGACCTTTCGCAGCTTCTTGGCCGTCACCCGATTGTATTGCGGCTGGGCGTCGTAGCCGAGCGCGCCGAGGCCGATCATGCGGACATTGGCGCCGGAGATCCGCTCCACCACGCGGACCAGGTCGGCCTCCGGTCGACCCTCGTAGAAATCCGTGATGAGCACCACGATCGTGCGCGCAGGCTCGCGGACCAGGCCCGAGCAGTACTCGAGCGCGCGGGTGATATCGGTGCCGCCGCCGAGGTGCACGCTCAGCAGCACGTCGACCGGCGCGCCGACCTTGTCGGTGAGGTCGACGACCTGCGTATCGAACAGCACGAGCGAGGTCTTCACGCCCGGGAGCTCGGCGAAGATCGACGCCATGACCGCCGAGAAGATCGCCGACTCGAGCATCGACCCGGACTGGTCGACGCAGACGATCACGTGCCACGGTCGCTTGTTCTTCTCGGCGGCGTAAAAGAAGATCCGGTCGACAAACAGCTTGCGCCGCTCGTGGTTCCAGTTGCGCAGGTTTCGCCGCAGCGTCGTGCGCAGGTCGAGGTTGCGAAACACGCGACGCGGCGAGTGTCGGTCCTTGCGCAGCGCCCCCGTGATCGCCTGCTCGACGCGGATCTCGAGCTGCTTGCGCAGCTCCTGCACGACCTTGTCGATCACCTTGCGGGCGAGGACCCGCGTCTTGGGCGTCAGCAGGTCCTTGTGGGTGAGCAGGGTCTTGACCAGCTCGACGTTGGGCTCGATGCGGTCGAGCAGGTCGGGCTGATCGAGGATCTCGGCGATGCCGCGCTTCTGGATCATCTCCCGCTCTAGCACCTCGCGGGCCTGCTTCGGGAACAGCTCGTTGACCTGCTCGATCCACTTCGGCACCGTCAGCTGCGAGCCGTCGTTACCGGCCCCGCGCGACTCGCCGTAGACGAATTTGAGGGCTTGCTCGGCGCCTTGCTGGTCCTCGCCGGAGCCGGCGCCGCCGGCCAGACACAGGCCCGCAGCCTCGGCCTCCTTGCCGAGGACCAGGCGCCAGCGCCCGACGAGCGACTGCGCGGCGGCGGGGAGCTGGGAGAGCGTGGTCTTGTTCGCCATCGGTTAAAAGTCCCACTCCTTCATGAGCTCGGCGACCCGCGCGTCGATGCGAGCCATCCACGCGGCCGCGCTCGCCGAGGTGTCGAGCTGAGCCAGCTTGTCGCCCTCGCCCTCCTGCAGCCCGTACAGCTCGGCGACGCGGTCGGCGAAGGCGACCCGCGAGCGGTCGTGCAGGCGCTCGAAGGCCTTGCGGGTGCGCGGCAACATCGTCAGGAACTGCTCCCACGAGGCGGCCCGCAGCAGCACGTCGAAGGCCTCCACGAGGGACTGCGCGCCGAGCATGATCGCCGTGCGGCTGGTCGCCATCACGCCGTCGAGGAACTCGCCGCAGGTGAGCATGACCTCCGGCCGGGACTGCGCGAACTTGAGGATCTCCTGCGAGAGCAGCTCGGCCGGCTGGGCGCGGGTCTCGGTCAGGAGGCCACACATCGCGCCGCGCAGGTACGGCGATTGCGATTCGGCGTAGGCCGAGCGGACGTTCTCGACGAACAGATCGCGGTCGAAGCCGCCGGCGCTGTCGCCGAGCAGCGCCTCGGCGACGCTCTTGAGCGCGGAGAGCACCTCCTCGTGGTCCTCGACCGGGACGTTGGCGATCTCCGGGATGGCGAAGCAGGCGCGCGCGAAGCAGCGGCCCTCGAGGTCGACCACGATGTCCTCGCGGATCTTCTTGCGGGCGGCCTGGCGGCGCAGCACCGTGAGGTGGGTGAGCGCCCGGGCCAGCGAGACAAGGCGGGTGTCGGCGTCGATCGCGTGCCCTGCCGTCTCCTCGATGCGCAGCACCAGGCCGGGCAGATCCATGTTGGTCGCCCGCAAGAGCCGCTCGCACACGCTCGCGGCGTCGTCCTGCTCGCGCGCCAGCTCCTCGTCGACCTTGGCGGTGGCGGCGGCCTCCATGGTGTCGCCGTAGAGGTTGTTCTCGATCAGCTGGGTCTCGACCTTGGGCGACCACTCGACCCGCCACACCTCGCGGAACATCGTGTTGGACTCGCCGCCCTCCACGATCGCGGCGAACGACACGCCGAGCTCGGCGAGGCGGTGGAAGAACACGGAGCGGCGCTCGTCGGCCTCCTGGCGCAGATCGAGCGCGAGCCGGGTCTTCTTCTCTTTGCCCATCGTCTCACCGAGGTCGAGGTCGTCGATCGAGCGGTAGAAGTCGAACACGAGCGGGAGCCGGCCGAGCGCCGGCGTCACGCGCCCGACCGCCGTGCCGATCTCCACCTCGGTCATCGCGGTGAGCAGATAACGACCCTCCTCGTCGGGGCGGCCCTTGCAGCAGCACGACAAAATGCCGTCGCGCACATCGTCGAGAGTCGGCGCCTTGTGCCCGCGCAGGCTGGCCAGCATGCGCGCGTGCTGGGTGACGCTGATCGCGTCCGCCGACGAGAGCAGCTCACCTACCCGGCGGCCGCGCGCCAGCACGGCGACCACGTGGTCGACCATCGCCCGCACCGGCGCGTCGGCCACAACCGCCCCGGCGCCCTGCATATGCTGGTAGAGCATTTCGTAGTACTTCGGGGCGCGGTTGCCTGCCCCGTAACCCGAGCGCTCGCTGGTCCGATAATACGAATAGGGCGCGACGGTCGCGTACACCGTGCCCTGTGGGAGCACGCGGGCGGGCGCCAGCTCGCGCGGCATGAACAGGTGAAAGCCGCCGCACACGACGACCGCGTCCTCCGAGCGCAGCTTCTGCTCGGCGAGCGTCGTGACGATCGTCCGCCACATGTGTGCCTCTCGGGCCAGGGTCCCGTCGCTGTCCATGCGCTCGTCGGAGGTCGTCGCTCGCACGGCGGCGCAGAAGTAGGCCAGGTCGCGGCGAAACTCCTCGGCGTCCGCGTGCCGTCCGCCGACCTCAAACAGCGCGTCCCAGCACTCGGCCCACGAGCGGTAGCCCGCGGCCTCGGCGAGGCTCTTGTAGAAGTTGCTCTCGGCCGCGAGGCTCTCCCAGGTGGGTGGCTCTGCGGGCGCACCTTCTTCCTCGGATTCTTCTTCCTCGGATTCTTCTTCCTCCGGTTCTTCTTCCTCGGATTCTTCCCCCGGCTCGCCCGCCGGAGCCGCCGCGTGCGGCGTGATGAGCCCGTGGTGCGGCAGGTCGATGAACACCACCTGCGCGCCGATCTCCTTGGCCACGCGGATCGCCACATATTCGGGCGAGTACGGCAGCAGCGGATACCACACGCCCCACTTCGCCGGCACGTCCGGCGCCGAGCTGGCGATGCCAGCCAGGCCGAGCACGTTGTCATCGTCGCGATACGACGAATAGATGGCGATCGGCGGCTTGGTCTTGGCGTCGGCGATGTGCTGGACCAGCTCGGTCGCCTCGGCGGGGCCCTCGATAAATACGACCTTGGGTCGGCGGGCCCGCAGCGCCTCGCCGATGAAGCGCGCGGCGCTCGGAGAATGGTGCCGGACCGGGAACCAGTACAGCGGCTCGGCGAGCACCGCGTGGGCGCGTTGCACGAGCACTTCCGCGTCGAGGCCGGGGCTGTCTTCGAGGAGGTCCTTCATCGCTCGCTCAGGCCGACAGGACCTTGACCGCCGCCTCGTAGAAGGTCTTCCAGGCCGGGTCGCTGGCGGCCCGCTTCTTGGCGACCAGATTCATGTACTCCTTGAGCACCTTGAGGTCGGCGAGGTCCTCCTTGACGATCGAGCCGATGAGGTTGCGGGCGATGTCCTCGGGGCCGACGTTGCCGGTGCCGAAGTAGCGGCTATGGATGGCGGAGTCGAGGGTGACGCCGATGGCCTCGGCGGTCGACAGGGTGGTCGTCGGCTTCTGCACGCTGAGGCCCTCGCCGGTGGCGCCCTGACGCATCTCGCGGAACACGGTGGTGAGCAGCTTGAGCACCGGATCTTCGATGCGCCCGGGGATCTTGTAGCGCTCGAGCAGCTCGGCGGAGCGGGTGCGGACGATCTCCACCTCGGTCTTCTGGTCGGAGACCACCGGGATGTGGATGTAGTTGAAGCGGCGCTTGAGCGCCGCGGACAGCTCGTTGACACCCTGGTCGCGGGCGTTGGCGGTGGCGATGATATTGAAGCCGGGGCGCGCGAACACCATCGGGTCGTCCGGCAGCTCGGGTACGGCGATCGTCTTGTCGGAGCAGATCGAGACGAGGGCGTCCTGCACGTCGCCGACGCAGCGGGTGATCTCCTCGAAGCGGAAGATCTTGCCCGCGCGCATCGCCAGCATGCACGGGCTCTGGATCATGTTGTCGGGCTTCGGGCCCTCGGCGATGATCCGGGCGATGTTCCACGAGTACTTGATCTGCTCCTCGGTGGTCCCGGCGGTGCCCTGGATCGTCAGCAGCGAGGTGCCGGAGATCGCCGCGGCGAGGTGCTCGGACAGCCAGCTCTTGCCGGTCCCGGGGTCGCCGACCAGCAGCAGCGCGCGCTCGCTGGCGAGGGTCACGATCGATCGCTCGACGATCGAGTCGTCGCCGAAGAACTTGCGGGTGATCGGCACCTCGACGACCTTGCCGTCGATCGTCGCCTTGAGCGGCTTCTTCGCGCCCGTGATGTAGGTGAGCACCGAGCGCGGCGAGAGCTTCCAGGCGGCGGGCGCCTGGTCGCTCTCGTTCTGGCGCAGCGCCTCGAGCTCGCGGCGATACTTGAGCTCGGCCGGCTCGCGCAGGAGCTCCGACTCCGGCCGTGATTCCGGGACCGGGGCTACGTTCGGCGCGCTGCTCGGGTCGGCGGCGCTGGGGGTCTTCGCTTTGGCCATGGCGGGGTTCGCTTCGCTAGAGTTGGAGGCTGCCGAGGAGCGCGGTCAGGTTGATCTTGTCGTTCGAGAGCATCAGGTGGAGCGGACCGTCCGGCCCGAGCGTCGCCAGCGGCGTCAACACCAGGCGGCCGAGCTCGTAGTGGACGAGCCCGTACAGCGGCGCTGGCGGCTTTGTGGCGTTTGGCTTGCGCTTCGCGTGGGCCTCGAGGTGCCCCGCCAGCGTCTTGCCGTCCGAGCCAGTGGAGACCACCGCGTCGAGCTCGAGTCCCGCCGCCGTGACCGCAAAGATCCGGCGCTCGGGGGTCGCCCGCGCCATATCCTCCTTGCAGCTCCAGTCGGCCAGCACGACCTCCTCCTGCAGCTCGTTGGGCAGGTCGAGCGGGCTCGGCACCTGGGCCCGCGCGCGCGCCAGCGCCGGCCCCATCGGCCACTCGAGGTACGGCTCCCAGCCCGCGAGCTTGCCCTGCTGGGTCACCGTCCCCTTGGGCCCGAGCAGCAGCCGACCCCCGCCCCGCTCATCCAGAGCGATCGCGGCCCCGGTCACCGTCAGCACCATCCGCTCGCTCAGGATCTTCGGGTGATACTTCTGCGGCTGCGGCAGGTGGAGAAACGCCTCGGCCGTGATATCCGCGGACTTTCGCCCGAACACCAGGCCAAACACCAGCGAGCGGCCGACCAGCGCGGGATCCTCGGCCTTGACCACGCGCAGGCGAAACTCAAAAGTGCAGGTATTTTGCACGGTCCGCGCGAGCACCCCCAGCGTGACCACGTCGATCGATCGGACCGGCAGCGGATCGCGGGCGCCGGTGCCCGCCAGCCGGGCGAGCACGCGATCGTTCTTCGCCGCCAGCGCCTCCGCGAGCCCGCGCGCCAGCAGCCACGCCCGGTGCGTGAAGAACACGAAGCGCTTGGCCGAGAACGCCTCGCTGTGCGCGAGGAAGCGGGCCACCTCCTCGTTGACGTAGCGCAGCGTCGCCCCGAGCCGCAGCAGCTTCATGCGCGAGGCCTCCTTGAACGACACGTCGAGCTTCTGCCGCGTCGCCTCGGTCGCGCTGGTCAGCCCCGTGCGCACGAGATCCTCGATCGCCCGCGCGAGCTCCTCGAGCAGCGCGGCCAGCTTCTTCTGCTCCGGCGCGAGCAAGCCCGTGAGCTCCGAGCTCGCAGCCGCCGCAGGAGCGACCGCCGCGGGCCCGGGCTCGTCCTGGTCCTCGTCCCCGTCGCCATCCGCGATCGCCTGCGCCCACGCGCTCGCGGCCGCCTCGAGGCTGAGCACCCGCTCGAACACGTGCAGGCTGGTATAGGCCGCGAGCAGGGCCACCGGGGCGCCGCGGGTGTCACTCGTGATCGCCCGCAGCATCGCCCGCAGCCGCGACGTGACGTGCACGAGGCCCTGGCGCTCATAGCTGTCGGTCAGCAGCCGGTCGAGGGCGGCGCCCGAGGCCTGCGCCACCGAGGCGAGCCCGCGCACGACCAGCTCGACCATCCGGGCGCGGAGGTTCTCGAGGGTGCTGGCGATCTCTTCGACCTCGGCCAACGCTGCCCCCAAAACTAGATCGCGTAGTAATCCTCGGGGATCGTCTCGGTCGGGCGCCAGTCGACCTCACCGGCCTCGGCGCCCTTGTAGCGGATGAAGGTGGCGCTCATCGAATCCTTGTCGAGCGCGGCCTTCTTGCCGCGGGTCGCCCGCGCCCACTGCAGCGCCACCGCGGGGTCCAGCTGGGCCCCCTGCGCCAGCCCGACCAGCAGCACCAGCAGGTGCTTGCACGGCTTGCCGCGCAGCCCGCCGCAGGGGAACAGGTTCTGCGTGCAACACATATACCGCCCCTTCGCGTCCATGCTGCACGCATAGAACAGCGACG
>JBGAUO010000054.1:0-27217 GCA_044228605.1 Nannocystis sp. | reverse complement strand
GACCGGTAGCACCGACCTGTCGATCGATCACTTCTTCGAGGTGCCCGGTACCTACTACGTGGTCGTCGATCAGGTGGGTGTCGATGGCGGTGACTACACGCTCGATGTCTTCAGCGAGTAGGTGATGTTCATCCGGCTTCGCACGGCGCGGCCCGACGACTGGACGGGCAAGCTCACCGATCTCGCGGTCACGCTCGTCGCGCTGCTGACCGTCATCATCGTGCTGCTGGTGCGCTTGCCCGAGTCGTGGGTCGCGCTCGCGGCTGGCCGCGGCTGGCTTGTGCGCGTGGTCCTGGCCGTGCTCGCGTGGTGGATGTTCATGTGGCTGGACAACCTGCTGCGGGTCCTGTTGCCGCGCACGCCATACCTGTTTGGACGCACGCTGACGATCCGCGCGCGGGGCCGCCGGGTACCGCTCTCCGTGCGCGAGATCCAGGCGATCCATGTTGAGACGCGCCCTCCCGACGAGCGAGAGACCTTCGTGGTGGAACTGCGCTCGGGTGAACACCACGACCTGTGCCCGGTGCACTGGCAGGGAGCAGGGCGTATGTATCGTCGCATTGCCCGCGCTCAGGGCCTGCGCTGATCTCCGATCACTGCGGGAGCACGGGCAAGGTGATCTTTGAGGCGTGCGCGCGCCCGCGGCTGACTCCGCGGTACACGCGATGCGTGGCCCGCTGGAAGTCCTGCGCGGTGGCCTCGAAGATGTTGGGCACCCAGCGCTGCGGGTTGCGATCGACGAAGGGGAACCAGGTGCTCTGGATCTGGATCATCACGCGATGCCCCTTCTGGAACGTGTGCATGACGTCTTGAAGCGGCACGGTGACGCGTGTCGGCTGACCGGGGGTGAACGGCTTTGGATCGCTGTAGCTGTCGCGGAATCTGCCGCGAAAGACCTCGCTGCGGACCATCATCTGGTACCCGCCCAGGTGCACGCCGCGGCGGGTGCCCTCCGGGTCGGGCGTGTCGGGCGGCAGGACATCGATCAGCTTGACGATCCAGTCGGCGTCGCCCGCGGTGGTCGATACCCACAGCTCGGCGCTCAGAGGTCCAGCGAGTGTGAGGTCTTCGGTCAGCGGTGCGGTCTGGTACACGAGCACGTCGGGCCGACGCGCGGCGAAGCGCTGGTCTTCGGTCATGTACTCCTTGGGCATCCCTGTATGGATGTCCTGGGTCGCTGGAACCGGCTTGTTCGGGTCGCTGATGAATTCATCGAACTCCGCCCCTCCTGGCGCCGCTTCGAGGAGCGTCTCGCCGGCGCCAAAGTAGAGCGCGCGCGGGCGGGTCGACGGCGGCCACTGCGGGAAGGCGCGCCAGCGGTTGACGCCGGTCTCGAAGACGCTCGCCTCAGGGAGCTCATGCGCAGATGCATCCTTGAGGTGGTGCTCGAAGAACGGCAGCTCGATGGTCTGCTGGTAGTGCTCGGAGGTCTTGCTGGCGAAGTGGATGTCGCCGAGGCGCTCGCCGGTTGTTCGTGTCCAGCCGCCGTGGCCCCATGGGCCCATGACCAGCAGGTTGGTGATGCCGGGGTTGTGCTTCTCGACCGCGGCGTAGATGTGCAGCGGGCCGTAGAGGTCTTCGGTGTCGAACCATCCGCCGACCGTGAGCACTGCGGGGGCGACGTTCTTGAGGTGGGGCAGCAGGTCGCGCGTGCGCCAGAACTCGTCGTAGTTGGGGTGCTTTGTCGCCTCGGACCAGAAGGCGACCTGACCTTTGAGGTGTTGCGACTCGAGGGTGGAGAGCGGCCCGGCGTCGAGGAAGAACTGGTAGCCGTCGGGCGTGCCGTGGCGAAAGCCAGGCGCCCAGTTGCTCGTGCGGCCGGCTCGCGGCTGGCCAAAGCCCGCGAAGAAGTTGAAGGTGTGCGGCAGGAAGAAGGCGCCGTGGTGGTGGAAGTCGTCGAAGAACCAGTCGGCGATCGGCGCCTGGGGGCTGACGGCACGCAATGCGGGGTGGGCGTCGATCATCCCCGTGGCCGCGTAGAAGCCGGGATAGGAGACGCCGTACATGCCGACGCGGCCATTGTTTCCCGCGAGGTTCGAGATCAGCCACGCGATCGTGTCGAATGTGTCGCTCGACTCGTCGATGTCGGATGGGCCGGCCTTGACCGGCTTGTGCGGGCGCATGTTGACGAAGTCACCGTCGGACATGAAGGTGCCGCGCACGTCCTGGTTCACGAAGATGTAGCCGGCCGCCGCGAAGGGGGCGCTGGGGCCGAGGCTGTTCGGGAAGGCGTCGGCGCCGTAGGGCCCGGAGCTGTAGGGCGTGCGGCGCAGGAGGATCGGATAGGTGCGGGTGCGGTCCTTCGGCGTATATACGGCGGTGAACAGTTCGACACCGTCTCGCATCGGAATGCGGAGCTCTTGCTTGTCGTAGTTTGCCCGCACGAGGGCGGCGAGCGCCTCCGCGGGGCTCATCGCCGGGGCTGGGGTCACGGTCTCGGCGATGCACACGGGGGCTCGTGTCGGCGCAGCCGGCGGATGGCAAGCGACGAGCACCGACGGGCTGGTGAGCGCGAGACCGCGTAGGATCTGGGCAAGCGACACCGCTCCGGTATACTCCCGCCCCCGGAGCCGAGGCCAGCGAATGAGCGTAGGGATCCTTACCAGTGGGGGCGATGCCCCCGGCATGAACGCGGCGGTGCGCGCCGCCTTTCGCAGCCTCAAGATGCGCGCGCCTGACAGCGAGCTGATCCTGTTCCGCGACGGGTTTCGCGGGCTTGCCCGCCGCCTGGACTCGGCCTCGGACCGCAGCGTCGACCGCAAGGACGTTCGCGACATCATCCACCGGGGCGGCACCTTCATTGGGACCGGTCGGGTGCCTGAGCTCTATCCGCCGCCGGATGATTGTTCCGACCTCGCCGAGCGGCTGGCGGCGCGCGAGGCCTTCCTGAGGGTCGCAGCGGTCAATCTCTTCCAGACCCGCGTCGAGAGCCTGATCGTGATCGGCGGCGACGGGTCGTTCCGCGGCGCCCGAGCGATCGCGTCCGCGTACCGCGAGACGTTTCCCCGGCGCCCTTTCCGGATCATCGGCCTCCCCGGAACGATCGACAACGACCTCCACGGCACCGAGTTCTCGATCGGCTACGACACCGCGCTCAACAACGTGGTCGACGCGATCCGCAAGCTGCGCGACACCATCGAGTCGCACCGCCGCGCGATCATCCTCGAGGTGATGGGCAACACCTCGGGCTGGCTGGCGCTGACTTCCGCGATCGCCGGCGGCGCGGCGGCTGTGGCGATCCCCGAGGTCGAGGAGACGTGGGATCAGGACGAGATCCTCCGCCGTTTGATCGCGGGTGTCCGTCGTGACTACCGCTACTTCATCATCGTGGTGGCGGAGGGGGTGCTCAAACGGGCGGGCGCGGATTGGTCGCAGCGGTTGGCGCGGCGCATCGAAACGGCGGGGCCGATCCAGGAGATTCTTGGGCACATGATGGAGGCCCGGATCAACTCGGTTGGCCACGTCGCCCGCGGTGGTAGCCCCTCTGCCCTCGACAACACGCTCGCGGGCCTGCTGGGCTCGGCGGCGGCGGATGTCGCCCAGCTCGGTGGTCTGGCGCACGGGGATGCGATCGAGGGCGATGTGATGGTCGGGACCCGCGGCACGCGGGTGATCGTGACGCCGCTGGACGAGGTCATCGCCCACTCGCCGCGGCTCGTCGAGCGCGACAGCGATCTCTTCCAACTGTCGAACAAGCTGATGTTGTCCGCAGGGCAGGCGTTCTAGCGCCTGCCTTCGGGGCTCAGATCCCCTTGGTGATCAGCCAGGAGTCGCCCTCGCGGATGAGCTCGAACTTGGCGAAGTCCTGCTTCGGCACGACGCGCGGGCTGACACGCGGAAGCCCGTCGTCCCCGAGCACCGGCTTCATACGAAAGCTGGCGTCGATCCACACGTGCACGGTCGCGCGGTCGCGGCGGATGAAGACATCGAGATACTCGATGGTGAAGCGCACCGACTCGATCTGGGCGATGCGCCGGCCGAGCGTCTGACCGAGCTCCTCAAAGACGATGTCGTCGCTGGGATCGTCGGTGCCGGACTCGTCGTAGTAGGTTGGGTGCGCGGTGGACAGGATCACCGCGGGGTCCTGGCGGACGAAGCCGCCGCGGAAGCGCTCGAGGACCTGCAAGATCTCCCGGTTGTCCGCGGTGTCCGGGATCTCTGTGCCGGGGATCGTCTGGACGTTCTTACAGGCAGAGAACGCCGGTGCGGCGAGCAGGACGGCGAGGACAAAGGCTGGGGTTCGACCGAACATGCGGAGGGTGTGGGCGCCGGTGCAAGCGATTGGCCGCTGCATGGGTCGCGCAGTTCGGACGGGGAATCAAGCACTTCCTCGCCAGTATTCCGCTGGAGTTGCCGCACTTCACTGACAAATTGGCAAGCGACCCAAGACGCGGGTGCCAGGCCGTCGGGGCGGTGACAAGTCTGTGGCCGCGCCCGAGGCCGGGCCAGCCGCTATGATGCCGCCGACCATGCCCGAGGCTCGTTACCATCCCCGGCTCCGCGTGCACGCACACGCCGACGTGATCGGCGCCGAGGTTGTGCTGTGGCGGCCGGTTGAGGACCTGAGCCTCGGCGGTTGCAAGCTGACAGGACCGGCCTGGGAGGAAGCGGGGGCGGTGGTGCAGTTGGTGCTGAGCTTTCCGGCGATCGGTGTGAGTGTGCCGCTGCCGGCGGTGGTCGTCCGCAGCGGTGCGCGAGACATGGCGCTGCGGTTCCACGGCATCAACGAGGAGCAGCGCCAGCTGCTGCGCAAGCACATGCAGGATAGTCACGACGCGGTAGCGGCCGGCTGAGGCGAGCGAGGGCGCATGAGTTCTGTGACCGAGCCGCGGCTCACCCGTGACCAGCAGGCGCTGGTCGAGCGCGCTGCTCATCGGGTGCCGCATATCGCTCGCCAGATCCGCCACCTACTCGGCGGGATCAGCCTCGAGGAGTGCGAGAGCGCCGGGTACGAGGCGCTGGTGCGCTCGGCGCTGCGGTTTGACCCGAGCCTGGGGGTGCCGTTCACGGGCTACGCCTATTCGCGGGTGCGCGGGGCGATGCTTGACGCGGCACGCCGCGTCTCACCCGACCGCCGGCGCCTGGCTCGGGCGATCAAGCTGGTGGAGTCGGTCGAGGCGGCGCGGCAAAACCACCAGGCATCGGCGCTTGACGGTGAGCCGAGGTCGCTGCGCGAGCGGGTCGAGGCGGCGGCGGCGATGATCCGCGAGGTCACCACAGCGGTGGTGCTGACGCGCATCGTGCACAGCGAGCCCGAGATGCTCGCCGACGAGGGGGCGGCCGTCGACGAGGTCGTGGCGGACGAGCACACCCGGGCCCTCGTGAAGCGGGCGATGGATCGCTGTGAGCCGGAGGAGCAGGCGTTGCTGGCGGCGCTCTACTTCGGCGAACAAACGATGCACGAGTACGCGGCGGCGATCGGGGTCAACGTCAGCACGGTGTCGCGGCGGCACGGAAGAGCGCTGGCCAAGCTCGCGGCGTGGTTCGCGGAGCGCCCGCCGTGAGCCCGATGCGGCGGATCCGAGCTGGCCTTCGTGACATGTCCTTGTGGGCAGCTGTGGCGCTGCTGGGATGTTCGGAGCCTGGAGCTTCCCCGCGCGAGGCGACGAGTGACAAGCGGGCGCTGTATGGTGATCCGGGGCTGGTCCCGACGCAGGCCGGGGAGCGGGCTCGCCAGGAGCTTGCGCTGGCGGCGAGCGTCGCGGCCGCGCTGCGGGCGCGGACGGAGGTCACGGCGCTGGCGGTCGAGGTGCGGGTGCCCACGCCGGGCGATCCGGGCGCGGCCGTGATCACGGGGGAGATGCCGCTCGATGGGGCGACCGTGACGAGGATCGCCGAGGGTGTGCTCGGGGCATGGAGTGCGGGGCGCGTGCAGATCGAGCTGACGCCGCCAGCCGGCGCGGTGGAGCGCGAAGTGCCGCCGGCGTCGCCGGGCCGCGGTTGGCAAGGCTGGGCGCTGGCGCTGGCGTTGGTGGGCCTCGGGGCCTCGGCGGGGGTCTCCATCGAGCGCCTGCGACAACGTCGCGCCTCACGCCGCTGAAACGGCGTGGACGGGCCGGGGTGGCTTGCCTGTATGCTCTCGGGCGATGAGCAGCGAGACCCTCGTGTACGTAGGCATCGACCTCGGCACCACGAATTCGACGGCGGCGGTGTTCGATGGCGACAAGGTGACTCTGGTGCGCAACGCCCAGGGCTCGCCGATCACGCCGTCGGTGGTCCGCATCGACGCGCGCGGCAACCTGAGCGTCGGTAGTCGGGCGCGTCGTTTCCTCGAGAGCGACCCTGACAACACACGCAGCGAGTTCAAGCGCCTGATGGGCACGGCCCAGGCGGTGCGCTTCCCGGCGAGCGGGGCGGAGAAGCGGCCGGAGGAGCTGGCGGCCGAGGTGCTGCGATCGCTGCGCAAGGACATCGAGGACCAGCTCGGCTTCGTGCCGGCGCGTGCGGTGATCTCGGTGCCGGCGCTGTTCGAGCTGCCGCAGTCGAGCGCGACCTCGGAGGCGGCTCGGCTGGCCGGCTTCGAGCGGGTCGAGCTGCTGCAGGAGCCGATCGCGTCGGCGCTGGCGGCCGGGTGGAGCATCGCCGACTCGAGCGGGAGCTGGCTGGTCTACGATCTCGGCGGTGGCACCTTCGACGTGTCGCTGCTCGAGACTCGCGACGGCCTGCTGCGCGTCGTCGGTCACGACGGCGACAACTTCCTCGGCGGTCGCGACTTCGACTGGGCGATCGTCGACTGGGCGCTGGGGCGGATCGAGAGCACCGAGGGGGTGAAGCTCAGCCGCAGCGAGCCGGCCCATGCGGCGACGATCCGGCGGATCAAGCTCGCGGCGGAGGAGGCGAAGATCGAGCTCAGTCGGGCCCCGCAGACCTCGATGGCGATCGCGGGGCTGACCGTCGGTGAGCGCAGCTTCGACCTCGACCTCGCGCTCGACCGGGCCACGCTGGAGAAGCTTTGCAGCCCGGCGATCGAGCGCTCGTTGGCGGTGTGCCGGCGCTTGCTGGCGGCCCACGGGGTGCCGGACGGTGGGTTGACGCGGGTGGTGATGGTCGGCGGACCCTCGGTGATGCCGGTGGTGCGTCGCTATGTGAGCGCGGCGCTCGGGGTTCCTCCGACGGAGGGGCTCGATCCGATGACCCTCGTCGCCCAGGGCGCTGCGATCTACGCGGCGACGGCGGGGCTAGAGGCCCGGCCCACGGCGCTCGAGCCGCTGCGTGGCTGCAAGCTGTGGCTGCAGTATCCGGCGATGTCGTCGGACCTGACGCCGCACGTGGTCGGGCGCCTGGTCGATCGTGGGGCCTCGGGCAGCCAGGTGGCGACGGAGATGCGGCTGACGCGGGCGGATGGCCTTTGGGACAGCCCGTGGATCGCGCTCGATGAAGAGGGGGCGTTTGTGGTCGCGGTGTCGCTGCTGGCGAGGCGGCCCAATGTGTTCCGGGTCGAGGGGAAGAACGCGACGGGCGGGGCAGTGGTGGTCGATCCGCCGACGTTGACGATCGTCCAGGGGTTGACGATCAGCGACCCGCCGCTGTCGCGCACCATCGGGGTGGCGACCGCGGGCGACGATGTGCGGGTGTACTTCGAGCGCGGGGCGCCGCTGCCGGCCCGCCGTACGTTCACGCTGCAGACGATCGAGACGGTGGCAAAAGGCAGCAAGGAGAGCCTCATCAAGATCCCGATCGTGCAGGGCGAGTACGACGCGGCGCACCTGTGCCGGCTGGTCGGTGCGCTCGAGATCAGCGGCGCCGAGTTGCGCCAGACCCTGCCGTCCGGCACGGAGCTCGAGCTGACGATCGAGCTCGATCGCGGCGGGCGGATGTCGGCGCGGGCTCTGGTGCCCGGCTCCGGCCAGGTGTTCGAGCACGTGGCCCATTTGCTGGTGCCGGAGGCGGCGCCGGAGGTGCTGGACGCCCAGCTGGTGGCGATCCGCGGGCGACTGCTGGAGCTGCGCACCGACGCGTTTCGCCGCGGGCTGGCCGGGGTGATCGACAAGCTCGGCAAGGCCGAGGCGGTCCTGGTCGACCTGGCCCTCGACGTCGGCGCGGCCAAGGGAGGCGACACAGACGCGGCGCAGAAGGCCCGGCGCAGCTTGATCGAGCTCGACGCACTGCTCGAGTCGGTGGAGCTCGACCGCCGCTGGCCAGAGCTCGAGAAGGAGGCCCGCGAGGCGGTGGTGTACGCGACGATCGTCATCCACGAGCACGGGCTGGCGCATGAACAGAGCCTGTTCACCGAGACGGCGCGCGCGGTCGAGAAGGCGCGGCACAGCCGCGACCCGCTGGAGCTGCAGCGGCAGCTGCGGTTGCTCAATCGTCTCAGCTACGCGGCGGGCTCGCGCGACCCGGAGGTGTGGAAGCGACGCTTCGAGCACGCGGCGGTCGACATCGGCAACACGACCGACCCGGCCAAGGCGCAGGCGCTGGTCAAGGAGGGCCGCGATGCCCTGGCGAAGGGCGACGGCGAGGTGTTGCGCCGGGTGGTGCAGAAGTTGTGGCAGCTGTCGCCGGGCGACCCGGAGCAGCGCCGCCTTGGTTATGATTCGGGGGTCCGCTAAGGCCATGAGCGCGGGGCCGGTCGATCCGCAGCGGCGCCTCGCCGACAACCCGTTCTACGTCCTCGGGCTGCGGCCCGAGTGCGGTCGCCTCGACGTCGAACGCGAGGGGACCAAACTTCTCGGCATGCTCGAGCTCGGGCTCAAGTCGGCGGCGAGCTACATGACACCGCTCGGCCCGCAGGTGCGCACCGCTGACAAAGTGCGGGTCGCCATGTCGGAGCTGCGCAGCCCGGAGCGCCGTCTGTTGCACGAGTTCTGGGCCGTGCTGCCGCCGCAGCCCGAGCCGCCGCGCCCGCAGCCGCCGCCGCGGCCGGAGCACGATGTCGAGGCGTTTGTCGGGGCGTTTGCTGTGCACGGTTGGGAGCGTCCGTGAGCGTATGACTCTGGCAAGCCTGCTCGGCCTCATGATCTTGCTGCTGGCGCTGGCGGCGTGGCTGGTGCTGTTGTTGTCGGCGCTCGAGCCGTTGCTGTGGCTGTTGATCCGCCGGGGAGTGGCGCGGCTTGGCCTTGTGCGGACGGCGGCGACCCTCGCGCGTCTGTGCCGCGGGAGCTTCGAGCATGACCGCCAGGGCGGGGTGGCGCTGGCGGGTGCGCTGGCGCTGCTCGGCCGCGAGGCCCACGACGAGCGTCTGGCGACCTGGCTCGAAGGACAGCTGGGGAAGCCAGGCGCGCTTGGGGCCGCGGGGGTGGTGGCGGCGGGTTTGATCGCGGCGAGCCGGGGTCAGCGCGACGTGGCCCGCGATCTCATGCACAACGCGGCGAGCTTCGAGGCCGAGCGGGCGCCCGCGGCGGCCCGGGTGATCGCCAATGAGTGGCTGGTGGCCGACGCGGCGGCGCGCGGCGACTGGCGAACGGTGATGCTGCTCGGCGTGCGGGCGGACGTGGCATCGCCGCAGACACGCTTCCTGGCGTTCGCGGCGGCCCGAGTGCGCCGGGAGCCGTTGCTCGGGGAGCCCTCGGCGACCGACGCTGGGCTGCGCTGGTTATGGTGGCGCTCGCCCGATCACCGTCGCAACCGACCCTTGCTGCTGCAAGCGCTGGCCAGCCCGCGGGTACTACATCCACGCAAGCCTGCGCCACCGCCTGCGCCACCCGCACCGCCGATCGACCCCGCGAACTTCGCCGGAGATCCGCTGGCCTACGCGCAGGCCCTGCACGCGCTGTGGACGACGGCCGACGCGGTGGAGAAGAGCCTCAGCCCGAGTCACCTCACCACGCTTTGCAAGGCGTGGGACGCCGTCTTCGCCGGGCCCGCGCTGGCACGCCTGGGGGCACGCGTGCAGGTGCTGGCGACGGTGACTCGAGCCGAGGCCGCGCACGCGCAGCTGCGGCGCACGGTCGCCGAGGAGCTGGCCCAGCTGGCCGCGCGCGCGCAGATCCCGTTGGCCGCGCTGTTCGACGCTGGCGGGGTCGGGGCCGAGTCGGCGCTGTTACTGCGGGCCGAGCTGCTGGGCGAGGTGGAGAAGCAGAACCAGGCGCTGCGTCAGCGTACCGTGCAAAAGCGCGGCCTGCCGGCGGTCGAGGAGCTGCGCGAGTGGAACAGTCTTCGTCGCGCGTACGAGCGGGCGGTGCTGTTGGGCGGGCTCGAGCTGCGCCGATTGATGTTCCCGGACATCCACCTGTTTGTCTGCAACTACGCGGTGTGGCTGTGGAACGAGCGCAAGGAGTACGCCATCTCGACGCCGCTGTTTCGCTGGTTGCTCAGTGAGGCGGAGGCGGTCGGCGACGAGGAGGCGATCGTGCTGCAGCGCAAGAACGTCGGCGTGAAGTGACGGGGCAGAGCTGTCTGAAGGGACAGCTTACCGGGCGACGGGGCGGCTGAAGATCAGGCGCGGGAAGCCGGCGAAGCGAGGGCTGCGGGCCTTCGGCAGGCCGTCGTCGGCGCCAGGGAGGTCGGCGATGTGGCGGTGCAGGGCGGCGTCGTGAACCGGGGCGCGGGCGGGCAGGAGGGTGAGGCCGAAGCGCAGCAGGGCGGCGCCGGTGCAGGTGAGCTTGAGCCAGGCCGGGGCGACGGCGCGGCCGGCAAGGGCGTCGCCGTCGCGGGCGCGCAGGACCAGGCCGATCGCGCGGTAGACCCGACTGGCGACCAGGATCGCCAGCCGCGAGGGCCAGGGGATGAAGCGCATGCCGAGACCGGCGCTGGCGTAGTGGCGGTCGGCGAGCTCGAGCAAGTCGAGGACGATGCTGGCGATCGCGGCGCGGGGAGCCTGCCCGCGTAACACGGCGTCGCCGTCGCTGTCGACCTGGGCGAGCCTCGTGGCCGGCAGGTAGACGCGGCCGCGTGTGGCGTCCTCGGCGACGTCGCGGCAGATGTTGGTGAGCTGCATGGCGATGCCGAGGTCGAGGGCGAAGGCGCGGGCACCGGCCGCGCGCACACCGAGCACGCCACACATCATCAGACCGACAGTGCCGGCGACGCGGTAGCAGTAACGCAGGAGCTCGGCGTCGTCGGCGAGGGCGACGGGGCCAGCGTCGGAGCGCACGCCGGCGATGAGCTCGAGGGCGGCGTCCCGGCCGATACCGTGGGCGTGCAGCTGGGCGGCGAAGACCTCGACGAGCGGACGTGGCGAGCGAGTGCCACGCAGCTCGGCCTCGACCTCGGCGAGTGCGAGGGCACCGGTGGCGATGTCGGGGGCCTCGTCGACGAGATCGTCGACCAGGCGGCAGAAGGCGTAGAGGATCGCGGCTTCGTCGAGTTGATCCTGCCGGAGAAAGCGGCCCGCGAGGTTGAAGGTGCGCGCGTGCCGGGCCAGGACGGTCCGACTCTCGGCGATGACACGAGCGCGGTCGACCATGATGGGTCTCAGGAGGCGGCTCGTGCGGCTCGCTTGAGGAGCGGGAGGGGCACGTGGCGAGCGGGCGCTGGCATGACGCGCTCGAGCACCTTGGCGGAGGACAGCACGCCGGGCATGCCGGCTCCCGGATGGGTGCCGGCGCCGACGAAGTAGAGGCCCTCCACGTCCTCGGAGCGGTTGTGGTAGCGGAAGAAGGCCGACTGGTGGAGCAGCGGTTCGGGCCCGAAGGCGGCGCCCTGGTGCGAGCGGAGGGTGGTCTCGAAGTACTGCGGGGTGATGTGCTTGCGGGTGACGATGCTGTCCTTTAGGCCAGGTACGTGCTCGCTGTCGAGGAAGTCGAGGATCGTGTTGAAGTAGCGCTCGCCGACGGCGTCCCAGTCGATCTTGCCGAGCATGTTGGGGACCGGCGAGAGCACGTAGAAGGCCTCGTGCCCGGGCGGGGCGACGCCTGGGTCGCTGCGGGTGGGCGCGTGGAGGTACAGCGAGAAGTCGTCGGCGAGGATCTTGCGCTCGAAGATGTCCTCGAGCAGCTCGCGGTAGCGGCGGCCGAGGATGATCGTGTGGTGGGCGAGCTGCGGCCAGGTGCGGTTGGCGCCGAAGTAGCCGACGAACAGGCCCATCGACAGCTTGCGCGCCTCGACCACAAAGTCGCGGTTCCATCGCCGATGGCGAGCGGCGACCAGGCGGGTGTAGACGAACGCCGGGTCGGCGTTGCTGACGACGGCGCTGCACGTCAAGCGCGTGCCGTCGCCGGTGCGCACGGCGACGGCGCGGCCACCCTCGACCTCGATCTCGGTGACGGGGCTGTTGCAGCGGACCGGAACGCCGATCTCGGCGAGCAGACGGACCATGGCGTCGACGATCGCGGTGGTGCCTCCCTTGGCGAACTCGACGCCCCACTTGCGCTCGAGCCAGTGGATGAGGGCGTAGATCGCGGGGGCGCGGAACGGGTTGCCGCCGATGAGCAGGGGCTGGAAGGTGAAGACCTGGCGCAGGCGCTCGTCGGCGATGTACTGGCTGACCCAGCTGTAGACCGAGCGCCAGCAGCCGAGGCGCACCAGGTCCGGGACGATCTTCAGCATGTCGGTGAAGCGATCGAAGGGCTTGTCGACCAGCTGGGTGTAGCCGACGTCGAAGATCCGGCGGGCGTGGTCGGCGAGCTTGCGGTAACCGTCGACGTCGGCCGGGTTGAAGGTGGCGATCTGGGCGAGCAGGCGCTCCTCGTCGCCGACGTAGTCGAAGCGCTCGCCGTCGGGGAAGACCACGCGATAGAAGGGGTCGACCGGGAGGAACTCGACGTAGTCGCGGCGGTCGCGGCCGACGAGCGCGAACAGCTCGTCGAAGAGATAGCTGGCGGTGACGACGGTGGGGCCGGCGTCGAAGGAGAAGCCGTCCTGCTTGAAGACGGCCGCGCGCCCGCCGGGCTGGTCCATGCCCTCGAGGACGATCACTTCGTGGCCGCGGGCGCGCAGGCGGATCGCCGCTGCGAGGCCGCCGAGGCCGGAGCCGATGACGATGACTGGATCGCTGTGCATCTGGTGACGGGGCCCTCGCCCGGGCCCAACATAGTCAAGCTCGGTGGGTTTGCCCGGGGCGCGCGCCTGCGGAACGTCACGCGCGCGACGGGTCAGTGCGCCGCGCCCTTGTCGTACTTGACGCTGCAGCCCCAGGCCTTGGTCTCGGCGGCGGAGACCGGCTTGCCGGCGGCGAGGGCCGTGAGCGCGTCCTCGAGGTAGGCGATCCGCGTGCCGCCGTCGGGTTCGCCCATCGGCGCGTTGTCGAGGCCGCCGCGGTAGACGAGCACACCCTTGTCGTCGACGATGTAGAGATGCGGGGTGTTGGTGGCGTCGTAGGCCTTGCCGACGAAGCCGCCCTCGTCGAGCAGGATCGGGTGGCCAAGGCTCCACTCGCCGGCGGCCTTCTTGTTGACCTCGGCGCCGTGGCCTTGCTTGCCGGGCGCGCCGCTGTTGATGGCGAGCCAGACGACGCCGGTGGCGGTGGTGCGGGCCGCGAGGTCCTTGAGCGGGCCGTCGCCGTGGGCCTTCTTCACGAAGGGACACTCGGGGTTGAACCACTCGAGCACGACGCGCTTGCCCTTGAAGTCGGAGAGCTTGACGGTGCTGCCGTCGGCGGCGGTGAGCGTGAAGTCGGGCGCGGGCTGGCCGATCGCCGCGGTGGCGCCCGGGCTCGCCAGCGGGTTGGCGATCGGGGCGGCGGGCGGCGTCGTGGTGGCGGGCGGCGTCGCCGTGGCGGGCGCGGGGGCGCCCGTGGGGGCCGATTTGGCGACCTCGGGCGGTTTGGCGCCGCTGTCACAGGCGAGGGCGAAGGCGAGGCTGGCGAGCACGAAGGGCAGGAGAGGACGAGGCATGCTTGGCTCCGCCAGGCTATGTACCATCGGTCCGTGGATCTGTCGCATCCGGTGCTGTGGACTGTCCCCGAGTTGTTCACGCGCGCGGAATGTGCGGCGTTCATCGCCCGCATCGAGGCCGCGGCGCCGACCTTGGCGCCGATCACGACGATGCGCGGGCCGCAGATGCGGCCGGAGATCCGCAACAACGATCGGGCGGTGTTCGATGATCTTGCGGTCGCGGCGCTGCTGCTGGCGAGGATCCGCGGGCACGCGCCCGAGGAGATGTCGGGGGCCAGGCTTTGCGGCGCCAACGAGCGCATCCGCTGTTACCGCTACGGGCCCGGTCAGCGGTTCGCGCCGCACTACGACGGCGCCTTCGTGCGCGACGAGCACGAGCAGAGCCGCATCAGCTTCCTCGTGTACCTCAACGAGGGCTTTGTCGGCGGTGAGACCCACTTCCTGCACCTCGGGCGGACGATCGTGCCGCGCACCGGGATGGCGTTGCTGTTCCAGCACCGGGTGCTTCACGAGGGCGCCGAGGTGCAGATGGGGACGAAGTACGTGCTGCGCTCCGACCTGATGTATCGGACGGGCGCGTGATAGGCTCGCGGCCGATGGCCCGCGACGAGATCCAGCAGCGTGTGGAGGAGGAGTTGCCGGTGGTGGCTCGCCTGGTGATCGAGATCCGGTCGGATGGCAGCCGCACGGTGGCTCGCGGGGCGCTCGAGCAGGTGACGGCGCCGGGCGGGTCGGCGGAGCGAGTCGCGGTCGAGGCTCGGGGCGGGAGCCCGGCGGCGTTGGCCCTCGATCTGCTGCGCTCGGTCATGTCGGCGCCGTTTCAGTCGAGCCTGTCCCGTTGGACAGGTCGAGAGCGGCCGATCGCTGCGGAGGTGGTCGACGCGGGTGCGCCGGGGCTGATCGGTCGGGTGCGACGCGAGCTGACGGGCCGGCTGCGCCGGCGCTTCAGCTCGCGTTGAGACAGGTCGCTAGCGGGCGCGGCGAGGGCTCGTGGGGGCCTTCGCGGGTTTGGGTTTGGGCTTGTTCGGATGGACCAGCTTGACGAGGGGGCCCGGGGAGCGGGCCTTGCGGGCGGGCGCGGCGGTGCCGAGGACGACGTCGAGCGGGGCCTCGCAGCCGGACTCGCGCAGCTTGCAGCGACGACAGGCGGCGCCGGTCCAGATGTGCTCGTAGAGGGCCTGGACCTGGTCGATGAGGTCGCAGTCGTCGCTGACGAGGCCGAGCTCGAAGTTGCGGCGGTCCTCACCCTTGGCGCCGAGGCCGGCGCCGGTCCAGTTGGCGCTGCCGAGGTAGCAGAGGCGGCCGTCGACCAACACGGTCTTGAGGTGCACACGCGGGCACTGGCGCAGCTCGAGGCCGCCGGCCACGAGGCGCGGGCGGCGGTCGAAGCTGCTGCGAAACGGGCCGGAAGGGGCGCCCGCGTGGAGGATGCGCAGCTCGACGCCGGCGCCGGCGAGCTCATCGAGGACCGCGAGGATGGAGTGATAGCGGCCGCGACCTCGGCTGTCCTCGACGAGCAGCTCCTTGAGGTTGGCGGTGGCGATCCAGACGCTGGTGCGGGCGCTGCGGACGGCGCTGATGACCCGATCGTAGTGGCCGCGCCCGGACAGCAGCGACATGCGCACGGGGCGAGCGGGCAGGGCGAAGTCCACGCGGCAGGGTACGGGCGGGGGGCGACGAGCGGCAACTTTCCGGCCGCGGGCGGCACGTGCGACCGATCGTTGCTGCGGCAGGTGGCGACGCGTCGCGGTTGCCGTCGCCGGGCTACTTCGCGCGATCAGGCGCGCGGGACGTCGGGCTCGATGAAGCTCCAGCGGACCTCGGGGCAGCGGCCGCGCAGGCGATCCTCGAAGTCGTTGATCGCGTGGGCGACCTGCTCGACGCTGAGGCCGGGGGCGAAGCCGGCCTTCATGATGAGGAGGACCTCGGAGGGGCCCTGCTGGATCGTGATGACGTGGAGGACGCGGGTGATCTGCGCGACCTCGGCGGCGGTGGTGGCGACGGCCGCGGCGATCTCGGGGTCGGCGGCCTCGCCGATGATCAACGACTTGACCTCGATGGCGAGGAAGATGGCGACGCCGATCAGCACGAGGCCGATAAAGAGGCTGCCGATCGCGTCCCAGGAGCTGTCGCCGGTGATGGCGGAGAGGGTGATGGCGAGCAGGGCGATGCCGAGGCCGAGGACGGCGGCGGCGTTCTCCCCGAACACGACGACGAGGTCGGAGTCCTTGCTGTCGCTGAGGAAGCGGAAGAAGGGCCGACCTTTGCGCCGGACGTTGAGCTCCTGGATGTTCTTGAGGGTGGCCCAGCCCTCGAGGGCGAGCGAGAAGCCGAGGATCGCCAGGGCGACGGTCATGTCGCCGACCGGCTCGGGGTGGCTCAGCTTGTGGATCGACTCGTAGATCGAGAACACGCCGCCGCCGCTGAACAGCAGCAGGGCGACCATGAAGGACCAGAAGTAGAGCGCCCGTCCATAACCCAGCGGGTGGGCGGCGGTCGGGGCGTGGCGCGACTTCTTGACCCCGAGCAACAAGAGCAGCTGGTTGCCGCAGTCGGCGAAGGAGTGCAGCGTCTCGGCGACCATCGAGCCGGAGCCGGTCAACAGCGCAGCCACACCCTTGGCGGCGGCGATCACGAGGTTGACCATCAGCGACTGGATGATGTGAGAGGTCGAATGGTCGCCGGCCATTGGCCCGTTTTGTACCACGCGGGTGGGTGGGGGCTGGTAGGCGCGAAACTAACCATGGCGCGATTGCACGCCGTATTAAATGTGTTTTGAATTACTCAAATTACTTGGTTGCTGGTCGGTTGTTCAGTATCGTGGACCCATGACAACGGTGGCGATCCAGTGGGGGGAGAGGCGCTTTGACGAGGCGCTGGAGGGGGCTGGGGTGCCGTTGGGGCAGCTTGCGGCGCCTGGACGGCTGGTCGAGCTGTCGGGGGTCGGGGCGGCTGCCCGGCACAGCACGGCGGCGGCGCTGGTCCGGCAGGCGCAGGCCGAGGGCGAGACGACGGTGTGGGTGCAGTCCGCGGGTGGTCCGCTGTATCCGCCGGATCTGGCGGAGTCGGGGGTGGACCTCGCGGCGCTGGCGGTGGTCCAGGTGCCAACGGAGCGCGGTGAGGTCGGGTTGGCGCGGGCGGCCGAGCTGCTGCTGCGCTCGGGGGCCTTCGGGCTGTGTGTCGTGGATCTCAGCGCGCCGATGACCTGGCTGGAGGGGCAGGTCGTCAAGGACATGTCTGAAAAGCCAGCTCGTACGCCGCGGCTGCGCGGGGAGGTGTGGCAGGCGCGCCTGGCCGCGCTGGCGCGCATGCACACGAGCCGGGTGGTGCTGCTGACGCGGGCGGCGAGCGGGCACGCCTCGCTGGGGCCGATGGTCGGGCTGCGGGTCGAGCCGCGGCGAGTGCGACGGTCTCCGGGGGTGTTTGCGATCCGGCCCGAGGTGGTCAAGCACAAGGGGGCGCCGCTGCTGGCTGCGGCGACGCTGCGGCGTGGGCCCTGGGGGCTGGCCTAGGGATGATGGAGCGGGTGGCGTGTGTCGATGTGCCCGCGCTGGCGCTGCAGTGGCTGCTGCGGGCGCGGCCCGAGTGGCGGGCGGGGCCGGTGGCCGTGCTGGCGCGCGAGGACCTGCAGGGGGAGGTGCTGCACTGCAATACGGCGGCGCGCCGCGCCGGGGTGACGATCGGGATGCGGCACGGGGCGGCGCTGGCGGTGGCGCCGACGCTGCAGGCGGCGGTGGTGGCGGAGCACGAGCTGAAGGCGGTGGGTGACTTGCTGCTGGCGCTGCTGTTGCGTCGGGCGCCGCGGGTCGAGGTGGGTGAGGGGGGCGTGTTCTGGATCGATCCGTCGGGGCTGGAGCGGCTGTTCGGCGATCTGGGGCGCTGGTCGGAGGGGCTGCTGGCGGAGCTGCTGGCGGCCGGATTCACGGCAGGGCTGGTGATCGGGTTTCATCGTCACCGCGCGCATGCGCTGGCGCGGATGGTCCGCGGGGCGCGGGTGCTCTGCAGCCCGGAGGCGGAGGCGGAGCTGCTCGGGCAGGTGCCGCTGGCGCGGGTCGACCTCCCACCTGGTCTTTTGGACAGCTTGGCGCAGCTGGGGATCCACCACCTGGCGGGGCTGTTGACGCTGCCGCCGGCGGAGCTGCGGGCGCGCTTCGGCTTGCCGGCGGCGCTCGTGCAGGCGCGTTACCTCGAGGTGGCGCCGCCGCTGCGACCGTGCTTGCCGCGCGAGCCGGTGGCGGAGGGCTTCGAGCTCGAGCCGCCGGACGATCACTGCGAGCGGCTGCTGTTTGCGATGCGGCCGCGGCTCGACCGGATCTTGCAGCGGCTGGCGACGGAGGGGGAGGCGCTGGGGGCCCTCGAGGTCGAGATGGAGCTGGACCACGCGCCGACGGTGCGCACGCGCATCGAGCCGGCGACGCCGGCGGGGCCGAGTGAGTCGCGCGGGCTGGCGGAGCTGCTGCACCTGCGCATGACGGGGATCGTGCTGGAGGCGCCGGTGCTGCGGGTGCGGTTGACGGCGATCGGGGTGCGAGCGCGGGCGGAGCAGGCGGCGCTGCTCGGCGGGGCGAGGCGCGACCTGCAGGCGGCCGGGCGGGCGCTGGCCCGCGTGCGCGCGGCGTTTGGCGAGCAGTCGGTGACGCGGGCGCAGCTGCGGCCGGCGCACCTGCCGGAGGCGGGTTATCGGTGGGAGCCGATCACGGAGCTGACCTGTCCCAAGGTGCAGGACGCGCCGGCGAACCACCACGAGGCCCTCGCGGCGCCGCCGCTGTGTCGGCGCCTGCTGCCGCGGCCGCGGCCGCTGGCGGCCTGGAGCGGGCGTGACGACGGGAGCTGGCTGACAAGCACAGGGCTGGTGCGCGGGGCGGTGATCCGGATGGACGGGCCGCATCGCGTGAGCGGGGGCTGGTGGGCGCGCACGGTGGAGCGCGACTATTTTTACGCCGAGACCTCGGCCGGCGACATCGCCTGGGTCTATCACGACCGGGCGCGCGCGCGCTGGTTCCTGCACGCGCTGCTGGACTGACCCATGGGACAGGTCGATTACGCGGCCCTGTGGGTCAAGAGCAACTTCTCGTTCCTCGAGGGCGCGTCGCACCCGGAGGAGCTGGTCGAGCGGGCGCAGGCGCTGGGGCTGCCGGCGCTGGCGGTGACGGACCGTGACAGCGTGTCGGGCAGCGTGCGGGCGCACATGCAGGCGCTCGCGTGCGGGCTGCCGCTGATCCACGGGGCGCAGATCAGCGTCGGCGAGCCGGCCGATGTGTGGGGGGGGGGGTAGTGGGGGGGCGGGAAGAAGGCTGTCCGAAAGGGCAGGTCGAAGGCCGGCGCGTGGAACCTGCAGGGCGGGGCGCCGCTCGGTGACCTGTCCGTGGGGACAGGTGGGCCGCGGGGCGGAGGGCTGCCGGCGGGGCGCCCGGTGATCGCGCTGGCGAGCGACCGGAGCGGGTGGGGGGCGCTGTGCGGGCTGTTGTCGCGGGGACGGCTGGCCTGTCCCAAGGGACATAGTCGGGTGCGGCTCGGGGAGCTGGCGGCGGCGGGGCCGGGGCTGCTCGCGCTGGTGGTCGATCCGGACATGCTGGCGGCGCTGCGTGAGCCGTTCGCGGGGCGGCTCTACGCGCTGGTGACCCGGCATCACCGCGCGGCAGAGCTGCCAGAGGAGGCGCGGCTGCGGGCGACGGCGGCGCGGCTGGGCGTGCCGGTGGTGGCGGGCAGCGAGGTGCTGTACCACGACGCGGCGCGGCGGCCCCTGCAAGACGTCGTCACCTGCGTGCGGCTGGGGTTGACGCTGGGGACCGCGGGGACGGCGATCCGCGGCAACGCGGAGCACGAGCTGCGCTCGCCGGCGGCGATGCAGGCGCTGTATCACGACGATCCGGAGGCGCTGGCGCGGACGCTCGAGGTGGCGGAGCGCTGCAGCTTCTCGCTGGCGCAGCTGCGTTACCGCTACCCGGCGGAGTCGGTGCCGGAGGGGTCGAGCGAGCCGGAGTGGCTGCGCCAGCTGACGCTCGAGGGGGCGCGTGGGCGCTACGACGGATCGGTGCCGCTGCACGTGCGAGCGCAGCTCGAGCGCGAGCTGAAGCTGATCGCGGAGCTGGACTACGGCGGCTATTTCTTGACGATGTGGGAGATCGTGCAGTTTTGCCGACGCGCGGGGATCTTGTGCCAGGGGCGCGGGAGCGCGGCGAATTCGGCGGTCTGCTACTGCCTGGGGATCACGGCGATCGACCCGGTACGGATGGACCTGCTGTTCGAACGCTTCATCAGCCGCGAGCGGGCGGAGCCGCCGGACATCGACCTCGACATCGAGCACGAGCGGCGCGAGGAGGTGATCCAGTTCGTGTATCAGCGCTACGGTCGGCGGCGGGCGGCGATGGTGGCGATGCTGACCCGCTACCGCCCGCGCTCGGCGCTGCGCGACATCGGCAAGGCGCTGGGGCTGCCGCAGCCGACGATCGATCGCGTGGCGAAGCTGCAGAGCTCGTACGGCGGGGCGATCGACGAGGCGATGGTGAGGGCGGCGGGGGTCGACGCGAGCACGCCGCTGTTTGACCACTGGCTGCGTCTGGCGGGCGAATTGGAGAATTTTCCGCGGCACCTGGCGACCCACCCCGGGGGGTTCTTGCTGGGGCACGAGCCGCTCGACTCGCTGGTGCCGCTCGAGCCGGCGGCGATGGCGGGGCGGACGATCGTGCAGTGGGACAAGCACGATGTGGAGGACCTCGGGCTATTTAAGGTGGACCTGCTGGGGCTGGGGGCGCTCAGCCATGTGCGCGGGTGCCTTTCGCTGATGCGTGAGCACCACGGAGTTGACCTGACGATGGCAACGATCCCGGCGGAGGACCCGGCGACGTACACGATGCTGAGCCGCGGCGACACGCTGGGGGTGTTCCAGGTCGAGAGCCGGGCGCAGATGGCGATGCTGCCGCGGATCCGCCCGCGGACGTTTTATGATCTGGTGATCCAGGTGGCGATCGTGCGACCGGGGCCGATCCAGGGCGACATGGTGCACCCGTACTTGCGGCGCAGAAACGGCGAGGAGCCGGTGGTGATGCCGCACGCGAGCCTGGCGCGGGTGCTCGGCAAGACCCTGGGGGTGCCGCTGTTTCAGGAGCAGGTGATGCGCCTGGCGATGCTGGCGGCCGACTACACGCCGGGCGAGGCGGACCAGTTGCGCCGCGACATGGGGGCGTGGAAGGTCGAGGGGAAGATCGAGGCGCACCACGACCGCATCGTCGAGCGGATGGTGGTGAAGGGGATCGAGCGAGCGTTCGCGGAGCGGGTGTTCGCGCAGATCCGCGGCTTCGGCGAGTACGGGTTCCCGGAGAGCCACGCGGCCTCGTTCGCGCTGATCGCCTACGTGACGGCGTGGCTGCGCTGTCATTATCCGGCGGCGTTCACGGCGTCGCTGCTGAACGCGCAGCCGATGGGGTTTTATCACCCGTCGACGATCGTGAGCGAGGCGCAGCGACGCGGGGTGGAGCTGCGGGCGATCGACGTGCAGCGCAGCGGGTGGGACTGCACGCTCGAGGCGGGGGCGCGGCCGGGGACGTGGGCGGTGCGGATGGGGCTGCGGATGGTCAAGGGCCTGGGGGCGGCGGAGCAGGCGGCGCTGACGGCCGAACCTGGCCCTTACGCCAGCCTCGAGGTGATGGTGCGGCGGACGAGGCTGGGACGACCAGCCCTGCACGCGCTGGCGGAGGCGGGGGCGCTGGCGGGCTTCGGGCTCGATCGACGGGCGGCGATCTGGGCGGTGCGCGGGCTTGCTGTCCTTAAAGACAGCCCGCTGGCGTTGCCGACAGAGATGGTGGCGGGGGCGCAGCAACCGTTGTTCGCGCCGCTGTCGGACGGAGAGGCGGTGGCGTGGGACTATCGGCGGGCGCAGCACAGCGTGCGCGGGCACCCGCTGGCGGCGTGGCGGGCGGCGCTGCAGGCGGTGGGGCTGCAGGACACGGCGGGGCTGCGGCGCTTGAAGGACGGGACGTCGGCGGAGGCGGTCGGGGCGGTGACGTGCAAGCAGCGGCCGCAGACGGCCCACGGGGTGACGTTCTTGACGCTCGAGGACGAGGCGGGGATGTTGAACGTGATCGTGTGGGCGGCGGTGCGTGAGCGACACGAGCTGCTGCTGCGCACGGCGGGGGTGCTTGGGGTCAGCGGGAAGATCCAGTCGGCGCACGGGGTGGTGCATCTGGTGGCCGAGAGCCTGTGGGATCCGCGGGCCGCCATTGCATGACTACTTGACGAGGAAGCGGCGCTCGAGGATCTCGCCCTTGCGCTCGACGCGGAGGGCGCCGCCGCCGGCCTTGAGGAGGTCCTGGAGGGCGGGCAGGAAGCTGGTGGCGTCGACGGGGGCGCCGGCGAGGTCGAGGATGAGGTCGCCGTTCTTGAAGCCGAGCGCCTTGAAGGCGGTGTCGGGGCGGATGCCGTAGACCTTGAGGCCGCGCGGGACGCCGTCCTTGACCGACGGCATGATGCGGGCGGCGCCCGGCGAGGTGAAGGTGTCGCGGTCGACGAAGGCGCGGTCAACCTCGCAGACGCTGAGGTCGTCGTTGCAGCGGACCTGATCGGCGAGCGACGGCGTGGCGGCGACGACCTCGGCGCGGCGAAAGTCGAGGTAGCCGAGCTCGCTCTCGAGGAGGGGGAGCGGGGCGGTGCCGCCGCGGGCGACGGTGGCGGCGACGGTGTTGCCGGACCAGTCGTGGGCGCGGGCGAGTCGCTCGCGGTCGTTGTCGTCGGCGGCGGGATCGCTGGCGATCGCGGTGAGGCGGCGGGTGGTGGCGAACAGCTCGCCGCAGCCGGCGAAGTCGATGGCGTCGCCGAAGCAGACGCCCTTCGGGGTGACGTGGCGGGCGTGGGCGAGGGCGATGTAGCCGAGGTCGCGCTGCAGGCGGAGGCGCAGCGGGTGGGCGGCAGGGAGGCGCGCGAGGGCGGCGTCGGCGAGGTCCCAGATCTTGCGGCGCTCGTCGTCGGCATGTGGGCCGGCCTCGAGCACCTCGGCGGCGAGGACCCACGCGCGGGCGGCGAGGTCGGCGAAGCCACCGGCGTCGGCGGCCTCCCCGGCGCTGCGCAGGCGGACGAGCGGCTGGAGGCCGCCGGGTCCGACGGTGACGGGGTCCTCGAGCGCGAAGCCGAGGCTCTGGCGGAGCTCGCGGACGGCGACGGCGAACGAAGTCTCGACGGTGGCCCGCGGGTCGCGGTTGTCCTTGCCACCGAGGGTGAAGAGGGCCTCGGTGAAGGTCTTGGCGTCCTTGAAGCCCGACCTCATCGAGGTGCTCGGGGGGGCGACGAAGGTGGGGCGGGTGGCGACGCGCGGCTGGAACAGCTCGGCGGACTCGAGGCGCATGAGCCACAACGAGGCGCGCAGGTCGGGGGCGGCCTCGCTGACGAGGGTTGTGTAGCGGGAGGGGGCGTCGCAGTCGGCGAGGGCGGGCAGGAGCTCGGGCGCGAAGTGGGCGCGGGCGCGGCGTGGGTCGTCGCTGGCGAACAGGGCGTCGACGAGGTCGGCGAGGGCGCTGCGGCGATCGGCGAGGCAGGTGTCGGCCCACTGGGCGGCGTGCGGGGGCTCGGCGCAGCGAGCTGCGTGCCGCTCGCGCCATCCGGCGGCGTAGTCGTCGAGGGCGGGCAGGAGGGCGGCGGCGGGGCCGGGGAGCAGGCCGGCGAGGTGCTCGCGGCGGGCGTCGTCCCACACACCGAGCAGCGGCTCGCCGTCGCAGCTGTCGCCGACGATCGCGGCGGCGGCCGGCTGCTCGTCGGGGTCGCTGAGGTACATGAGGCCGAAGCCGCCGAGCAGGCTGAGGCCGATCGCAGAGCCGCCGAGCAGGCTGAAGCCGATCGCAGAGCCGCCGAGCATGCTGAGGCCGAAGCTCACGGCGGCCATCGGGCGCAGGTTGGTGACGCTGCTGAAGCGGCTGCGCCGGGCGGCGCGCAGGCTGGTGAGCAGCGCGGGCATGTCGGGGAAGCGGCGCGCGGGGTCGCGGTCGAGGGCGCGGCGGATGATCGCGGTGATCGAGGGGGGGATCGGGGCGTGACCGGCGGCGAGCTTGCCGGACTCGATGGCGGTCAGGAGGGCGGGGACGGAGTCGCCGACGAAGGGGCGGTGACCGTGGCAGGCCTCGTGGAGGACGACGCCGAAGGCGAACTGATCGCTGGCCGGGCTGGCGGCGCCGCCGTGCAGCAGCTCGGGGGCCATGTACGCGGGGGTGCCGATCAGCGCGCCGGTGCGGGTGAGCGGGGAGGCGAGCAGGAGGCCGTCGTCTTCGCTGGTGCGCTCGAGCTCGCTGGCGTCGGCGGCGGGGCGGGCGAGGCCGAAGTCGGAGATGCGGGCCCGGGTGCCGCTCATGAGGATGTTGGCGGGCTTGAAGTCGCGGTGGACCAGGCCGACCTGATGCGCGGCGGCGAGGCCGTCGCCGGCCTGGCAGAGCATGTCGACGACCTCGGTCCAGGGCCGCGGACGGACGCGCAGCCAGTCGCCGAAGGTGCCGCCCTCGACGTACTCCATGGCGACGAAGACCTGATCGCCGTGAATGCCGGTCTCGAACACGCCGACGACGTTGGGGTGCTGCAGGCGGGCCATGGCCTGGGCCTCGCGCTGCAGGCGTTCGCGGGCGTGCTCGCCGGAGGTCATCGGCTGGAGGAGCTTGAGGGCGACGGTGCGGCCGAGCTGGGGGTCGTAGGCGGCGTAGACAACGCCCATGCCGCCGGCGCCGAGCAGCTTCTGGACCTGGAAGCGGCCGACCCGGGTGATCGAGGGCGAGGCGCCAAACAGGGCCACGGCGACGTTTTGGCGCACCTGGTCGATCGGCGCGAGGCCGCCGAGAGCCTCGGTGGGGTCGCTGGCTGGATCGGGTTGCGGGGGCATGGGCAGGGGCATGCGCCGGGCCGGCAGGATCGCATCGGTGTGCATCGAGGTCATCTCCCGATCCCGACGTTCCACGAGCGGGTCACTCGATCACGCGGCCGCGAAGATTTTTTTCGCGCCGGCGGTTAGAGTTGCGGCGTGGAGCCGGACGACGCGCTGTTGGCGGCCTGGCGCGGAGGAGACGGCCGCGCCGGACGGAGCCTGTTCACCCGCCACGTCGACAGCGTGAGCCGCTTCTTCCTCAGCAAGGTGGCGACCGGGGTCGACGATCTGGTCCAGCGGAGTTTCTTGGCGCTGCTCGAGCGCAGCGGCGAGATCCCGGCGGGCGTGCCGGTCCGGGCCTATCTCTTCGGCATCGCCCGCAACCTGCTGCTGCGCCGCTTCCGCGACGAGTACCGCGACGGCAAGTTCGACGAGTTGCACAGTTCGGTGGCGGACCTCGGGAGCTCACCCAGCGCGTTGGTCGGTCAGCGCCAGCAGCTTCAGGTGCTGCACGCGGCGCTGCAGAGCCTGCCGCTCGATCTACAGATCGCGCTCGAGCTGTTCTATTGGGAGTCGCTGCCGGCGGGCGAGATCGGGGTGGTGCTGGGGCTGCCGGAGGGGACGGTGCGCAGTCGCTTACGCCGCGCGCGCGAGCTGCTCGCCGAGGCGCTGCAGCGGCTCGGGACGGGCGGCGAGGCGCCGAGCCCGGAGGCGATCGAGGGCTGGGCCCGGGAGCTGCGCGATCGCATCGGCCGGGCCTGAGCGTAGGTGGGGCCCGGCGTCGACATTGACGCGGATCGGGTTTACGGGCAGATGGGTGGACATGCGAAATCGTGGTCTGGGCGTGTGGGTGTTGGGTCTGTGCGTGTTCGCGGGGCCGGTGAGCGCGTCGGCGGCGACGCTGACGGTGGGGCCGGGCAAGACCTTTCAGACGGTGAAGGACGCGGTCGCGGCGGCCCAGGCGGGTGACACGATCGAGGTCGACGCGGGCGAGTATGTCGACGACATCTCGTCGATCAAGGTGAACGACCTGACGATCCGTGGGGTCGGCGGCCGGCCGCACCTGAAGGCCACGGTGCCGCCGCCGAACAAGAAGGGGATCTTCGTGGTCGAGCTGGGGGTCGGGCCCGTGACGCTCGAGAACCTCGAGTTCTCGGGCTCGAAGATCAGCGAGGGCGACGGCAACAACGGCGCCGGTGTGCGCGCGCAGGGGACCGACCTGCGGGTCAAGGGCTGCTACTTCCACGACAACCAAAACGGCATCCTCGCGGGCGACGGGCTGATGACGGTGGAGGGCTCGGAGTTCGCGTACAACGGGCAGGCGGGCTACGAGCACAACATCTACGTGGGCGCGGCCCCGAAGTTTGTGTTCCGCGGCAACTACTCGCACCACGTGAAGTCCGGGCACGCGGTCAAGTCGCGCGCGCTCGAGAACTACATCGAGTACAACCGGCTGATGGAGGAGGCCGACGGCAACGGGTCGGCGCTGATCGACCTGCCGCAGGGCGGGCTGTCGTACGTGATCGGCAACCTGATCCAGAAGGGGCCGATGGCGGAGAACAAGAACCGCGTGATCCTCTACAAGGGGGAGGGGCAGACCAACCCGGACCTGCGGCTTTATGTCAGCCACAACACCTTCGTGAACGAGGGCTCGCCCAACGTGGTGTTCATCGACGCGCCGGTGGTGACGGAGCTGGTGGTCTACAACAACCTGTTTGTCGGGCCAGGCACGACGATCACGGCGGGCGGAGATCCGATGCCGATGGTGAGCGATCAAGGGAACCTGGTGATCGCGGAGCTCGACGGGGCGGGGCTGGTCGACCGTGCGGGCTACGACTACCACCTGACGGTCGGGGCGATGGCGATCGATATGGGGATCGACGCGGGCATGGTCGCGGCGATGTCACAGTACGTGCACCCGGCGATGCTCGAGGACCGGCCGAGCGTGGGGGTGCCCGACGTGGGGGCGTACGAGTTCGGCGAGGAGATGGGAACGACCAGCGACGGGACCACAGGCGGTGCGACCACGGACGGGTCGGCGACGACCGGCAATGATGCGACCGCCGGGACGGCGGGCGAGGTCGGTTCCGGCGATGCAAGCGGGGCGGCGAGTTCGGGCGGCGAGTCGGGCGGGACGGCGCTGCCGACGAGCGACGGCGGTGGGCCTGGCACCACCGATACCGTGAGCGGCGGTGCGACGGACACGAGCGGCGCGAGCGACGACAGCGGCTGCGGCTGCACCAGCGAACGACGCGGGGGCGGAGCGACGCTGCTCGGGCTCGGGTCGTTGCTGCTGCTGCTGCCTCGCCGCCGCGCGCGGCGGGGCTAGATCGGCGGCATGAAGTTGTCGCAGGTGTCGGCGATGACGGCGACGGCCTTCTCGAAGAAGGGCGAGTAGTCGGCCTCGCAGACCGAGCCGTTGATGCCGTGGTCGCCCCACAGGGCGATGAACTCCTTCCAGTGGGCGCCGTCGATGTTGCCGCCGCCGGCGCAGCCCATGTCGGGCTGGGGGATGAGCCCGGCGACCACGACCGCGTCCTTGTTGCCGCCCTTGGCTGCGACGACGGCGTCGTACCACTCCTGCGGGGTGCCCTCATCCTCGAAGTTGGGGTCGTCGCTGATGAAGGTGATGACGAGGATGGCGTCGTCGCGGAGGAAGCCGTCGTTG
>JBGAUO010000053.1:0-28029 GCA_044228605.1 Nannocystis sp. | reverse complement strand
GGAGGGCGGGCTTGGGGCGGGTGCTCAGGAGCTCGTCGTCGTCGTCGTCGACGTCGTCCATGAGCTCGCCGATATCGACGATGTTGGTCTGCTCGCGGGGCGGCGCGACCTCCTCGATGTCGTCCATGTCGACGACGCCGGTGTGTTCGCGGGGTCGGCGGAGGGCCGCGAGCTCGGCGGGGTCGAGGTTGATCTCACCGGTGAGGCGGGCCTCCTCGAAGTCGTCGAACTCCTCGACCTCGGAGGCGTCGAAGACGCCGGTGTGCTCGCGGGGGCGGCGGAGGGCCGCGAGCTCGTGGGGTTCGAGCTGGATCTCGCCGGTGAGGCGGATCTCCTCGAGCTCCTCCATCTCCTCGAGGTCCGCGTCGAGGACGCCGCTTGGTTCGCGGCGGCGGACCGCGCTGCCCTCGAGGACGAGCTCGCCGCTGAGGCGGCTGGCGTCGATCTCCTCGACGTCGGAGATGTCGACCACGCCGCTGTGCTCGCGCGGGAGCTCGCTGGTGTCGCCGGGCCGGGTGCTGAGCGGCGCGAAGGTGATCGGGTGCAGGCCGAGCTTGTGCCAGACGTTGTGGTCGGCGAGCTCGGGCGGCTGGAGCTGCGGCCACAGCAGCGGGTCGCGCACCGGCGGGGCGGCGTCGTAGTTGCCGACCAGCTCGGCGAGCTTCCACAGGCGCGAGTGGACCGGGCCGAGCTCGAGGTTGCGGTTGCTGGAGCTGGCGCGCGGGGGCAGGTCGGCCGGGCCGGCGGCGCCGAGGCGCCAGGCGGCGATGCGGGCGCGCAGGGCGTACTCGGGGCGGCCGAGGTTTTGCTCGTAGATGTCGGCGAGCTGGCCGAGCAGGCGGTGCTGGTCCTTCTTACCTGGCTTTTGGGCCAGCTCCCAGGCGGGCAGGAGCAGGAGCAGGTGCCACAGGTTCTCGCGCTCGGCGAGGCGGGCCTGCTCGAAGCGGGCCTCCTCGCTGCCGGGGTGGAGCTGGAGGACGCGCAGCCACTCGGCCATGGCGCCCTGGGCGTCGCCGAGCTGCTTCTCGCGCAGCTCGGCGCGCTGCTTGAGGAGGTTGATCTTGGTGTTGGGGTCGACGGCGGCGCCGACGTACTGCTGGAGCGCGGCGAGGGTGGCGAGGGCGCCGACGCGGGGGGCACCCTCGACGCGGTTGTCGTCGAGCGTGGTGGCGAGCTCGCGGATCTTCGGCAGCAGGCTGGCGCTCGGGTCGTGGGCGACGCCTTGCTTGAGGGTGCGCAGGGCCGCGAGCAGGTCGCCGCGCTGCTCGTGCTCGATGCGGGCCGCCTCGCGCAGGCTGGTGAGCGCGCCGCGGGCGTCGCTCTTGCTGGCGCGCACGCCGGCGACGATGCGATGGTGCTCGGCGAGTTGGGCCCACAGGCCGTGGCGCTCGGCCAGCTGGATCAGGAGGTCCATGGCCTCCTCGGCGAGCGAGGGGTCCTTGGCGCGGAGGTCGTCCCAGGCGCGGCGCAGCCAGGTGAAGGCCTTGTCGGGGGCGCTTAGCTGCCGCTCGTAGACCTTGGCGATCGCGTTGCAGGACTCGAAGCGGGCCAGGCCGGTGCGGGCGCGGGCGAGGCGGGACTCGTGCAGCTCGATGAGCGCGGGCCAGAGGTTGTTGACCTCGGCGGTGGCCTCGATCTGGCGCGCGAGCTCCTCGTCGTCGGGGCGCAGGCGGTAGGCGCGTTGCAGGAAGCCGAGGCTGCGGTGCGGGTCGAGCAGGCGCTCGCGGGCGATCTCCGAGGCGGAGAGGAGCAGGGCGATGGTGCCGTAGTCGCCGTAGCTGGGCGACTTGCTGGACTCTTGCAGGGCCAGCTCTTGCTCGGTGACCTCGAGCATCTGGGCCCACAGGCCGTGCTTTTGGGCCAGGGCCTCGAGGCGGTCGAGCACGGGCGCGGCGTCGAGGCTGGCGCGCAGGGCCACGAAGTAGGCCTTCTTGGCCCACGCGAAGGCGAGCTCGACGTCGCCGACGCGCTGCTCGGCGGCCAGGCCGGCGCTCATCGAGATCTCGATCTGGCCGCGGGCGTCGCCGCGGGCGCCCATCTCGGTGAAGCGCTCGGCGTAGACGACGAGCAGGTCCTTCCACATGCGGTGGGTCTCGGCGAAGGCCTCGATCTTGGCCTTGAGCTCGCGGCTGCCGGGGGCGATGCCGAGGGCGCGTCCCAGCAGCTGCAGGGCGCGCTTGGCGTGGCCGAGGCCGTGCTCGCAGACCTCGGCCATCTGCTCGAGCGTGACGACCTGCTCGGCCGGGTCGTCGCTGACCTCGAGGCGGCGCTCGAGGGTGGCGAGGGTGCCGGCGTGGTCGCCGGTGAGGGTCTGCAGCTCGCCCATGATGCGCAGGCCGTCGGGGTCGTCGGGCGACTCGGCCATGAAGCGCTGGAAGCTGGCGAGGGCCTTCTCCTGGGCCTGGAAGTGGACCAGCCAGTTGCGGGCGATCATCTCGTGGAGCTCGCGGCGCTCGGCGATGTCGTCGCACGAGAGCAGCAAGAGCTCGGCGTGGCGGATGAGTTTGTCGTGCTGGGCGGCGCGCTCGTAGAGCTCGAGCAGGCGGGTGGCGACGTCGCGGTTGCCGACGGCGATGCCGGCGGCGAGGGCCTCGAGCACGCGCACGGCGGCGGCCGGGTTGTCGAGCTTGTCGGCGAGCACCTCGGAGCGCTCCCAGCCGATCGCGATCGCGTCCTCGTCGGAGTCGACCATGTCCTGCAGGTTGCCGAGCGCGGCGGCGAGGCCGTGCCAGGAGCCGAGGGCGCGGTAGATGCGGGTGAGGGCCTCGACGGCGCCGCGGTGGTCGCGGTGGATCCGGAGCACGCGTTCGAAGGCGGAGCAGGCGAGGTCGTGATCGGCGAGGGTCGCCTCGGCGAGGTTGCCCAGGCGCATGAGGTAGTCGAGCTGGCGGACCGGCGGGGTCTTGGCGGAGGCGGCGGCCTTGCCGAGGAGGTTGGCGAGCTCCTCGTGGCGACCGATCTGCTCGTAGACGCCGATCATCTTGTCGAGCACCTCCATGTTGTGCGGATCGGCGGCGAGCAGCTGGTGGCAGGCCTGGGCGGTGCGCTGCGGGTCTTGCAGCTTGCGCTCGGCGACGTCGACCATGCGCCGCAAGGCCCGGATGCGGACCGCGGGCTCGCCGACGATCTGGAGCTCGCGGGCGAGGGCGTCGAACTCGCCGGCGGCCTCAGCCAGCTCGGCGCACAGGCTCTGCAGGCGGTGCAGCGCCTCGGTGTCGCCCTGCGAGTAGCCGAGCACCTGCTCGCAGGCCCACAGGGCCTCGCGCGGCTGGCGGAGCTCGTTCTGCCAGATCTCGGCCATGCGCCGCAGCAGGACCACGCGCTGCGAGACGGAGCGGGTGACATCGTGCTGGCGGCGCAGGAGGTCGATGACCTGATCGTAGGCGCCGGTGCGCTCGTACATCTCGGCGAGGGCCTTGAGGGTGTTGGCGTCGCCGGGGGCGAGGGCCAGCATCTCGTGATAGAGGGTGATCGTCCGCTGCGGATCGGTCATGCGGTCGCGCTGGGCCTGGGTGAGGCGGCGCAGGACCTCGAAGCGACGGGCCGGCTCGTGGGTGCGGGCCAGCTCGTTTTCTTGCGAGACGATCATGTTGTCGAGCATGCGCGCGCGCTTGTCGAGGCGGGCGATCTGCTCGCGCGGGCGCCAGTCGCCGGGGTAGGCGGCGGCGAGGCGGTTCCAGGCGACGAGGGCACCGGCGAGGTCGCCGAGGCGGCGCTCGTAGACCTCGGCGAGCTCGGCGAAGTTCTCGGCGAACTCGGGGCGGGCGAGCGGGCTCTGGGAGCCGCTGATCTGCTGGGCCTGGTCGATCTGGTAGAGCAGCAGCTCGGCGAGGTGCGACCAGTTGTTCTTGCGTCGCCAGTGCTCCTTGTAGCCCTCGAAGGCCTCGGCGTTGAAGGGCTCGCGCTCGAGGACCTTGAAGTAAAAGACGGCGGCTCGCTCCTCGTCGCTGAGCTCCTCGCGGGCGACCTTCGCGGCCAGCAACAGTCGGTCGATGGGGGCCGAGTTTGGGTCTTGCTCGAGCCAGCGCTCGACCAGGCCGACGAAGCCGTGGTGATCGCTGAGGTCGCGCAGGAGGGCCTCTAACCGGCGCCAGGCGTCGCCGCCGGGGGGCTCGAACTGGCTGGCGGCGGCGAAGCAGGCGCGGGCCTCCTCGCGGCGAGCGAGGTGCGACTCGAGCAGCTCGCCGCGTTGCAACCACAGGCCGTAGCTGTCGGCGTCGCTGACGTAGCCCAGCCAGGCGGCGTAGAGCTCGTCGAGCTCCATCCACCGCTCCTTGGCGGCGAGCACCTCGGCGAGGGCGTTGCCGGCCTCGAAGTGGTCGGGCTTGAGCGCGAGGGTGCGGCGCAGGAGGCCGAGCGCCTGGCGGTCGTCGCTCTGCGCGCGGGCCAGCTTGGCGGCGCGGAAGAACACGTCGGCGGCCTTGGCGAGGCCGTCGTCGGAGGTCTTGCCGGAGGACAGGTAGAGCACGCCGAAGGCGCGCAGGGCGGCGATGTTGTCGGGGCCGGCCTTGAGCGCGGCCTGGAGGTGGAGGGCGGCGGCGGGGATGCGCTCGACCTGCTGGGCCTCGATGCGGGCGAGGCGGAGGTGGAGCTCGGCGAAGCGGACCTTGTCCTTTTGCGGGTCGAGGCGCGCGAGCTCGGCGTTCATCAGGTCGGTGGCCTTGCGCCACGCGCCGGCGCTGAGGTGGAGGCGGATGAGCTGCTCGCTGGCGTTGCGGTCGGTCGGGGCCTGCTCGAGCGCCTTGCGAAACAACGCGGTGGCCTCGTGGATGTCGCAGAACTGCGACTCGTAGAGCAGGCCGAGCTCGACCAGCGCGGACGGGACGGCGCCGCGGTCGTGGCGGCGCAGGTGTTCGATGCGCCAGCGCAGCAGGGTCGCGAGCTCGGTGTGCGCGCCGAGCTGCTCGTAGAGCTTGCGCAGGAGGTCGAAGGGGCGGGCGTTCTCCGGCTGGGCCTGGAGCGCGCGGACGAGCGCGTGGGCGGCTTGGGCGCGGTCCTTCACGCGGTCGTTCCACAGCTCGTAGGCCTGGAAGGACAGCTCACCGACCTTGGCCGGGTCCTTGATCGCGGCGGCGTGGAGCACCAGGAGGGCGGCCAGCGCCGACCAATTCTCGGCCTCGCGCAGGGCCCGACGCGCGCGCAAGAAGGCGTCGTCGCTGCCCGGCGACTTGCGATACGCGCCGAGCTCCGGTGGCTCGCCGCTGACTGGCGGGGGCAGCGGAGCGGGCAGGTCTTTCAGCGAGGATGTGTGCGGAGCCGCGGCGGCGATGTCCATGTTTGTCGGGTCCAGAAGGGCGCGAGCGCACACCGTATCACGCCGCGCGCGCGCCCGGGAAGGGCGGTATTCGGGCCGTTGGCGGCCAGGAACATTGTTCTTCGCCCGATGTCGCGGGTGGCTTGGCTGGCCTGCACCCGCGGTGTGCGCCTGACCATGCATGGGCACAGCCTGCGCAGGGTGCGAGGTGGGCCCTTGAGCCGGCGGGCGGAGTCACGCGCGCAGCCCCTTCGGATGCGCTATAGGTGCCCGCCTTGCCTCGCACCCGCGCTCCTGCTGCCACCGCCGCCACTGTTGCTCCGCTGGGAGGACTGGTCGATCTCCGGCTCGCCAACGGGGCCCGCATCCTCGTGCTCCCCACCGCCGGCGGACCGGGGCGCGGCGGCGCGGCGGCGGTGCAGCTGTGGGTCGGCGCCGGGACCTCCGCCGAACGACCTGACGAACACGGCAGCGCCCACCTGCTCGAGCACATGCTCTTCAAGCCATTGCCCGAGGGACATGTCCCAAAGGCCATGCTGAGAGCGGCGGGCGTGCCCGCGGGCCCCGTCGACCTGGCGGCCGCGCTCGAGGCGATGGGCGGCGACAGCAATGCCTTCACCAGCCACGACGAGACGGTGGTGCACACCACGGTGCCGGCCTCCGCGGTCGCGTCCGCCGTGGCCCTGATCGCCGCCGCAACCTTGCGCCCCGCGCTGGCCGCGGCGACGCTGGCCCAGGAGCGCGAGGTGGTGGTCGAGGAGATCGCCCAGTACGACGACGAGCCCGGGCAGCGCGTGTTCCAGGCGCTGCTGCGGCGCTTGCACGGCCGCCACAGCTACGCCCGCCCGGTCCTCGGCCTGGCCCGCGAGGTCCGCAGCCACAGCGCGGCGCGCCTGCGTCGTTACCATCGCCGCAACTACGCCGGCAGCCGCGTCACGCTGGTGGTGGTCGGCGCGGTCGAGGTGGCCAAGGTGGTGGCCGCGGCCCGACGCGCCCTCGGATCCCTGCCCGCCGCGCGGGCGCTGCCCGACGAGCCGCCGCCCGCGGCCCAGCTGGTCGGTCCGCGTGTGCACCTGCGCCGCGCCGACGTCCAGGAGGCGCACCTGATGATCGGCTGGCCGGCGCCGCCGGCCGGCGACCCGGAGGCCCCGGCGATCGACATCGCGTCGGTGGTGCTCGGCCACGGCGAGGCCTCGCGCCTGGTCCGCGAGACGCGGCGGCGCGACCAGCTGGTGTCGGAGGTCAGCTGCAGCTGCGAGTCCATGCGCCGGCGCGGCACCTTCATCGTCCACGCCCACACCACCGCGTCGCAGGCCGAGGCCGCGGTCGCGGCGCTGTTCGCCCAGGTCGCCCGTCTGTGCGCCCAGCCGATCGACGCCGAGGAGCTGGCCCGCGCGCGGGCGATCCTCGAGAGCGACCCGATCTACCGCCAGGAGACGGTGCAAGGCCGGGCCCACGCGCTCGGCTACTACGCCACGGTGTTTGGCGATCTCGGCCGCGAGCGGGCCTACTACGCCGCGCTGGCCCAGCTCACCCCCGAGGCGGTGCGGGCCGCGTGCGCGCGCCTCCTCGCTCCGCGCCTGGCCAGCGTGAGCGGCGAGCTGCCCGAGCAGCAGACCAGCGCCGTCATGCTCCGTCGTCTCGAGCGGGCGATCACCCGTCAGGCGCCGGCGCACACGCCGGCCCGCGCACGGGCGCCGAAGCTCCGCGCCGACCGCTACGGGGTTGTCAGCCTCGAGCTCGGTGGTTTGCGTGTGCGGGCGATCGTCGACGCCGGCGTGCCGATGGCCGCTGGCTGGTTGGTCTGGCCCGGCGGGCAAGCGCGCGAGCCGGTCGCCCTCGCCGGCGCCGCGGCCACGACCGCGGCCCTGCTCACCCGCGGCAACGCAAACCACGGCGGCGACGAGATCAGCCGCAACGTCGACGGCCGGGCCGCGTCGCTCGATGGCTTCGCCGGTCGCAACAGCGTGGGCATGCGCTGGGAGTCGCTGTCGCGCGACGCGGGCGAGCTCCTCGGCCTCGCGCTCGAGTGCGCCCGCACGCCGAGCTTCCCCAAGGCCGAGCTCGCCGAGGAGCGCCGCGTCGCCCTGCAAGAGCTGGCCGCCGAGGCCGACGACCCCGCCCAGCTGGCGATCCGGGCCATGAGCGCGCTGTTTTACGGCGAGCACCCCTTCAGCCGCCCCGTCCGCGGCACGCCCTCGGGCCTGCGCGCCCAGACCGGCCCGCGTCTGCGCGAGCTGTGGACCCGCGACTATCCGCTGCAGGACGCCGTCCTCGCGCTGGTCGGCGACATCGATCTCCCGGCGCTGCTCGAGCACGTCAAGATGGCTCTTGGCACAGGTCGCAGGGGACATGTCCGCAAGGCCAGCCCCAAGATCGTCGCGCCGCGCCTGCCCACCGGCCCGCGAGAGCGCACGATCTTCAAGGATCGCGAGCAGGCCCACGTCGCCCTCGGCTTCCCCGGCCTGCGCATCGGCGCCGCCCAGGCGCCGGCGCTCGATCTGCTGAGCACGGTGCTCGGCGGCCAGAGCGGGCGCCTGTTCACCGCCCTGCGTGAGCGCGAGGGCCTGGTCTATGAGGTCTCGGTCAGCAGCCTCGAGGGCCGCGACGCAGGTCACGTCTTGGTGCACGCCTCGACCAGCCAGGACAAGCTGCCGCGGGCGCAGGCGGCGATCGCCGCCGAACTCGCCGCGGTCCGCGAGAAGCCGATCTCGGCCGACGAGCTGCGTCGGGCCCGTGCTTACCTCATCGGCCAACACGAGAGCGGCCAGCAGCGCCGCGGCCGGATCGCCTCCATGCTGGCCCTCACGGCCGCCCACGACCTCGATCACGCGCGCCACTTCCTCTATCCCGAGCGGGTCATGGCCGTCACCGAGGCCCAGGTATGGGCCCTGGCCCGCCAGATCTTCGACCCCAATCACCAGGTCACCGCGACGGTCCGGGCCCGCTAACCCGGCCTGTGCTGGAGCGAGCGCGGTATCGGCGCTCGGACCTCGCACCTGCAACGTACTGGCTTTGCTGACGCACGCCTTGATAGGCTACGCCCGTGCCACGTCTCCCCACGCTCTCCCGGGCGCTCGTCGCCGCGTGCCTGCTCGCCCTGGCCCCCGCGCCTGGCGCAGCTGCGCCGGCGAAGCCCGCCGCGCCAGCGCCCGCGGAAGCGAAGCCTGACGCAGCGCCGGCGACCAGCCAACCGGCGACCAGCAAGCCAGCGACCAGCACGCAAGCGACCAACAAGCCAGCGACCAGCAAGCCAGCGACCAGCAAGCCAGGCGCCGCGACGCCGACCGCCGCCACAGCGAGCGGTGAGGCCGTCGCCGACCCCTTCGCGACCGGCGCGGCGCAGCCGAACAACGCCGCCCTCACCGGTCAAGCCGGCGGCAACGCCCGCGAGAGCGAGATCTACGGCGACCGCCTCGACGGGATCGAAGGCGAGGTCGCGGCGCTCAAGGACAAGATCTTTCGCAGCAAGGCTCGCCTCGCGGTGCTCCGCGACACCGTGATGAGCGGGGTGATGGCCGGCGGTCGCGTGATCGTCGCCCACCGCAACCTGATGAGCTCGGGCTTTCGCCTGGTCCGCGCCTCTGTGATCCTCGACGGCGCCCAGATCTACGCCCGCAGCGACGACACCGGCGCGCTCGACCAGGAGGACGAGCTGCCGATCTTCGACGGCAACCTCCCGCCCGGGCCGCACGAGGTCACCATCGAGCTCACCTACCAGGGCCAGGGCTACGGCGCCTTCAGCTATCTCAAGGGCTACACCTTCAAGTCGGCCTCGACCCACAGCTTCGCGGTCGGCGAGAGCGGCCAGTTCAAGCTCGTCAGCAAGGGCTTCGAGCGCGGCAACCTCACCACCGAGATGAAGGACCGCCCCGCCGTCGAGTGGCAGGCGGTGAGCATCGACGCCGCGGGCGCCCCCGTGCCGTCGGCCGTGGCGAGCGGCAGCAAGTAGAAGTCCATGCCCCGCCTCCCGCCCACGCGCCTGCGCCTCGCCGCGACCCTTGGGGTCGTCGCTGGCCTGTGCGCACCGAGCCCGGCGGTCGCGGGTGACATGTCTTATGGGACAGGTGTAAAGCTGCTCGCGCACGGCGGCGCTGCGCACCTGTCTCTCGGGCCAGCCATGCTCGCGCCTGCCGCAGCGATCGAGATCCCGCCCGAGCTCGCGGGTGTCGCTGCGGCGATCGCCGGCGCCGAGGACGTCGCGTCCGCTGCCGAGGCCGCGGCCCGCCGCGAGGACCAGCGCAGCGCCAGCGAGCTCGCGCGTCGCCTCGTCGCCGGTCAGGTGATGCTCGCCCAGAAGGACAGCGAGCGGGCAGCCGTCGTCTTCCTCGACCTGCTCGAGAACGCCGCCGGCACGCCTGCTGCCTCGCAGGCCCGCTTCTACCTCGGAGAGGCGCTGCTCCTGCTCGGCATGCGCCGCTGGGCCGCCGAGTGTTTCTCCGGCACTCTCGCCGACCCCGGCGCCGACGCCCGCCGCCTGCATCAATCCGCGGTCGCCCGCTTGCTCGGCCTCGCCAGTCCGTCGCGCCCCGCCGGCCACGCCCGCAAGCCGGGTCTCGGCGCCCTGCCGGAGCTGCGCGCCCGCCTGCAAGCTCTCGGCCTGATCGACACCCCGCCGCAGACGCCGGCCCCGGCCCCGCGCGGCGAGCTCGGCCCGACCGACGTCCTGCGCCTGCGGGGCTGGGTCGCCGCGATCGCCCCCGACGAGCGCAGCGCCGAGCTGCGCTACGCATACGGTCGTCACCTGTTCCTCAGCCGCGAGTACGCCGCGGCCTTCGCCGAGCTCGACCCCGTCGCCCCGCTCGATCGCCTGATCGACATGAAGGCCCGCGACGGCCGTTGGCGCCTGCGCGCGACCTACATCGCCGCCGCCGCTGCGCTCGCGCTCGGCCAGGTCGACCTCGCCTTCGAGCGCTTCGATCGCCTCGTCACCACCCGCGTGCGCGCGCCCGAAGATCGCGAGATCCGCGACCTCGCCTGGCTCGGCCGCGCGAGGATCCACAGCGACCGCGGCGAGCCGGCCGAGGCCCTGCGCGCCTACCGTCAGGTCGGCCGTGACTCGCCATTGTTCGCCGAGGCCATGTACGAGGCGGCCTGGGCCCTGCTGCGAGCCGGTCGCCCCGAGGTCGCCGTCGCGGCCCTCGACCTCGTCCTCAGCCTCAGCCCCGACGGACCGATCGCCCCCGAGGCGCTGCAGCTGCGCGGCAAGCTGCACATCCAGCAGCGCGCCTGGAAGGCCGCCGCCGCCGAGTTCACCGCCCTGCGCGGCGACTTCGAGTCGCGCGCGCGTGCCCTCGCTGGCGCCCTCAGCGTCGAGGCCGACGCCGCCTCTTATTACAGCGCCGTCGCTCGCAGCGACGGCCACGAGTTCAAGCTCGACGCCCTGCTCCCGCGCGGCGCTCTCGGCCTCGCCCGCGGCCTGCGTCGCGCCGCCCAGGCCGAGCAGCTGGCCCGCGAGACCGGCGCGGTCGACCGCATGCTGCGCGAGACCCGTGAGCTGCTCTCGCGCATGGAGACCGCCGCCCAGACGGGCGAGCGCCCGCGCCTGTTTACCGACCTCGGGGCCCACTGGACCGCGATCGACGGCGGTCACTTCGAGCTCGTCGAGGCCGCCGAACAATTGTTGAAGCGGGCCGGAGTCGGCGTCGATCGCGAGCAGCGGATCGCCATCGACGCGCTGCGCACCGGCAGCTCGGCGCGCGCCCGCCGGATCTCCGGACTCGGTGAGCTCGTCCCGCCCCTCGCCAACGAGACCGCCACCTTGCGCGCGACGATCGTCGGCCTCGAGCGGGCCCAGCTCGCCTCGGGACGCCCGCGCAGCGCCACCTTCTTCAGTGAAGCCGCCGCCTTGCGCGGCGAGCTGGCGACCCACGAGACCGAGCTCGCCGGCCTGCACGCGCGCCTGATCCACGCCCGCGCCACCCTGCGCTTCACCGACCCCCTCGACACTACGCGCCGCGCCGCGCTCGCCCAGTACCGCGGCTACCTGGCGGGCCTGCTCGACGGCTCTGCCCGCGCCGTGGACCCTGCCATGCAGGCCCTGGTCACCCGCCTGCGCCGCGCCGAGACCCGCCTCGACGCCGCCCGCGATCGCCTCACGATCGCCGCCAACAAGCGCCTCGCCGGCGCCCTCGTGGTGCTCCGCGAGGAGCACGCCAACCTCGAGCAATACGCCGGCGAGCTCGCCGAGCTGCGCGAGCGGTCGCTGCAGACCGTCGGTCAGACCGCCGCCGCCGCCATGAAGGACCTCGGCGCGGACCTCCGCTACTGGACCATCCGCAGCGAGGTCGGTCAGCTCGACGTCGCCTGGGCCGTGCAACACGCCGAGCAGGACGAGGCCGAGCAGCTGGAGCGCATCCGCGACCAGGGCTTCAAGGAGCTCGACCGGGCCCTCGATCAAGTCCTCGAGGACATGCCGTGAAGGACATGCTTCAAAAGACATGTCTCTTCGGACTGGCGCTCCTGCTGCCGAGCTCCGCCGTGGCGCTGCCGCGCAGCGAGCTGCCGCGCGCCGAGGATCTGTGGGAGGGCCTGCGCGGCGAGCCGGGTTCGGGCGCCGCGCGCGAGCCGACCGGGAGCAGCGACACCACCCGCCTGGTCGCCCCGCGCCCGCTGCAGGCCGAGACCGCCGAGGACACCGCCGCGCTCGCTGCCCTCGAGCAGATCGGCGCTCGCTACCGCAACGCCGCCCGCGTCAGCGCCAACACCCTGGCGATCGTCGTCGCCGTCGAGGCCGAGAAGGGCCGCATCGGCCTCGACAAACAGCAGAGCGCGCGCATCGACCGGCGCCACGAGCAGGCCCGCCGCCTGCGCGCCGACGCCATCGCCCGCTACGAGCAGTTCCTCGCCCAGCACCCCGACGACCCGGCCTGGACCCCGGAGATCCTGTTCCGCCTCGCCGAGCTGCACTTCGAGAACGACAGCGAGCGCTTCGCTCGCGAAGAAGACGCCTACGAGGACGCCCTGTTGGCGTTCGAGGGCCGCGACAACAAGAAGGACAACGCCGCCGCCCCGAGCCCGCCGCAGGTCAGCTACGACCGCTCGGTCGCCCTGTTCCGCCAGCTCATCGAGCGCTTCCCCGCCTACGTCCACAGCGACGCCGCGCTCTACATGCTCGCGCTGCTGCGCTTCGAGGAGGAGCGCTTCGACGACGCGCGCCAGTCCTTGCTCGCCCTCGCGTGCGCCAGCCGCTACGCCGTGCCCAGCGACGGCGCCCCGGCAGCGCCTCGCTGGCGCCGCGGCGACTACAGCGAGTGCACCCCGCGGCGCGCCGGCTCGAAGTACGTCGCCGAGGCGTGGCTGCGCATCGGCGAGATCCACTACGACCAGGACGAGCTCGACCCGGCGCTCGCCGCCTACACCGAGGCCGCCAGGGACACCCAGGGCCAGTACTACGACGAGGCCCTCCTGCGCATCGCCTGGACCCTCTACCTCAAGCGCAACTTCCCCGACGCCGCCGTCAAGCTCGACGAGTTCGTCCGCTTCATCGCCGAGCTCAAGAAGACCGACCCGGGCAACGCCGCCCTCGCCCTCCGCGACGACGCGATCCGCTACATCGCCAAGTGCTACGTCGAGGAGGACTGGGACCTCGACGGCAACCCCGACAGCGGCTGGGGCCTGCCCCGCCTCGAGCGAGACTACCAGGACCGCGGCGGCGAGCCCCACGTCCCCGAGGTCTACGCCGCCCTCGGCGACCTGTTCGCCAATCAGGACGACTGGAAGCTGGCGGTCAAGATCTACGACACCGCCCTCGCGCGCTGGCCCACCGCCTCCGCCGCCCCGGCGCTGCAGAAGAAGGTCCTCGACGCCTACGTGGCGCTCGGCGACGCGGCCTCCGTCCGCCGCAGCCGCGAGCTGCTCGCCAGCAACTACCTGCGCGGCACCCCCTGGTTCTTCGCCAACGAGTCCGACACCGCCGCGATCGAGTCGGCGATGGCGCTGGTCGAGGACGCGCTGGTCGCCTCCGCCGTCGAGCGCCACGCCTACGCCCAGACCCTGCGCGCCGCCGGTGACCCCAAGGCCGCCGACGAGTACCGCGCCGCCGCCCTCGCTTACGAGGCCTACCTCAGCCGCTACCCCGACACGCCCAGCTCTTACCAGTACCGCTACGACTACGCCGAGAGCCTCTACTACTCGGGCCAGCACCTGCTCGCCGCCCAGGCCTACACCGCCGTCCGCGACTCCAACACCAGCGCCAGCCGCCAGGTCGACGCCGCCGAGGGCGTCGTGCTCGCGCTCGAGGCCCACGTCGAGGAGGAGACCAAGGCCGGTCGCATCACCCTCCCCGACATGCCCAAGCAAGGCGTCGCCAAGGGGCCCTTCGAGCCGAGAGAGATTCCCGAGCTCTTGCTCACCCTGCAGGCCGCCTACGACCGCTACGTCGGCGTCAAACCCGACAGCAAGGAGGCCGGCGCCCTCATGTTCAAGGCCGCGTCCCTGTCGCAGCGCTACTACCACTTCGACGACGCCGAGACGCGCCTGGTCCAGGTCGTCGACACCTTCTGCAGCGACAACATCGCCATCAACGCCGGCTTTGCGATCGTCGACGGCCGCGTCGTCCGCGAGGACCTCAAGGGCGCCCAGGAGTGGACCGACAAGCTGCTCGCCAAGTCCTGCGGCAGCGGCGAGGAGTCGGCCAAGTTCGCCGGCGACCTCAAGACCCTCGGCAACGCCGTCCGCTTCCAGGAGGCCAACCTGCTGTTCGAGGCCGGCGAATTCGAGGCCGCCGCCGACCGCTACGTCGCCCTCGTCACCGGCGCCCCCAAGGACCCCAACGCCGACCGCGCGCTCAACAACGCCGCCGTCGCCTACGAGGAGATCGGCCGCTTCGGCTCCGCCAGCAAGACCTACGAGCGCATCTACAAGGACTACCCCGACAGCGAGTTCGCCGACGACGCGCTCCTCCGCTCCGGCCTCAATCACGTCCGCTTCTTCGAGTTCGACGACGCCGTCAAGAGCTACCTCATGCTCGCCGAGGACACGCGCTACAAGGAGTCCGAGCACCGCCTCATCGCCCTCAAGAACGCCGCCGACCTGCTCGACAACCTCCAGCAGTACCCCAAGTCCAGCGAGCTGTTTGTCCGCTACGCCGGCCAGACCAAGGACCCCAAGGAGGCCATCGACGCCACCTTCCGCGCCGCCCAGGTCCTGCGCAAGACCGACAACCACCGCGCCGCCGAGGCCGCCTTCGCGGCCTTCCTCGGCAAGTACGGCGCTGACCCCAAAGAGGCCGCCAAGGCCGTCGAGGCCCACCTTCGTATCGGCCAGGCCCGCGCCGCCACGGGCGACCGCAAGGGCGCGGAGTCGGCCTTCCGCGACTGCATCGCCACCTTCACCGCCCGCGGCTTGCAGGTCAACACCGACCCGGCCGACTTCCCCGCCGAGGCGCAGTTCCTCATCTCCGAGTACTCACTGTCGGACCTGCTCGAGTTCAAGCTGCAGGGCACCGGCAAGAAGCTGGCCGACAACACCAAGATCTTGTTCGACCGCGTGGTCCTGGCCTCCAAGTCCTACGACGGCGTGCTCGGCTACCGCCGCATCGACTGGGTGTTGCACGCGATGTTCCGCCGCGGCTACGCCTTCGAGATCACCGCGATCAAGATGCGCGAGGCCCCGGTCCCGCGCGAGCTCAAGGAGTTCAGCGAGCCCTGGTTCGCCTACAAGGACCTGGTCGAGCAGGGCGCCTCACGCTTCGAGGCCATGGCTATCCCGCTGTATGAGGAGACCATCAAGCGCGCCCGCGAGTACGGCGTCGCCAACGAGTACACCCGCAAGGCCCTCGAGCGCATGAACATCTACAAGCCGGACCAGTACCCGCTGCTGCACGACCCCGCCGTCGAGCTGCAGGTGGAGGACCGGCGATGAGGTTCACAAGCTCCGTGCGACTAGTCCTCTTGCTCGCGCTCGCGGCCTGCGCCCCCAAGCAGGCCGAGACCGAGGCCCCCGCGCCCGCCGAGACTCCTCCCGAGGCGGCGCCCGCCGAGCTCAGCGAGCCCGAAGCCGGCGCCGTCGATCCCAGCAAGGCCGCGGCCGCCGCTGCGGTGAAGAAGAAGAACCGCGACCGCGACCCCGCCGAGGAGGCGCGCAAGATGGCCCTCTCGCGCCAGCAGAGCGCCCAGGCGTTCACGGCCCTGCGGACTGGCTCGGTGCAGCAGGCGATCGAGCTGTCGCGCGAGGCCCTGCGGATCCACGAGCAGAACGTCGACGCGATGCTGGTGATGGCCGAGGCCTACCTCAAGCAGGGCAAACACGAGCTGGCCCAGACCGTCACGGGCTCCGCCCTCGCCGTCGACGCCAAGCTCCTCACCGCCGAGCAGAGCTCCAAGATCTACAACCTCAAGGGCTTCGCCTACCTCGCCGCCGACAAGCAGAACCTCGCCACCCAGTCGTTTCGCAAGGCCGCCGAGGCCGATGCCCGCAACGCCACCGCGTGGAACAACCTCGGCGCGCAGTACCTACGGACCGGCAACTTCAAGACGGCCACCGACTGCTTCACCTACGCGACCAAGCTCGACCCGAGCTTCTACAAAGCCCAGCTCAACCTCGGCAACGCGCGCCGGGCCCAGGGCGATGTCGTCAACGCGGAGCGCTCCTATCAGACCGCGCTGCAGCTGCGCCCCGACTATCCCGAGGCCTTCTTCTCGCTCGGCGTGCTCTACCTCGACGCCAGCGAGTTCCCGGGCCTCGACACCACCACCCGCCTGACCCGCGCCCTCAATTTCTTCAGCAAGTACCGCGAGGGGGCCATCGCTTCAGGGGCCGGCGCGGGAGATCGCCCCGGTGACGACGTCGCCCGGGTCCGCTCCGGCTCCAAGGCAGCCAGGGCGGCCAAGCCCGCACCCGGCAAAGAGTCGGTCTCCGTCGCCCAGGCAGATCTCTATATCGACCTGGCCAAGAAGGGCCTCGAACGCGAGAAAAAGCGCGAGGAGAGGAACCAAAAACGCAGCCAGGAGGCCAGCAGCGCGGCCCCGGCCGAGACCAAGCCCGTGGCTGGCAAGTCTGGGGGGAGCCCGCCGCCGACCGACCCCACACCGGCACCGCCAGCGGCGAGCGCCCCCGAAGCCGCAGCGCCGACACCAGTCAACCCGCCCGCGGCGAAGCCCGACGCGGCACCGCCGGCCACAGCGAAACCCAGCACGCCGCCGCCCAGCACACCGCCTGCCACAGCAAAGCCAGGCGCCCCCCCAGCCCCGGCAACACCAACCCCGACGCCCCCACCTGCGACCAGCAAGCCCGCCTCGCAGAAGCCCGGGGCGAGCAAGCCCGCGGGTTGAAAGGTCGCGCAAGATCGCGCGACCACGGCGCCAGATATTCAGCCGCGCCAACCCCGCGCCAATGAGCAGATCTCCCTGGCCCACGCCATCAAAGTGCGACAGGGCCCAGAATCTCGCCCGTTCTCCACCATCCGAGAAAATTCTGGCCCGGCTGTTAGATCTTTCGTGCGCCACCTCGCGTTCATCCCGTCATCCGCCGGATGAAGATCGAATTTGCGCGCACGACAAGCCCTGCCGAACCTGCCGCGTGTACCTTCGGGCGCACACGACGGGCGCCCGAGGGTTCGCGTGGCCCAGCGATCGCCATGCTCCCCGGACAGGTGGCCCGATGGAACTTCTTCGCCGCTTCGCTGTATAACGCAGCGATGCTCTCACGCCTTTCTGCAGCCCGGACGCCCGATGCCGCCGACACGGCGTCCGTGGCCTGGCGGCTGCGGTGGGCCTTGGCACCCGTTGCGCTTTTCAGTAGCATGGCGCTCGCTTCGACGGCCCATGCGCAGGCTCCCACCACACCCGAAAAGCCGCTCGAGAGCAAGACAGGCACCGGCAAGAAGCCCGCTCCCATCAAGGTTGGCAAGAAGGTGATCACGGTCGATGAGGAGTTTCTCGTTGAGGGCCGGCTCGAGAAGCCGAGCGCGTTCTACGTGCTGCGCCGCTCGTCGACCGACTACGACTGGGCTCGTCTCGATGCAGTCTTCACACCTTTGGTGCTTGAGTCTGTACAGGATCCTTTGTTCTAATCAGTGTTACCCTGGGGGTGGGCGCTCTCCGCGCGCGAAAGCTCCCATCCAACGTCGAGGAACCGTCAACAACCCCACCAAGATCCGGGACGGCTTTGATCCCGGTCCAGACACGCGAGACAAGGCGGGCTCACACACCCGCCCCCTGAGGAGGATCAACGGCCATGGATGATTTTGCACAGTTCTATCAAGAAGGCGGCTTCTTCATGCACCCCATCGCCCTCAGCGCGGTGCTTGGGGCAGGCGTGATGGTTGAGCGCTTCATCTTCCTGTTCTTCCGTTTCAACATCAACGGCGGGCAGTTCTTCAACCAGGTCCAGAAGCTGGTGATGGCGAACAACATCGATCGCGCCATCAAGCTCTGCAACGCCGCCGACAAGGCCGCGCTGGCCCGCGTGATGAAGGCCGGTCTGACCCGCGCCAACAAGAGCGAGGCGGACATCGCCTCGGCCATCGAGGAGTCGCTGCTCGAGGTCACCCCGGCGATCTCGAAGCGCATCTCGATGATCGCCGCCATCGCCAACATCGCCACGCTGCTCGGTCTCCTCGGGACCATCTTCGGCATGATCGAGGCGTTCAACGCGGTCGCCACGGTCGCCGCCGACCAGCGCTCGCAGGCACTTGCGAAGGGCATCTCGATCGCCATCAACACGACCGGCATGGGTCTGATGGTCGCGATCCCGCTGCTCGCCGCGCAGGTGTTCATCCAGAACCTGGCCAAGAAGATCTCCGACGAGGTCGATCTTTACGCGGTCAAGCTGGAAAACCTTCTCGCTGCGCGGGTGCGCCAGGGCTGAGTCGACCACGAGCCCGGGACCTGACCGAAAGGCCAGCCAGGGACACGTGAAGACTCGATCTGGGCCCCAAACCAAAGAAAGGAGGTGACGCGATGCCAAAGAAGAAGTTCGAAGAGGAGGAGATCACAGCGAACCTGCTCCCCGTCATGAACATCATGTTCCTTCTGATCCCGGCCCTGCTCTTGGCGATGGAGTTCGCGAGCATGGCGTCGATCAACGTCTCGCCGCCCAAGTTCTCGAGCACGCCGTCAGAGCCGAAGCCCGAGGAGGAGAAGAAGGAGAAGCCGCTCAACCTCAAGGTGTTCGTCATGGAAGACGGCTACCGGGTCTCAGCGGACGGTCAGCAAGAGGGAGCCGAGGCTGGCAAGGCCACCGACTCCAAGGCGCCGACCATCCCGCTGGCCAAGCCCGGCGCGCCGTTGACCGACTACGACCGCTACGACTATGCGGCCCTCGAGGCCTCGGTCAAGAAGTACAAGAGCCTGTTCCCGAACGAGTCCATCGTCACGCTCTCGGCGGAATCCAAGATCCCGATGCAGAGCATGATCTACACGATGGACGCGCTCGCCGGGCGCACCTGCAAGATCGGCAAGGCGCTCAAGGGTGAGGCCGTGCCGGAGGACTGCTACTTCTGGCAACCCATCGTGGAAGGGGGTGCCGGCTGATGACTCCCGATGAGCAAGCATTCCTCGCGAAGAAGAAGGCAAAGGCCGCCGCTCGTCGCCAGAAGACCGAACCCCCGGGCGAGCTCGGCATGACCTCGCTGATGGACATCGTGTCCATCATCGTGGTGTACCTGCTCAAGTCCTACGCCTCGGACCCGGTCGTCATCAACCCGACGGCCGGCCAGAAGATCCCGCTCTCCACGGCCGATGCGCCGATGCAGGACGGCATCCCGATCTTCATTACGCTGCGCGGCATCACCTTCGACGACAAGAAGGTCGTGACCATGACCCCCGAGGGAGACATCGATCCCACGGCGGTCAGCAATCACCTGATCGGGCCGCTCTACGACGCGCTCGCCGAGCAGGTCGACAAGGCCAAGCAGATGGCCGAGAACACCGGCAAGCCCTGGTCTGCCCGCGCCATCCTCGTCGGCGACCAGGACCTCAAGTTCAGCGCCCTCGTCGATGTCATGTACACCGCCGGGCGCGCCGAGTTTGCTGACTACTCGTTCTGCGTCATCCGCAAGTAAGCAGCCAGGCGATTCCAACGCTGGCGGGTCAGAGCCATGGGCTCTGGCCCGCTTGTCGTTGGTTGCTCGCAATGCGATGACGAGCGCCGCGCATCCGTTGTTTCCAGTCCCATCACGGTCCAGCCTGCAATCTGGCGCCGGCCCCCCAAATCCACTATAACCGCGGAAGATCACGCCCTGTGGCTCCGAAGTTCAAGGTCCTGCGCATCGCATCCATCACGGACGACCTCGTCTGCGATGAGCTGCATCAGACAGCGCCGGCCTCGGTCAGCGCGGGCCAACGCATCGACAGCGAGCTGCTGCTCTTCGGCCCGCAGGTGCCGGATCATCACACGCTCTTCGAGTACGGCCCCGACGGCGCCTACACGCTGGTGCTACCGCCGTGGACGGGTGGTGTGTTGTCGCTGCGAGGGCGCGCCACCAAGGTCGCGGACCTGTGGCGCAAGCAGGCCCGCCGGGACGCCAAGGGTGGTCCCCTACGTCTGCGCCTCGATCCCTCTGCGAAGGGCAAGCTGGTGTTTGGCGAGACAGCGCTGCTGTTTCAGTTCGCCCCGCCGGCTCCACCGGTGCGTAGAGACCCGTTCCCGCAGGAGTACCGCGCCCGGGCCTTCGCTGGTTTCACGCGCTTCGACATGGCCACGCTGTTGTCGGGCCTGTTGATCCTCGGTCCCTACTTCATCTGGGCCGCGAGCGCGCCGGTCGACCTCACCATTGAGCCCGAGATCGACGAGCGTTTCCTGCGGGTGATGGGCATCCCGCCGAAGAAGGAGGAGGAGAAGCCCGAGCCCGAGCAGGACGACGAGGAGAAGCTGCTCGCCGTCGAGGACGAGGAGAAGAAGAAGGACAAGGACCCAGAGATCGTCGAGAAGATGATCAGCCCCTCCAAGGCCTTCTCCAAGGAGGCGATCGCCAAGGCCCGCGGCGTGGGTGTCGCCCGCGTCCTTGGTACCTACGGCGGCCCTGGTGAGGGCACCGTCTTCGATGTCATCCAGAGCACCGAGAACAACCTTGGCGAGCTCTTCGCCGCTGGCATGACCCGTGTCGTCGACGCCGAGGGGAACGAGGTCAGCACCTTCGTGCCCGGTGGAGAGGGCATCAGCGCGCTCGGCTCCGCGGTCGGTACCAAGGGCTTCGAGGTCTCGGCCGATGGACCCGAGGTCGCCGGCCTCGACAAGAAGGAGCGCAAGATCTCCCTCAAGAGCAGCGGCGCCGACGTCGACGGCGATGCCGACAAGAAGGCGGTCACCGCCACGATCCGCAACCGCATGGGCGCCCTGCAGAGCTGCTACGAGAAGGCGCTCCGCGGCAACACCGGCCTCAGCGGGAAGATCGTCTACACCATCACGGTTTCGGTGATGGGCACCGTGACCAATGTTCAGGTGCTCGACGACTCGCTCCAGGATGAAGGCGTCAGGAACTGCACCGTCGCCAAGATCAAGGGTTGGCGGTTCCCGACCACCCCCGGGGCCGAGGCATCTTCGGACGCGACCTTTTCTGTGGTATTTTCGGGGCAATGAACCCGTCGACCCGGTCCCTCGCTGCGTGGAGTTCCAGCGTCGTCCTCGGCGGTTTGTTGATCTCCGACTCCGCTGGGGCGGCGCCGGCGACCAGTCCCAAGGGACAGGTGTCTCAGGAGGCCCGGCTGGGTGGTCCTGTGGCGGTTCTGGCGGCTCCTGCGACCCCTCCGCCGGACACTGGCGAGGCGCCACCCGCGGCGGAGCCGGTGATGAACGCGTCGCAGGCTCGTTCCGCGCTCGAGCGTGGCATGGCCGAACTCGGCGAACTGGCCGCGAGGGCACGGCAGAGCGGCGACATGCAGCGTGTTGCCTGCGTGCAGGACAAACAAGATCGCGCCGGTGCTGTGATGGAGGTTGCGACCGGCGACATCCTGGTAGTGCAAGACTCGATGGTGGACGCGCCGACCCGCGCATTTGCCGGTGAGAAGCTCGCAGAGGCGGCGCAGCAGATGAAGGGCCTGGTCGGTCAGGCGCGCGCCTGTCAGGGCAAAGAAGAGGCCGCGGGCGGCAAGGCCAGCAACGACTCGTTTGTGCCGCCGACGATCTTGCCGCAGGACCCGACGGGCTCCCTCCCGCCGGCGCAGCGTGGCCTCCCGCCGATCGATCCGCGCCCGCCCGTTGCAAGCCCGGTCCTGTGAGTGGGGCGTGACCCCTCGCGTGTCGGACTCTTTCCCGCGGGTTACTCGCTTGCCGGCACAGTTTCGGTAGGCTGTAGCCCTCTCGTCCCTTGCGCCGGTCCTTGCAGTCTTCGGCTTCACCATTGAGTGAAGCGGTTCTTCGGCCCTCTGGGCTCGCGGGATCACGGCCGATGTGGGGCCGACTCGTCGTGGTGGTCGTGGTCCACCTTGGGTTTCAGCTCGGTCTCGAATCGCCGGTGAAGGCCGCTCCCGGGACGATGTCCACCGCTGGCACCGGCATCCCTCGCACCGAGGACGGCGGTGGGATCAAGCTTGGTCCGCGCTCTCTGCTGCACCCCGGCTTCGCCTTGCTGGTCGGCGGCGACAGCAACGTGTTTTGGAACCGCAAGCAGGACGTCGGTGGCATTCGTCCGGCCGCGATCGTCATGCCGGTCGCGTGGCTCGGCATCGGCAACCGGGAGGTCCGAGACAACACCCTGCAGAGCCCGCCCGAGGCCAGCGAGCGCAAGATTGACTACAACTTGCGGCTCACGGCCGGCTACCGCAGCTACCTCGCTGGCACCGAAGATATCCGCAAGATCCCGCGCTTTAGCGTCGATCTCAACGCCTTTGTGGTGCTCCTGCCGGGCCGCCGCTTCAGCGTCAACTTCACCGAATTTTTCTCCCGCTTCGGCGACCCGCGCAACTACGACGCCGGAGTCGGCTTTAACTACAACCGCATCGATCATCGCGGTTCGCTCGGCCTGGTGTTCCGCCCGGGTGGTGGCCGGCTCAGCCTCTCGGCCGCCTACATCAACGAGGTCTTGTTCTTTCAGGCCCAGGACATCTACAGCGGCGACCGCCTCGTCCAGGGGGCGGCGACCGAGGTGAAGTGGCGGATCTTGCCGCGCTCCTCGCTGGTGGTCAGCTACAGCTTCGCCAACAGCTACTACCTCAGCTGTGACGCCGAGGTCGACCCCGACTGCAACGAGGACAACAACGCCCACCGCGTCCAGGGCGGCTTTCGCGGGCAGCTGGGCAAGCGCTTCACCCTCGACGCGCTCGCGGGCTTCGGCGCCGGCATCTACTACGACGACCAGAACGGCCCCAATTTCAAGAACTTCATCGGCACCGCGCGGCTCGCGTACTACCCGACGCTGCGGACCCAGATCTTCGCCCAGCTCGATCGCCAGTTCAGCGACTCGCTGTTTGGCAACTACTTCGTCGACGCTGGTGGCCGCGTCGGTGCGCAGCACATCTGGCGCTGGCGAATGTTCAGCGAGGTCGCCATCACGGCCTTCGCCCGCCGCTATGCGGGCCTCCCGATCCCCGGGATGGAGTCGCGAGTGCAGGCCTACATCAACGCTCCTGGCTTTGTTCGCAAGGACACCATCTTCACCTTGAGCGCCCGGGTCGAGCAGCCGTTTGGTCGCTTCTTCGTGCTCGGGGCCCGCTACGACCTGATCGTCGACAAGACCGATTTTGCCGCCCGCTACCGCGGCGGGCTCCTCGATGCCGGCGGCTTCGTCAAGCACGTCGCTTACCTCGTCGCTGCGGTCCGCTTCTAATACAATCGCCAGCGGTCATGCCTCGCCTCGCCCATCGTCCGTTCATGCCCGACCTGGGCCTGCTCGGCGCGCTGGTCGTCCTCGCGGCCTGTCCGCCGGTCATCCCCCCTGCGCCCCCCGAGTCGGCCCGTGCGGCCGCCAGCGCAGGCCTCGGGCCCGGGGACGCGCTCGACATCCGCGTGTTCGACGAGGACCGTTTTGGCGGCGAGTTTCAGGTCAGCGACGACGGCAGCATCGATTTTCCTATGGTCGGTAGCGTCGATGTTCGCGGCAAGACCAAGGACGAGGTCGCCCGTATGCTCGAGCAACGGCTCGCGGACGGCTTCCTGAACAACCCGCAGGTCAGCGTGCAGGTCAAGCAGCGGGGCAACCGTGAGGTCAGCGTGCTCGGCCAGGTTAACGAGGCCGGCTCGATCGACTACCGCGACGGCCTCAGCCTTGTGCAGGCCGTTTCCCTCGCGGGGGGCCTCAGCGCCTTCGCAGCGCCGTCGCGGGTGAAGGTCACGCGTCGCACCGGCCGCGGCGACGAGACCGTCACCTTCGAGGTCTCGCTGCCGGCGATCGTCAATGGCAAGTCCGAGGACCTGGTCCTTCGACCAGGTGATATCGTGTTTGTCCCGGAGTCGAGGATCTAAGAGCCCATGCCTGACACGACCACCGCGCCCCTCGTCACCCACGCAGCCCGCGAGGCGATCGTCGAGCGCCGCACTCGCGAGACGCAGGTTTCTGTGCGCCTGACCTTGCCTGGCGCCGAGCCCCCCCGTCCGCCGCAGATCGACACGCCGGTGCCCTTCCTGTCGCACATGCTCGAGGCCCTGGCCCGCCACGGCGCCCTCGGTCTCACCGTGCAGGCCCGCGGCGACACCGAGATCGACGATCATCACACCGTCGAGGACGTCGGTCTCGTGCTCGGAGCGGCGCTGGACCAGGCGCTCGGGCAGCGTGCTGGCATCGCTCGCTTCGGCCACTTCTCGCTCTGCATGGACGAGACCCTGGTCGACTGCGCCCTCGACCTCGGCGGTCGACCCTACCTCGTCTTCGAGCTGCCGGTGATCGCCGGGCGGCGGGTCGGCGGCTTCGATTGCGACCTCGTCCGCGAGTTCTTTCAGGCGCTGGTCGTCCAGGCGCGCATGAACCTGCACCTGCATCTGCGCGCCGGCGGCAATTGCCATCACGTCGTCGAGGCGGCGTTCAAGGGCTTCGCCCGCGCCCTGCGGATGGCGGTCGCGCATGACCCTCTGAGCGCCGGCGTGGTCCCCTCGACCAAGGGCAACTTGGTCTAGACTCCGGGTAGTCGGGTGCGATGAGCGACGAGCAGCAGCATCACGCTCGTGTGACCTGGGACCTGGTGATGGCCGTGTTGGCGTTCGCCAGCCTGCTGCCCGTGCTCTACGTCGAGGTCCTCGAGCTGCGCTGGCCTGACCCGCGCTTCCAGTGGATCGCCGCGATCGACCTCGGCTTCGTGCTGGTGTTCGCCTGCGACCTCGCCGTCGGGCTGCGCCGCGCCAGCGACCGTTGGGAGTTCCTGCGGCATCGCTGGTACGAGTTACCGGGCCTGATCCCGCTCTACCTCGAGGCCGTCGCGTTCCTGCGGGTCGCACAGGTGCTGCGCCTGACCCGGCTGTTGCGCCTGCTGCGGACCCTCAGCGCGCTGCGCCGCACGCGGGCCCTGAAGATCCTCGATAGGCTGATCAACCGCCACAAGATCGTCCACACGGCGCTGGTCGCCAGCGTCGTGGTGGTCGCGCTGGCCACGGCCGTGTGGCTGCTCGAGCGTGATACCAACCCGAGCCTGTCCGCGTTCGGCGACGCGCTGTGGTGGGCGATCGTCACCACCACGACCGTTGGTTACGGCGACATCACCCCGCAGACCGGCCTCGCCCGGCTGGTCGCCACCGGCCTGATGCTGATGGGCATCGGCCTGATCGCGGTGCTCGCCTCGAGCTTCAGCGCCGCCCTCATCTCCACGGACGCCGAGCAAACCCCGGCCCCCGGTCTGGTCGGCGAGCTCGAGCGCCTGGCCGCGCTGCGAGAGCGCGGCCACCTCAGCGACGCCGAGTTCACGGCCGCCAAGCGCCGCTTGCTCGGCGACGAGCACCTGTAGTCGACTCAGGACGGACCGGCCGCGCTGGTCTTCGAGGTCGTGCTGCTCGAGCTCTCGCCCTTCTTCTCGAACTTGCCGCCGGCCAGGCAGTCGCCCTTCTCGCCCGCGGCCTCGCAGGCCTTCGTCAGCGCGGCCTTGCAGGCCTCGTCCTTGCTGACCTCGGAGTCGGCCGAGCCGTCGAGCGTGGGGTGCTTGGCGGCCAGGGTGATGTTGGTGTTGTAGCTGGTCCCGGCCCCGGCGTTGGCCGAGCCGCCGGACTTGCTCACCGAGAACTTGCTCTCGTCCTTGCAGCTCGGGCGATCGGCCTCGGGCAGCTTGGCGCAGACATCGGCCCATGCGGCCTCCTCGACCTTGGCCTGGTCGTCGCCGTTGGCGCTGCCCTTGAACTCCTCGGCCTTCTTGCTGACCATGATCTTGCAGCTGTGCTTGGTGACCGACTTGGTCGCGGCCGCGGGGACCTCCTTGGCCCCGCCGCAAGCGGCGAGGGCGACGAGGATCAGCGCAGAGAGGTGGGTGAGGGGGGTGCGGAGCGTCATGCGGGCGCGTGTAACACATCGGCGATGGGCGCCCAAGCGGCGCGCGTGAACCTGATATAAACCGGACGCCATGTCCGAAGCTCCGAGCAAGCCTCGCCCCTCCGACGACCCTCGCGCGGCGCTCGAGCGTCGCGAGCAGCTGGCCGACGCGTACGCCGGCCCCGGTCAGCTCGCCGCTGGCGAGCCGGGCCGCGTCGCCGCCGAGACCAAGGCCCGCGCCGCCGAGGCCAAGTTGCACGAGGCCGGTCGACGCACCGCCCGCGAGCGCATCGAGCTCCTGCTCGACCCGGGCAGCTTCGTCGAGCAGGGCCAGTTCGTCACCCATCAGTGCCCCGACTTCGACATGCCGGACAAGAAGGTCTACGGCGACGGCGTGGTCACCGGCCACGGCACCGTCGACGGCCGCACAGTCTTTGTGTTCGCCCAGCAGGCCCCCGTGTTCGGTGGCAGCCTCGGCTGGGCCCACGCGCAGAAGATCTGTCAGGTCATGGACATGGCCACCACCGTCGGCGCCCCGGTCGTCGGCCTCAACGACAGCGGCGGCGCCCGCATCCAGGAGGGCGTCGCCTCGCTCGCCGGCTACGCCGAGATCTTCAAGCGCAACGTGCTCGCCTCCGGCGTGGTGCCCCAGCTCTCGCTGATCCTCGGACCCTGCGCCGGCGGTGCGGTCTACTCGCCCGCGCTCACCGACCTCGTGCTCATGGTCGAGGAGAGCTCCTACATGTTCATCACCGGCCCCGACGTGATCAAGACCGTCACGCACGAGGAGGTCACGAAGGAGGAGCTCGGCGGCGCCGCGACCCACAACGAGAAGAGCGGCGTGGCCCACTTCGCCTGCCCCTCCGAGCCCGCCGCGATCGCCATGACCCGCGAGCTGCTCGGCTTCTTGCCCTCCAACAACATGGAGGAGGCCCCGCGCCGCCCGAGCGCCGACGACCCCCCGCGCGCCTGCCCCGAGCTCGCCGACTTCGTCCCCGTCGACGCGACCAAGCCCTACGACATCCGCACGATCATCACCGCCGTCGCCGACGACGGCCACTTCGTCGAGGTCCAGGAGCACTTCGCCCGCAACATCGTCGTCGGCTTCATCCGCATCGACGGCGAGAGCGTCGGCGTGGTCGCCAACCAGCCGCTCGTGCTCGCCGGTTGCCTCGACATCAACGCGTCGGTGAAGGCCGCCCGCTTCGTCCGCATGTGCGACGCCTTCAACGTCCCCCTGTGGACCTTGGTCGACGTGCCCGGCTTCCTCCCCGGCACCGGCCAGGAGTTCGGCGGCATCATCCGCCACGGCGCCAAGCTGCTCTACGCCTTCGTCGAGGCCACCGTCCCCAAGGTCACCCTCGTCACCCGCAAGGCCTACGGCGGCGCCTACGACGTCATGGCCAGCAAACACATCCGCGCCGACGTGAACCTCGCCTACCCCACCGCAGAGATCGCGGTCATGGGCGCCGAGGGGGCCGTCAACATCATCTATCGCCGCGAGCTCGCCGAGGCCGCCGACCCCGCGGCCCTGCGCGCCGAGCTGCTCGCCAACTACCGCGGCCTGTTCGCCAACCCCTACAAGGCCGCCGAGCTCGGCTTCATCGACCAGGTCATCGCCCCCGAGCACACCCGCCGCGCCGTCGCCCGCAGCCTCGCCCTGCTGCGCAACAAGCGACAGGAGAACCCGCGCAAGAAGCATGGCAATATCCCGCTGTGATGCTCACGCGGGACCGCATTCGCTCGCTCGCGCTCGTCGTGCTGATCGCGTTGCCACTCGCGACAGTCACGTCGCTGGCCGCGTGCAAGCCCGGCGGACCGAACCCGCGGACGCTGCACTACGTGGGCAAGGACCTGGTCGCCTCGCCGCCGGCTGACCACCACGCCTATGCGGCCTACATACAGGCTCAGCTGGCCATGGCGAGTGAGCCTCCGGACCTGCGGCATGCCCACGCGATGATCGTCGAGGTGATCGATCACGACGCCCACGACGCCCACATGTGGACCGTCCGCGGCCAGATCGAGCTGCTGCTCGGCGAGCCCGCGCAGGCCCGTCACGCCAGCGAGCGGGCGCTCAGCCTGCGTCCCGACTACCCGCTTGCACGTGAGCTGGCCGCGAAGCTGCGCCCGGTCGACGACGTCCGCCAGGCAGGCATCCGAGGCCCGGCCAAGCCGTAGCGGTCGACCCACGATCTAGAGATAGGTCGCGAGATAGACGACGAGGCAGTACCACGGCGTGCCCGCGAGGATGATCGCCCGCCGGGTGCGCCGCAGGTCACGACGAGTGCCGCCGACCAGCAGCGCCGCGACCGACACGCACCACGCGACCGCCGCGACGGCGACCGCCAGCGCGAAGGCCCGGAGGATGAAAGGAGCGAGGCTGGGCACGAACATGCCGGCCGCCGCGACGCAGGTCAGGAGCACGGGGATCCACGCCAGCAGCAGCGCC
>JBGAUO010000052.1:0-28079 GCA_044228605.1 Nannocystis sp. | reverse complement strand
GGACGTGCTCAACCGGCTGATCGACGGCTATCCGTACTACCGGGTGTGTCCGATCGAGCCGAAGCACTACCGCGGGGGGGTCGAGTACAGCCTGCCGACGGTGTGCGTGACGGCGGTGCTGCTGACGGCGATGCCGCGGGCGCTGGTCGGCGACGCGCGGGCCGAGGCGGCGCAGGAGGCGGCGGTGGGTCCGCTGCTGGACGCGCTGGGGCGGGTGGCCGGGGACCCGGCGAACGACGAGTTGGGGCTCGAGCTGCGCTTCCGCGACTTCGCCGAGAAGGAGCCGATCCCACTGCACGACGCGGCGGCGCGGCGCGAGGTGGCGGCGAATCGCAACGGGGCGCTCGAGCTGGCCGCGGGGCTGCTGGCGCTGGTGCTGCTGATCGTGTTCGGGCGGCGGGCGCTGCGGCGGCGCGGGATGGCGACCGGCTTCGGATTCGAGGGCCAGCTGTCGAACCCGCTGGTGCCGTTCGCGGCGTTTGTCCTGGTGGTGGTGGCGTCGACCTACGCGGTGTGGTGGCTCGAGCACGACTCGAACACGCGGCTGCGCACCCTGAACGACTCGTTCTGGGAGATGAACACGTTTGCGACCGGGAACTTCAGCGCCGAGGCGCTCAAGACCTCGGGCGCGCGGCTGATCGGCGCGATGGCGACGATCCTGGGCCTCGGCCTGTTGGCGTGGTTCACGGCGGCGCTGACCAATATCTTCGCGCAGGACCAGACGCGGCTGTGGCGGCGGACGACCGAGCACCTGGTGGTGCTCAACTTCCGCGAGGACATGATGCCGTTGATCCGGCTGCTGCGCAGCCCAGGGCCGACGCGGCTGCGCTCGTTGCACGTGGTGGTGCCCGACGCGCTGCCGAAGCGGGTGCGCCTGCAGCTCGGGCGGATCAAGGCGCTGACGATCCACTACGACAACCCGGAGGCGCCGGAGAACCTCGCGGTGCTGCGGCTGCCGCGGGCGTCGCGGGTGATCGTGCTCGGGGGCGGGAGCAGCGGTGAGGCGAGCGGGGTGAGCTACGACCCGCTGCGGATCGCCCGCGCGGTGCACCAGGCGTGCGCCCGTGACCGCCACAACCTGGCGCTGCAGGGCAAGTCGGGGCAGGCGGCGCGCGAGTTGACGGTGGCGACCAGCTGGCTGCCCGGCGAGCAGGCGACGCGGGGGCCGCTGCAGCTGCCGGTGACGCTGGTGGAGACGTCGGAGGCGGAGCCGGACGAGATCTTCGAGCCGTTTAGCGGCTGGCTGATCCCCGTCGACAGCGAACAGCTCGGGTACACGTGGCTGGCGACGGCGTGCCGCGACGCGGCCTTCGCCGAGTTCTTCAGCGGCATCGTCGCGTTCGGCGAGGCGAACGCGGAGGTGTACACGGTGCCGCTGCCGGCGCTGTGGCACGGGCGCAGCTGGCGGGCGCTGCGACGGGCGCTGTACGCCGTGACGGGTCCGGAGGGCAGCGTGGGGGTGGTGCCGATCGGGCTGTACCGCGAGAGCGTCAGTGAGCGGGTGCGTCGCCCGAGCGCGCACGCGGACCTGCGGACGCGGCTGTTGATCAATCCCGGGCTCGACGTGGTGGTCGCTGCGGGTGACCTGCTGGTCGGGCTGTGCGAGGACGAGGCGGCGCTGCGGCAGATCGTGCGCCACCTGCGTGTGCCGGGCTGATGGAGGTTCTGATGATCCGCGAACGACTGTGTGTGCTGGTGCTTCTTGGGGTGCTGCCTCTCGCGTGTGGGTCGCCCGGCGGTGACACGTCGTCGGGCTCGTCGGGCTCGTCGGGCTCGTCGAGCAGCGGCGCGGTGACGACGACGAGCACCAGCGCCGGGAGCGAGACGGGCACGACGGAGGTGCCGACGACCGGCGCGCCGGTGGACCCGACGGCGTGCTGGACCGACCTGGCGGTCGGGGAGCAGGAGTTCTTCTACAAGGGCTTCGCGCAGGGCAGCGAGGGGATCGCGTTCGGGGCGGACGGGGGCTTGTATGTGACGTCGGCGGGGACGGTGTGGCGGCTCGACGCGGCCGGCCAGGCGAGCAAGTTCGCCGCTGTGCCGGCGCCGGTCGGGCTCGCGGGGCTGGCGGACGGGGGCTTCATCGTCGCTGCGTTTGGCAAGGTGATGATGCCGGACGGCGCGGTCTATCGCGTCGACGCGGGAGGCGTGGCGAGCGAGCTGGCGACGGGCATTGCCGATCCGAACTTCGTCACGATCGCGCCGGACGGCAGCGCGCTGGTGTCGGACGACTTCGACGCGCGGGTCTTCCGCGTCACGCTGGACGGGGACGTCAGCGTGGTGCTCAACGTCGAGTCGCCGAACGGGATGGCCTACAGCCCGGATGGCTCGGCGTTCTACGTCGCCTCGACCTTCACCGAGAACGCGCAGCTGACCCGCTTTGCGGTCGACGCGAAGGGGATGCCGGTGGAGGCCAGCGGGCTCGAGATCCTGCACCTCGGGACAGGTTCGACGCCCGACGGGATCGCGGTGTCGGAGGACGATCAGGTGTACGTCGCGGCCAACCTGGGGGGCGCGGTGTGGCGGGTCGATGGCGCGGCGACGGAGCTGCAGGCGGGCGAGAAGGTGGCGGAGTTGGCGTACCCGGCGAGCCTCGCGTTCGGGCGCGGGCCGGACTTCGATCCCTGCTCGCTCTACATCACGCAGCTCGCGGCGGACGGTGTGGTGCGGGTCGCGGTCGGCGTCCGTGGGGTGGTCCTCCAGGACTGAGCGGCTGGGTGCGGACGATGGGGCCGCGAGGCCCCGCAGGCCCGGCTTGACGCGTCTCGCGGGCGCGGGTCAATCTCGGGACATGTCGCCGCGTGGGGTCGTCGTCGCTGGTTGTCTGGGCCTGTCGGGCTGCTACGTGGGGTTCGACGCGGACGCGCTGGGCAGCAGCGGGAGCGGCAGCGACGCGGGGTCGGGGAGCGCGAGCGCGGCGCCGACGAGCGCGGGGCCGGGGGGTACACCTGGTACATCAGACATGTCTGTAGGGACAGCAGACGGCACGACCGGGGATCCCGGGAGCAGCGGCGCGGTGACGACGACGGACGCGATGACGACGGTGACGAGCGGGCCGGTGACGACGGACCCTGCGACGACGGATCCCGCGACGACGGACCCCGCGACGACGGACCCGGTGACGACGGACCCGATGACCACCGGTGACCCGCCGCCGGACGAGACGGCGATGTTGTGCGCGCGGTGGAACGGGGACCGGGCTCAGCTCGGGGAGGGCAGCTGGAGCGGCGACGTGAACAGCTGCAACAAGGGGGCGGTGTCGCAGGACGGGCGGGACAACGCGCTGCGGCTTGTGAACCTGTACCGCTGGATCGCCGACCTGCCGCCGGTGGCAGAGGACGCGGCGAAGACCGGCCAGGCGCAGGCCTGCGCGCTGATGATGCACGCCAACGGGCAGCTCAGTCACAGCCCGCCGGCCAATTGGAAGTGTTACAGCGCGGAGGGGGCGGGCGCGGCGGGGAAGAGCAACATCTCGGGCGGGCCGGGGGTGTTCAGCGTCGACCTCTACATGATCGACGTCGGCAACGAGACGACGATGGGCCATCGGCGGTGGATCTTGTCGAACAGCCTCGGGCCGATCGGGCTCGGCTCGACCACGGAGTACTCGTGCCTGCTGGTGATCGGGGGCGGCGGGAACGGGGGCAAGCAGTGGCTGGCCTGGCCGCCGCCGGGGCTGGTGCCGCTGCAGGCGATGCACGTGGAGACGGTCGGCTGGTCGGACGTCGACCTGGCGGGTTGGACGGTGCAGAGCGACACGATCGACCTCAACGCGGCGACGGTGTCGGTGAAGCGCGGCGGGGTCGACATGCCGGTGACCGTCAACGCGCTCGGCGGCGGCTATGGGTCGACCTCGGCGGTCCGCTTCGTGCCCAAGGGCTGGAAGGTGGCGGCGGGGGAGACCTACGACGTGGTGCTCGGCAACGTCAGCCAGGCGATCGCGTACAGCGTGACGATCGTGGACTGCGGGTAGCGGCGGCTCGCCCGGCGATCAGGTGGGGCTGTCCGCAGGGACAGGTGCGTGGCGGGGCAGCCGGAGCGTGAAGGCGGAGCCGAGGCCGGGGCTGCTCTCGGCGAAGATGTCACCGCCGAGCAGGCGGGCGTAGCGGCGGCTGATGGCGAGGCCGAGGCCGGTGCCGCCGGTGTGGTGGGTGGCGGCGTCGTGGACCTGGGAGAAGTCGCGGAACAGGAGCGGGAGCTTGTCTGCTGCGATGCCGATGCCGGTGTCGCGGACGTGCAGGAGGTAGCCGTCGCTGGTGGACTCGAGCTCGATGATGATGCGGCCGTGTTCGGTGAACTTGAGGGCGTTGCCGACGAGGTTGTAGGCGATCTGACGGACGCGGGTGGGGTCGCTGAAGATGAGGGCGGGGTGGGCGTGGCGGAGCACGTGGAGCTCGACCGGACGGCCGCGCATCTGGACGCGGATGGACGCCTCGATCTCGGCGACGAGCTTGCCGAGGTCGAACTCTTGCAGGCGCAGCTGGGGCCTGGCGAGCTCGAGCTGGGCGTAGGCGAGGAGGTCCTCGATGACGGCGAGCAGGTGGTTGCCGGCGTCGTGGATCGTGCCGAGGTCGGCGTGTTGTTCGCTGTCGACGGGGTGCTGCTCGCGCAGGAGGTCGCTGAGCCCGAGGATGGTGTTCAGCGGGGTGCGCAGCTCGTGGCTCATGTTGGCGAGGAAGGTGTCCTTGGCCCGGGTCGCGGCGAGGGCCTGGTCGCGGGCGGCGGTCAGCTCGACGCCGGCGCTGGCGAGCTCGCGGACCCACTGCTGCAGGGCGATCTGGTTGATGACGGAGCGGCCGAGCACGCGCAGGCCCTCGCGCTGCAGGGCGGTGAGGCTGCGTGGGACGCGGTCGATGACGCAGAGGGTGCCGAGAGCGTTGCCGCCGGGGTCGACGAGGGGGACGCCGGCGTAGAAGCGAATGTCGGGCTGACCGACGACCAGCGGGTTGTCGTGGAAGCGTGGGTCACGGGCGGCGTCCTGCACCTCGAAGAGCTCGTCGGGCTGGAGGATCGCGTGGGCGCAGAAGGCGAGGTCGCGCGAGGTCTCGGGCACGTCGAGGCCGACGCGCGACTTGAACCACTGACGGTTGTGGTCGATCAGGCTGACGAGGGCGATCGGCGTGTTGCACAGCTGCGAGGCGAAGCGGGTGAGCTGGTCGAAGCTCTCCTCGGGCGGGGTGTCGAGGATCGCGTAGCGACGCAGCGCAGCGAGCCGCTGGCCTTCGTCGATCGGGAGCGCTGCGATCTCCATCGCCGGTAGCTTAGGCGGGCGCGTAGGGGCATGGCAACAATGTTCAGGAGGCGAATTGAGGCGCTGCGGTCGGCACCGGCGAGCGATGATGGCTGTGTTAGGGTGGCGCTGCATATGTGGAACCCGCCTCAGAGGCAGCGTCACCCGGTCACCCCAGCGCGCTGGCCCTCGGCCGAGGAGGCGGCGCAGAGTCGGTGGTTCTCGCCGATCTCCTGCGGGCCGCTCGGACTCGAGCAGCGGACGTGGGTGCCGGCGATGGTGCCGTGGCGCGCGAGCCCGGACGGGCTGGTGACGCGGGAGGTGATCGACTGGTACGCGCGCTTCGCTGCCGGGCGGCCGGGGGCGCTGGTGGTCGAGGCGACGGGGATCCGCGACGTGCCGTCGGGGCCGCTGCTGCGGGCCGGCGACGACCGCTTCGTGGCGGGGCTGCGGGCGCTGGTGGAGGCGGTGCGCGAGGCGAGCGGCGGGCACACGCGGCTGCTGATCCAGCTGATCGACTTCCTCGCGGTGAAGCGCCGGCCGCCGGCCGACAAGTACTTCGCGCGCTTCCTCGCGGTCGACGACGGGCACCGCGAGCGCCTGGCGGTGCAGCTCGGCGATCCGTCGTGGCGGGTCGCCTCGGACGCGGCGCTGCGCGAGTGCTTGCTGGCACAAGGGCCAGGTTGTTGGGGACATGTCCTGACGGCCAGAGAGCTGCGCGACCTCGAGTATGGGCAGCGTGAGCAGGTGGTGGACGTCGGGCTGCCGCAGGTGCGCGAGCTGCCAGCGGTGCTGCCGGGGCTGTTCGCGGACGCGGCTGGGCGGGCGCAGGCGGCCGGCTTCGACGGGGTGGAGCTGCACTACGCGCACGCGTACACGCTGGCGAGCTTCCTCTCGCGCACGAACACGCGGACGGACGGATATGGCGGCGATCTGGAGGGCCGGGTGCGGCTGCCGCTGGAGGTGATCGCTGCGGTGCGCGAGCGGGTCGGGTCGGGTTTTGCGGTGGGCTGTCGGATGCTCGGGGACGAGGGGATCGCGGGGGGCAGCGATCTGGGCGACGCGGTGTACTTCGCGCGGGCGTTCGCGCGGGCGGGCCTCGACTTCATCAGCGTCTCGAAGGGCGGCAAGTTCGATGACGCGGAGCAGCCGAAGGTGGGGGAGGCGGTCTATCCATATACCGGGCCGAGCGGCTATGAGTGCATGCCGACGGTGATCAGCGACGAGCGCGGGCCCTTCGCGCGCAACGTGATGCTCTCGGCGGCGATCCGGGCGGGGATCCGCGGCGACGGGCTGGCGGTGCCGGTGGTGGCGGCGGGCGGGTTTAATAGCTTCGAGCTGGCCGAGGCGGCGCTGCAGGCCGGGTACGCGGATATCGTCGCGGCGGCGCGGCAGAGCCTCGCCGACCCGGACTGGTTCATGAAGGTCCGGCTCGGGCGCGGCGCGGAGGTCCGGCGCTGCAAATTCACGAACTACTGCGAGGCGCTGGATACCAGGCACATGCAGGTGACGTGTCAGCTGTGGGACCGCAAGGAGATGGACGCCCCCGACGTGACGCTGTCACACGACGGGAAGCGGCGCTTGTTGGCGCCGCGCTGGCGTTAGCGGCCAGCGCGGCGGCGGGCCGGGCTCACGGGCACTCGGCGGCGCAGACGGTGTGGTTGACGAATTCGTTGAAGCAGCACTGGTTGGTGTCGCCCTGGCACTCGTTGCACGGGCACTGGTTGCACTGCGGGATGATGAAGTTCTCGCAGTTGCCCTGGACGCAGATCTCGTCGTTGTTGCAGGTGTCGCCGCATTGGCCGCAGTTCAGGGGGTCGTTGTCGAAGTCAGTGCAGACGTTGCCGCACTTGTTGGGGAAGTTGTTGTTGCACTGGCCGATGCACTGACCGCCGCCGCACAGCGGGGTCTGGCCCATGCAGACCTTGCCGCACTGGCCGCAGTTCATCGAGTTGGCGTCTGTGTTGATGCACTGGCCGTTGCACAGCTCGAGGCCGGGCTTGCACTCGCAGTTGCCGGCGTTGCAGGTCTCGAGGTCCTGGTCGCACTGGGTGTTGCAATCGCCGCAGTGGTTGGGGTCGGTCTGGAGGTCGCGGCACTGGCCATTGCAGCTGGTCTCGCCCATCGGGCACGCGCACTGGCCGTTCATGCACACGCCGCCGTTGCAGTCGTTGTTGCAGTCGCCGCAGTTATTGGGGTCGTTGGCGAGGTCGACGCACTGGTTTTGGCACTCGACGAGGTTGCCGCTGCAGGTGCACTGGCCGTTGGTGCAGGTCTGGCCGTTGCCGCAGTTGTTGTTGCAGCCGCCGCAGTTGTTGGGGTCGTCGGCTGCGTTGGCGCAGTCCTGGCCGCACTGGATCGTGCCCATGGGGCACATGCCGAGGCAGACGCCGTTGCCGCAGACCTCGTTGGGGGCGCAGGCGTTGTTGCAGGCGCCGCAGTTGTTGGCGTCGGAGTCGAGGGTGACGCAGTCGATGCCGCACAGGGTCGCCCCGACGGCGCAGCCCGCCACGCAGTTGCCGGCGACGCAGGATTCATCGAAGTTGCAGTCGTTGCCGCAGCCGCCGCAGTTGTTGATATCGGTGGAGATATCGGTGCACATGTTGCCGCACAGGACGGCGCCGGGCAGACATTCGCCCGGGGGCAGGCAGGTCCCTTGCTGACAGAGCTCGTCGGCCGCGCAGGCGAACCCGCAGGCGCCGCAGTTCTGGGTGTCCGTGTTGGTGTCGGTACACAGCGGGTCGCAGAAGGTCTCGCCGGGGTTGCAGGCGCCGCCTGTGGTGGCGGTCACGCCGCTGGTCGGGCTCGAGGTGCCGCTGTCGGTGGCGGTGCCGGTGCCGCTATCGGTGGCGGTGGCCGTGTCTGTCGCGGTGGGTCCTCCGGTCGACGGGCTCGAGGTCATGGCGCTGGTGCTCGACCCGGAGCTCGAGTCGGTGCCGGTGCCGCTGGCGGTCCCGACGGGGTCGGTGCCCTTGCAGGCGGCGAAGGGGAGCAGGAGCGATAGCGCGACGAACCAGGCGGGCATGGCTTTGTGCATGGGAGACTCCAGAAGGCCAACAGTCGGTGAGCGTAAGGCGCTCACGGGGGCAGTTCCCGATGCGTCGCGGTTGTTACAATTCGCTGGTGATCGATCGGTGCATGGCCGCTGATGCAGACGTGATCCGGGCCTCGTATCGTGAGGTCTGGGGATCGAGGGATCGCCCGTCTGTCTCTTGAGACAGGTCAATGCATTCGCGGTTCAGTCGCTGAGGACCTCGGCTTCGACGAAGGTGGGGACGATATCGCTGGTGAGGTGGGCGCGGACGGCGAGGCCGAGGGCTGGGAGGCCGGTGCGGGCGAAGTCGAGGAGATGGCCCTTGCCGGGGGTGAAGGGGACCTCGAAGGTGTCGCCCGCGGGTTCGCCGTCGACGAAGAAGTCGAGGGTGATGGTGGCGCGGACGGTGGCGGGCATCGTCGGTGGGACGGTGGCGTCGAGCAGGCGGTAGGCGTCGGTGGGCCAGGTCTCGATCAGCACCTGCTGGGGCTGCTCGTGGGTCCAGGCGACGGTGAGGGTGCCGTCCTTGAGGGTGGCGGTGAGCAGGTCGGCCTTGCCGGCGCCGACGAGGAAGGGGCTCGAGGCGACCTCGTAGTCGGTGAGCGCGTCCTCCATCGCGGGGCCGGTGGCGACCAGGCGGTAGCTGCCGGCGGGGAGGTCGAGCGGGGCCTGGTAGTCGACGTACCAGTGGTGCTTGCGGGACGGGAGGATCTTCTTGTTTGGCTTGGGGTCGGGGTCGTAGTGGGTGAGCATGTGGTAGCGGCTGTTGTCGAGGGCCGCGCCGGGCCAGCCGCTGGGGGCCGGGACGTCGGTGAATTCGCCGGGGCTCGCCTCGACCTGCAAGACCACGCGTGGGTCGCCGAGCGAGGGGTCGCCGCCGCCCCAGCCGAGGCGCACGGTGTCGCCGCGCTGAATGTCGCTGGTGACGTCTTGGAGCAGGCTGCCGGCGTCCTCGCTGCGCTCGATGGCGCGCGGCTCGAAGGGCTTGGGCAGGGAGAGGTTGGCCGACTCCTCGCTCCACACGGGGGTGCCCTCGCCGGCCTTGAGGGCCTCGACGAGCTCCATCTGGCGGCCGACGATGTGGGTGGCGGCGAGGGGCCCCCAGAGGCTCATCTCGCTCTCGTAGCCGCCCTGGTACCAGTCGTCGGGGTGGGTCAGGTAGAGCATGTGGTCTTGCGAGTAGCCGACGACCATGCCGCGGACGTCGCGGGCCTGCAGCTCCTCGCGGACATGTTTGACGACGGAGTAGGTGGGCTCGCCGGGGAGGGTGACGAGGAAGAAGTCGTCGAGCGAGGCGACGGTGGTGTACATCTGGTGGACCTCGCCGTGGGGGACGGTCTCGCCGGCCTGCTCGATGAGGGTCTTGATATCGGTGCAGTCCTTGGGCATGCCCTCGCTGCTGGTGGCCGGGTTGGCGTTGTCGGCGGGGATCGGTCCGGTGCACTGCCAGCCGCCCCAGGTGTAGGGATAGTCCGCGGCGTTCTTGAACTCGGGGATCTCGTCGTAGCCGATGCCGGCGTAGCTGAGGTCGATGCGGCGCGAGCGGACGCCGAGGCGCAGCTCGGACTTCCACGCGACGTCTTCGTAGGTGGCGTAGATCTTCGGGGCGGCTTCCTCGCCGATGAGCTCGATGCGGGCGGCGCCGGGGTGGTCGAAGCGGTCGCCGGCGGGCGAGGCGTCGCCGCCGCCGGACTGCATGAACATGGCGAAGATCGGCTTGCCGCTGCGGGCGAAGAAGTGCTCCTCGAACTTGAGCTCGAGCCCGCCGGGGGCGTCTTCGGTGAACAGCTCGTTGTCGCTGTCGAACACGGTGCCGTGCATGCCGAAGTTGAGGATCGCGGCCATGGGGGCGCCGTCAGGGCGGCGCACGGCGAGGATCGTGAGGCGCGGGTCCTTGCCGTAGGTGGGGTCGTTGGCGCTGCGGCGGTCGCGGTAGATGTGATGGTCGGGGTCCCAGTCTTCGGCGGCGGCGGTGCCCCATTCGGCGGGCCCGAGGTCGGCGATCGCGGCGGCGACGACCTCGGCGAGCTGGGTGGTGATGCGGTCGATGATCTCCTCGTCGGGGGAGTCGGCGCCGACGGCGGCCAGCAGCTTGGGCAGGCGCCAGTAGCGGGCGATGTTGTGGTGCGAGTGGGTGGCGCCGGTGATCAGGCGACCGGTGAGGTCGATGCCGTGGAGGTCCTTGAGCTTGGCGAGGGTGCCCTCGGTGATCGAGGCCTCGGAGCTCATGGTGGGGATCTTCAGGAGGACCAGGCGCTCACCCTCGACCTCGAGCGCGATCGCCTTGGCGGCGCCGTAGCCGTAGAAGCCGGCGGCGCCGTTGAGAACGTCGTTCCATGGGGTGTTGTTGGTCGGCGTGCGGCCGCCGTAGCCGGCCATGGAGGCGCCGACGGGGCCGGTGAGGTGACCGACGGCGACGCCAGCCTTGAGCGGGCCCTGCGCGAGGCCGCCGGGGGGCTCGGCGGTGGTGCCGGAGCTGCCTTCGCTGGTGGGGGTGAGGTCGGTGGTCAGCTGCGGGCCGGTGTCGCTGGCGGTGGTGGCGGTGGTGCTGGCCTCATCGGCGGTGGCCGAGACGAGGGGACCGTTGCAGGCGGGGCCAGCGATGAGGAGGGCGATGAGCCGGCGAGCAGACGAGCGCAACATGGCCGGACGATAGGCCGCGACTCGGTGAAACTCAATCGCGCGGCACACCGGGGAAGCACGGGTCGCAGCGGCGTTGTCGGTGCGATCGATCCGCGTGCCCGCGGCTTCGCGGCGTGGGGGCATCCGCGGGCGGAGGTCAGGCGCCTGATGTGGCGGAATTTGGGTTAGCGTTGCGGGTCCCCTCGTGTGGCACGCCACCGTGCTCATGACTTCACCGCTCTACCCGCAGATTCTCCTGGCTTTGCGGGTCGCGTCGCCGTCGCCGGGTGAGCCGCTCCCGGCGGAGGCCGAGCTGCCGATCGGCGTCGATGTGGCGCAGGCCGGTGACCCGGCCGCGACGCCTGTGAAGCCGGCCGCGGCGCCGGTGAAGCCGGGCGCGGCGCCGGTGGGCGACGCCACGCTGGCGCCGGGCCGCCCGGGGCCGCCGATCACGGGCGTGCCGACGGCGGCGCTGCCCAAGGAGAGCGGGCCCGGGGCGCCGGTGGAGGTGCCGCGCTGGGAGTGGCTCGGGAACCCGCTGGCGCCCAAGTCGCGCGGGGCGAAGACGCCGAAGCGCCGCACCCCGCACCGCTTCTTGCCGCTGCCGAGCCTGCGCTCGCAGCCGGCGGTCGGGCTGATGTTGGGGGCGTCGCTGAACTACGCGTACCGGACCCGCGACGACGAGCCGAACCGGGTGTATCTGTTTGTCGAGTCGCGGGTGTCGCTGCGCAAGGTGCAGCAGCACGGGTTTTCGCTGCGCCTGCGCGACACGCTCGGCTACGGCGAGATCTTCGAGGTCGGGGTCAGCGCGACGATCGATCCGGTGTTCCCGTACTTCGGGGTCGCCAACAACGCCAACCTGCGCGGGCAGGACCTGCAGGGGCGCGTTTATCAGACCTTCGTGCGCACGGTCGGCGGATTTTTCACGTATCAGCACCCGCTGTGGAAGTACAAGCCGCCGGGCCCCGGCCCGCTCGGGACGCTGCGCTCGTACTCTGGTTTTGGCTACTGGGTCGACAAGATCCGCGGGTATGAGGGCAGCAGGTTCGCGGTGGAGCGGCCCTACGACGAGGGCACGACGCGCCGCGGAGTGCTGCGCCTCGGGCTGATCTGGGACCGACGCGACAACGAGTGGGGGCCCAAGCGCGGGGCCCTGCATGACATCACGGTCGACTCGGCGGGGCCGTGGACCGGGTCGAACCACGCGTGGGGCCGGGTCCACGCGACGCTGCGCCACTACTGGACGCTCGGCGTGCCGAGCCTGGTGTTGGCGCACCGGCTGACCTACGACGGGCTGTGGGGCGACGCGCCGCTGGTGCCGCTCGGCGAGTTTGGCGGGCTGGTGAGCTCGGACGGGCTCGGCGGGGTGGTGACGGGGCGCGGGTGGCTGCGGCGGCGCTACATCGGCAAGCACAAGGCGTTTGCCAGCGTGGAGCTGCGCTTCGAGCCGGTCGAGTTCAAGGTCCGCAAGCACACGCTGGGCTTCGGGCTCAAGGGTTATGTGGACCTCGGGCTGGTGGCTCAGAGCCTGCGCGAGCTGCCGGTCCACTGGCACGTCTCGGGCGGGCCGGGCCTGCTCATCACCTGGGATCACTTCGCAGTGATCCGCCTGGACGGCGGCTTCAGCCGCGAGACGGCCGGGTTTTATCTGATGACCGAGCACGCCTTCTGAGGCGAGAATTTCGGGTCGGCCGCGGTCCATCGCGGACGTGATCGCGCGCGCCGCGGACGTCGCGGACAGCCGGGTTTTAGTACACTGGCCCGCCGTGCCCGCCCTGCCGCCACCTGCGTCCCTCGCCCCCGCGCTCGCGCCGTGCCGCAGCTGCGGCCGCGTGTATCCGGCGGAGCGCCTGCAGTGCCCGCAGGACGGGACCTTGCTGCCGCTGGAGGGGCGCCTGCTCGACAACAAGTTCCGCCTCGATCGCAAGATCGGCGACGGCGGCATGGCGAGCGTGTGGCAGGCGACCAACACCTTCGTGCACCGGTCGGTGGCGCTGAAGCTGATGCACGCGCGCTTCGCCAGCGACGCGGAGCTGCTCGGGCGCTTCCGCAACGAGGCCTCGGCGGCGGGCAAGATCGGCAGCGATCACATCTGCGACGTGCTCGACTTCGGGACCAGCGAGATCGGGCCGTACATCGTGCTCGAGCTGCTCGAGGGGGCGTCGCTGGCGGAGCTGATCCAGACCCACCGCCGCCTCGACCCGGGCCTGGCGGTGTGGATCGTCCGCCAGGCGTTGACGGGGCTGGCGGCGGCGCACAAGGCGGGGATCGTCCACCGCGATCTCAAGCCCGAGAACATCTACCTGTGTCGGGCGATCCGCGGGCAGTGGCTGGTCAAGCTGATGGACTTCGGGATCTCGAAGTTCGCGCACCACTTCCTCACGGCCGCGGGCGCGACGATGGGGACGCCGCACTACATGGCGCCCGAGCAGCTGCAAGGCGCGTCGCGGGTCGATGCGCGCGCGGACCTGTGGTCGATCGGGGTGATCTTGTACGAGGCGATGACCGGGGTGCAGCTGTTCGCGCGCACCAGCGTGGCCGACGCGCTGGTGGCGTTGCGCAGCTACCAGCCGCCGCCGCTCGGCCAGTATCTGCCGGACGCGCCGCGTGGGCTGGCCGAGGTGATCACCCGCTGTTTGCAGCGTGAGCCCAAGAATCGCTACGCGTCGGCCGAGGCGCTGCTCGCCGACCTGGCGCCGTTCGAGCGGGCCGGACCGGCGGACCTCAAGCGCGCAGCCGCGGCGCAGGATGCGAAGGCGGCGGCGAAGCCAGCGGCTGCGGCGGCGAAGCCAGCGGCGGCGGCGGCGGTGGTGGCGAAGCCGGCGGCGGCAGCGGCGGCGGTGGCGAAGCCAGCGGTGGCAGCGGCGGCGGTGGCGAAGCCAGCAGCGGCGGCGGTGGCGAAGCCAGCGGTGGCGGCGGTGAAGGTGACGGGGGCGCAGGTGCCGGTGGCGAAGGCGGCGGTGGCGGCGAAGCCGGCGACCGTGAGCGCGCCGGTGGTTCCGAAGTCCATGCCGGCGCCCGCGGGGGTGAAGGCCGGGGCGGCGCGACCGGGGGCGGTGCCGGCCAAGTCGGCGCAAGAGCTGGACGCGCTGCCGACCCGGCCGATGCAGCGACCCGGGCTGCCTCAGAGCCCGCCCGCGCGTGTGCGGCCGCAGCTGATGCCGCCGTGGTACATGCAACCCTGGGTCTGGGGGTTGGCGCTCGGGATGCTCGGGGCGCTGCTGGTGGTGATCGCGATCCTCACCCAATGAGGCGGGTCGCCGACGAGATCAGCGCAGCCACCCGAGGTAGCGAGTGGCGCCCGGCTGGCGGCGCGCGGCGGCGAGGGTCCGCTTGAAGCCGGCGTAGGTGCGGAAGAACAGCTCGAGGTTGCGGCGCTGCTGCGGTGAGAGGGCAGCCTCGCTGCAGATGACCTTGGGGTCGTGCACGCCGAGGTCGAGGAAGCCGATCACGCCGACGGCGACGAGCGAGCGGGTGGCGCCGTGGGGGAGGCGAGGGCCGAGGATGACGGCGTCGAGCAGGTCGCCGTCGCCGGAGCGGCGACCGGGGATCGAGCCGTAGTTGTAGGGGCAAGGGAGCGGGGCGATGAAGTCCATGGAGCCGTCGCTGCGGCGCTTGACCATGCTCCACCGCGGGTACTCGACCACGACCTCGCAGGGCTCACCGCGGGCCGGGAGGTCGAGGTCGCAGGGCGGGACGTCGCGCACTCGGACGCCTTTAGCACGCGTGCGCGGGCGCGGACAGCCGCGGGTCGCGGCGCCTGTGATCACTTGCGACGCGGGCGCTTGCCGGCGCGGGTGCGGCGGACGAGCGCCTCGTCGTGGGCGCGCCGGAGGGCGCGGAAGGCCTCGGGGTCGCCGCCGCGGTCGGGGTGGGTGACGAGGGCGCGCTGGCGGAAGGCGGCGCGGATCTCCGGGATCGTGGCCTGGGGGGTGAGGCCGAGGAGCTGCCAGATCGAAGCTTCGGGCTCGCGGCTGGCGCGTGGGGTGGTCGTGCTGGTGGCGTCGGCTGTGGGCTGGGTGAACGGGGGCAGGTCCATGAGGATGCGGGCCCAGGCGCGGGCCCACAGCGGCTCGATCTCGACGAGGGCGCGGCCGGCCGCCTTCTCGGCGTGGCGCAGGGCCTCGTCGCGGGTGCGGGCGCCGCCCTCCGATGCGTCGGGTTTGCGGAAGGGGTCCCGGGTGGGCGCGGCGGTCCACCACGCGGCCCACAGGAAGCGGCGGCGCTTCGTCGGGGCGATCGAGACGGCGGCGGCGAACAGCTCGGACACGGCGCGCGAGGCTACGCGAAGTCGCGGGCGTTCAGAAGCGGTAGCCGAGCTGGAGGCTGATCACGGGCGCCTTGATGTAGGTCGTGAGCAGGTCGCCGAGGTAGCTGTCGAGGGCGGCTTCGGCCTTGTCGAGGGCGCGGGCGCGGGCGGGTCCGCCGGTGTCGTGTTCGACGGTGGTGGTGGCGGCGACGGTCTGCAGGTAGCCGAGCGAGGTGCGGATGAGAAAGTGTTCGCGGATGACCCAGCGCCAGCCGAGGTCGACGTGGAAGCTGTGGGTGTTGGCGTGCAGCGGGATGTCGGCGGCGTTCTGACCGGCCTGGAGGTCCTCTCCGGTGGCGAGCTCGATCGCCTCGACGGCGCTGATGCCCCCGCCGAGCGCGGCGAGGGTGTAGCCGCCGCGGAACTCGAAGCCGCGGCGCTTGAAGGGGCGCCAGCCGGCCGAGAGGCGCATGACGAAGGACTTCTGGATCGCCTGGCGGATGATGCCGGCGGTCAGCGAGTCGTAGCCGCCGGCGGCGACGACGACGGCGTTGATCAGGTCGACGTAGCCGCCGGGCAGGCCGCCGAGCTCGATCGCGCCGAGCAGGCGGTGCGGGAACTCGACCTGCAAGGCGCCGCCGATGCTGATCGGTACGGCTGTCCCGAGGGACAGGTCGACGGCCCAGCCGGGCGGCAGGCGCGAACGGCGGGGCGCGGTCGGAGGTGGCACCGCGGGGGTGGGCTCGCTGGGGGCGGCGTCGGTGGTCGTGGGCGGTGGTTGTGGGGCGGCGTCGGTGCTTGGTGGTGTCTCGGGGACGGCCGCGGCGGTGGGTGGAGTCTCGGGGACGGCCGCGTCGGTGGGTGGTGTCTCGGGGACGGCCTCGGGGCTCGGTGGCTGCGCGAGGAGGGCGAGGGCGAGGGTGCAGGCGAGCATGGGATCTCAGGGGTCGGGGCACTTGGGCGGGGGCAGGCCCATGTCGGGGCCCGGGGCGCCGCAGTCGATCCATTCGCGCAGGAGGGCCAGCTCTTCGTCGGGGATGATCGCGGCGGGGGGCATCGGTTTGGTGCCCTCGTACATCTGCCAGTCGACGACGCGCAGCTTGATGTTGGCGGCGAAGGGGAGGGCGCCGGCGTGGCTGTCGAGGTTGACGGCGCAGGGGGCTCCGGCGCGCTGGGCGGTCGGCAGCTGCGAGTTGTGGCAGCCGGTGCACCAGCTGAGCATGAAGGCCTCGCCGAAGTTCTCCCAGGTGAGCATGTTCTCGGCGCACAGGTCGGCGCCGGTGCTGCTGTCGGCGTCGGTGGTGGAGGCGCTGCTGGTGCTCGCGTCGCTGCTGGTGGAGTCGCTGGTGCCGCTGGTGCCGGTGGGCGCGCTGGTGGTGTCGGGTTCGCCGGTGGTGGGTTTGCCGGTGGTGCTGGTCGTGCCCGTGGTGGTGTCGCTAGTCTCGCCGCCGCTGGTGTCGCCGCAGGCGGAGAGGAGGGCGGCGGAGAGCAGGAGCTCAAGCGATGAAGCCGGTGATCGGTGGGACATCGGGGAGCCACTCCTGGGGGTCGACGCCGACGATCTGGAGGATGCCGGCGGAGAAGTTGTCGTAGCGCAGGGGCTCGGGCGACTTGTCGTCGGCCTTGCCGGTGCTGAGGTTGACGTTGCGGCCGTTGAGGCTGGCGTCGGTGCCGCCGTAGACGCCGGGTTTGACGCCCGCGCCGAGGACCATTGCGGAGGTGACGGGCCAGTGGTCCTTGCCGCCCAGGGGCAGCGGGGCGTTGAGCTTGGGGGTGCGGCCCATCTCGGACATGACGACGACGGTGGTGTCGTCGAGGCGGCCGGCGGCCTCGAGCTTTTGCATGAGGAGGGTGAGGTCGCCGAACAGGGCGTCGGCGCTGGTGCCCTGGTCGGCGATGTCGGTGTGGGTGTCCCATTCCTGGCCGCTGTCGAGGTAGACCGCGCAGGAGCTCTTGGCGAGCATGGTGATGGCGAGGTCGATCTGGCCGGAGAGGGCCGAGGAGGCGGCGAGCTTGAGGGCCTGCAGCTCGGGGATGGCGCGCAGGTCGTCGGCGCGCTGGAAGCAGTCGACGTAGTCGCCGAGGCGGCGGCTGTTGTCGCCGAGGGCGCCGCGCTGCTTGGCGGCCTCGGCGGCGCGGGCCTCGACGTAGTCGCGGATCTGCTGGGCCTCGCTGGTGCTCGGGATCAGCGGGGGCCAGGTGTCGGAGCTGGACTTGGTGGGGCCGGGTTTGTAGCTCTTCTTGAGGCGGTCGATGAGGGTGACGACCTGGTTGTGGCTGCCGAGGCGGCCCATGTTGGCGGCGAAGGGGCCGGCGTAGGCGCCGCCGCCGATGTCGGCGTAGGGGAGCGGCAGGCCGTCGCCGAGGGTGGCCGCGACCATCGAGCCGAGGTCGGGGCTGAGCTCGGTGCGGGTGCCGGTCATCATGCGCACGTGCGAGGGGAAGTGGGCGATCGAGCCGACGTTGATGCCGCGGACGACGGCGCAGCTGCCGGACCAGCCGGTGAAGAAGGCGGCGATGTTCGGGCGCTCGGCCGCGGTCAGGACCTCGATGCCGTTCTTGAACGGCTTGACCACGCCGACGGGCGAGTCGATGTCCTTGTTGACGGGGTCCTGCGGGTCGATGTGCCACACGGGGTCCCAGGCGCCGCGGGCGAACACGACGATGAGGTTCTTCGCGGCGGCCGCGGTGGCGCGGCGAGGGAGTGCGAGGGCGCCGAGGCCGGCGAGGCCCAGGCCCATGAAGGTGCGTCGTTGGAGTCGCATGGGTTTGGGTCTCCTTAGTAGAAGGTCAGGCGGTGGTCCTGGAACATGGCGGTGAGCAAGATCTTCCACTTCTGGCGGTTGTCGCCGGCGACGGCGGACCACAGCGAGAGGGAGGCGTCGACCTCGGGGCTGGCGGCGAGCACGAGTTCGCCGAGGACACGGGCGTGCAGCAGGGCGATCTGGGCGCGCACGCTGGGTTCGTCGGCGGTGCTGTCCTTGAGCTCGGTGAGGAGCTTGGCGCTGGCGGGGACGTCGAAGTCGCGGTCGACGACGAAGCCGGCGGCCTCGGCCGCGAGGGCCTGCAGCACGAGGGTGCGGGTGGGGTTGAAGGTGTGGGTGGGCTGGGTGATCGAGTAGCCGTCGATGCCGCCGGCCATGGCGCGGTAGCCGAAGGCGTCGTTGGCGAGCAGGGGGAACTCGCCGTTGATGTCGTCGGCGGTGCGGATGCCGTACCAGTCGAAGCCGGTGAGCTCCTTGAAGGTGCGCGCGAGCTGCTCGGGGCGGGCGGTCTTGTAGCCGACGAGGGTCTCGGCCTCGACGGGGTCGACGCTGTAGGCGGCGGCGAACTCGTCGGACAGGACGATCGCGCGGGCCAGGGCGCGCACGTCGAGCTTGCCGCCCTGGTCGAGCGCGGCGGTGAAGCGGTCGACCAGCGGGAAGGCGACGGCGTCCATCTGGACCTGGGCCATGTAGCTGTAGAAGCGGCGGGCGGTGCACTGGGCGAAGCGGGGGTCGGCGGCGACCCGCAGGCCGAGCTTGTCGACGCCGCCCTCGGCCTCGGGGACGCCGAAGTAGCCGGGCGCGCGCTTGCTGGTCTTGGCCCAGTCGTCCTCGAAGTCGAGGTTGTATTCGGTGGTCGGGTAGCAGACGTCTTGCTTGAGGCAGGTGACGCCGTCCATCGGGTCGTAGGCCTGGGTGAGGCCGGCGCGGCCGCGCGAGGCGATGCCCCAGAAGTAGCCGGCGAGCGGGTCGAGGGTCTGGTGGCAGCCCTGACAGCCGGGGTTTTGTTGGAGGGCGTTGTTGACGGCGTCGGGGTCGGAGAAGTCGACGTCGTTGAAGGGGGGGACGTCGCGGGTGAGGTAGTCGTCGCAGAGGAAGACGCGGCTGACGAGGTTGGCGCGGGCGCGCTGGTAGTTGTTGCCGTTGGAGGGGTGGCGGTGCCACAGGGCGGAGCTGGCGAGCACGCCGCCGCCCTGGGGGCGGTCGTCGCTCCACTTCACGGCCTGCCACCCGCCTTGCTTCTTGACGTAGCCGCTGACGCGCCAGGCGGCGGCGCCGATCTCGTTGACCATGACGGTGTCGGTGGTGACGATCTCGCTGAAGGAGCGGGCGGGGTCGGAGACGACCCACTCGATGAGCTTGAGCGGCTCCTCGGGGGTCGAGGCCATGTAGGTGGAGTCGTCGAGCCCGAACAGCGGGCCGCGGTAGGCGAGCATGGTGTTGTTGAGCTGGGCGCGCGAGAGCAGGGCCTCGGCGTAGATGTCCTTGACGGTCTCGGCGAAGCGCGGGTCCTCGAGGTACTGGTCGACGAACATCGGCAGCAGGGCCGGGTCGGCGGCGACGTCCTCGAGATCGTCGGCGCTCGGTCGGACGCCGCGCAGGGCCATCGAGACGCGGATCAGGTGGTCGCCGGGCGAGAGCGGGATGGTGGTCGGTGCGGGGCCCTCGGTCGTGTCGTCGCTGGTGGTGCCAGGGTCGCTGTCGCTGTCGGCCGTGGTGCCGGCGCTGGTCGTGGTGCCGGGCCCGCTGGTGGGGGTGTCGCCGGTGCTGGTGGCGGTGGCGGTGGCGCTGGGGTCGGTGGCGGACGACTTGCTGGGGTCGTCGGTGCCGCCGCCGCTGCTGTCGCCGCAGGCGGCCAGCGCGATCGCGGCGGTGAGCGAGAGGGTGCTGATACGTTGCATACGCGGGCTCCTCGCGGGCGAGCTGGAAGCTGCAGCTCGGCTCATTGCCGGTGCATCGACGGGTAGAGCAGGGACCGTACCAAGCAAAAAGGCGTGGGTACACGGACTTACTCGGGGCCGCGCAGGTGCACCCGAGACTCGAGTCAAGGGTGCGCAGGCAAGGTGCTGCGGCCCCCGGGAGGAATTAGCGCTGGCTTGCTGCGCGCGATCGGCTGGCATGCAGCGTGCTGATGCGGGGCCCATGCAGTTGTCCCGAACCCGCTCGATCCTGTGCATGGCGCTCGTCTTCCCGGCTTGTGGTGGCTCCGACAAGGGGGGCGAGGAGGCGAGCGCTGCGGGGACCTCGTCGTCGAGCGGCGCGGAGGAGACCGGCGGGTCGACGACGGGTGCGGCGGCGGGGCCGACCTACTACCAGGACGTCGCGCCGGTGCTGAGCGAGCGCTGCAGCGGGTGTCATCAAGCGGGCGGGGCGGCCCCGTTTGCGCTGACGAGCTACGCGGAGTCGGCCCCGTTCGCGGCGCTGATCGGTGCGTCCGTGGCGGCCGGAGAGATGCCGCCGTGGCCGCCGGGAGGGGACTCGCCGGCGCTGCGACACGACCGCAGCTTGACGGAGGATGAGGTCGCGCTGCTGGGCGCCTGGGTCGAGGCAGGGGCGCCCGAGGGCGACAAGGCGACGGCGGCGGAGCTGCGGCTGCCGGAGGTGATCGAGCTGCCGTCGGTCGATCTGAAGACGGACATCGGCACCGATCATGTGCCCGACGATTCGCTCAGCGACGACTATCACTGCTTCATGATCGACCTCGGGGTCGCGGAGGATCGGGTGGCGACCGGTTATCACTTCATTCCCGGCAACGGGAAGGTGGTGCACCACGTCCTGAGCAGCCTGTTCACGGCCGACAGCCGCGCGGCGATCGAGGCGATGGACGCGGCGACGCCCGAGGTCGGCTGGCCGTGTTTTGGCGGGTACAGCAACATCCCGGGGGCGACCTTGCTCGGCGCGCTCGGCGGGTGGGTGCCGGGTGTGACGGCGGTGAACTACCCGGCGGGCACCGGCGCGGAGGTCCCGGCGGGGTCGCTGCTGGTCGCGCAGATCCACTACAACCTGGCCGGCGGGACCGACCCCGATCGCACGCGCCTCGAGGTGGCGTTCGCGGCGAAGGACCAGCAGGCGGGGCTGCAGCTGCTCCAGAGCTCGCCGTTCCCGTGGGCGGGCTTCAAGATCCCGGCGGGTGCGAAGGACGTGGTGGCCGAGCAGGAGATGTCGGCGCGGGTGACCAAGAAGGCGTTCCCGGACGGTGAGGCGTACATCGTCGGGGTCGCGGGGCACATGCATCTGCTGGGCACGGGGTTCTCGCTGACGCGGGTCGGCGCGGGCGGGGAGGAGACGATCCTCGAGATCCCGCGCTGGGACTTCCACTGGCAAGGCAGCTACGAGCTGGCCACGCCGATGAAGGTCGTGACGGGCGACCAGGTGCGGATCCGCTGCGTGTACGACAATACGGCGGAGCACCGCGCGGCGCAGGGGATGGGGCCGCCGGTCGATGTCACCTGGGGCGAGGGGACCGAGGACGAGATGTGCCTGGCCTACCTGCAGATGATCGACAACCTGCCCTGAGTCCGGGGCTTGCGGGCCTCGCCGCGAGCGGCGAGGCGCACGTGCTCACTTGTTGGCGCAGGCCTGGGTGACGGTGAAGACGCGGCCCTTGGGGCCGCGGACCTGCAGCTGACCCTTGCCGGTGTAGCGCCAGGCGAGGGTCGAGCCGGAGCCCCAGGCGATCAGGCCCTCGCCGCTGTCGGGGCAGTTGGCCTCGCAGACGTGGACCGCGCTGCCGGCGGCGCTGATCTCCTGGGTGTCGGTGGCGATCTCGAGGCCGAAGTCGGCGGTGAAGCAGCCGGCGGCGGTGGTCCAGCTCGCGTCGCTGCGGGTCGAGAGCGGGCCCTTGGGGGTGATGAGCTCGGCCTCGCCGTGGTAGCTGCGCTCGGACTGGTCGGTGGGGATCCGCAGGGCCTTGCTGGCGCTGGAGATCTGGACGTTGGCGAGGGCGAGGGCCTCGAGCTCGAGGGTGTAGACAATGGCGGTGACACACGCGGCGCCAGAGCAATCGCCGGTCTCGGGGGTGATCGTGACGCGGATGCTGCCGTCGAGGGCGGTGTCGGCGTAGTCGCAGGCGTTGAAGCGGAGGGTGAGGCCGTCGGCTTCGACGGTGCGCTCGAGGCAGCCGGGGTCGCGGAGGTCGGGGCCGAGGCGAGCGTTGACCTGCGCGATCACGGCGTCGACGACGAGCTCGGGGGCGAGGTTCTTGATGCCGACGGGGCGCAGCATGCGTTCGAAGACGCGAAGCTGGACGACGTCGGTGTCGAGCGCGGCGAGGGTGCGGTCGGTGACAGGCTTGTCGTCCGCCGCGGGGGCGTCGTGGTCGCAGGCGGCGAGGATGGCCGCGAGCAGCACGCTGGTTCGAAGCAGGCCCATGGGCGAAGCTACAGCACGCTGCGGGCCAGCGGCAAATGAGTGATCTCGCGGGCCTGGTGGCGGCGAGCGTGGGGGGCCTTGACGGTTGTCAAGGGTCCGGTGTCGAGGGTGCTTCACGGGCAAAAGGGTGGGACCTTGATCGGGCAGATCGGGGCCTTGGGGTCGTCGCAGTGGATCGGCAGGACGATGGTGTCGTCGGCGTCGGCGAGGTCGGCGAAGCCGCACATCCCGCGGTCGCCCTCGCCGCAGCCGAGGCTGCTGTGGCCGAGGATGGCGATCTGGCGGGTGCCCGCGAGCTCGGTGTCGACCAGCGGCTGCATGGCGTCCTGGAGGGCCGCGCTGATGTCATCGAGGCTCTCGGCGGCGTCGATGGTGATGCAGCGACGCGCGAGGGTGCAGGGCTGGCCGTCGGCGTCGCCGTAGACCTCGAGGGAGACGCTGGCGAGGGTGGCGAGGCGGGCCTGGTCGCAGCTGTTGTCGGAGCCGAGCTCGACGGCGATGACGGTGGGCTCGCTGCCGCAGGCCGCGAGGGCGAGGGCGAGGGGCACGTGGAGGCGCGCTCGCAGGGGGAGGGTGGAGATCACGGGGCGACGAGCTGGAGGTGGGTGGTGGGCTGTGAGCGCAGGCCGAGGCCGAGACCGAGGCCGAGGCCGAGGCTGGCGAGGGCGGCGGTGCTGAGGCCGACCCACAGGCGGGTGCGACGATTGGTGCGTGGGGGTTCGTCGCGGGGTTTGGGCGTGCGCAGGCTGGCGAGGGCGGCGGTGACGGCCTGGCCGGGGCTGTCGCCGCGGAAGCTGGCGCGCAGCTGGTCGTCGACGACCAGGCGGGCGAGGTGGCGGGGGCCGTTGTGGGTGTCGGCCGCGAGCCAGAGGATCGGCAGGGGAGCGGCGAAGCGGAGCAGGGCGGCGCGTGTGCTCGGCTGGGTGGGGTCGAGGCGGCCAGCGACCCAGCGGGGGCCGAGCGGGTCGCCGGGGTCGGGGCGGAGCTCGGCGGTGATGGTTGGGTCGTTGGTGGTTGGGTCGTTGGTGGTTGGGTGGTTGGTGAGGTCCTGGACGCGGATGTCGGGGGTGAAGCCGGGGGCGTCGATCTGGATCAGGTGCAGGCCGGGGCGCAGGCCAGGGAGCTCGCGCAGCGGGCGACAGTCGACGTGGATCGTGGCGTCGCTGGGCACGACGGCGTGGCGCACGGGGCGAAGGGGGCGCTGTTCGGCGATGGCTTGCAGGAAGGCGAAGCCGACGTCAGGGCCGTAGAGGGCGCTGTCGGGGCGGCGCTCGGGGTCGAGGGCGAGGGCGAGGGCGTAGCGCTCGCGGGCGCGGAGGAGGTCGTCCGGGCGGCCGCGGGCGCCGTGGGCGAGGCCGAGCTGGAACTCGATGTCCCACAGGGTGGCGCTGCACAGCGGGTCGTGGTGGAGGGCGCGGGCGGCCTCGGCTTCGCTGCGCTCGAGGCCGGCGATCATGTCGTCGTAGCGCTGCTCGAGGTAAGCGCGGCGGGCTGCGGCGAGGCCGGCCTCGACGGCGGCGAGGGCGTTTGTGGTGGCGGCGCTGCGGGCCTCGGCCTCGGCGAGCAGGCGCTCGCGGAGCGGGCCGAGCTCGCGGAGCTGGTGGCCCTCGGCGGCCGCGGCGGTGGCGGCTCCGTGGGTGGTGGTCGTCGGGGTCTGCGGCCACAGGAGCAGCTCACGGGCGCGGGCGGTCGCGGGCGCGAAGAAGGTGAAGAAGGCGCAGAAGGTGGACAGGGCGCACAGCATGCCGACGAGGCGGTGCCGTATGATGGCCGGGTGCGCGGGACGAGGCGGCTGGGCCGGTATGAGATCGGTGAGCGGGTCGGCAGCGGCGGGCTGGCGGAGGTGTACGTCGCGCACGTGGAGGGGGCGCAGGGGTTTCGCAAGCGGCTGGTGATCAAGCAGCTGCGCGCCGAGTTGCATGCGCATCCGGAGGCGTTCGCCCTGCTGCTGGCCGAGGCTCAGCTGGTCCAGAGGCTGTCGCACGGGAACATCGTACAGGTGTTCGACTTCGGCGTCGACGCGCAAGTCCCGTACCTGGTGATGGAGCACGTCGACGGGATCTCGCTGGCAGACCTGCTGCGCGACGCTCGTGAGCGCGGCGCGGCGATCGATGGATCGACGGCGTTGTTTGTGATCGAGTCGGTGTGCGCGGCCCTCGAGTATGCCCATACCGCGGTCGACGAGGCGGAGCGTCCGCTGGGGCTGGTGCATCGCGACGTGACGCCGGCGAATATCCTGGTGTCGCGCGAGGGTCGGGTGATGCTGACGGACTTTGGCGTCGCCCGGCTGCGCGCGGTGGCGGAGGCGGAGGGGCGAGCGATCGGTACGCCGGGCTATCGCGCGCCGGAGCAGGCGGCGGGGGAGGTCGTCGATCGCCGCGCTGATATCTACGCGCTCGGGGTGATCACGGCGGAGCTGGCGGAGCGTGTCGAGGCGGGGCCGCTGCGGGACGGGCTGGTGCTGCTGGCGGCGCGGGCGGCCACCGCGAGGGTGGCGGAGCGGATCGCGGACGCTGAGACGCTGGGTCGCGAGCTCGAGCTGTTGCGTGTGCAACATGCGGTGCCGCGGGGCGCGGGGGCGCTGGCCGAGCGGGTGCGCCAGGTGCAGCGCGAGCGCCAGCGGGCCGCGCTGCACGTCGACGCTGCGCTGCAGATGCGCGGGCGGACGGCGCAGACCGAGGCGCTGGTGGGGCCGCCGACGCGGCGTCGGCGGTCGGTCGGGCTGTGGGTGGGGGTCGGGGTGATCGTGGTGGGGGCCGGGGTGGGGGGGATGGTCCTTGGCATGGGCGGGGCGCGCGAGGCGGAGGTGATGTCGCTGGCGGCGGCGAGTGAGGCTCGTGCGGGGGAGGTCATGCCGACGGCGGGTGAGGGCGTGCCGCGGGCGGGTGAGCAGGCGGCGCCCGCCACAGCGGCACCGGGCGAGCCGGCGTCGACGAGCCTGGTGGTCGCGGACGTGGCGGAGGTGGGCACGGTTTCGCCCGGGGTGCGGCGGCCGGCGCGGGTGCGGCCGACGGCGGTGCCGGGGCGCTTGCGCGTGAATGTGATCCCGTGGGCCGAGGCCAGCCTCGATGGGGCGCCGATCGGTCGTACGCCGGTCGATCAGCGCGTGGCGCCGGGGAAGCACACGCTCGAGCTGCGCAATCCAGAGAGCGGGCTGCGGCGCGCCCGCGAGATCGAGGTGAGCCGCGGTGGCGAGGTCAACATCACAGAGTGGTAAGGTCCGGGCGAACGATGTCCGCCGCCAGCCCGCACACCGAGCAATTGCGTGACGCCCGCGGCGTCGTCAGCCTCCGCCGGCATCCGCTGCGTCTGTCGGTGACGGCGGGGCCGGACCGCAAGCTGGTGCGCGAGCTGAGCGGGGAGCGCATCGTGGTCGGCACGCACGAGAGCTGCGACCTGGTGCTGACGGACCCGACGGTGTCGCGCCAGCACCTCGAGATCTCGCTGGTGCCGCAGGGCTGGGCGGTGTGCGACCTCGACTCGCGCAACGGGACCTTCGTCGGCGACCTGCGGGTGCGCGAGGTGATCGTGAGCCGCGAGACGAAGATCCAGCTCGGGGCGACGCAGCTGCGCGTGGAGCCGCTGCGCGCGGCGGTCGATCTGGCGGTCGGGGACGCGGAGCGCTTCGGGCCGCTGCTGGGGCGCAGCGCGGTGATGCGGCGCCTGTTCGAGGTGTTGACCCGGCTGGCGCCGAGCGACGCGACGGTGCTGATCACGGGCGAGTCGGGGACCGGCAAGGAGGTCGCGGCGCGGGCGATCCACGAGGCGAGCCCGCGGCGGCACAAGCCCTTCGTGGTGGTGGACTGCGGCGGGCTGCCGGCCAACCTGATCGAGAGCGAGTTGTATGGGCACCAGCGCGGGGCCTTCACCGGGGCGACGCACGCGCGCGACGGGGCCTTCGTGGCGGCCGACGGGGGCACGCTGTTCCTCGACGAGCTGGGCGAGCTGCCGCTCGAGCTGCAGACGCGGCTCCTGGGGGCGCTCGAGCGGCGCCAGGTCCAGCCGCTCGGGTCGAATCGGCCGCGCAGCGTCGATACGCGGGTGATCGCGGCGACCAATCGAGATCTGCGCAAAGAGGTGAATCGTGGCAGTTTTCGGGCGGACCTGTATTTTCGCCTGGCGGTGATGAATGTGCATATGCCGGCGCTGCGCGAGCACAGCGAGGATATCCCGCAATATGTGGCGGCGATGCTGGCGGAGTGGGCGGAGGGTGGGAGCTCGGTGCAGCTCGACGCAGAGACGGTCGCTCGTCTGCAGGCGCAGCCGTGGCCGGGCAACGTCCGCGAGCTGCGCAACACGGTCGAGCGGGCGGTGATCCTCGGCGAGCTGAGCGCGCCGGCCGAGTCGGCGCCGACGCAGCTGCAGGCGCGCGAGAGCGGCGCGGCGGGCGTCGACCCGACGATCCCGTTCAAGGTCGGCAAGGCGGCGCTGATCGAGCAGTACGAGCGCAGCTACATCGAGGCGCTGATGCTGCGCTTCGAGCAGAACATCACGCGGGCGACGCGGGCGGCGGAGATCGACCGGGTGTATTTGCTGCGGCTGCTCGATAAGTACGGGCTGCGGCCCGGCCGGCAGGGCTGATGGCGCTTGCGGGCGGGGCGGGCCTGGGCCTGCCGGATGGGCCGGCGGGTTCTGCCGGGTGGTGATGTCGCGGTCGGCGGTTACTGCCGGCGGTGGGCGCGGCGCCTAAAAAGAAATTGATCGCTGTAATCGTCGATCGTGTGGGGTCACTCATCCTCGAAAGCCCATGCGGGCAACATCGGAGTGGCAGATGCAAATCACGAAGCGGACAGGTCATGGTGGTATTTTTTCTCTTCTTCTCGGGGTCGCGCTCCTGGGGCTGACGCCCGGGTGCGATGCGATGGACGAGGATGTCGACGATCGCAGCGTCGATGGTGAAGACTCGGAGGGCAGCGAGGGGGCGGACTCGGAGGGCTGCGACGAGCATGGTGGCAAGCCGCCACACGGCGAGAAGCCGCCCAAGGGGCACAAGCCGCCGAAGGGTGAGAAGCCGCCGCACTGCGGGGAGCCGCCGGACGGTGAGAAGCCGCCACACGGCGGGAAGCCGCCGAAGGGCGAGAAGCCGCCCAAGGGTGACAAGCCAGGTTGCGGCTGCGGGAAGCCGCCCCCGCCGCCGCCCTGCGATACGCACGGCGACGAGGGTGAAGGTGGTGGCGAGACCGGCGGCGGTGAGAGCAGCGGCGGGGACGAGGGCAGTAGCGGCGGCGAGAGCTCGAGCAGCGGTGGTGAGAGCTCGAGCAGCGGTGACCCGATCCCGCAGTGAGATGTGCGACGGTATGAAAGTCTTATGATTGTGTGCGTGGGCGCGGGCCGGGTTTGGGCGCCGCGCCGCGCACGCTGGAGGAGCGCGCCATGGAGACCAAGATCCTGATCGTGGGGGAAGATGCCTGGACGCCGCAGATCGTCGGCTCGGCGCTGCGCGACGGGGACTACTGCTTCTCGCTGGCGCGCGACGGCTGCGTGGCGCTTGCGAAGGCGCTGCGCGATCCGCCGCACCTGGTGATCTCGGACGTGCGGATGCCGGGGATGAGCGGCTGGCGGCTGGTCCGCAAGCTGCGGGCGCATCACCGGCTGGCGACGACGCCGTTCATCTTCCTGACCGACATGACGTCGACGGCGAGCCGGCGGCACGGCTTTCGTGTCGGCGCGGACGATTATCTCGACAAGCCCTGCGACCCGCGCGAGCTGGCGCTGCGGGTGAGCAACGCGCTGCGGCGCGGACGCTCGCGTGGCGGCCAGGGGCCGACGGAGGCGCGCGGGTTCTCGGGGGCGATCGAGGACATCAGCCTG
>JBGAUO010000051.1:0-28674 GCA_044228605.1 Nannocystis sp. | reverse complement strand
GGCGGTCGGGGGGGCGGGGGGGGCGGACGGGCGTGGCCTGGGTCGCTGTGATCACGCAGTCGCCGAGCGCGGGCCGGTCGCGGTGGAGGCCGCGTGGTGTGGCTGTGCGGAGCTTGCCGGTGTTGGCGGCGACGACGTGCTCGAAGCGGACGGTGTCGCCGACCATCACGCCGTGGCGCTCGAGGCACTGGCGCACGCGGCTGCGGGCCTGTCGGAGCACGGCCTTGAGGTCGCGCGGCGCCTCGCGGGGCGGGTCGACGGCGGGCAGGGGCGGCGTGGGCTCTGGCGGCTCGACGAGTGGATCGACGATGGGGTCTGCGGGTGGGTCTGCGGGTGGGTCTGCGGGTGGCTCGCTCGCTGTGGGTGTGGCGACGGGCGGCGCGGGGGCGACGGGCGGCGCGGGGGTGACGACGGGCGGCGCGGGGGTGGCGATCGACGCGGTGAGCGCTGCGTCTTGGGGTGCTGGCGGCGAGCTGTCTCTCGGGACAGCGATCCACACGGTGATGGCGACCAGCGCGAGGCCGGCGGTGGCGAGCAGACGGCCGCGGTTGCGCGGTCGCTCGAGCGGCGGCGCGACGAGAGCAGGGGCGAGGGGCGCGGTGTGTGGCAGCTGTGGGTGCTGGGTGTTGGCCTCGGCCGCGGCGACGAGCTCGCTGAACTGGAGGTCGACGGAGGCGATGCTGGTGGGTAGGGCGTCGTCCGAGGTGGCGGCGACCTCGTCGGTCTCGACGAGGCGACAGGCGTCGTCGGGCAGCTGCGCGAGCGCGGCGTGCAGGGCCTGCATGTCGGGGAAGCGCTCGTCGCGTTCGCGGTGCATGCAGCGGCGCAGGAGGGCCTCGAGCGCGGGGGATGCCCGCAGCGCGGGGTTGCGAGCGGCGAGCGCGGGGAGCTCGCTGGTGAGGATCGCCGTGAGCACCTGGCGCGGGGTCTTGCCGGGGAAGGGCAGGCGGCCGCTCAGCATCTGGAACAGGATCACGCCGGTCGCGTAGACGTCGATGCGATGGTCGATCGCCTCGCCGGCGGCCTGCTCGGGGGCCATGTACGGGGTGGTGCCGATCACCTCGCCGAGGGCGGTGAGCGCGTCGGAGTCGTCCTCGGCGGCGGGGTCGGTGATCTTGGCGATGCCGAAGTCGAGCAGCTTGACGAAGTCGGGGGTGTCGCCGCGCTGGACCAGGAAGATGTTCCCGGGCTTGAGGTCGCGGTGGACGATGCCCTTGTCGTGGGCGGCCGCGAGGGCGCGGCAGATCTGCAGGGCGATCGCCCGGGCCCTCGGCCAGGGCTGGGTCTTCTCGCGCCGCAGACGCTGGTGGAGGTCCTCACCGCGCAGCTGCTCCATCACGTAGTAGATGAGGCCGGCCTCGGTGCTGCCCACGTCGATGCAGTCGACGATGTTCTCGTGGTCGATCGAGGAGGCGGCCCGGGCCTCGCGCTTGAAGCGTTCGACCAGGGTGGGGCGCAGGGTCACGTCGGGGCGCAGGACCTTGATGGCGAGCTTGCGGCCCATCTCCACGTGCTCGCCGGCGTAGACGGTTCCCATGCCGCCGCCGCCGATCCGCTCGGTGATGCGGTAGCGCCCGGCGAGCACCGTGCCGGTGAGATCAACCTCGTTTTCCATGCGCTCTGCCATCGTCGCCGATCGCCGTGCGGCTGACAACGCGACGGGCGCTGCGGATCGCGTGGCGCGCGAACGCTCGCGGCTTTTTGGTACCGTCGAGCCTCGTTTGGTGTCACGTCGCGGTCAGAGAAGCTCGCAGCTGGTCGCGTTCGCGGCGGGGTCGATGTTGCTGTGCTCGGGCCCGGCGCGGGCCGCCGCGCCCGAGGCGAACTGCGGCGTGGGGCCGGCCGAGCGCACCCAGATCCGCGACTTCAACACGCGGGCCAAGCAAGACTTCGAGGAGGAGAACTACCTCGCGGCGGCGCAGCAGTGGCTGCTCGCGCAGGCGGTGCTGCGCGGTGAGGAGGACGCCTGCTTCGTGCAGCGCTCGACGCGGGTCGATCTGGCGCAGCGGGCGTATCGCGGCTATCGCCAGGCCCGCAGCTTCAAGCCCGACGAGCGCCCGCTGATGGCCGAGGCGGCGCGCTTGCTCGCGGGTTACCTCGAGGTGGCGCGACGGCGGGGCGCCGACGATGAGCGGCTGACGCAGATCGAGACGAGCCGCGGCGAGCTCGAGTGTCTGGCGAACGCGGAGCCAGAGGCGACGGGTGTGTGCCTGGGTGACGCGCCAGTGGCGACGCCGGTCGAGGCGCCGCCGCCGGTGGTGTTTCTGCAGGCGCCCGCGCGGGCGCAGCCGGTGGAAGCCGCGCCGCCGAAGCCGGCGCCGCGTGGGCTGCAGATCGGGCTTGGGATTGGCCTCGGGGTCGGTGTGGCGGCGACGGCCGCGGCGCTGGCGACGTGGTCGCAGGCTCGCAGCGGCGGGCCGATGCACCGCGAGATCCGCGACGCGGCTGCGGCGAGTCTCGCCGACGGGAACCCGGACAACGATGTCTCGCCGACGCTGTCTGCGGATCAGGACTATTGCGTGGTCGCGCGGGCGGGCGACGGGGCGCCGCACAACGAGGAGATCGCGGGGCTTTGTGATCGTCACGACCGCATGCGCGACGCGTCGATCGCCATGACGGCGATCGCGGGTGTGGGTGCGGCGGCCAGCGTGGTGTTCGCGGCGTTGCTGTTGCGGCACCGCAAGTCGGCGCGAGCGAGCGCCCGCGCGGCCAACCTGCACGCGCTGCCGATGCGCGGCGGGTTTGTGATCGGCGGCGGGATGCGCTTCTGAGGGCTAGGCGCTGCGCTTGCGGTGGATGAGCGGCGCGAGCAGGCCGCGCGGGACCACGGACCACAGCGGCTCCTCGGCGGCGCCCCAGCGGGTGAGCAGCGTGTTGGCGGCGAGCATGCCGGTGCTGGCGGCGCGCTCCATGAGGGCGGTGGGGAAGTCGGTGTGGACGAAGTCGCCGGCGAGCAGGAGGCCGGGCTCCGGGGTGGTGACGCGGGGGCGCAGGCTGGCCTCGCCGGGGCGGAAGGCGGGGCAGTCTTGACGGACGAGGTAGCGCTCTTCGAGCACGCGGGCGGCGCGGGTCTCGGGGTAGAGCAGATGCAGGGTGGCGAGCAGGTCGGCCTTGATCGCGTCGTCGCTGAGGCCGGGGGGGAGGGCGTACGCGTGGAGCTCGACGATGCTGCCGCCGGTGCGCGCGGCCCAGCTGCGGCTCTCGTCCTCGAACAGGTGGTAGAGCGAGATGTTGTCGAGGAGGCCGAGGCCGGTGGTGCCGACGAAGGGGGCGCGGCTGGTGGCGCAGGGGCGATCGAGCCACAGGCGCCACACGGCGAAGGGGTTGGTGACGCTCTGGCCGGCGATGTTGGTGCGCCAGGTGGCGTCGAGCTCGGGCGACGCGGCGACGATGCGCTGCAGGCCGGGCAGGTGTGGGGTGAGGATCACGGCGTCGGCGGTGTGGCTGCCCGTGTTTGTGTGCACCTGCATGTGTGCGCCGTCGCGGGCGATCCGGGTGACGGCGGTGCCGAGGTGGAGCTGCACGCCGAGCTGGCCCAGATGGCGCTGCATCGGCTGCCACAGGCGGGTCGAGAAGGGGCCGTCGAGGACGTCGAAGACGATGCCCTCGGGGTTTCCGATGAAGTAGAAGTGGAACATCATCATCAGCTCGGCGGCCGAGAACTCGGCCTCCGGGTTGAAGAAGCTGTGCGAGAAGACATCGAAGAGCATCTGTCGCGCGCGCGGCGGGAAGCCGAGGCGGTCGAGGAATTCGCGGGCCGTGAGGTGATCGTACTTGGCGTAGGTGGCGACGGGGTCGTAGGCCATCATCGCCTGGCCGAGGGTGTGGTCGACCCGGAGGGCCTCGCGCAGGGTCATGCTGGACGAGCGGCGGATGAGGCTGATGAGGTTGACGATCGGGAGCTTGGGTAGGCCGGCGAAGGACTCGACGGCGCCGTCCGGTCCGAGCAGCGGGTAGTCGGTGACGGGGGTGAGGCGGGCGAGGGTGGGGTCGATGCGGCGCAGGAGGGCGCGCAGGTTGTAGTACTGGCGGAAGAAGGCGTGGAAGCCGCGCTCCATCTCGAAGCGCTGGCCGTCGGCGAGGGTGTCGGTCCAGGCGCTGACACGTCCGCCGAGCTCGGCGTTGGCCTCGAGGAGGGTGACGGTGGCGCCACGTTCGGCGAGCACCATCGCCGCGGCGACGCCGGCGATGCCTCCGCCGACGACGGTCACCGTGTGCGGGGCGGCGAGGCGGCGCGGGCGTTTGCGGTCGGGGTGATTGACCGCGGTGCGTCGGAAGCCAAGCATCGGCGGGTCAGGCTGGGCGACGAGCGACGAAGGAGTGGACGATGCCGGACTGCCAGCCGTCCATGGTCTGGGTGCGCACCGCGGTGAAGCCGGCGTGGGCGAGGCGGACCTCGAAGGCGGCGACGCCGTCGAAGTCGTTCACGCTGGCGCGGAGGTAGCGGTAGATGTCGGAGCCGGGCGAGGTGAGGAGGCCGGCGGGGATGATGATGCCGAGGGCGACGGCGTTCCAGATCACGCGGCTGCGCAGCGAGTCGCGGACGGAGTACTCGTGGAAGCAGATGGTGCCGCCGGGGCGCAGCAGCGCGAACAGGCGGGCCAGGCAGAGGTCGGCGTCGGGCATGTTGCGGATGCCGTAGGCCATGAGGATGCCGTCGAAGGGGCCGGGGGCGCCGCTGGCTGCGGGGTCCATGGCGTCGCCGCAGATGAAGCGGACCTCGCGGGCCCAGGGCTTCTTGGCGGCGACGGCGAGCATGCCGGCGGAGGCGTCGAGGCCGACGATCTTGGCGCGCGGGTAGGTCTTGACCAGGGGCTCGGTGGACAGGCCGGTGCCGCAGCAGAGGTCGAGGATCTGCGTGTCTGGGGACTGCGAGAGCTGCATGCGCTCGGCGCTCCAGCGCAGGTGCTTCTTGTAGCCGGGGTTGCAGCCGGTCAGCAGGTCGTAGCGCCGGGCGACGCGGTCGAACTCGTGGGGGACGGCCTGTTTCTGGGCCGTGAGGACGTCGTGCTGCATGGGATCTCTGGGTGGCCCGGAGGACAGGTTCGAAGGGCCAGGTTCGCAGGGCCAGGTTTGCTCAGGAGGCGGCGCCGAGGGCCATGGTGCTCGGCGGGAGTTGGGGGAGCAGCTGGGCCGAGAGGTTGCGCAGGGCGTCGACGAGCTCGTCGCGGCCGGGGCATGCGGGGACGCGGTCCTGGCTCTCGCCGCACAGGGTCTGCATGCGGGCGATCGCGCCGGCCATGCCGAGCTCGTGCACGGCGGAGGGGCGGGCGTTGACGGCGTCCTGGCCGATCGGCTTGCCGAGCAGCTCGGGGCGGCCGTAGGCGTCGCGGAGGTCGTCGGCGACCTGGTAGGCCTCGCCGAGTCGGTAGCCGAGGCCGGTCCAGTGGAGGGGGTCACCGCCGCTGGAGATGGCGCCGGCGAGGATCGCGGACTCGAACAGGGCCCCGGTTTTGGCGCGGTGGTAGACCGCGAGGTCGGTGTGGGCGTCGGACTCCCAGGCTTGACCGGCGCAGATGCCCGACGGTGCCCCGGTGCCGCGGGCGACGATCCGCAGCAATCCGGGCAGCAGCGCGGGGTGGGCAGCGCCGGCGCGCGCGAGGGTGTCGAAGGAGAGCACGATGAGGGCGTTGCCGGCGAGGATCGCCAGCTCCTCGCCGAAGGCGGCGTGCACGGAGGGGTGGCCGCGGCGGATGGCCGCGTCGTCGAAGCAGGGCAGGTCGTCGTAGACCAGCGAGGCGCAGTGCATCAGCTCGATGGCGACGGCGGCGGCCTCGGCGAGGGCGGGGTGGCTGTCGCCACAGGCGCTGGCGACCGCGAGGCAGAGCTCGGGTCGCAGGCGTGCCCCGCCGGGAAACACGGCGTGACGCATCGCGTGCGCCAGGCGTGGCGGGCACGGGGCGGCGACGGCGAGGTCGAGGCAGGACTTGAGGGCTCGTTCGATGCGCCGACGTTGGTCCATAACGCAGATGCTCGGAAGCATGAGGGGATGTCTAGAGATTGTCAATGAAGCGGGCAGGGTTAGACAAAGACTTGAAACCTGGCAGGAGCACGCTAGGGTGGGTGCCCATGGCATCCCAGGGACGAGTGCCGCGCGCAGTGGTCGTCGGAGGCGGCGTCGGTGGGCTTGCGTGTGCCATCGACCTCGCGGGTCGCGGGGTGCAGGTGACGCTGTGTGAGCGTGCAACGTCGGTCGGCGGGAAGCTGCGGCAGGCCCTGGTCGCGGGCCGTGCGATCGACGCCGGGCCGACGGTGCTGACGATGCGTTGGGTGTTCGAGGGTTTGTTCGCGGACGCCGGGACCTCGCTCGCGGAGCAGGTGCGGCTGCGGCCGTTGACGACGCTCGCACGGCACGCCTGGGCGGACGGTTCGCGGCTCGATCTGCACGCGGACGTCGAGCGATCGGCGGCGGCGATCGCTGAGTTTGCCGGGGCGGCGGAGGCGAGAGGGTTTCGCGAATTTTGTCGCCACAGCGCGGCGATCTACGCGCAGGTGTCGGGGCCGTTCATCGCCGCGGCGCGGCCGACGGTGACGAGCCTGGTCGGTTCGCTCGGGCTGCGCGGGCTCGGCGGGGTGTTCAAGATCGACTTTCATCGCAGCATGTGGAAGGCGCTCGGGGACTATTTTCGCGACCCGCGGCTGCGGCAGCTGTTCGGCCGCTACGCGACCTACTACGGGAGCGATCCTTTTACGGCGCCCGCGACCTTGAACCTGATCGCGCACGTCGAGCAGCTGGGGGTGTGGACGGTCGAGGGCGGGATGTTCGAGCTGGCGGCGGCGCTGCGGCGGGTGGCGATCGAGCGCGGGGTCGTGGTGCGCTGTGGGGCGGAGGTCGCGGAGGTCGCGGCGCACGGGGGCAAGGTGCGCGGGGTGGTGTTGGCCGACGGCGAGGCGATCGCGGGGGACGCGGTGATCGTCAACGGCGACGTGGCGGCGGTTGCGGACGGGCGGCTGGGCGCGGCGGCGGCGGCGGCGGTGAAGCGCCCAGCGGACGATCGGCGCTCGCTCTCGGCGCTCACCTGGGCGGCGGTGGCCGAGGTGCAGGGGTGGCCGCTGCTGCGCCACAACGTCTGCTTCTCGCGCGACTACGCGACGGAGTTCCGCGACCTCGCGGCGGGCCGCTTGCCAGGCGAGCCGACCGTGTACATCTGTGCGCAGGACCGCGGCGACGCGCTCGTCGAGGACGCCACGTATACTGCCGCAGCGGGCTTGCAGCGGCTGCTGATCCTGGTCAACGCGCCGCCCCGCGGCGGCGAGGGCCGATTTTTTCACCCGGAGATCGAGGCATGCCAACAGGCGACCTTCCAACTGTTGAGGCGCTGCGGGCTGGATCTGACGCTGAGGCCCGAGGCCAGCGAAGTGACCACGCCCAACGAATTCGCGGCGCTGTTCCCGGGCACGCACGGGGCGATCTACGGCGCGGCGACGCGGGGCTTCACGGACTCGCTGACGCGGCAAGGGGCGCGCACGAAGCTCGCGGGGCTGTATCTGGCGGGGGGGAGCGTGCACCCGGGGGCGGGTGTGCCGATGGCGACCCTGAGCGGCCGCCATGCGGCGCAGAGCGTGCTCGCGGACCTCGCTTCGACCGCGGGGTGGCGCCCGGTGGCTACAGCTGGTGGTACCTCGACGCGCTCAGCGACGACGGGCGTCACGGGCTGACGATCATCGCGTTTGTCGGCAGCGTGTTCTCGCCGTACTACGCGCGAGCGCGGGCCCGTTCACGCTGGGGGATGGCCGATCCGCTCGAGCATTGTGCGATCAATGTGGCGCTCTATGGGCCCGGCGCGGAGGCGTGGGTGCTGTCGGAGTACGGGCACGGGGCGGTCGAGCGGACGGCCGATCGTCTGCAGGTCGGTCGCAGCAGCGTGGCGTGGGAGGGCGACTGCCTGGTGGTGCGCTTCGACGAGCGCACGGCGGTGTTCGGGCAGCGGGTCGCGGGGGTGGTGCGGCTGTACCCGTCGGCGTTGCCGGCCGCGCCGGTGCACATCGACGCGCGCCGGCATCACACGTGGTGGGGCGTCGCCCCGCACGCGCACGTGGAGGCGGAGCTCAGTCACCCGGGGCTGCGGCTGCGCGGGCGCGGGTACCACGACGCGAACTTCGGCGACGAGCCGCTCGAGGCGGCGTTCCGCGAGTGGAACTGGTCGCGGGCGTCGCTGGCCGACCGGGCGACGGTGTTGTACGACGCGCGCCGGGTGGACGGCAGCCAGCTGCAGCTGGGGCGGGTGTTCCATCTCGACGGGCGCACCGAGGAGCTCGTGGCGCCGCGGCGGGTCCCGCTCGGGCGGACGCGGTGGTTGTTGCCGCGGGCGACCCGCACCGATGGGGGCGACGCGCGGGTCGTGCGGACCCTCGAGGACACGCCGTTTTATGCGCGCAGCGAGCTGCAGACGAGCCTGGGTGGGCGGCGCATGGTCTCGGTGCACGAGTCGTTGTCGCTCGAGCGCTTCGCGTCGCCGATGGTGCAGACGATGCTGCCGTTTCGCATCCGGCGCGGCTGAGGGCCGCGTCGGTCAGAGGGTGAGGCCGGCCTGCTTGCAGGCCGCCACCACGCTGTCACGGCGGGCGCCGCTGAGCGAGCCGAGGACCGCGCGGGCGTTGTCGATGTTTTTCAGGCGGCAGGCGGACACACCCATGAGCTCCTGCGCCTCGGGTGTCCGGGTCATGCTGTTGCTCTGCTTGGCCAGCGAGTAGGCGAGGGTGTGGTTGCCGTTGGCGGCGGCCTGCTTGGCGCGGTCGAGGGTCTCGCCGGCCTTGTTGGCGTCGCTGGCCTCTGGCTTGCTGGCGGGCGCGGGCGCGGGCGCAGGTACGGGGGCAGCCGGGGCGCTGGCGGCCTTTTTGGCGGCCTCCTCGGCGGCCTTCTTGGCGGCCATGTGCTCGCGCAGCTGATCGAAGACGTCCTTCTCGCGCTCTTCTTCGGGCACCTCGCGGACGCGGGTCTTCTTCTTCTTGGGGTCCTTCTTGCCGGGCTTGTCGGGCGCGGGCTCGACAGGCTGGGGCTCCGGGGGAGGGTCGACCGCGGGGGCGCTCGGTTCGGCGGGGGCGGGTGGGTCGACGAGGCCGAGGCCGCGGTCCGGCGGTGGATCGTCCGCGGGGGCTGGCGGGGTGGCGTCGGCGAGCTTGGTGGGGAGCTTGGTGGGGGCGCTGGCGATCGGGTTCTCGGCGGCCGGGGTTGGGGTGTTCGGGGTGCCTGGTCTGGCGAACATCAGCACGGCGATGCCGGCGGCCGCGGCGAGGCCGAGGACCACCCACAAGCCGGCGCGGCTGCGTGGGACCTCGGCGACGAGGGAGTCGGTGGTGCCGCTGACCTGCGACAGCGCGGCCTGGGGCCCCGTGACCTGGCGTTGCTGCAGGGCAGCGCTGCGCAAGAGCTCATCGGAGGGGCGCGCGGCGGGGACCAGGCGCGGCTTCTCGGCCGCGGGTTCAGCTTTGGTTTGTTCGGCGCTGGTTTTTTCGGCGGAGGCAGCGGCGGGCGCCGCGTCGGCGAGGGCGTTGCGCAGGTAGGTGCCCGAGGCCGAGGCGCTGTCGCCCTCCTTGCGGACCTCGGTGAGGATGATGACGGGACGGCGCGCGCTCGATGCGGACGAGGCGGCGCGGGGCTCCTCGGTGGCGATGACGGGGCGGCGCGCGCTCGATGTGGATGCGGCGGCGCGGGGCTCCTCCGTCGGCTTGCTGGGGGTCGCCGCGACCGGGGGCTGGACGGCCGCAGGCGGGCTGTCCGCGGGGACAGGCGGGCTGTCCGCGGGGACAGGCAGGCTGTCCGCGGGGACAGGTGTCGCGGCGTCGCTCGTCGGCGGGCTGTCCGTGGGGACAGGTTTGCTGTCCGTGGGGACAGGTGCCGCCTCGGTCGTCGGCGCGATGCCGGCGCGCAGGAGGGCGCCTGCGGGCAGGGCGGCGGAGGGTGCACGCGGGGTCGGGAGCGGCACGCTGCCGAGAGGGGCGGCGGCGGGGCTGGCGGTGGACGGGGCACGCGGGGCTGCGATCGGGGCGCCGAGGGTCGGCGGCGGCGGCAGGTTCAGGCCGCCAGGGGGGATCGTGGCCGGACGACCGAGGGTCGGCGGTGGTGGCAGGCGCAGGCCGCCGAGGGTCGGCGGCAAGGTGGCGGGGCGCGCCTGCGGGTTGGGGCGCGTCGGCGGGCTGGCGACGCCGCGGATGACGTCGCTGCTCATCGAGCCAGGTGGCAGCGTGACGTGTGTGGGGATCGATGGGACGCGCTGGCCGGGGGTCGGCACGTTGGTGGCGAGCGCTGGCACGTCGACGGTCACGGGGACCGGTGACGTGCTGGTGGCGGCGACGGGTGCCGGGGTCGTGGGGACCGGTGACGCGCTGGGTGTGGCGGCGACGGGTGCCGGGGTCGCGGGGATCGGTGACGCGCTGAGTGCGGCGGCGACGGGCTCTGGGGGTACGGAGGCGGGCGGCGCGGTGACGGCTGCGGGCGCGCTCGCGGAGCTGTGGTCGTGCGCGGGTGCGACTGGGATCTCGCTGGCGGCGAGGCTGGCGGAGACGATCGCCAGACTTCCGGCGGGTTGTGAGGACTCGGGCACCGCGGTCAGGGCGGCGGCGAAGGCGTCCATCGTCTGGAAGCGGTCGGCGGGGTCCTTGGCGAGGCTGCGGAGCAGGGCGACCTCGACGTCCGCGGGGATGTCGGCGTCGAGCTCGCGGGGCGGGCGGGGCGGGCGTTGCAGGTGCATCGACACCAGGCGCACGGGATTGGCGTCGGTGAAGGGCACGGTGCCGGTGAGGAGCTCGTAGGCGATGATGCCGAACGAGTAGACGTCGGAGCGGGCGTCGCTCGCCTCGCCGCAGGCCTGTTCGGGGGCGATGTAGCGGGCGAGGGCGGCGGCGCCGTGGCCGGCGCGCGGGCCGATGGTGCCGGCGAGGTGCTCGATGACGGCGTTGTTGATGACCTTGAGCGCCTCGTGTTTGTTCTTGCCGCGGAGGGCGAAGCAGTGGCGGGCCTCGAGGACGCCGAGGACGATGCCCTCTTGATGGAGGCCGTGGACGATCTGACACAGGCGGATCAGGAGGCTGCGGGCGCGGCCCCACGGGAGCCGGCCGCCGCGGGTGAGCATGGTGGCGAGGTGGTCGCCGTCGAGGAAGTCGCTGACGACAAAGAGCTCGCCCTCGAGGGTCATGCCGGCGTCGAAGATGTCGACGAGGTTGACGAGGGCGGCGGGGTTGCGCTCGTGGATCGCCAGGTTGCGGTCGACGCGGGCGCGGATCCGCGGGACCAGGCCGGGAGTTTGGGCGAGCGCGGGCACCAGCACGCGCACGGCGACGGGTTTGCCGGAGAGCACATCGTCGGCGCGGAATACGGCGCCGGTCGAGCCCTGACCGACCAGAGCGGTGATCTTGTAGCGGTTGGCCAGGAGCGTGCCGATGAGCGCGGACCTGGGTTTCCACGTCGCCGCGTCGAGAGGTTCAGATTGCGACGCCATGCCGGGCGATGATAGCCGAGAACGCGGCGCGCGTGTTCGCGTTGTGGTTCGCGGTCCCCAACTGCGCCTCGGGAGCGGGCTGCGAGATCAGGTGCCGCCGCTGGCGTTGTCTTCAGGGATCTGGCTCGGGTGCCACAGGCCCTCGGAGCGGGCGATGAACGCGGCGGCGGTGTGATCACCGAGCACGTTCACGGCGGTGCGGGCCATGTCGAGGATGCGGTCGACGCCGAGGATCACGGCGATACCCTCGGGCGGGACGCGGAACATGGCGAGCATGCCGACCATCAGCGGGATCGAGCCGCCGGGCACGGCCGCGGCGCCGACGGAGGTGATGACGGCCATGCCCATGACGACGGCCATCTGGCCGGCGTCGAGGGCGACGCCGAAGACCTGGCACAGGAAGATGACGGTGATGCCCTCGAAGAGGGCGGTGCCGTTCATGCACATGGTGGCGCCCAGCGGGTAGACAAAGCCGCAGACCTGCGCGGGGATGCCGAGGCGCTCCTCGCCGACGCGGAGGTTGGTCGGCAGGGTGGCGCTGCTCGAGGAGGTGCTGAAGGCGGTGACGAGGCTGGCGCGGATGCGGGTGAAGAAGCGCAGCGGCGACACGCCGATCAGCAGGCGGATGATGAGGCCCATGGTGACGGTGGCGTGCAGCAGGAGGGCGACGAGCACCAGGCCGACGTAGAGGCCGAGGGAGGCGAGGAGGGCGAAGCCGAAGCGCGAGGTGACGCCGAAGATCAGGCCGGCGACGCCGTAGGGGGCGATGCGCATGGCGAAGTCGATGATCGTGGTGACGACGTCGGCGAGGGCCTCGAGCCAGAGGGTCATGGCTTGGCGGCGGTCGGCGCGGATCATCGAGACGGCGGCGCCGAACACCAGGCCGAAGAAGATGATGCCGAGCATGTCGCCTTCGACGGCGGAGGCGATCGGGTTGCGGGTGACGATGCCGACGACGGTGTCGATGCCGAAGTCGGCGTGCTGGGCGGCGTCGATCTTGGCGGCGGCCTTGTCGGCGTAGTCGGCGAGCAGCTTGTCGCGGGTGGCGGCGCTGACCTGCAGGCCAGGCTGGACCAGGCGGACGGCGACGAGGCCGAGGCCGGTGGCGAGGGCGGTGGTGGCGAGGAAGTAGGCGAGGGTCTTGGCGCCCATGCGGCCGACGCGGCGGACGTCGCCGACGCCGGCGACGCCGAGGGCGATCGAGGCGAAGACCAGCGGCATGACGACCATCTGCAGCATGCGCAGGAACACCTGGCCGACCGGTCCGGCGAGGTAGCGGTCGACGAAGCGGACGAGCTCGTGCTCGGGGCCGAGGCCGAGGTTGGCGGAGATGCCGAGGACGGCCCCGACGAGCAGGCCGAGCAGGATCTTGCTGTGGAGCGCCATGCGTGGCCTCTGTGGGCTCTTTCAGCCCGGGTTGATCGGTTTGAGCGCGAGGCCGCCGGGGTAGGCGTAGCTGGTGCTGGCGGCTTCGCCCACGACCATGATGCTGAAGGGGGCGGCGCCGGTGGCGGTGTTGGTGCCGGGCATGCAGTTGCGGTCACCGGGGTTGATGTTGACGACCGCGGACTGGTAGGCCTTGGTGATGTCGGTCCACTGGGTGACCTCGCCGAAGCAGCCGACCTGGACCGGCTGGTCCTTGCTGCGGACGAGCTTGACCTTGTCGCTGGTGTACGAGTAGTCGACCAGGAACACGTAGTCGGTGAGCCACTGCTCGACCGGGACGGCGAGCACCATCGACGGGTCGCCGGGGCACTCGGGCTTCATGGTGGCCTTGCAGCCGTACATGTAGCCGGCGAGCAGGATCGGCTCGTTGCTGTTGACCTCGAAGTCGCCGTCGGCGGTGAACTGGATGAGCTCGCCGCCGTCGAGGCCGGCCTTGGCGCCGATCGAGACGGGTGGGTCGAAGCTGACCTCGGTGCTGTCCTTGGCGGCGAGCAGGCGCCAGACCATCGGTTCGGTGTTGCGCGGCGGGGCGCGCATGGCGACGTAATGGTTGCCCCAGGTGTCGATCGGGAAGATCTGCTCCTCGAGGTGGTCGCAGAAGTCGATGTCGGTGTTGGGGACCTGGCCGCAGCTGTGGCCGCCGAAGACGGCGACGGGGGCGGTGCTGGTGATCTTGCTGGTGCTGAGGTCCTTGTTGGCGGCGGAGACCTGGACGTAGTCGTAGCGCTTGAGCGGGGGGAGCACGACGGGGACGCCGGCGGTCAGGGCGGGCATGCCGTTTTGCCCGGGGGGTGTGTCGATCGGGGCGGTGATCGTGACGACGGTGTTGTCCTCGGTCGCGACGATGACCATGGCCGAGCCGGCGCCGATGCCCTTGTCCCAGGCGAGGTGCAGGTAGCTCTTGCCGAGGGTGTGGGTGGGGAGCAGGAGCGAGGCGTCGGTGGTGAAGGCCTTGGCGCCGCCGAGCGGGTTGAACTGGGTGGCGACGATCGGCAGCTTGCTGGCGATGCGAAAGGCGCGGCCGGGGGCGATGCCGGTGCCGAGGAAGCCGGCGTCGCCGGGGTAGAAGCCCTTTTGGTTGTTGCTGGTGCCCGAGAGCGGGAAGATCTTCACGTCGCGCGGGGCGATGGTGTCCGTGGCGATGACCTGCTCGACGCCGTTCTTGTTGCGGTCGTAGACGGTGACGTCGACGGGGGTCGTCTCGCTGGGGTTGGACAGGGCCACGGCGAACACGTAGGCGTCGCGCGGCGGGACGTTGGCCATGTCGACGGCCCAGAAGTCGCAGCCGAGGCTGGAGTCGTTCTTGGCGACCACGGCGCAGGCGGGTTGGCACTCGCCGAAGTCGCACAGCTCGTCGGCGGCGCACTGGACCGGGGGCAGGAAGGCGGTGCCGCTGTCGTTGCAGGCGATCACGGTGCCGCTGCCGTCGCATTCGCCGACCCCGGGGGTGCACACGGTCGGGTGGCAGGCGACCTCGCCGTCGAGCTCGGCGCAGGCGCTGAGCGGGGGGCAGGCCTCGGGCGCGAACGAGAAGCAGTTGCAGGTGTTGAGGGTCTCGTTGTCGAGGCAGGTGTCGCTGTCGCAGGTGCAGGGCTTGCAGTTGCCGTCGCCGAAGCAGCCCTCGCCCGCGGGGCAGGAGGCGGTGGTCCAGGCGTTGTCCTTGCAGGTCTGGAACTGGTCGACGGCGAGGCAGCGGGTGTCGCCGTCGTCGCAGGGGCCGGTGCTGGTGGTGCTGCTGGTCGGCGGCTCGGTGGTGGAGGTGGTGACGGGGCCCTGCGTCGTGGTTTCGGTGACGGAGGCGCCCGTGATGTGCTGCGTGGTCCCGCTCGCTTCGGTGGTGGCCTCGTCGGGTCCCTTGCAGCCAGGAAGCAGCCAGGCGAGGAGCAGGGGAGCGTGCAGCGGGCGCAGCATAGGCCGTCCATGGTGCCGTGGTGGGCGTGGGGGCACAAGCCTGGGGTGACCTTTGGGCCATGTAGGTGGGGGATCGTGCGCGACTGGACGGGTTATTGCGGGGCGCGCACACTGCCGGGATGCGCCCTGGGCCGCGCAGGATGTGGTGGAGCGTCGTGGCGGCGAGCGCGGCGTGGTCGAGCGCGGCCTGCGAGGCGCCGGCGATGCCCCTGCTGCCGGGCGTGGTGGACAGCGCGGGGGAGCTGCCGAGCTGCGAGGCGCCGGCGGCGGTGAGTTTCGCGTGGGCGCTCGCGCCTGTCCCGGAGGACATCTCGCTCGATCTTCTGTGCACGCAGACGGAGGTGCGGGCGATCGGTGAGGAGCTGATGATCGGGCTGCGCTGCGACGAGGCCGGGGGCCCGGTGACGCGGACCTTGTCGGTGCGAGCGACGCCGTCGCCGCCGCGGGCCGGGCTCGAGCGCGGGGGGGCGGTGCGGCTGCGCTGGTTCGAGTCGGAGATCGCAGGCGAGCCGGCGCAGTTCGTGCGCCTCGAGACGGGCGCGGGGGCGCTGCTGGTGGCCGGGGCGAGCGGCGGGGGGCTGGCGCCGGCGGATGGGACGGACCTGTGGCTGCCGTTCACGCTGGCGGCGGGGGCCGGGGCGTGTATGTCCGAAGAGACAGCTTGCGGCGAGACCGTGCGCGCGGCGGTCGAGCTGCGGCGGGCCGGCGGGGCGCCGCGTGTGGTGTTCGACGCGCAGTGGTCGGCGGTCGGCGATCGCGGCGAGGCGCAGCTGTGGGTCGCGGCGGCGCAGACCGGAGACGAGGCCTGTCTCGGCGCGTCGGGGGCGTGGTATGCGGTCGGGCTGATGGCGGCGCGTTGAGCCGAGATCGGGGCCGACTCGCGGTTTCGCGGGGGCTCGTCGGGGTTGACCCCTCGCGCGGCGCGGCGGTAGTGTGCGCCGCGATGATCCGGGCCCGCGGCGTGTTCAAGAGCTACCGCACCGGGAGATCGGCGCTGGAGGTGTTACGCGGGGTCGACCTCGAGGTGGCGGACGGCGAGTTCGTGGCGCTGGTCGGGCGCTCGGGCTCGGGCAAGAGCACGCTGCTGGGGATCCTCGGCGGCCTCGATACGGACTACACGGGCACCGTCGAGGTCGGCGGGCAGGACCTGCGCAAGCTGAGCGACGCCCAGCTGAGCGCGTACCGCAACTCGTCGATCGGCTTCGTGTTCCAGTCGTTTCACCTGCTCGATCACCTGAGCTGCCGCGACAACGTGGCCCTGCCGGCGCTGTTCGAGCGCGGGGCCGGACAGGCCAACGAGAGCGCGCGGGCGCGGGCCGACGAGCTGCTGGCGCGGGTCGGCATCGCCGAGAAAGCGACGGCGCGGCCGTCGACGCTGTCGGGCGGGCAGAAGCAGCGCCTGGCGATCGCGCGGGCGCTGTTCCACCGACCGGCGCTGCTGATCGGCGACGAGCCGACCGGCAACCTCGACAGCAACACGGCGGACGAGGTGCTGGCGCTGTTCCTGAAGCTGTGCCGCGATGACAAGGTGACGCTGGTGCTGGTCACGCACGACTCGACGATCGCGCGCGCGGCGGACCGCATCATCGAGATGCGCGACGGGGTGGTCGTGCCTGCAGTGATGACCGAGGAGGTGCGCTCATGAGGCCGGTCAAGCTGGGGCGGATCGTGCGGGTCAACCTGCGCAGCAACGCGGTGCACTTCCTGCTGGCGTCGATCGGGGTGGTCGTGGGGATCGCCGCGTTCGCGTTCTTCCTGGCGCTCGGGGCGGGGGTCCGCAGCGTGGTGCTCGGCAAGATCTTCCCGCTGGACCAGCTCGAGGTGGTGGCCAAGACGCTCAGCCTCGACCTCGGACCGCTGAGCCTGGGGATGGCCAGCGACGTGCTTGACGACACCAGCGCGGACAAGCTGCGGGCGATCGCGGGCGTGCGCGGGGTGTACCCGAAGATGAAGCTGACGGTCCCGGCGATCGCGGCCGGCGGCAAGGCGCTGATCGGCAATGACCTGCGCACCGAGCTGATCGTCGACGGCATCGACCCGGCGCTGGTGGCCGACGAGGTCGGGCCGGCGTTCCACGATCCGCCAGCGGCGCCGGCCGGCCCGGCGAAGGTCTGCAAGGACGACAAGGAGTGCGGCGCGGGCTACTGCGGGCGGCCGCGGGAGGGCGGACCCGAGAAGGTGTGCCGCGAGTACGTGCCGGCGCTGGTGTCCCCGCACCTGGTCGAGATCTACAACGGCTCGCTGCGCCGGGCCTACGACCTGCCGCGCCTCAATCCGGACTTCCTGCTCGGCATGAGCGTGGAGATGAAGGTCGGGGCGTCGATGGTCGAGGCGTCGGTGCGCGACGCGATCTTGTACGAGCGCGTCAAGCTGGTCGGCTTCAGCGACAAGGCGATCACGCTCGGGCTGACGCTGCCGCGCGGCTACGTGGCCGGCTACAACGTGCACTACGGGACGCCGGAGGCGGCGAAGCGCTACCACTCGATCGTGGTCAAGGTGACCGCCAAGGACCAGGTCGCGGCGGTGGCGAAGGCGATCCAGGAGCTGGACCTCGAGGTGACCGACAGCGGCGCCGAACAGGCGGGCATGCTGATCACGGTGTTCGTGCTGGTGTTTAGCCTGCTCAGCACGATCATCGTCGGCATCGCGGCGGTCAACATCATGCACGTGTTCTTCATGCTGGTGTACGAGCGCCAGCGGGAGATCGGGATCATGCGCGCGGTCGGGGCCAGCCGCGGCGACATCCGCATGATCATCCTCGGCGAGGCGGCCTGCGTCGGACTGGCGGCGGGCACGATCGGGGTGCTGCTGGCCTACGCCGCGAGCCTCGGCTTCGACGCGGTGTCGGCGAACTACGTGCCGGACTTCCCGTACAAGCCGACGACGTACTTCATGTTCACGTGGGACCTGGTGCTGATGGCGCTGGGCTTCGCGGCGGGGTTCTGCGTGCTCGGGGCGTGGTTGCCGGCCAGGCGGGCCGCGCGGATGGATCCGGCGGCGGTGCTCACCGGGCGCTGAGCTCGCTCAGAAGCTGCCAGCCCACAGCAGCCCGGCCTGGCCGGCGGCGGCGTAGGGGGTGCAGGCGCGGGCGAGCCGGGGGCTGCGGCGGTGGAGGAGGAAGCCAGTGAGGGCGCCGACGGTGGCGCCGGTGCCGAGGCCGAGGACGAGGCTCGCGCCGAGACGGCCGCGGGCGCGGGCGTCGAGCTCGCCGATCGGGCCGCCCTGGAGGGCGCGGTCGAGGGAGGTCGTGTTGGTGATCGTCCAGGCGACACCCGCGGCGGTGAGGGCACCGCCGATGCCGAGCTCGATCCCCCAGGTGGTGCGCGAGACCGGGAAGGCGGCGGTGATGCTCGTCGCGGCGAGGCCCAGGGCGGCGCCGAGCATGCCGAAGCCGGCGCTGGTGCGGTGGATCGGCCCGACGATGGCGTTGGCGCAGACAGGGCCGTAGACGCCGCTGCAGGTGGAGCCCCGGAGGACACCGACGTACTGCAGGCGACCGGCGACGGCGAGGCCGACGCCGGCTGCGAACAGCGGCGTGGCGGAGAGGCCGAGGCCGAGCGCGAGGCGCCGGCGCATGTCCGTGGGGACAGGTTGGTTGGGGCCTGGCGCCTGGGGCAGGTCAGGGTTGCTGGCCACGAGGGTGATCGGGACGTTGACCGGCGGGCCGCCGGCGACGACAAAGCTCTGGCTGACGGGCTGGAAGCCGTTGGCCCGGGCCTCGACGGTGAAGCTGCCGCGGGCCAGGCGGAGGGTGCAGGTGGTGTGTTGGGTGGCGCAGGTCCAGCTGTCGCCGGCGGCCGAGCGCACACGCAGGGCGACCCCCGGAGCATTGGTGGCGGTGATCGGGAAGCTGATGTCGCTGTGGGTGGAGGACGGGAGGAGGGGCCAGGCCAGGGTCTGGTCGGGGGTGGTGGCGTCGACGGTGAACTCGCGGGTGCTCGGGAGGAAGCCGGGAGCGCTGGCCTCGATGCGCCACACGCCGGCGGGGAGGCGGACGGTGGCGGCGCTTGGGGCCAGGTCGGCGGTGGCGGGGCGAGGGAGCTCGAGGGCGACGGCGCTGCGGCGGTTGCCAAAATTGTCGCCAGCGGGTCGCACGATGACGCGGACACCCATGCGGCGAGCGAGCTCGGGGCCGAGGTCGATGCGGGCCAGGTAGTCGGCGACGGGCGCGGGGGCCGAGGCCGGGGCTGGTTCGACGACGGCTGGTTCGACGGCTGGTTCGGGGACCGGCGGATCCGCGGGAAGCGGGGCCGGGTCTTGAGCTGCGACCGAGAGCGCGGCGATCCATGCCAGCAAGGGGAGCATCGCGGCGCCATCCTGACACAGACAGGGGGGCTGTGAAACGGCGGCAGGCCGATGAAGCAGGGGCGGTGTTGCGATGGTGGGCCGCGGAAACGGCCGCGGCGCGCATCCCGGGGCGGGAGCGCGCCGCGCTGGCGTCGTCTTGACCTGGCTGAAAGGCCAGGTTCATGAGCGAGCGGGGTTTAGTCCTGGGCGCAGGGGGCGGCCTTGCACTTCAGGTCGCACATGGTGTCGGTGCACTCGGTGGAGAAGGTGAGCTTGACCGTCTTGCCGGCGCCGGGGGGGGTGATGTTGTAGACCACGCGCTCGCCGACGACGTTGCCGGTGGCGTCTTTCGGGGTGATCTCGATCGAGTCGAGCTCCTCGCCGTCGACGTCGCGATTGGGGTCGGGGAGGGAGTGGTAGAAATCGTCCTGGTCGGCGGCGCTGTCGCAGGCGAAGGCGCCCATGGCGATCGGCGACTTGCCGGCGTTCTTGTAGCCGATGACGTCGAAGTTCGCGACCGGGATCATCGTGCACTGGTTGAGGAAGCCCTCGAGGGTCCAGCGGATCAGCAGCTTGGCCGGGGTCGGGCTCAGCTTGATCGTGCCGGCGCTGGTGTCGGCGCCCTCGAGCACCTCGGCGAGGTCGGTCTCGGCGGTGAGGCCGTTGTCGACGACGATGGTGTTCTCGGCGTCGGTGCCCTCGACGATGACCTGGTAGTTGCCGGTCTCGACGGAGGTGAGCAGGGCCTTGCCGGCGCTGCAGGCGACGGTGATCTCGGAGACGGGCTCGATCACGCCGTCGACGTCGGCCTTGGCGCCGGGCTTGACGAGCTTGACGGTGACATCCTCGACGTTGTCGCAGGGGACGCCGCTGCCGATCTCGAACGCGACCTCGAGATTACCGGTGGGGGTGTCGTTGTTACAGGCCGCGACCGCGAGGAGGGAGAGACAGGAGAACTTGGTGACGAGCTGCTTGATGTTCATGGACGGGTCCTCGAGCATGCGGCGGGAGCAGCCCGCTGCGCGGGCCGCAGGGACGCGGGGCGCCGCGGCCTTGTTCACGGGCCAGGCCAAGAGATAGCGTAGGCACCGGGCAGGGCCAAGTTTGTGCCGAGCTGAACGGGGTTGCTCGCCCGCGCGAACGATGTGCCTTTAGTCGCGGATGTAGGCGCGCGCGCCAGCTCGCGCGGCGCGGTCGCTGAGGACGTGGAAGACGCGGAGGCGCTTGAGGGTGACCGGCGAGAGCTGGCCGAGCGGGACGTGGACGATCTTGCGGTCCATTCGCTGGGCGAGCTGGCGCAAGGCCGGGCGGGGCGGTGTCGGGGCGACGTAGACGACCACACGCTCGGGGGTGTGGTCGAGGGCGGCGAGCAGGAGGCGCTCGGCCTTGCTGCGGGCGTCGTGATAGTAGGGGTCCTCCCACACGCCAAACATGGTGCCGGGCGGCCGGGTGAGCAGGAATCCGCCGTAGAGGGCGCGGCCGATGCCGGGGCCGACGACGCGCGCGAAGGGGTCGGTGGCGTAGAGGGCCATGTCGCCCTCCTCGTCGTGTTCACCCTGCCAGGTCATGTGCCAGGGGAAGCGGGGCTCGTCGGCGGTCAACGGCTCGTCCTCGAAGATGACCACGACGGCGCCGGGTTTGCCGCGGATCGCCAGCTCGCGGCGGACATAGAGGGTTTTGCTGTGCCAGTTGCGGACGGTCTCGCGGATGTCGATGCCGTCGTAGAGGTTGGTGCTAAACGGCTCGACGACGGTCTGCGAGGCCGACTGGATCCGCTCGGTGCGTTTGCGGAGGAACGCGCCGTAGTGCTCGAGGGCGAGGTCCTCGGGCGGGTAGGAGCAGAGGTTGTCGCCGTCGAATTGTTCGGCCCACTCGCCGGTGCGCTTCTCTTTGGGCCGGGGCTTGATGACGCGCATCAGGCGATGGCGGCGCTGCAGGGTCCTGGGGTGGAAGCGGATCGTGCGGACGCGGTCGTGGAGGTCGCGGAGGTTGAGATCGAGGCTCGGAAACTCGGGGCGGGTGGTCTGCCATGGGTAGTGGGTGGCGACCTCCCAGACCTCGTGGGCGTAGTTGTCGTCGGCGAAGCCGCGGGCGGCGATGACGAGCTGGTAGAGGTCAGGGCCGAGGCCGCCCTCGAGGTAGGCGTAGCGGCAGCCGTAGCGCAGGATCTGCAGGAGGGTGCCGGGGCGCAGGAGCTCGCCGGTGCGGTCCTGGTGGGCCTTGCGCGCCTGCTGACACAGGGCGAGCAGCATGCCCATGCGGCCGGTGGCGTGGGGGCGATCCTCGGGGAGCTCGGGTGGGGCGGCGGTGCGGAAGGGGTCGGCGGGCGGGGCCTGGCGGGTGCGTGTGAACAGGTCGACGACGGTGGCCGTGGGCGCGGGCCCTTGCGCGGAGGGTGGTGCGGTGCCGCGGCTGCGTTCGTAGGCGGCGTTGACGAAGGGGAGCTCGGCGAGGACCTCGCGGCTGGCGGACTCGCTGAGGTGGTGGAGGGTGGCGTGGTCGCGGCGGACGCGACGCAGCGGGGTGGCGGGGGGCTGGCGCTCGCCGAAGATCTGGAACAGGTGGCGGACGACGCCGCGGGCGTGGTGGAGGCCGCAGACGACGAGCACGAGGGCGCCCGGGGCCTGATCGCCCGCGAGGGCGGCGATGTGAAAGGCCATGGTCTGCTCGCGCAGGTCGTCCTCGGGGACCCGCGGGCTGTGGTCGGCGGCGATGAGGGCGGTGGCGAGGTAACTGCGCGCGCCGGCGGACTCGGCGGCGAGGGCGTCGGGGAGGCGGTCGCGGATCGCCGGGTACTGGTCGACGTCGTGGTCGACGAGGTGGACGGGGAGGCCGAGCTCGTGGCCGCGGCGGACGGCCTCGACGAGGGCGTCGGCGGGTTCGATGGGGAGGTAGATGGGGCGGCCGGAGAGGTCGGGGTACTCGACGACGCTGAGCAGCGGGAGGCGGGCGACGGCGCGGCGGATCGGCTCGCTCAGGCTCTCGGGCAGCTCGACGGCGAGCGCGGTGGGGGTGAGCTTCTCGATGGCCTTGCGGACCATCCAGGCGAACTCGAGGCGACCGTGGAGGATCGGGAGGACGGCGACGCCGGGCAGGAGCAGGCCGAGCTCGGCGAGCTCGTCGCGGCTGAGGCTGAGCGGGTCTGGCCAGGCCGGGCGGTAGGTGGGGGCTGTCTCTTCAGACATGAACCTCCAGACAGGTCATGGGTGCGCCGGCTCAGCGGGTGGGGTCGATGGGGACCTCGCCCGGCAGGTACTCGAGGGCCTCTTCGCCGAGGATCTGGAGGGTCGCGTGGCGGACGTGCTTTTTGATGTCGAGGCCGCCGCGGGGCTCGCTCTTGCCGAGCTTGAGGGCGTAGCGGGCGATGTTGATGCCGTCGCGGACGGTGTAGGCCTGGTCCTCCTCGTGGGCGCGCTGGAGGAACACCGAGAGGTAGTTGAGGATCCGCGCGGGGGCGAAGGGGAGGTTAGCGTGGAGGATCGCCAGCTCTTCGTCGCGCTCGGGGAAGTCGATGAGGATCTGCGGCTGGAGGCGGCTGTGGATGTACTCGGGGATGTCGAAGGTGCTCGAGTCGTCGTTCATGGTGGCGCACACGCGAAACTGGCGGTGCGCGGGGATCTTGATGCCGGCGACGACGGACTCGACGTAGCGGCGGCGATCGAGGAGGGGGGCGAGGGAGGCCCAGGACTTCTCGCTCATGCGGTTGCCCTCGTCGAGGACACACACGCCGCCGGTGATCATGGCGCTGACGAGCGGGCTGGCGATGTAGCGCAGCTTCTGGCCGTCGGCGATCACGGGGGTGACGAGCAGGTCCTCGGGGCGGGTGTCCATGGTGGCCTGGAACACGTAGACGGGGAGGCCGAGGGATTTGGCGGCGGCGGCGGCGAGGGTGGTCTTGCCGACGCCGGGCTTGCCGACGAGGCGTGGCGACATGGCGTGGTCGTGGTCGTCGAGGACCATCCAGGCGGCGAGCAGCTGGCGGCGGAGCTCAGGGCGGCCGACCCACTCCCAGTCGAGGTCATCGGGCGGAGAGAGGCGCAGCTCGACGCCCTGGATCACGACAGAGTCCATGGTGGGGCTCGGTATAACAAGTGCGGAGGCGGGCCGCGAGAAAACTCCGGTCTGGGCGCGGCCGCGGGGGCCGCGCTAGGCCCTCGAATTTGCCAGGATGGCGGCTGGCCTGAATAAAGCAGGTCGCACCGGGTCTAGCTGCCGCACGGGCCGGTGGGCCCGGGACAGGAGCCCTCGCATGCGCCTTTGCCTCGCCCTCGCCACCTTCGTCTGCTTCGTCCTCGGGGCGTCGACGGTCGATGCGCAGTACCCCGTGCCGCTGCCGGCATCGCCGCCGAGCGAGGAGCCGGAGGAAGCGGCGGGTGAGGAGGAGGACGAGCCGGAGGTGCCGATCGACGTCAAGGAGCTCAAGCCGATGAAGCCGCGGGTGCGGCCGAAGGCGAAGCCGGAGAAGTCGGCGAAGTCGGCGAAGCCGGAGAAGAAGGTGAAGGGGGACGCGGCGTGCGAGTTTCGCATGCCGGTCTACGAGCACGAGGTGGTCGAGGGCGACATCGTCAGCAGCATCGCGGCGCGCTACGGCGTGAAGGTTGGGGCGATCAAGAAGCTGAACCCGCGGCTGGACCTCAACAAGATCAGCATCGGCAAGAAGATCAGGGTGTGCCCGGAGATCGCGCCGCGGCTGCGCGAGGAGTTCACCTATACGGTGAAGAAGGGCGACTCGCTGTCGGAGGTCGGCGAGAAGTACGGGCTCTTGGGCAAGGAGATCGTGCGCATGCAGTCGGGCTCGCTCAAGCGGCGGCTCGACAAGAGCATGAGCGACCTGCGGCCGGGTGATGAGCTGATCTTGGTGGTCGACCGCGGGGTGCTGCCGGCCTACGCGCCGAAGAACGAGGACCGCGGGACGCTCAAGGTGGGCGTGTCGCTCGAGCCGGGCAAGGCGTACTTCATCAAGCGTCCGCACCTGGCCTATGGGACAGCCACGACGGTCAAGGCGATCAAGGCGGCGCTGTCGCGCTACAAGCAGAGCAAGGCGGGCAAGGGCGGGCCGCAGGTGCACGTGGGGGACATCAGCGCGCGCGGGGGTGGGCCGCTCACGGGCCACAAGTCGCACCAGAAGGGCATCGACGTCGACATCGGGCTGGTGCTCAAGGGCGACGAGGCCAACGAGACGCGCTTCCGGACCGGGCGGGTCGACAACCTCGACGTGGGGCGCACGTGGGCGCTGATCAAGTCGTTTGTCGACAACGACGACGTGCGCGCGGTGTTCCTCGACTACGGGCTGCAGAAGCTGCTGTACGAGCACGCGAAGAAGCAGAAGGTCGGCGAGAGCACGCTCGAGGCGCTGTTCCAGTACCCGCGCGGCAAGGGGCGGGCGTACGGGATCATTCGCCACTGGAAGGGCCACAAGGACCACTTCCACGTGCGCTTTCGGAAGTGATGCGGTGGCGCTGGCCGGCGACGACGAGGGTGGACTCGTCGATCAGCCAGGCGCTGAGGTCCATGGCGGCGGTGTTGCCGAGGCGGACGGCGAGCGGGCGGCCGCTGATCTGGGACGGTGCGGCGGCACGCAGGCCGGTGGTGTCCTCGACGACGGTGTCCGGGTCGAGGGGGACGGTGCGGCCGTCGTCGAGGCGCAGCTGCGGGGTGTCGTCGGGGCCGTGGAGGACGGCGGTGGCGCGCAGCGGGCAGTCGTCGACCGTGAGGTAACACCACTGCTCGCCGAGGTGGAGGGTAGGTTCGCCGCTGTCGGCGAGGTCGAGGCCAGCGAGGAAGGTGGCGTGGATCCGTGGGTGGGTGATCGGGTCGTCGCCGAGGTGGAAGTGGCCGCAGCGGTCGAGGCGGAGCGGCAGGCCGCGGCGCAGGCGCTCGAGGGTTTGCGGGTCGAGGTCGGACATGGCGAGGGGGCGAGTGTACGCGGGGTCCGGGGCTGGGGCCGGGTGCGCGGGCTCGGAGGCGGCGCGGGGGCTTCTAGCGCGGCGGGGACGCTGTTATAACCCGCGCCCGTGAGCCTGGTCGTTTTCGATTCGCTGTCGCTTGGATTCGGTCAGAAGACGATCGTCGCGGACCTGAACCTGCGGCTCGGGGCGAGCGACCGCATCGGTCTGATCGGCCCCAACGGCTCGGGGAAGACCTCGCTGCTGCGCATGCTGGCGGGGCAGCAGGGGTATGACTCGGGGTCGCTGCGCTTCGCTCGCGGCGTGCGGGTGGGGTATCTGGCGCAGGACCTGGTGGTCGAGGGCGGGCAGACGCTGGCGAACTTCGTGGTCAACAGCGTGCCGGGGCGGGCCGAGCTGGACGCGCGGCTGGCGGAGACGGAGGCGGCGCTCGCCGAGGCCCAGGCGGCGTACGAGGCGGGCGGCGACGAGGCGGATCACGAGCGCTTGATGGAGGTCGCGGAGCGGCTGGCGGACGTGCACGAGCGCATCGCCCACTTCGACGCGCACTTCACGGAGCACGAGGCGCTGCGGATCTTGGCGGGCCTTGGCTTCGTCGCGGCCGACTCGACGCGGGATCTGGGGGAGTTTAGCGGCGGGTGGAAGATGCGGGCGGTGCTGGCGGCGCTGCTGTTTCAGCAGCCGGACCTGCTGCTGCTCGACGAGCCGACCAACCATCTCGACCTGCCGTCGGTGGCGTGGTTCGCGGCGTACCTGAAGCGCTACCAGCGGGCGTTTGTGCTGGTGTCGCACGACCGAGAATTTTTGAACGAGCAGATCAGCCGGGTGGTGAGCTTCGAGCCAGAGGGGGTGCGCACCTTCTCGGGCAACTACGAGGGCTACCTCAAGCAGCGGGCCGAGGAGGAGGTGTTGCTCGAGAACCGGGCGAAGAACCTGGCGCGCGAGCGCGAGAAGACGGAGCAGTTCATCGAGCGCTTCCGGGCCCAGGCGACCAAGGCGGCGGCGGTGCAGAGCCGGGTGAAGGCGCTGGAGAAGATGGAGGAGGTCAAGACCTTCACGCGTCGGCAGGTGATGCGCTTCGAGTTCCCGCCCTGCGATCGGGCGGGGGACACGGTGCTAAGGGTCGAGGGGCTGCGCAAGGCGTACGGGGAGCATGTGGTGTTGGCGGACGTCGACCTGACGGTGCGGCGGGGGGAGAAGATCGGGATCATCGGCGTGAACGGGGCCGGCAAGACGACGCTGCTGCGGGCGATCGCGGGCGAGATCCCGATCGAGAGCGGGTCGATCACCTTCGGCAACAAGGTGAAGGTCGGGTACTACGCGCAGCACCACGCGGACACGCTGCGGCCCGACCGAACGCTGTTTCAGGAGGTTGCGGCGGAGGACCCGGCGGCCGGGCAGACGCGGGTGCGCAGCATCCTCGGGGCGTTCCTGTTCAGCGGCGACGATGTCGACAAGAAGGTGCGGGTGCTGTCGGGCGGCGAGCGGGCGCGGGTGGCCCTGGCGCGGCTGATCATCCGGCCGGGCAACGTGATGCTGATGGACGAGCCGACCAACCATCTGGACCTCGACTCGAGCGAGGCGCTGGCCGAGTCGCTCAAGAGCTACGACGGGACGCTGATGTTCGTCAGCCACAACCGCAGCTTCGTGCGCAAGCTGGCGACGCGGATCTGGGACGTGAGCGGGGGGAAGGTCGAGACGTATCCGGGCACGCTCGACGAGTACATGGAGAGCAGCAGGCGGCGCCGCGAGGGCGAGGCGGAGGCGGGGCTCAAGGGCGAGAAGGCGCTGCAGGGGGCGCGGCCGGTGCATGTGCAGGCGGCCGCGGGCAAGGGGAAGGCGGCGGCGCCGGTCGTGGTCGCGGAGGCGCCGAAGCAGAACCGGCGGCGCGAGGCGGAGCTCCGCAACGAGCGCAACAAGGTGCTGGGGCCGCTCAAGAAGAAGGTGGCGGAGATGGAGGCGAGGATCGCCGGGCTCGAGGCCGAGCAGAAGCAGCGCAGCGCGCAGCTGGCGGACCCGGCGACCTACGCGGACGACAAGCTGCGAGCGTCGCTGCTCAACGGGTATCAGAAGGACGCGGACACGCTCGAGGATCTGACGCGGCGCTGGGAGATCGGGGTCGCGGAGCTCGAGCAGGTCGAGGCCGAGCTGGCCGCGGGCTGAGGGGTCCGGGCACGAGGGGAGCTGGCGGCGGGCTGAGGGGCCCCGGCGGCGAGGGACGGCGCCTGTCCTGTGCGACATGGCGGCCGGGACATGTCCTCCAGGACATGCTCAGGCTTGCGCGGGGCTCACTTGGGTTTGAGGCGGGCGAGCTGGGAGGTCGCGTCGCGGTGGTAGCGGCCCTCGGGGGCGAGCTTGAGGTACTCCTCGTAGGCGGCGATGGCCCCGGGGTTGTCCTTGTTGTTCTGGCGCAGGACGCCGAGCGTCAGCCAGCAGTCGGCGAGCTTGGCGTCGATGGCGACGCAGCGGTCGGCGGTCTTCTGCGCGTCGGGCAGCTGACCCTCCTCGAGCTGGACCTGGGCGGTCAACAGCAGCACCTCGGGGTGCTCGGGGGCCTGCTTGGCGAGCTCGGCGAGCGCGGTGGAGGCGAGCTTGAGCTTGCCGGCGGTGTAGGACGCGCGGGCCTTGGCGAGCTGCTCGGTGAAGGCGGCGTCGACCGGCTTGGCGGGCGCGGGCGGCGGCGTCGGCTGGGGCTCGAGCTTGGGCGCGGGCTCCGGCGGCGGCGTCGGGGCCTTGAGCTCGGCGGGCGGGGGCTCGGCGGGGGCCTTGGTGTCGTCGACGGCGACGGGGTCGGCCTCGGTCGGGGTCTCGGGCGGGAACAGGCGGTCCTTGAACAGCAGCACGGCGACCAGCGCGACGCCGCCGAGGACCGCGGCGATCAGTCCGTAAGGGGGAGCGGGGGTCGGGGCGGCGCGGCTGCTGAAGGGGTCCTCGTCGGCCGGGTCCTCGAGCGGGATGTCGTCGCCGCCGAGGAAGGCGCGCTCGAAGGCCTCCATGCGCGTGGCGGGCGGCGGCGGCGGGTCGTCGATCGCCGGCGCACCGGCGGGGCCGGCGTGCAGGGCGGTCGGTCCGGCGGGCGGGGCCAGCGGTCCCTCGCCGAGGTTCGGGAACGCGGGGCCGCGTACACCTGTCCCCGAGGACAGGATCGACGGCGTCGGCGGTGGGCGGTTGGCGACCGCGAGCATGGCCGCGTCGGCGGTGGCGCGCTGCTCGCTGGGCGCGACGAGCTGGCTGCTGTGGAGGCCGGACTCGAGGTTGGGATCGTAGAACTGGCGCAGCGGCAGGCCCTTGAGGGTGTCGCTCATCGTGTCCTGGCCGGTCGGGCCGCTGACGGGCGCGACGGTTGCGGCGGGCGGCGGGGCCCAGCTCTCGACGGTCGGTCGCTGCGCGGCGGGCGGGGGCTCGGCGGGTCGGACAGCGACCTGTGCTGCGCTCGGCGCTGCGACGGGTGCTGCGGCGGGCGCTGCCACGCTGGCATCGGGGCGCCGGGACGGATCCAGCCACTCGCCGCAGTAGCGGCACTTGACCGCGACGCTCTGGATCTGTTCGCCGCAAAACGGGCAGGGCTTCTGCATCGCGGGGGAGCCTACCCGAATCCCCGTAAGTCTCGCCAGATCCCTGCGCCGCGCGGACGGGGTGAAAACCCGCGGGAGGGCGGGCGCCGGGATCCGGGCGCCCGTGATATA
>JBGAUO010000050.1:0-28746 GCA_044228605.1 Nannocystis sp. | reverse complement strand
CGGCGCTCGTGGCAGTCAGCGGCTGCGGGGCTGCGGACGGCCCCAACGGCGGGCGCAGTGGTCAGACCCGCAGCCGGCTCGGCAGGCCGCGCACCGGCATCACGCAGACCGGCGACCCCGAGTTCAGCCAGCAGCGGCCCCGCGTCCTCGACGCGGTCGAGCAGCCACAACATGTAGCGCACGTCGACGATCACGTTGCGCGAGCGAGCGGGGTTGTAGCCGAAGTCGCCGGCGATATTCTCCCACACACGATCAAAGTTGAGGCCGACGAGCTCGCCGCGGCCATTGATCACCGGGCTGCCCGAGTTACCGCCGGTGGTATCGCCATTGGCGAGGAAGTTGATCGGCAGGTCCCCGAGCGCTGGGTCGGCCCAGTAGCTCTGTGCCGCAGCCTCGGCCTGCGCCAGCACCCGCTCGGGCAAGCTGAAGGGGGCGATGCCGGTGACCTTGGCGATCTGCCCGGTGAGCGTCGTCTGTGGAGCGGCGGTCAGCGCCTCACGCGGGCTGTAGCCGCCGACCGTCGCGTAGGAGAAGCGCAGCGTGCCGTTGGCGTCGGGGTACACGGGCCCCTGTCTCACCGTGCGGAGCATGGTGAAGTAGCGTGGCCCGACCTGTGCGCCGCGGCCAACTCGCGATTCATTGCGGGACTCATAGGCCTCGATCTCGAGCACGAGAGCGCGCGCGAGGACCAACATGGGGTCGCCGCTGCGCGCCAGGGTCTCCTCGTCGGCGGCCAGGAGAGCGAGGGCGACCTCACTGTCCGTCAGCTTTGACCCGGCGATCCGCTTGCGCACCGCGGCGCTGAAGGCGTCTCGCTGGCCCGCGGGGCCGCTGATCTCGGCGATCAGCGGGGCGAATGCGGCGATGCGCGCGGCCTCCGGCAGGGCCGCTGCGCGGACGAGCAACGCCGCGAGCAGCTGGGTGTCGACCTCAGCATCGTGATCTCGCAGGCGCCGCTCGACACGCTCGCGCAGCCGCTTGGCGTCGCGGTCCATGTAGCCAGCGACACGCTCGAGGTCCGGCTTCTTCGCCTCGCGTGCGCGCCGCACGACATCGATGGCGACACCGAGCAGGTTGCCGGCGTTGCCGAGGTTCTCGAGCAGGAACTCCTGAGCGAAGCCGTCGCGGCGCTCCTGGCTGATCGCGCGGATCTCCGGGAGTACGTCGGCGAAGCTGCTGTTCTCGGGGCGTAGGGCCCACTGCTCGAGCGCCGCCTCCTCGGCCTTACGGCGCTCGATCAGCTTCATCGCCCGCAGGCCGGCGATCATGCCCTCGGCGTTCTTGTGGCGGTTGGCCAGGCTCTTCTTGTTGGCCGCGACCTTGATCCCGACCGCGGCATCGCGCCCGCCGAGCGCCTCGAAGATCGCAATCCACTCGCCATACAGGTCGATGCGCGCCGGGAAGACCTGGTCGATGAAGCGCTGAGCCTCGATGACCGGGAGGTATCGCTGCGTGGAGCCGGGATAGCCGAGCACGGCCACAAAATCGCCGGGTTTGACGCCTGTGTGCGCCGGTCGCAGCCACTGCGCCGGCTTGTACGGCACGTTGCTCGCGGCCGACTCGGCGGCCCGGTTGTCCGCGCCAGCGTACGCGCGCAGCAGCGAGAAGTCGCCGGTGTGCCGCGGCCACATCCAGTTGTCGACCTCGCCGCCGAACTCACCGATCGCCGCGGGCGGAGCATAGACCAGGCGTACGTCGCGGAACTCGCGGTAGGCGAAGCGCTGGTACTGGCTGCCGCTATAGAAGACGGCGACCTCGCAGCGCAGCTGCGGCCCGGACTTCTCGCACTCATCGACGAGCTGCTTGCGCGTGCGGTCGATGGCCTGCGCCCGCGCGCGGTCGTCGATCGCCGCGTCGGCGGCGGCCTTGACCTGCGCGGTGACGTCGTCGATGCGCTCGAGCACCCGCACGCTGAGGTCCTTGCCCGGCAGCTCCTGCTCGCGGCTGCGAGCGAGAAAGCCGTCCTTCAGGTAGTCATGTTCGACGCTGCTGTTGGCCTGGATCGCCCCGTAGGCGCAGTGATGATTGGTGGCGATGAGACCGTCGGCGGAGATGAAGGCGGCCGAGCAGCCGTTGAGATTGACCGCCGCGCGCATCAGCCCGCCCTCGCCGCTCCACAGCTGCTCCGGTGCGAGCTCGAGCCCAAGCTCGCGCAGCCGACTCTGGTCGAGCTCGGCGATCTGTGAGGGCATCCACTGGCCCTCATCGGCCAGGGCCGGGCCGGCGAGCGCGAGCTGAGCGGCGGTGAAGGAGCAGGCGAGGAAGCCAAGGCTGGGGCGCGGGGCGGGGCGCGGCATCTTCGCCACCTTACCCCAAACACAGCCCCCGATCGCCGCCCGTACTCACAGGCCGACGGCCTCGCGGGCGCGACGGGCAAAGCTGAAGTGCAGGCCGAGGTGCTCGGCGAACTCGACGAGGACCATGAGCGGCCCCATCAGGAAGGAGATCGGCCGCTTGAGCAGGGCCGGTCGATTGCCCTCGATCTTGTGGCCGGCGATCTGGATCGCCCAGCCGACCACCTGTCCGCCGGCGAACAACGCCCAGTCTTGCCACCACAGGCCGAGCACGCCGGTGACGATGAGCAGCGGCACGCCGAACATGTGCGTGAGGCGGTTCAAGGGATTGCGGTGCTCGTGGAGATAGAAGGCGAACTCGCGGGTCCAGAAGTCCGAGAGCGCTGCGATGTGCGGGGGTGCGTTGGTCGAGCTGGCCATGCGAGAGGTCTCGAGGCGTTGTAGCCGATCGCGCCGCATCCTGTCACGCATCGGCCGCGAGCCGTGCGAATGGGCGGTAACGAAGCGGCACGTTGACCCGCCCGAGCAAACCGGCGATCTCTGGGCCGCAATGTCCCCCGCCCTGCCGATCGTCGACATGAGCCCGCTGCTGCGCCCCGACCTGAACGCTGAACAGGACGTGCTCGCGCGAACCATCGCCGCGGCCTGCCGCGCGCACGGGTTCTTCTACGTCGTCGGGCACGGCGTCGACCCGCGCTTGCTCGCCCGGCTCGACGCGGCCGCGCGGCGATTCTTCGCGCTGCCCGTGGCTCAGAAGGAGGAGATCGCGATGACCCGCGGCGGTCGGGCCTGGCGTGGTTGGTTCGCGGTCGGCGACGAGCTCACATCCGGCGTACCCGATCTGAAGGAGGGCCTCTACTTCGGCAGCGAGCTCGGGCCGGAGCACCCGCGCGTGCGCGCCGGGGTCCCGCTGCACGGCGCCAACCTGTTCCCGGCCCAGATCCCGGAGCTGCGGCCCGCCATGCTGGCCTACATCGACGCGTTGACGCGTGTGGCGCACGCGCTGCTTCGCGGCGTCGCGCGCAGCCTGAACCTCGCCGATAACTACTTCGCGGCCCACTACACCGCCGACCCTACGGTCCTATTTCGCGTGTTTCACTACCCGGGTTGTGCACCCGGGACCCCGGGTTGGGGGGTCGGCGAGCACACGGACTACGGCCTGCTCACCTTGCTGGCGCAGGATGACGTCGGCGGTCTCGAGGTCAAGACCCCCGCGGGATGGATCGACGCGCCGCCGCTCAAGGACGCGATGATCTGCAACCTTGGCGACATGCTCGATCGCCTCACAGGCGGCGAGTATCGCTCGACGCCACATCGCGTACGCAGCGGCAGTCGCTCGCGTCTCTCCTTCCCTTTCTTCTTCGACCCCGACTTCGACGCCGAGCTGCGCCCCCTGCCAGGACGCCGTTCGCGGGGCGACGACCAGGCCGAACGCTGGGACCGCAGCAGCGTGCACGCCTTCACCGGCCGCTACGGCGACTACCTCCTCGCCAAGGTGGCGCGTGTCTTCCCGGGCCTCGCCGCGGCCACCTAAGGCGGGCGCGGTGTTGCGCGAACGAACCTTACGGACATATGCTGCACGAATGCAGCTGTGCGCCGCTTGCTCCCGCCACGTGTTTCACGACGCTCCGGCGTGCCCTTTCTGCGGCGCCTCGCTGCGCGCCAGCCCGGCCCCAACAACAGCGCTGCTCGGCCTCGCTTTGGGGGTCGCGTTGGCGGGTTGTGGCGGCAAATCGAGCAACAGCGACGGCAGCACCAGCGAGGCCTCCACCGGTCACGGATCGGTCAGCGAGTCGACCACCAGCGGACCCGTGGTCACCAGCGATGCGCCAACCGGGAGCAGCACCAGCTTGACCAGCGGCGCCAGCGAGGGCGGCACGACCACCACGACCTCCACCACCGGCACGACCTCCGATCCCACCGGCGACACCACCGGCACGACCGGCGACACCACCGACGCCACCGGCACGACCGGTGACACCACCACGACCACCACAACCACCACCGGCGACACCACCAACGATACCTGGGACACCATCCCCCTGCCGTACGCCGGCGCCGTGCCCGACGACGGCGACACGCCGCTGTAGCGGCTCACGGCACGAGCGACGTGCCAGCCCCCGCGGGCTCGTCCGCGCGAGAGCTGCGGGGCTCATCGATCTGCACCGGCCCCAGTCGCTCCCGCAGCGCCGGGTCCTTGTACTCACGGATCAGCCGCAGCAGGCCGTGGTCGAAGGGCTCACCGGGGGCCGCGCAGACCGGCTCGAGGCGCTCGCGCAGGCCGGCCGCGTCGAGCTCGAGCGCGCGATGGATGCACATCGGGTTGTTGCCCGGACGACCGAGCAGCGGCTCACTCACGGAGGTGCAGCCGCCGAGACACACGGGCGCGTAGTAACAACCGGCACAGAAGCCCCACAGCGTGTCGACCCCACGGCCGCGGTTGTAGGCCAGCTCAGGCGCGCGAGCCCACAGCGCGGCCAGACCGTGCTCGCGCCAGTTGCCGCCGTCGTTGGCCCGGCCGCCGAGGCTCGGGCACCCCTTGAGCTTCCCGTGGCTCTCGATGCCGAGCGCGGCCACACCCGCCTGGCAGCCGAAGTAGTGCCCGCGCTGGGTCGAGTTGCGGCGCAGACGGGCCTCGAGCGGGCCGAAGTAGCCGACGCTGTTGCCGGGGTAGAGGCGGATGCCGAGCGCCTCGCAACGCCCGAGCAGGCGCTCCAGCACCGCGTACATCGCGATCATCTGATGCGGCTGCAACAAGATCTCCGGGTGGTCGGCAGCGACCCCGTGAGCCAGCGTGAGCTGCACCTGCCACGCATGGATGCCCTCCGGCGCCAGCAGCTCGAGCAACCCCTCGAGGTCGCCCAGCGTGCGGGCGTTGATCTGCGAGTTACAGGCGATCTGCGAGCCCGCGGCCCGCAGGTGCCGCAGCGCAGCGAAGGCCCGCAGGAAGCTCTGCGGCCGCCCGCGCAGCGCATCATGACAGTCCGCCAGCCCGTCGATCGACACGGACACACTGCGGATGCCCGCCTCCACCAGACCGTCGGCCAGCTCGCGCGAGAGGTTGTAGCCGCCCGTTGTCAGCGTCGGCGTCATGCCGAGCTCGCGGATCTTCCGCACGATGAGCAGCAGGTCGGACCGCAGATACGCCTCACCGCCGATCAACGTCACCTCGCCGACCCCCGCCGTCGCCAGCTCATCGACCAGACGCAGGCACTCCTCGGTGCTCAACTCGTCGGCCCGCCGCGCCCCCGAACGCGGCCCACAGTGCACGCAGCGCTGGTCGCACGCTGAGGTGAGCTCCCAGACCGCGTGGCGGGGCCGCGGGGCCTCGCCCGGCGCCAACGGCAGGACTCGTCGGGTCCGCGTCGGCGGCGCGAGGTCGACGATCGGCAAGCTCCGGCGAGCTACGTCATGGCGCACCGGCGCATCATACACGTATGCTCGCGCCGTGCAGCCCGGGCACTCCCGCAAGCTCCCCTTCGCGCTGGCGACAGCGGCGATCGTCGTGATCTCGGCGATCGTGCGTCGCCCGGGCTTCACGCAGGGAGGCCTCGCCTCGCACGACGTCGGCGGCATCCTCTACAACGCCATGCTGCTGCGCAGCGGCGGCCTCCCCTACGTCGACAGCGTCGAGTTGAAGGGGCCCGGCAGCTTCTACCTGGCCGCGCTGTTCGCCGGACCCCACGGCACCGACATCGCCGCCTTGCAGATCGCCGCCAACACCGTCGCCCTCGCCTCACTCGCGCTGATCGCCGCCCTCGCTTGGCGGCTGTGGGGCCCCGCCGCCGCCGTCGCAACAGCCGCGCTCTTCGCCCTCCACGACGCCCATCTCGACAGCATGGACGCGAACTACGTCACCTGGGCCTTGCTCCCCCAGATCGCCGCCGTGCTGGTCGCGGTGCTCGCCGACCGTCGACGCCACGCCGAGCCTGTCCCTTCGACCAGGTCTCTCGGGACATGGCTCATGAGCGGCCTGCTGTGCGCCGCCGCGACCCTCTGCAAGCAGCCAGACGGCGTCGTGCTGATCCCCGCGCTCGCGCACGCCGTGCTCGGCGGCCCGCGTCGCGACCTCCGGGCCGGCTTCGCGGTGCTGCTCGGCTTCCTCGTCGGCCACGCCGTGGTCGGCGCCCACTACCTCGCACACGGCCAGCTCGGCGCCTTCGTGACCAGCTACACCGGCATCAACTGGGGCTTCGCCTACATCGGTCACCACGCCGACACCCCGCTCGCAACCGCCGCGTGGGAGGGCACCGCCGCCAGTCTGTACTTCCTCGGGTTGCCGCTCGTGCTCGCCGCCTTCGCGCTCGGCGCCCGACCACGCCAACAAGACCCCGAGGCGCGCGCCACCCAGCGCCTGCTGTGGATCTGGACCGGCGCGGCCCTCCTCTCCGCGGCCGTCGGCCTGCGCTTCTACAAGGGCTACTTCCTCGGCATGCTGCCGCCGCTGTGCCTGCTCGCCGCGGCGCCCTGGGGCCTGCTCTCCGCCGCCACCTGGCGCCGGGGCTTCGCCCGCTGGCTCGCAGCACCCATGCTCGCGGTGCTGCTCGCCCGCGCCGGCCTGCAGCTGCACGCGACCCGTCAGGACCGGGCACAATCACACGACGACGGCGCCCGCAAGATCGCCGCACACATCAGCAAGTACAGCCAGCCCGGCGATCGCATCTGGGTGTGGGGCTGGCACCTGTGGGGCGTCTACGCCTTCAGCGACCGCCTCTCCGCCAGCCCGATCTACAAGACCCCTGGCCTGCTCACCCAGTTCGACGACGAAACCTGGCGCCGCTCGAGCACACCGATGCGACTCATCGCCGACAGCCCACACGCCGCTCGCCTGCTCCGCGACCTCGAAGCCGCCCCGCCGATCTTCATCGCCCTCGGCGGCAGCGTCCCGCGCGAGCAGTTCACCGCGCTGCGCCGCTTCCTCGCCGCCCGCTACGAGCTCGATCGCCGGGCCCACATCGGCAAGGTCGAGATCTGGCGCCGACGCGCCCCGTAGACCACCTGTCCCTCAAGACAGCTATCACGGCGCCAGCGCAGGCCCACAGCTCGCCACAAAGGCCGCGTCGCTCGCCGTGCGCCGCTCGTCGCCCGGCGCCAGCGCGGCCCGGGCCTCCGTCAGCAGCTCACACACCCGCGCGCGCGCCTCGACCCGCCCCCCGAGCATCCGCGCCAGCGACAGCGTCGCCGTCAGCCGCCGCACATCGCCGCTGGTCGGCCCGGCCGTACCCGCCAGCACCTGCTCAAACCACCTGATCGCCGCCGCCGTGTCACCAAGCTTCGCCGCCATCTCACCCGCCCGCAGCGCCGCCGACAGCCCCAGCACCCGATCCCCCCCATACGCCTTCACAGCCCGCTCAAACAGCCCCAGCGCGTGCTTGGTCTCACCCTCCGCCGCCGCCAGTTCTCCCAAGCCGGCCAGCGCATCCGCCAACAACGGGTGCACGTCATAGCCACCACGCTCCGCCACCGCCACCGCCCTCTCGAAGCGTCGCTTCGCCTCCGCCGTGTCGCCGCGCCGCGCCGCCACTTGCCCGAGTCCCGTCAACGGCGGCACCAGGTACGCGTGCTCCGGGCCATACGCCGCCTCCATGAGCGCCAGCGCCTCGGTGTAGCGCGCGCTCGCCTCCACCAGCGCCCCACGGCGCAGCGCCACATCCCCCAGCCCGCCCAGCGGGTGCGCCACCAGCGGGTGCTTCTCGCCCAACATCTGCACAAACAGATCGTGCGCCTTCGTCGAGTTGCGCTGCGCTGCCTCGAGGTCGCCCCGCTCGAGGTCCACGTTGGCGAGGTTGTGATACACCACCGCCAGCAGCGGCTCCGGCACCCCGGTGTGCTGCAACAGCGTCACCGTCCGCTCGAAGTGTTGCTGCGCCGTCGCATCGTCGCCCGCCAGGTCGAACACCGTCCCGAGGTTGTTCTCCAGCAGCGCCTCCAGCGGCCCATCATCCCGCGCTCGCTCCACCAGCGCCGCCGCCACCATCTCGCCGGCCATCGCCGCCTCGTAGCGCCCCAGCCCGTCCCCCAACACGAAGATCCGTCGCGCCGCCGCCTCCGCCGCCACCGCGTGCAGGTCATGCGCGATCCCCAGACGCAGCGCCTCCCCCAGCGCCGCATCCGCCTCCACCGAACGCGCCGATGCCGAAAGCAGCCCGCCCTCCACCAACGCCGCCTCCGCCAGCAGCGGCGCGTAGCCCAGCGCCTTCGCCTCGCCCCGCACCTGCATCGCCAGCGTCAACCCCTCCGCGTAGCCCCCCGTGACCTCGAGCATCCGCGCCCGCGCCATCGAATCACGCAGCCTCGCCACCCGCTCCGCCGTCTCCGGATCGTCCGGCGGCGGCACGGCGTTGAGCAGCCCATCCGCGTCCTCGCAGGCCTTCACACTCGGCAATGCCGCCACCGCCTGCACCGCGTTCTCCACCACGTCACGGTCCGCGCTCGCAAGGATGTCGATCAGCGCCACCACGTACTGCTTGTTGCGGGCCAGACACGCGTTGCCGAGGTCCAGCATCCGCGCCGACGTCGACCCCCCCGCGTGCGCGCGACACAACCCCGCGTGCGCCCCCTGCCACGCCTCGCTGTAACGATCGAGCCGCTCCTCGGCGCGCGCCAGCACGTCCGCCGCGAACGCCTGCCCCGTCTGCGCGAACGCCTGCCGCACCGCCTTGCGCTGCCCCTCGCCCCACACCTCCGCCATCTCACGGACACCTGCCGCGCAGCGCTCCTCCGTCGACACGCGCATCGTCGCCGCCGCGAAGCTCCCTGCCGACGCAACGCCGATGAGCCCCACCACCGCCGCCACCCGCCGCCGCGCTCGCCCGGGGTCATCGCTCAGCGCGACCAGCATCGCCTCCATGCTCGGCCAGCGCCGCTCGGGGTCGGTCGACAGGCCGCGCGCGATCACCTTGAACAGCCGCCGTGGCACCCGCGAGTCCGGCGGCGGCGGCGGCACGATACCCCGCTCCACCTGCGCCTTGATGCTCGCCCAGGTGTCACCGCCAAACGGCCGCGCCCCGTACAGCGCCTCATACAAGGTCACAGCGAAACTGAACTGGTCCGAGTAGGGCCCGCTCGGCTCGCCGAAGTGCTGCTCGGGCGACATGTACGCCGGCGTCCCCAGCACCTTGCCCATCTGCGTCAGCCGCACCGACCAGTGCACGTTGGTCCGGTCTACCCCGTCCTGCAGCGTCGAGGTCACCGCCGCGTCATCGGCGGTCTCGGTTGGATCCTCGTCGGCGTGGTGCTCGGCCTGCACGAGGCCGAAGTCGAGGACCCGCGCCTGCCCATGCCTGTCGACCAGCACGTTGTCGGGCTTAAAATCTCGGTGCACGAGGCCAGCAGCATGTGCGGCCGCCAGCCCGCGCCCGGCCTCGGACACCACACGAAGCACCGCCTGCCAGCCACGCGGCCCGCCCTGCAGCCACTGGCCGAGCGTCTGCCCGTCGATGAACTCCATCGCCACGTAGATGCCGCCGTCGTGCTCGCCGACCTGATACACCTGAACCACATGCGGGTTCGAGAGGCGGGCCATCGCCTGCGCCTCGCGGGTCATGCGAGCCCGCACCGCCGGCTTGTCGAGCAGCTGTCGGCGGACCAGCTTGAGCGCGACCTTGCGATCGAGGCTCCGGTCGTAGCCCGCGTACACGACGCCCATCGCGCCCTCGCCGAGTTTGTCCAACACGACGAAGGGCCCGATCGCGGACGGATCGGCGGCGTCCGTCATCGCCGCTGCCTCACAGCATCTTCCCGCTCTGGATCAGCCCGCCCGAGGCGAAGGATGAACCACAGGCCGGGATGTCACACGCGATGTTCAGCTCCGGGTGGCGCGCGTTGCTGCCGTTCAGGCAGGTCGCGCCGTCAGGGCCCCACTCGGCCTCGACCGTGTAGCTGGCCCCGACCTCGACGTTTTGCACGCCGAGCGCGTCGAGCACGTGGATCGGCGTGCCGTTGGTGGTGTGAGACTGACCGTCGCCGCAGTAATCGGCGCGGACCATGCGGGTGCAGGCCTGGTGGTGGTCACGCAGCGACACGCCGCCGACGCTCGCCCACGGGCGGTAGCCAAACTCGACGCACTTGGCCAGCGCCGCCCCCCGACACGCGAAGGTGAAGCCGCCGGACACGGGCTCGAGGCGGTCGCCGCCGTCGGGGTCCCAAACGTCGGCGAGCAGGATCGCCTGGGTGCCGTCCTCGCACAGCGGCTGCCAGCTCCCGTCCTTCACCTCGAGGTCGTAGACCGCCACGTCGGAGCCGGGCGCGAGCAGGTCGTAGCCGACGATCTTGAGCTCCTTCTTGTGCTTGCCCCGGCCGTCCCCCTGGATGTCCAGCTGAATGGTCGTCCCCACGAGCCCGAGGCCCGAAAAGCTGGTGTCCTTCTTGGTCTCGACAACCAGCTCGCTGCCCGTCAGCCAGCTGTCGGTCACCTTCTTGCCGTTCTTCACGTCGATCTTCGTGATCTCGATGTAGTCGGCGGTATCGGCGTCGCCGTTCAGCCGCACCCCGTTCAACCGCACTCCGTTCAGCCGCACTCCGTTCAGCCGCACTCCGTTCAGCCGCACTCCGTTGTCTTCGACCTCCCGCATCGTCACGTCGCCCGCCGCTCCGAAGGCTCCCTCCGCCTCGCACGCGCCCGCCAGCAGCACCGCCGACACGCCCCCGACAAGCAAGTTGATTCGCTTCGTCATGGTCACCCTCCCAGCTACGACCTCACCACTATATCAGCTAAAAGCCGCCTAGATAGCCCCGTAGCGACGAATTGCGGGGTAGGACAGTTCCCCCCGCAGGCAGACAGTTCGCCCGATCGATGGGTCTTGCGCATACGCCAACATTGCATGGCGCTGGCACATCTTGCGTGCACTCGCGCGCTCACGTGTCATTGCGGTCACAGCCTGGGAGCCGACGCAGGATGGCCAACGGATCACGCTCGGCGGCCCGCCGCGCACGGAGCCGGCCACCGTCGATACTTCCGGGCTCGGTCAGCTGTCCGAAAAGTCAGCGACCTAGCGCATGAGACGACGCGCGCGCGCCCTCAGATTGTGCTTTGCAAAGCGGGCTCGCTCGGTCATCTTACGCGCCGCCTTGCCGATGGAAGCCGACGACCCCCCCGCTGTTGCCCCTGTGTCGCTCAGCGACGCCTCGCGACGTTGGCTGCACTTTGTGGCGCGCCGCGCCCTGCGACAGGCGATGGCGAGGCGTGACCCAGCGGCGCTCGATCTACCGATCGGAGAAGCCGAGCGCCCGGACGACCCCCACCTCGACGCGCCCGCCCGCGTGTACGTGTCGTGGTACGAGGGCGCACAGGCCCACCAGAATCAGCTCATCGGCAGCCTCGGTTCGCTCGAGCCCTGGCTGTCGCTCGAACAGGCGGTCGCTCGCTACGCTGCGCCCGCCGCCGCGGGTTCGCGTCTGCCGGCAGCTCGGGCCACTCGTTGGCACCGCCTCGTCGGCGAGATCTCTATCCTCGGCCCGGCTCAGGAGCTCGGCGTGCAAGGCCTCGACCCCATCGCCACCGCGCTGGTCCCACACCGTGACGGTGTCATCCTCGGTCGAGGGCTCGCGCAGGCGATCGAGGTGCCGCGCCAGCACGCCATCGCGTTGCCCTCCGCTTGGCGGCAGTTGCCGCGGGCGCGCGACTTCCTGGTCGCCCTCATGCGCACGGCGGGCCTCGCCCCGGAGCACGATGGCCCGCGCCTGCGCGTCCGGACCTTCCTCGCCGAGACCTTCGTCGAGGCGGCCGCCGGCCACAGCCAACCCGCGATCGCGCAGCGAATGCCTGAACTCCTGGCCTCGCTGGCCTAAAATCCACATGGCGGGCCCCCACGGTCGACCGCACGGGCCGCCAGGGCCTTGCGAGGCGAAAGGGCGGCGTGCCACACTGCGCCCCGGTCGTTCTCGCGCCCCGAGCGACGACTTGCCTCATTCACCGCAGCGAGAGCCCTCATGCGAATGATCCTCATCGGCCCGCCTGGCGCCGGCAAAGGTACCCAGGCCCAGCGCCTGGTCCACACCTTCGGCATCCCCCACATCTCCTCGGGGGACATGCTGCGCGAGGCGGTCGCCGCTGGCACCCAGCTCGGCAGAACTGCAGCGGGTTTCATGAAGGATGGCGGATTGGTGCCCGACGAGGTCGTCATCGGCATGGTCATCGAGCGCATCAGCAAGGACGACTGCGCGCGCGGCCTCATGCTCGACGGTTTTCCGCGCACAAGGCCGCAGGCCGAGGCGCTCGACACGGCGCTTGGTCGCTCCGGGGTGGCGCTCGACGCCGTGGTCCTGATCGAGGTGCCCGACGCACTGATCCTTGAGCGTGTTACCGGTCGCCGAACCGACCCGGAGACTGGCGCCATCTACCACCTCCAGTTCAGCCCCCCTCCGCCGGAGGCCGCGGGCCGCCTGGTCCACCGCGCCGACGACACCGAGGCTGCCTGTACTGCGCGCCTGGAAAAGTACCACCGCGAGACCACGCCGATCGTCCCGTTCTACGAGGGCAAGGGCCTGCTCAAGCGCGTCGACGGCGTCGGCTCGCCCGACGAGGTGCTCCTGCGCATCACGGCTGCCCTCCAGACCGTGCAAGCGGCCACCTGAGTCGGCGCATGGCAACCAGCAAGCTCCGTTACTGGGCCCCGCAGCTCGCCACTCTCGGGGCGATGCTCTGCGGTTTCCTCTCGATCGTCGCGGCGACGCAGCTGCGTTTTGTCGAGGCCGGCTGGCTGATCTTGCTGTCGACCTTCCTCGACCGTGCCGACGGCCTGCTCGCCCGGTCCCTGAAGGCCACCAGCCTGTTCGGCGTGCAGATGGACTCCTTCGCCGACTTCTTCGACTTCGGCGTCGCACCGGCCGTACTGGTCTTCATCGCCCTCACCGAGACCCCCGGTCTGCCCTTCGCCTCGGGCCAGGGTTATGCCCTCGCCCTCGCCGCCTGTGCCTTCTGGATCGGTGCGGCCACATTCCGCCTGGCGCGCTTCAACGTCCTCACCGACGTCGCCCCTGACCCGAGCCTGTTCAACGGCATCCCCACCACTCTCGCCGCTGGTCTGCTCGTCAACTGGTTCCTCGTCTGCCTCAAGTACGCGGCTCCGGGCAACCCGCTCGACGGAGCGGCGCAGTTTAGCGAGCTGCACCTGTTTGGCGCGCTGCAATTTGGCCCGGCTGTGTGGTCGGTGTTCCCGATCGCCATGCTCATCGGCGGCGTGCTGATGGTCTCCAACCTGCGCTGCAAGAAGTTCGTGCTGTTCGAGAGCAAGCTCGGCTCGGCCACGGCCGTGCTGCTCGCCCTCGGCGCGTTCGTCTGCGCGCTCCTGCGCGTGTTCCCCGAGTACATGGTCCTGCTGCCCAGCAGCTGGATCGCCTTCTGGCTGTTCTACGGCCAGCTCGCCCCCAAGTATCGCGCCCTGCCCTCGCCGCCGCTGTTCCCGGTCGGCGACGACGAGTGACACGAGCCCTTGAAGCACGAAACGCCGCGCCCCGAAGGACGCGGCGCACGTAGCCCCACGGGTCGACTCAACCCTTCTTGTCGAGGCGAGCGGCCATCGGCACCGCCGCCGCCGTCGGACGCGGCAACAGCCCCGCGGCCTCGAGCACGACGTCGGGCTTGTTGGCCTGCTCGTGCGCCAGGCGGGCCTGAGCAGCCTCGATGCGGCGCAGCAGCTCGGCCTGATACTCCGCGAGGCGCAGCTCGACACGCTGCTCCTTGGCCATCCGCTTGCGCATGTCCTCCTGATAGCGCTTCAGGAAGTAGCCGATCGTCTCGATGCGGATCTTGATCGACCCGGTCGGCTTGTTCTCATCGATGTCCTTGAACGAGAAGTACGGCGTGCCCGAATTCTCCACGATCTCTTCGATGACCGTGTAGATCGGCGCGTCGTGCCCGCACTTGAAGCTCGACAGCTCGAGCGCGACCAGGTTGGGGTGACGCGCCGTGAACTTGGCGGCCCACACCTTCTGGTTCGTATTCTCGCTGTAGCTGTTCTTCCACACGTCGCTGACGTCGAAGGGGTCCTTGATGAAGCCGGCGTCGATGTCGGCCTGGAAGAGCGGACGGACGATGTGCTCGTCGAGCGGCAGCGATTGGACCGTCAAGATCGGGTAGCCGAGCTTCTGCAGCTCGTCGGGGATCTCGTGGTTCATCCCGGGGTCGTTGTGGTACGGGCGGGCGAGCAGGACCACGCCGATCTTCTGGTCGCGCTCGAGCTGCTCGAGGATCGCCCGGCCGTCCTTGCGGTGGTCGACAAAGAAGCGGTCCTGGGCGATGAAGCCCTCATCGACAGCGCGGCTGTTCTCGTCCTCGCTGAGCCCGAGGATGTCGCGGAAGTACTCGAACATCTGCCGCTTGCACAGCTTGCGCTCGGCCATCTGCACGAAGGGGATCACCAGCTTGATGCCCTTCTGGGCGAAGATATCGCCCTCCTTCACGAACGCGGCCCGGGTCGTGTCGGCCGAACCGACCACCGTTGGGCAGGCACGCGAGCCGACCGTGCCCGTCAGCCAGGTCTCCATCGAGTCGACCTGCGGGAACACGATCACGTGGAGCGGGCGGCGCTTGTGCTTCACCTCGATCAGGTTGTGCATGTGGGCGATGCACACCTTGGACGGGAAACACGGGTCGATCGCTCCCCGCTTGGCGCCCTCCTTGTACAGCTCCTCCGAGGTGTAGTCGGAATAGATGATGTTCTTGGCCGGCACACCGAGCGCCTCGAAGTAGGCGCTAAAGAACGGGTTCTGCGAGTACTGGTTGAGCACCCGCGGGATGCCGATGCGCAGCGTCTCGCGCTTCTTCATCATCTCGATGCGGCGCTGCTGCTGCTCCAGCGGCTCGCGGGCGACCTTCTCGAGCGCCCCCGCGGCGTCGAGCTTGCCCGCCACCTGCGCCAGCTTCTCGGCCGCCTTGCCGAGGAAGCCGGCGACCTTGGGGCTGCGATTGACCTGCTTGAGCAGCTCGTCGACCTTGCCCTGATGCCCGGCGAGGCTCGGTGGGAGGTCGATGTGCTCGGCCATACCGAGGCCCACGTCCTCCGGCTTGTCGGCGACGATCGGCGGCTCCTGGGCGTCCCAGATGTCCTTCGCGGCCTTGGCGGCGAGGTTCGGGTAGTTCTTCTTGAGCGCGTCGAGGCCGCCCTTGATCTTCTTCATCGACTCGATGTCCTCGACCTCGCCCTTCTCACAGGTGGCGATGATCAGGCGCTTGGTGCCGATAGACTCCTGGGCGCTCTCCTCCTTCTTGCGGATCTTGAGCAGCTGGCCGAGCGCCATGCGCTTCTCCGCGTCCTCGTTCTTCATCTCGAGGTCGACGTCGATGAAGGTGCGCAAGCACTTGTTCTTGCAGAAGTAGCAGCGGGTGCTCTCGTCGCGCTTCTGGGTGAAGCCGATCGTATCGACCTTGTCGATGCCGATCCACTGGGTCTCGTGACCGAGCTGCTGATGCATGCGCCGGACCTCGAGCGCCGCGCCGATCGCCCCCGACTCGCCGCAGTGCTTGTGCACGATGACGTCGGCCTCGAGGCCCTTGGCCTTGAAGCGCTCCTGAATGAAGTCGACCTGGGCCTTGACGGCCGCGAGGTTGTGCTGGGTGCCGCCCTGCAGCACGAAGCGCTGGCCGAGCTTGGCCAGGTTCGGGATCTGGCTGACGTACAACCAGATGTTCTTCGGCAGCACGTTGGCCAGCCCGGCCATGATCTCCTCGGGTGCCCAGCCCTGGCGCTGGAAGTCGACGATGTCCGACTGCATGAACACCGCGCAGCCGTAGCCGAAGCTCGGCATCGCCTGGGCGCCGAAGGCCAGCTTGGCGTAGTCGCGGACGTCGTGGCCGAAGCCGTCGGCGGTGCTCTGCAGGAAGTAGCCGTTGCCCGCCGAGCACTGCGTGTTCAGCTTGAAGTCCTTCACCTTCCCGTTCTTGAGGATGATGATCTTGATGTCCTGGCCGCCGACGTCGCACACCACGTCGACGTTGTCGTAGAAGTGCAGCGCGCTCTCGCAGTGCGCGACCGTCTCGACGATCGCCGCGTCGGCGCGGAGCACGTCGCGGAGGATGTCCTTGGCGTAGCCAGTCGTGCCGACCCCGAGGATCGTCAGCGTCGCGCCGGCCCCTTCGACCTGATCGCGCAGGTCCGCCAACAGCTCCTTGGTGTCGACGATCGGGTTGCCCTTCGACAGCTGGTAGACCTTCTTGACCACCTCGCCGGCCTCGTCGATGAGCACCGCCTTGGAGGACGTCGAGCCACCATCGATGCCGAGGTACACGCGCACGTCCTCGCCCGGCTGGAAGGTCTTGGGAATGAACTTGATCGGCTGGTAGGCGCTCATGAAGCCCGCCAGCTCGTCGGGGTCCTTGCTGAGGCCCGCACCGCCGGCCTTCTTCTTCTCGGCGATACGGCCCTCGGTCAGGTACCACTCGAGCTTGGCGGTGCCGGTGTACACGCCGACGTTGTCGTCCTCGGTCTTGCCATACTCGACGGCGCCGAGGGCTGCGAAGTACTGGGCGTTCTGCGGGACGATGATGAGGTCGGCCGGGTCGTTGCACGGGGGCAGCTCGACACCACGCTCGGCCCAGATCGGCGGGATGTTAGCCTTCCAGCACTCGACCATGCCCTGGATGTAGGTGTTCGGGCCGCCCAGCAGCAGCACGTAGGGCATCAGCGTGTGCCCGCGCGTCAGCACTGACAGGTTCTGCTGGATGATGCTCTCGAACAGCGAGGCCATCAGCTCGTTGCTCGGCACGCCGAGTTTCTGCAGGCCGTTGATGTCGGTCTCGGCGAACACGCCGCACTTGCCGGCGACCGGATGCAGCTTGTGGCCGTGATAACCCTGCTTGCACAGCTGGTCGGCCGGGATCTTCAGCTTGGCGTTGACCTTGTCGATGACCGCACCGGTGCCACCGGCGCACTTGTCGTTCATCGACGGGACCTTCTTCTTGCGGCCGGTCTCCGGGTCGGGCTTAAAGATGATGATCTTGGCGTCCTGGCCGCCGAGCTCGATCACAGAGTTGACCTCAGGGTGCAGCTTCTCGACCGCGAGCGAGACGGCGTTGACCTCCTGCACGAACTTGGCGCCGACCCAGCGACCGACGTTCGATCCCCCGGATCCGGTCATGAACATGCGGGTGTTGTCGGCGCCGAGGCCCGGGACTTCGGCCTCGATCTGCTTCAGCATCTTGAGCGCGCGGTCGGCCTGCTTGCTCTCGTGACGCTGGTAGTCCTTCCAGATGATCTCGTCGCTGGCGATGTCGACGACGACGGCCTTGACGGTGGTGGAGCCCAGATCGAAGCCGATCATGTACTTGAAGTGCGACATAGAAACTCTCCGGAGGTCTCGGCCCTGGCGGATCACGAGGCGCTGCGCGGGGCCAAGGCCATGGTCCCGCGCGCGCCTCTCGGTCACTGCGCGGCGGCTGCGGCGGCCTGCTGGGTGCCGCGGGACGGGCGGATGCCCTCGGCCTGCATGCGCTCGGTCAGGTGGATCGCAAAGTGGGCGGCGGTGCCGACCACCTTCGGGGTCTTGCGCGAGAACTTGTACATCGGGCGCTTGAGCTCGGGGTTCGCGTCGACGTAGGAGCGCAGCTCCTCGAGGCTGTAGGGCAGGCTCTCGAGCACCTCGGCGAACTCCCGCTTGGCCTTCGCCTTGGCCTCGCCGAGCGCCATCTGGACGCGGCTGTGGGCGTTGATCTCGCCCTCGCCGGAGGTCTCGATGGGCAGGAAGATCATGTCCTTGTAGCGATTGACCACGGCCGACTGGGCGCCGTCGGACTGGGTGCTGGGCATGCAGCCGAAGGGCTTGAGCGACAGCACCATGTGCGCGTAGTACTTGTGCGAGTAGTAGATGTTCTTGGCGACCTCGAGGTGACCCTCGCCGCCCTCGGAGCGCGAGTGGTAGAAATCGTGGGCCAACCGCTCCATCTCATCCATGTCGACGATCTCGTGGCCGGTGCCGCCGAGCGCCTCGACCATGCGGCTGTACTCGCGGCGGAAGACGGTGTCCGCGAACTTGGCGATCGCGCGCTTTTTCAGGTAGCCGGCCTCGAGCGCAGCGCGCTTGCCGAGCTCGTACCACTTGGGCTCCTCGCCCTTCTCGACCAGGTCCTTGCGGTCGCGGGCCTTGATCTTGGTCTGCCACAGCATGTACGCGATCCAGGTGGCGATCGGCTCGACGATGATCTCGGCGCCCTCGTTGGTGAGGAAGCGGAACATGTTGAAGTTGCCGTCCCCTTCGGTGGTCTGGGCCCAGAACTCGCCGGTCACCTTGACGATCGGCTTGGGCTGGAGGCGGTCGACCTCGACCGAGTCGAGGCGGCGCGAGACCTGACGCAGGGGCTCGAGGTAGTCGTCGGTGGTGAGCTGGTCGAGGAACTTGATCGCCTGCTCGGCGATGTCGAAGGTCTTCTTGTTGCGACCGGAGATGAGGTCCGCGACCTTGCCTTCGAGCTGCGCCGGGCGCTTGCTCTTCATGACCTGGTACATGAACTCGGTGCTCTCGGCGAGCGCCTTGTCGGTTGCGCCGGGCGTGGTCTCGAAGGCCCGGACCTGATTGGCGACCTCGTTGAGCAAGTCGCCGGCGTTGAACGCGTTGAGCATGCCCATGAAGAAGTCGAGGTCCATCTTGAGGCCCGCCTCGAGGTCACCTTGCTTGAGCCCGCCCTTCTGCTGGAACAGCAGCACGCGGAAGCCGTCGAAGCCGGCGTTGCGCAGAGCGAGGCGATACTCGGCCTCGTACATGCCGAAGCGGCACGGGCCACACGCGCCGGCCGTGAGGAACACGTAGCCGTCGATGATCTGCTGGGTCGTGAGGCCCTCGACGTCGCGCAGGTGCTGGACGTACTGCACGAGGTTGCCGACCGTGAAGTAGGTCGGGTTGCACTGGCCGTTGTTGCCGTACTCCTTGCCGAGCTGGAAGGCGTTGACGTTGGCCGTCGGCACCACCGCGGTCTTGTAGCCCAGCGACTCGAACACGCCCTTGAGCAGGTGCTCGTGGCGGAAGGTCAGACCGCCGAACAGCAACGTGGTGTGGGGCCGGTCCGGGGCCACGAAGTCCCGCTCGAACGGCTTCTTGAAGTGACCGTTGACGCTGCGGAAGCTGACGCCCTCTTCTGCCGCGAAGCGCTGCTTGGCCTCGTCGAGCAACGACTTCACCTGTGGCTGCGACACGATGTTGAGCAAGGAGCTGCGCTGGCTGGCCGGGGTCGTGGTCGTGGTCGTCATGGCGTTCTCTCGGGTTACAACTTCGCTGACACTCGCGTCACTGACAAGGGTGTCAGTCAACTTTGGCGAGTGACGCATGTTTCCCGGAGGCGCGCAAGAACTTCGCCCAAGCGCGATTTGGGGCCAATAGACCCCCACCGTCGACGCGCGATCGCAGATTTGGGTCGGGCTTATAATCCCGTGGCTAGCCGATCAATCTACGAAGGATTCAGGTGAGCGGTGCCAGCTGCGGCGACGAGATGCCCTTGATCTGCGGGATGCGCTGCATGAGCTTGCGCTCGATGCCCTGGCGCAGGGTGGCCTGCGAGCTCGGGCAGCTGACGCAGTTCCCGGTGAGCTGCACGCCGACGATGTTGTCGACGATGTCGAGCAGCTCGATGTCGCCGCCGTCGCTCTGGACCATCGGTCGCACCTCCTCGAGCACCTCCTTCACGCGGGCGATCAACGCATCGCCAGTGAGCGGTGTGGTGTCGATCTCCGCGTCCGGGAAGAGCAGCGATTCGAACGGCGATTTCTCGGGGTGAGACTGGACGACCGGCAGCTTGACACGGCGCACGGGCGGAACGGCCTGCGAGGGCGGCACCGTGGCCCCACCCGCTGCCGTCCAAGCGACGATGCCCCCACGCAGGTTCACGACCCGGCCAAAACCATGCGCACGCAGGAACAACATCGCCTCATGGGATCGCTTGCCCGAGTGGCAGTAGGTGATCCATACGCCCTGCGGGTCGAGCTCCTCGATGCGCTTGCCGAGCTCGGCGAGAGGGATCTGATGGGCGTGGGGGAGGACACCGCTCCGGTTTCGCTCGTCCGGCTCGCGGACGTCGAGGAGCAGCACCTTGGCGCCCTCGCTGATGCGGGTGCGTAGGCTGGTGGCGCCGATCTCGTCCTCGCTGTCATCCTCCTCCTCGTCGAAGGGCGGCAGCACCGGCATGGCGGTCTTGCTCTCGCTCGGCTTGTCGGCGAGCAGTTCCGTCAATGCGCCTGACTCGTCGAGCCCACGCAGCTCGTCGTAGCCGCCGATCGACTTGCCGTGGATAAAGACGTGCGGCGAGGTCTTGCGCCCGGTCTGCCCGCGGATCGCCTTGCGCAGGTCATGGTCGTCGCTGTAGTCGATCTGCGTGAAGGCGAGGTTGCGCTCGTTGAGCAGATCAACGGCGGCGCGGCAGTATGGGCAGCCGCGCTTGATGTAGAGCTTGATCAGCGGCTCGAGCGTCGGTTTCGTCGGACCCGTGGTCCCCGCTGCTGGCTTGGTGATGCCCTTGTCGACGCGGTGCTTGTGCAGCTTGTCCTTGTCGGTCTGCCACATCGGCTGCTCCGGCTGGGCGCCGTCCCATGCCGGCGGACTGGTGCGGAGGCCAATGCGATCGAGGCCGACGAGGCGACGCGCCCGATCGAGTCCGTCGGCCGCGAGCCGTACCACCGAGCGCTCGGATTCCTTGCCGCGCTCCACGACCACGTCCAAAGTCCGCACTGTCAAGCGCTTGATGAGAGTCCCGATCACGGCGCCACGGGTACCTGGATCTCCGCTGCGTCGTCAAGCCCGGGGCCCTGAAGCCTCGCAGCACGCGCACATGCGAACCGTCGGACTCGAACCGACACACCTTGCGGTACTGGAACCTAAATCCAGCGCGTCTACCAATTTCGCCAGGCTCGCGGGAGGCGGAGGGTATCATGCCGCCGTGCGCGTCAACACCCTCTTGTCGGCCCACATGTTGGGCGCCCTGATGACCGCAGCCTGCGGCAGCCCAAGCCCGTCCAGCCAACCGGCCGTGCCAGTCGCCCCTGCGAGCCCAGCCGCGCCGACAAGCCCGAAGGCTGCCACCCCTGCGCCGACGCTCGCGCAGGTGCGCGAGGACATGCCCTTGGCGCTGACAAAGATGCTCGGTCGTCCGGTCGCGGAGGTGCAGGCGCAGCTCGGCGAGGCGCTCGGCAAGGGCATGGCGCGTGAGTCATGCGTGCGCTTCGTACCGGAGCGGGTGTTCTTCACCTGCAAGTACGCGCAGCAGAGCTACGCCGACACGACCGGCAACTTCGCAGCAATTCGCGTCGGCTACGAAGATGGCGTGGCGACCGAGATCGCCTACGACGGCTGGAAAGGTGGCACCGGCGTGTTCACGCCAGAGGCCGTGCTCGCTGGCATCGGCTTGCGGCTGCCCGAGGCTGGCACGCCGAGCAGCCCCGCCGATGGCGTGAAGCTGTGGTCCTGGTTTAACTCGCAAGCCCGTCTGAAGATCGACGGCAAGCAGCACCGCGTCGAGGTCTCGATCACCGACGACGACTGGGCGCGCAGCCGTGTCGAGGTGTTGCAGAATGACGCACTCACGCCGGAGCAGCAGGCGAAGGTCCGCGCCCCCGAGCCGATGAGCAGCAAGACTCCCTAGAAGATCTTGCCCGGGTTAAACAGGCTCTGCGGATCAAGAACGGCCTTGATCCCGCGGAAGATCGCCAGCTCCTCGACGCTACGGCTGTAGTGCAGGTGCTCGCGTTTCAACAAACCAACCCCGTGCTCCGCCGAGATGCTGCCGCCATGGGCCTGCACCATCGCGTACGTGGTGTCATCGAAGGTATGTACACGCGCGAGAAACTCGGGCAGGCCCTGCTCCATCGGCCGCAGGAGATTGAGGTGCAGGTTGCCGTCACCGACGTGGCCGAAGCACAACGCCTCGATCTCCGGCAAGGCGGCCGCGACAGCGGGGCGCCAGGCAGCGAGAAATGCGCCGACCTGCGCGACCGGCAGCGCGATGTCCAGCTTGTGCGGCGTGTGGCGGTGCAGTGATTCGCTGATGTCCTCACGCAGCGCCCACAGGCCGCGGGCCTGCGCAGGGGTGCCGGCGATGCGCGCGTCGTCGATCTCGCCCGCCTCGGTGGCATCGCCGAGCAACCTGGTGAGCTCGGCCTCGCTGTGCTCGCGTGCAGCGGCGCCTGCGACCGGAACCTCGATCTCGACCAGCACGTAACGCGGGCTCACCTCGGCGAAGGGCGACGCGCCGCCGCGGTGGTGCAGCACATGGCGCAGACAACCGTCGTCGAGGCACTCGAAGGCCATGAGTTGCAGGTCACTCGCGCGCAGGCGGGCGAACAGGGCCTGCACGGCCGCGTCATCTGCCGCGGCGCACAGGGCCACCAGCGTGTCCACTGGCGGGCGGCACAGTCGCAGGGTGACCTCGACGATCACCCCCAGTGTGCCCTCCGAACCGATGAACAGCTGGCGCAGGTCGTAACCGGTGTTGTTCTTGACCAGCGCACCGCCGAGATCGAGGCACGCGCCGGAGGCCAAGACCGCCTTGAGGCCGAGCACCCAGTCGCGGGTCAGGCCGTAGCGCAGGACTTTCACGCCACCGGCGTTGGTGGCCAAGCTCCCGCCGATCTGCGCCGAGCCTTTGGAGGCGTAGTCGACCGGGTAGAGCAGGCCGTGGGCCGCAGCGGCGTCGTGCACCGCCTGAAGCGTCACACCCGGCTCGCAGCGCAGGGTCCGCGCCGCCGGGTCGACCGCGAGGATCGCCTTCATGCGCTCGAGCGAGAGCACGACCTCACCTGCCGTCGCCGTGGCGGCTCCTGCCAGGCCAGTACGCCCGCCGGACGGGACGATCGCTACCCCGCGGGCGGCGCAGACCCGGACGACCGCTTGCACCTCAGCGATGCTCCCGGGGAAAACGATCAGCGAAGGTTGCACCGCCCAGCCGCCACGACAGCGGTCGCTGCCGTAGTAGGCGAGGTCGTCGGGTGTGTCCGTGCAGCGTGCTGCGCCCACCGCCGCGATGAGGTCGTCGCGGAGGGCGGAGAGGTCTGCCTGAGGACATGCCATGGGGCTACCACGCGCGGAGGCGCGCCTGGTTCAGACGATCGCGGCCGCAGCGGCTGAGGAGGGCCGCATCAGCTGGCGAACCATGCGCACAACCGACTTCACGACTGGATGACCCTTGATGAAGACCACACCAACGACGTGCTTCTCGTCGCCAGCGATGAGGATCGCGTGTTCTCCGACGAGGATGCGGACCGACGCCTCGTTGGCGACCTGCCGCAGACGCACCGCTTCCAGCACGATCGGCTTCCAGCGCTCCTCGCCCACCCACGACGGGTCGCCGGCCTGCGCCTGCTCGGCCGTCATGTCGAGGACGGCGACGATGCCGTCGTGGCGAAGAACGCGCTCAATTCGTGTCGATGACATGGAAGTTCCCTGACGTTGCCGGCTTCTAATCCGGACCTGGGGGTCGCGGGCGCCGGGCGACTGGTTGTACAAAAAGGCTCCAGGTGCGTCAATTCCGCAAGTCGCGGATCAATGTTTTGTGGCCCCCTTCTCGCGCCTTACCGTCATGCCGCTGATCGACACCCACGCTCACATCGACTTGACTCGCTTCGGCGACGCTGTCGCGCAGCACGAGGCGGCTCTGCGTGCGCAGGCGGCCGATGTTAGCGCCGTGGTCCTGCCTGGGGTCGAACCCGCGACCTGGGAAACCTTGCTGGCTGTTGCCGCCCGGCTGAGAAAGGAGGTCCCATCCGTGTGCTTCCACACTGCTCTGGGGATCCACCCCCAAGCCTTGCCGGATCTCGACTCGAGTCGTGACAACGAGGCCTACCAGCAGCTCGCAGCCCAGCTGGACCTGGCCTCGGTGGTGGCGATCGGCGAGTGCGGCCTCGAATTTGGTACTGCGATCGAGGTCAGGGCGCCGCGGGCGCGGCAGGTCGCGGTGCTACGAGCCCACATGAGCGAGGCGCGGCGGCGCGGGTTACCGCTGCTGCTGCACTGTCTACATGCTCACGCCGCGCTGCTCGAAGTACTGACCGAGGCCCCGCTGCCCCCTTCGATCCTCCACAGCTGGTCAGGTAGCGCCGAGCTGGCGCTCCGCTTCTGCAAGGCCGGCCACTACATCTCCTTCGCCGGCTCGATCACCTTGCCACGGGCGCGCCGGCCTGGTGAGTCGGCCCGGGCTGTCCCTACAGACAGGTTGTTGATCGAGACCGACAGCCCCGACCAGACCCCCTTCCACCGCCGACCGCTGCGCAACGAACCGGCCTTTCTGGTCGACATCGCCGCCGCCGTGGCCGCCGCCCGCGGTGAGAGCTTCGCGCAGATCGCCGAACAGACCACCAGCAATGCGCGCCGCGTCCTTCGCCTCGCGTGATGGCATCATGCGACCTACCGTGCGCCTTGCCCCTGCCCTCGCGGTGATGCTGCTCGCTGGATGTGGCGACCAGGTTGCCGCGCCGTCCCCCGCCCCGACCACGCCGGCGCCGATCGAGGCCGAACCACCGATCCCACCCGCTGTCCCCGCGCCGAGCACAAGCCGCGTCGCCTTCCACCCCGACGACCTCGTCGGCGACTTCAGCGACGTCACCGAGCTCGACATCGCCTTCTCGCCAACCGATCGGCTCGAGCGGCGCGCGTCGTCGGACGACGGTCGCAACTACGAGCAAGCCTGCGCCGACCTCGACCTCGTCGGCCTCGCATCGCGCGCGCCGCAACTTCGCAGCCTGCGCCTGAGTGGCTGCCAGACGGCTGCGCATGTCGGTCTGGGCGCCTTTCTCGGCCTCGAGTCACTCGCCCTGGCTGACCTCCAGCTGGACGGCGTGACGATGGGCCGCATCGCCAGCCTCCCACGGCTGCGGGCGCTGACCCTGACACGGGTGAAGGCCGGCAGCGAACCCGTCGCGGTGCTTGGTCGCCTGACGCTCGAGTCGCTGACCTTGCGCGAGCTCGACAACGACTCCTCCCTGGCCACGATCGTGTCGCAGGCCCCACAGCTGCAGTCACTCGCCCTCGAGGGCGCATGGGCCGGGCACGACGCGATGCTAGCGATCGACAAGGCCACCCACCTGAGGGAGATCCGCCTCGTCGACACACGCATCGGCAACTTCTCGCTGCATCAGCTCAAGCCACTCCTCGCATTGCGCAGCATCATCTGGCAGGGCAGCACCTTCAACGACCACAGCCCGCTTTACCTGCGCGACCTACCGATCGAGTCGTTCACCTGCAGCTGCCCCGGCCTTGGTGACGCTGGTCTCAAGGTGATCGGTCGCCAGCTCCAGCTGCGTGCGCTCGACCTACCGCAGTCGCGGATCTCCGGCGCCGGGCTGGCCCACCTGGCGAAGCTCGACAAGCTCGCCCAGGTGACACTCGGCCGCCGCGATCCTGGCCCTGAGGGGCTGACTGCCCTCGCCGCCCTCCCTTCGCTCACCGAGCTTACCCTCGAATTGCCCGCGCTCGCCGATCCCACGCTCGCGCCGCTCGGCCAGATGCTCGGCCTGCGCCGCCTCCGATTGGCGATCCCTGACCTCGACGACCGCGCCGCGCCGCAGTTGGCGACGCTTGTTCAGCTCGAGCATCTCGATCTCGGGGACACACAGATCTCGGACCTCGGCCTTCAGGCGCTCGCCGGACTGGTGAACCTGCGCGAGCTCAAGCTCCACCACACCCGCATCACGAACCGCGGCCTCGGTAACCTCGCGGGCCTGAGCCGGCTCGAGCGCCTCGAGCTCGACCACACCGACCTCGTCGACGCCGGCGTCGCGCACCTCAAGGGCTTGCATGAGCTGAGGGTGCTCCGGCTCGACAAGACCCTGATCACCGACGCCGCCCTGCCGCACCTGCTCACCATGGACCGACTCGAGCAGCTCAACCTGGCGGACACTGTCGTCACGGCTCAAGGTGTCGCCGTGCTCCACAGCCTGCCGGCGCTCCGCGCCGTCAACCTCGCCCACACACGCGCCGAGCCAGCTGCCCCATAGAACATGTCTACAAGGACATACTCAAGCAGGCAGCGGTGGGCCGGCGTCGGGTAGGTGTGGGCGCCCATCAGGCCCGGGATGGGTCCAGCCGCGGACCGCGTCGAGCCAAGCCACACCCGCCGCGACCGCGTGCCGCAGCGGTCGGCCGCGAGCCAGGCCGCAGGCGATCGCGGTGGCGAGAGCGCAGCCGGTGCCGCGCGGATCGGAGCCCGGCTGACGCGGACGCGCCAGCGCATAAACCTTGCCGTCTTGCCACAGATGATCGCAGACCTGGAGGAGATCACGACCGTCATCCTTGAGCAGGATCGCCGGGCCTCCAAGCCTGTCGACCAGACGCGCCAGCAGATCTGGATCGTCGGCGTCGACCTCGGCCAGCGCGGCTGCCTCGGCGCGGTTGGGGCAGATCAGCCAGCGTGAACCTGTCACTGAGGACATGCCCCGTAGGACATCCCGAATGCGCGCCGGCGAGGCCCCGAGATCACCGCCATCGCTGGCGAACAGCACCGGATCGAGGACCACCGGCGCGCCGATCTCGGCCACTCGCGGCAACAACTCAGCGACCAGGTCCGCCGGCAGAAGGCCGATCTTGACCGCCGCTGGCGTCTCAGCGTCGGCCGCCAGCTGCTCGAGGTCAGCGAGGACATGGGCCGCGGCACGTCCTATCGACGTCGCCCGAGCCCCCGCGCCCTGCCGTGTCCAGGCGGTGACCACCGGTGCCTGTGGGATCTCTGGGGCGCACGCACGCGCCGTCGCCTGGTCACGCCACAGGCCGGCGCCACCGCTCGGGTCGCTGCCCGCGAAGATCCACAAGGCCCCGGTTGCTGGCAAGCGCGCAGCTTCCCACGCACGGCCCCTTCGCGGCAACTCGTGGCGCACTTGCGCGGCTCAGGTACACTGCGGAGCATGGCGACCTTCACCGGCACTGTGCGCTTCAATGACCTCGAGGGCGGCTTCTACGAGCTCCACACTGACAAGGGCGACACGTACCGCCTCAGCAAGTGCTCCGCCAAGGCCGGCGACCGCGTCAAGGTCAAGGGAAAGCTAGAAAGCGGCGGCTTTGGCATCCACATGAGCGGCCCGAGCATCGAGGTCGCCAGCATCGAAAAAGCCTGACCCTCTCGCGCGCCCCCTTTTCACCCGGACATCGAAACAAGAAGACCCTGGAACCGCGAGGTGCCAGGGTCTTCTCATTTGTGCGAGGAAAGGGACTCGAACCCCCACGTCGTGAGACACACGGACCTGAACCGTGCGCGTCTACCAATTTCGCCACCCTCGCAGCGAGGAGACGCAAGCTAGACGACTGCCGAGACCACGTCAAGCCCAATTTGACCGCGTCGATGGCGAGCGCAGATGACGCACCCCCATGTCAAGGTCCGGCTTTCCCATCATCGGGATCGTTGTCCTCGGGCCAAGCTTCGTCCTCGAGTACCTCGATGACGATCCGGGAGTTCGAGTGGTCCGTGAGCTTCTGGTCGAAGCCAGGGCGATCTGGCGCCGCCGGTGCTGGCGTCGGTGTAGCGAGCTCAATGGCATCCGTGTCGATCGAGAACACATCGTCATCGTCGTCGAGAAAAGGCAAGGTGCGCAGGACGTTGGGGATGGCGGAGCGTCGCGGCGGCGGCCTTGGTGGCTCCGGCAACTCGTCGTCTTCTTCCTCGTCGAGGTCAATTTGCACCTTCAGATCCGAAGGCAACACCACGCCACGTGACTCCTCCTCGAAGTCGATGTGAGTCGCGACGAACGAGCCCGTGACCTCGTAATTGCCGCCTGCCAGGCGCACAGCGAGGCTCTCCTCGTCATCGTCAAAGTCGATACCAGCGAGAGGATCGGGCGCCCCGGGATCACGCTGGATCTGCGGCGCGACCTCCATGCCGCTATCTTCGTCCCGGTCGATCACCAGCACGTCGAAGCCACTGGCCTCTGACTCGTCATCCTCGATGTCAATTCGCACACCCGAGTCGAGAGTCAGGCGCGCGAGCTTGGCTCTGTCGCTCGCCTGCTGCCGCTCGAACTCCACGATCTGAGCCTGCGCTTCGGCCAGCAGCGTGCGCGCTACCTCGAGTTGGTCGATCAGGTCCTCGTACTGCTCCTTCTGCTTTTCGAGCTGCGCGAGCCCGGCGGCCAGCCGCGCCGCGCTACGGTCAGTCGCGTCGGTCATCTCCCAGATGCGCTGCTCGGCCGTATCGAGCTGGTAGAGCAGGTACTCCTGCTCCTCACCACGGATCGACGCCTCGAGCGCGGTCCTTTGCAGGCGCTCACGCTCCTGCTCGACCACATGACGCTGCTGCTCCTCCTGTTGCGACAAGCGCTCGGCGAACTCACTGGCTTGCTGAGCCAGTAACACTCGCAACGCCTGCCGCTCGTCCTCACCGCCACCTGTACTGCCGTTGCCGCCCGCTCCCAGCGCCACCAGTTGCTGCAGCTGCTCCACCGCTCGTCGCTTGGCATCGACCTCACCCCGCAAGCGATCGAGGTCGGTGTGCGCCGCATCGCTAACTCCCTTGGCCACCTCGAGGTCCTGCTTGTAGCGCCGCAACCGCTGGCGAAGC
>JBGAUO010000004.1:0-98713 GCA_044228605.1 Nannocystis sp. | reverse complement strand
AGCTGCCCGAGAATTTCTCGCGCTCGCGCTTGAGCCAGTCGTAGATCGACCGCGGCTTCGCGCCCGACTCGACGAGACGCTCGATGTCGGCGCGCCACTCCTCGACGGTCGACGTCTCCTGCGGCGGCGCCTTCTCTGGCATCACCGCCTCGACCGCGGCGCGCAGCTCCTCGAGCTCGGGCAGCGCCGCGACGTCTCCGTCGAGCAATCCCGCATCCGCGAGGATCTGCCGATACCGCCGTTCGGTGTTCGGCCCCATTCCCAGATCCCTGGCGATCTGGCGCGTGGGCTGCCCCATCCGGTGCAGCCGGACGAGTTCTTGAAGTCGATGCATGTCACTCCTGTGGGCGCTCATGTGCACGTGGCAGCACGAGTCCCGGTCAACACATAGAAATCGTGTTGCTATCCGTGGATCCGCTTGGCCGTCCCGGTGGTTGAACGCCACTGGTCGGCGGGGTGCCTGTTGATCACACCGGCGGTTTGTTCAGGATCCGCTTGGCCGTCCCGGCGAGGATCCACTTGGCCGTCCCGAGTCGGCTCCGCTTGGCCGTCCCGGGCGAGGATCCGTTTGGCCGTCCCGGCGAGGATCCATTACCCCGTCCCGCGACACCCTGCAGGCCCTCCTGCCCGAGCGCCGCGCCGTCTTTATCCTACGCCATGTGGTCGGCCTGTCGATTGAGACCTGCGCCGCCCAGCGCCATGGCGGTCACCGAGGGGCGGGGCCGGCGAGACCTCGAGGGCTACCTAGGCGTCCGCTGTGAGCACATGGACCCGCGCAACGCCTGTCACCGCGCAGCCCGCCTTGGCAACGCGCTTGACCGCGGCCTCGTACGCTACCGCGGACTGTCGGCCCCGCCGACATTTACTGCGGTATTCACTCGCAGCGCCGGAGCACGCGGAAATCGCTCCGCTTCGCATTCTGCACTGGCCTCGCGCCTCGGGCGCGACGTGCTCGGAGGCACACCGCCGATCAGTTCTGCCGACCGTCCTCGGCGTCCGGCACCGAGGCCGAAGACCTCAACATCAACCCGAAGGTCCCCAAGCACAAGGTCATCCACTTCGCGACCTGCAATTTCGTCAGCCGCCACGAGAATGTGCTGCTGATCGGCAAGACCGGCGTCGGCAAGAGGCACGTCGCGCAGGCTCTCGGTCACTGTGCTTGCATGGGCCAGAGTCCGCGACCCGGCCACCGCCGACGGTGTCCGCCTTCGGCATGCCGCGACGACTGCCGATAGCCTAGGCCCGCAAACATCCCAGAGTTCCGCGACTATCGCCATGTCCGGGAGCCTCCGCCGGTTTGGGTTCAGCATGGCCGCGAGGACACGCGCGACGCTATGACCATGCTGCCCCACGGGGAGCCGTATATACCTGCGGGGCTAAGGGCAGCGGCCGGGGAGCAGCGGGTAGAGACGCCGGACGGCGAGGACATGCAGATTCCAGCGGCCACCGCCCGGGTCCTGAGAAACCCCCACTCCTTCTACGGTGCATCCTCATATGTGGACCTGACACTCATGACACTGGGTCGCCTTGTGAACTCTCTGATCTCGACCTCTTGCAAGCGAAAGCGTCTTTGCGTACGGTTGGTCTTGTGACTAGGCTCCACGTCCGCCACGTTGCATCCCATCTACAGCGTCGATTCAATGGGCTCATTGACTTGGCAGACGTAGAGCGAGCGAACCGCTCGGCTGCTGATAAGGAGCAGATGTTTTTGAGCCGGGCGCTAGCTGCATTCATGCTTTGCGATGCATGTGAAATTGAGCCCGTCGAGGCCGCCGAGTACGTGATCGACGGGTTCGACGACAATGGTATTGATGCTATATACTTTAGCCAATACGACAGAGTTCTCTATGTTGTGCAATCGAAATGGGACGTTGCCGGCACGTCATTCCCCGACCTAGGAGATATCCATAAATTCCTGCAAGGCTTTGATGATCTCATCAATGCTCGATGGGATCGCTTCAACGACAAGCTTCGCAAGCATGTTCCAATGCTCGACAGCGCGCTTGACGAGATTCACATTAAATTCCAGCTAATTCTTGCGCACACGGGAAGCCAAAAGCCTAGCAAGCACGCGGATCAGGCCTTTAGTGATTCGCTCAAGAAGCACAATGAAATTGAAGAAATTGTAACACTGCAAGTCTCCAACTTGGCAACATTGCATAGGAGAATTGCAGAGTCCGCCGACGGGGCTCCCATCGACCTCGAAGTGATGCTAAATGACTGGGGGATCGTCCAAGAGCCGTTTACTGCGTACTACGGACAGATCGAAGCCGCCGACATCGCAGGGTGGTGGAAGGAGCATGGCCCGCGCCTATTTACGAAGAATATTCGCCGTCTTATTCAGAAGTCTGATGTGAATGACGGCCTTGATGCAACGCTTCGCGGGTCACCAGAGAGGTTTTGGTACTTTAACAATGGCATCACGGTGCTATGTGCAAGGATTGCAAAAAAGCCGCTCGGCGGCGACTCGCGAAAGTCTGGCAGTTTTGTCTGTGAGGGGATCTCCATCGTCAACGGTGCACAGACTGTGGGCAGGATTGGCGCGTTTCAAGGTGACGATTGCCTTAAAAACGCCAAAGTCATGGTTCGCTTCATCTCTCTAGAAAACTGCCCCCCTGAATTCAGCACTGAGGTTACGCGCGCAACGAACACGCAAAACCGGGTGGAACGGAGGGACTTCGCGTCTCTCGATCCGGAGCAAGAACGCATTCGACGCGAAATGCTGATGGATACGCCTCCAAAAACATATGCCTACAAGACGGGCGAGTTAGAGCCGCCACCGAGCGAGGGCTGCACAATCGTTGACGCGGCCGTTGCCTTGGCATGTGCTCATTCAGATCCAGAACTCGCAGTCACCGCAAAAGGGGGCGTGAGCAAGCTTTGGGAGAATATCGAACGCGCGCCATATAAGCTCCTTTTCAATCCGAGCGTCTCTGGTCATCGCGTATGGCAGGCCGTGGAGATTAAGCGCGCCGTCGACACAGAAATCGATCAGATTAAGTCGAGTCGCCGTGATAGGGATAGAGTTCGGCACTGTGCCATTCATGGTAATCGAATGATTCTGCACTTGATTTTTCAGGCTCTCAATCCTCAGCGATTGGGGGATCTGCACTTTGATTTAGAAGGAGCCAAGGCACTCGTTCGATCGAAGGTTCTTCCACTTGCTGAGGCATTGGATCGTTCGATTGCGCTGCAATTTGAGGGCGCCTACATTGCAAATGTGTTTAAGAACACTGCCCGCTGCAAGAAGCTATGCGCGTCGATTGTGTGACCTCTCCAGGCCGGGTCCAGCCGCCAGAAGTGTGGCTTAGCCCGATGCTGTGGTGTAATAGGCTGCTATTGCAAAGCTTGGATAAATTCCGAGACACTTTCTTGGTGCTCATATTGAGCTGCGTGAGGAGTTGAGGATCGTTTTGCTGGTCAGGTTGACGGCATCCCGGAGCGCCGTGTCGGCGATGTGGGCGTAGCGCTGGGTGGTCTTGTAGTTGCGGTGCCCGAGCATCTTGCCGACGACCTCCAGGGGGACGCCTTGCATGATGGCGTCGCTGGCGACGGAGTGGCGGAGGTCGTGGATGCGCAGGTCGGGCATGCCGGCGAGCTCGCGGAGGCGACGCCAGGTGCGGCCGAGGCTGTGGAGCTTGTCGCCGGTGCGGGAGCAGACGACCCGGCCGCGCTTCGGCTGGTTCTTGGCCGCGGCGATCTCGCGGAGTAGGGCGATTACTGCGTCGGAGACGACGATGTCTCGCTTGCCGGTCTTGCTGTCGGGGAGGCGCAGGATGCCGCGGTTCCAGTCGACCTGGTCCCACTTGAGGTCGCACACCTCGCTGTGCCGCATGCCCGTCAGGGCGAGCAGACGGATGGCCCACATCGCATCGGGCTGAATGTAGCCGGGCTGGTTTGGTTTGATCGAGGCGGCCTTGGCGAGCTCGGCCTCGAGGCGCTTGCGCTCGTCGGGGGACAGGAAGCGCTCGACGGCTCGCTCCTCGAAGCGAGCAGCACGTTGGGCCGGGTTGCGGCGGGTGGTTACGTCCCACAGCTCCGCCTTGGCGAACACCACGCTCAGCACGGTGCGCGCATAGTTGGCGGTGCTGTGCATGTGCTTGAGGCTGCGGTGCAGGCGTTCGATGTCCGAGGTCGTGATCTCGTCGAGTGGCTTGCTGCCGAGGGCGGGCAGGATGTGATTGCGTAGCGAGGACTTGTAATGGCGGGCCGTCTCGCCCTTGAGGTACACGTTGACGTGCTCCTCGATGAAGCGCTCGGTGAAGGCGGCGAGGGTGAGCACCGGGGCGCGGCGTGGGGCTGGTGCGGGCTCTGGATCGGGCTCAATGGCTGCGACTGTGAGCTCCGGACGTCTTCGTCGTGGGGAGGGCTCTGCGGTGACCACTACAGGCACGGAGACGCGCGAGGCGGGCCGCTTGGCGGTGCGCGCCTTCGGCTCGGCGACGTGGGGCGCCGGCTCGGTGGTGCGCGGCGCGGGCTTGGTGGTGCGCGCGACGGGGCGCTCCTCGACGCGCGTTGCTGACGGCTCGCTCCGCGCGCCACGGGGCTCGCGGCGTGGCGATGGTTCGGGCGTGGCGTCGGCGTCGCCGGCGTGGGCTAGCACCTTCATCGCGGCGCGGCGGGCCTCGTCGACGCCGTAGCCGGGCGCCATGAGGCCGAGGCGCTCGCGGTGGTCCTTGCCGTCCGCGTCCCGGTACCGCACGAAGAACACCTTCTTGCCGGTCGGCAGCACGCGCAGCAAGAAGCCGGGCAGTGCGTCACATGTAATCTCGTATCGCGCCTCGCGAGCCTTGGCCTCGCGCGCTTTGGTGTTCGTCAGCATCGCCCATCTCTCCTACCCAAAAACGAACCACGATCGAGCGCGTCCGTGGTTCAAAAATAGCCTGGTCTTTAAGACATAATCTCTCGAATACGCGCCAGGAGAGCGGATCTAAGCCGCTATTCGGTCATTGTCCACGTCCGCGACGATCGGGTTCTCGTACCAGGTGCAGGAGGTGCGGTACGAGGAATAGAGGACCTCGCCGGTCTTGCCTTCGTAGACGCGGGCGAAACATTCGTCGCCGTAGACGGCCTCGGCCTGGCCGTCGAATTCGAAGTCGAAGATGGAGGAGCCGGTGGTGGCGGAGGAGGCGTCCTGGGAGGGGCGGGTCCAGCGGATATTGACGCCGGCACAGCCGGGGCCGCCGTTCTTGCAGTCGAGGTCGTAGACGACGTAAGAGGTGCCGCCGGCGGCGGCGATCTCCGGGAAGCCGTCTTTATCGAAGTCGCCGATGGTCGGCGGGCCGCCGCTGCCGATCGCCGCGCTGAGGAGGAGCTGGCCGCTCAAGGTGTGCAGGCGGACCAGGTTGCTGCCGACGCTGACGATCTCGGCCTTGCCGTCGAGCTTGGTGGCGTCGAAGTCGGAGGGCATCGGGCCGGGGGTGCCAAAGTCGGCGTATCCGTAGTGGCGATTGCCGGGGGCGCCGACGTAGGCCATCTCCCACTTGCTCATGCCGATGTTCCAGCGCCATACCGAGCCGGCGACGATGTCGATGTTGCCGTCGTTGTCGACGTCGCCGAGGACCGGAATGACACCAGCACCGGCGCCGGGGAGCAGCTGGCCGGGGTTTAGGCGCACGCCGGTCTCGCCGTCGAAGACAGCGGAGGCCGAGATAATCTCGGGCAGGCCGTCGTTGTCGAGGTCGTGGATCGAGGGGCCGTCCCAGCGGGTGACATTGACGACGCCAGTATTGAGGGCGGTCCAGAAGGTCGCGTATTTATTGCCGTCCCACTTGAACGCGATCAGGCCCGTGCTGGCGCGGTGAGTGACGATCTCCGGGATACCGTCGCCGTCGAGGTCGCCGATGGCGGGCGGGGTGGCGGCGATCATCTTGTTGTTGGGGTCGTGGATCGTCTCCAGCTGGCTGCAGGTGCGGGTGTCGAGGATCCGGATGACGCCGAAGTAGTTGGGGTCGGAGCCGTAGCCGGACTGGGCGCCGCCGTCCGTGAAGTTGTAAGTCACGATCACGAGCTCGGTGCTGCCCATCCCAAGATGCGGGAGCGGAGCGGCGAGCGGGGTGGTCAACACATTACGGTGATTGATGAAGGGGTCGTTGGCCGGGGGGGCGCTCCACTCGCATTGCACCGAGGGCTGGAACAGGCCGACCGGGATCAGCCCCTCGCAATCCTCGTGGGCGTCACCCTCGGGCTGGGTGCCGAAGTCGATGCAGACGCCCGGCTGCTCGCCTTGTGGCAGGCAATTCTTGCTGCAACAGTAGGTGTCGCCGTGGCAATCCTTGTTGCTGACACACTCGCCGTCAAAGGGCACACAAAGGCCCGCGGCGCAGACCTGGCCCTCGGGACATTCGACGGACTTGGTGCAGGTGTCGTCGATGACACCGGTGGTGCCGGTGGTGCTGGTGGTGTCCGTGGTGCCGGTGGTGCCGGTGGTGCCGTCAGTCGTGGTGGTGGCGGTGGTGGTGGTGTCGGTGGTGGTGGCGTCGGTGGTGACGGGCGTGGTGTTGGTCGGGTCGGTGGTGGTGCCGAGGGTCGAGGTCGGGGTGGTGTCGGCGTCGATGCTGTCGCTGCCGGGGCCGTCGGTGGTCGGGGCGCTGGTGGGCGCGGTGGTCCCCTGGGTGGTGCCGGGAGTGTCGCTGCTGGCCGTGGTGGCCGACTCACTGGCGCTGTTGCCGTCGGTGGCGGTGCCGGCCGTGTCATCGCCGCACGCGGCGAGACCGAGGCAAAGGCTCACGCCGAGAGAACACCGCACAAACGCATGACCAAGGATCGTCGTATCCATCCGCATACCCAACCACCTTCCAAAGAACTGCCACCGACGCTACCGGGGCGGAGTCTGGGCGGTCAAGCGAGAGGATCGCGCGGCCGGGGGCTGGTGGCGCGGGCGCAAGCCGCGGGCGCGGCGGCTTGCGGGCCGGTTTGGTGTCAGGGAGTCTTCGCGCTGATCTTGGCCTGAAGGATCTGTGCCTGCAGGAGCTTGGCCTCCTGGGTGGCCTGCCAGAAGCGGTCTTGCCATTTGCCGGCGACGACCTGGTCGACGAGGGTGCGGGCGGTGGTGGTGTCGCCGGTTGCGAGGTGGTTGTGGGCGCGGCCGAGGAGCGCGGTGGGGTCGGTGGGCTCGACGATCGTGGCCTGTTGCCACTGCTGGTCGGCCTCGGGGAAGCGACCCTCGCGCTCGAGCATGCGAGCGACGCGGGCGTGGGCGGAGCCGTCGGCGGGGTGGCGTTCGACGATGCTCTCGAGGTGGCGCACGGCCTCGGCGGGCTGGCCGACGCTAAAGAGGAGGGTGGCGCAGCGCTCGTCGATCTCGGCGTTGTCGGGGTCCTCGGCGCGCCAGCGGGCGGCGACATCGAGGGCGCGGTCGAGGGGGTCGCGCTCACCTGGCTTTTGGGTCGGGTCCGGAGCGAGGTCGCGGGTGGTGGCGATGCGGGCGCGGAGGTCGAAGATGCCGCGGTAGGCGGCGCGCAGGCGGGCGAGGGGGAGCTCGGTTTGGCCGGCGAGGGCGCGTTCGCTGAGGTCGGCGGCGCTGCGGAGGTCGCCGGTTTGTTCGGCGAGGATCGCGGCGAGGGCGAGCAGGCTGGGGTGTTCGGGATGTGCGGTGACCAGTGGTTGGAGGACTTGCTGGGCGTCGGCGGGGAGGCCGGCGCGGACGAGGGTGAGGGCGAGGCGGGCGCCGTCGTCGGGGTCGAGGTGATCGAGCGTCGCGCCGGCGATGACGCGGTGGATCTCGTTGGTGTCGCCGAGCAGCTGGGCGGCGGCGAGGAAGGCGGCGAGCAGGTCGGCGTCGCCGGACTTCTGCACGGCGTCGCGCCAGCGGCTCCACTGCAGGCGCCAGCCGGCCTGGCCGCCGGCGCGGTCGATCGCCGAGCGGACGCTCCAGTCGATGATCGGGAGCTGGCCGGTGTCGACGGCGGCGGCGAGGCCCTGCTCGAATCTCTCGCCGGCGAGCACCCAGTTGCCGGTGTATTGATAGGCCATGCCGGCGGCGTGGAGGGCGGCGGGGCGCCACTCCGGGAAGGCGGCGGCGAGGGCTTCCCAGGCCGGGGCTGCGGCGCCGGGGCTGCGCCAGTAATAGTTGCCGGCGATCGCCTGGGTGGCGACGTAGGCGAGGTCGGCGTGGTGGTAGTCGGTGATGAATTCGCGGAGGCGGGCGAGGCTTGCCGGGGTGATGCCCTTGCTGGTGTCTTGAAGCAGGCGGGCGTGGCTGGCGAGCAGGCCGACGAGGGTGCCGGGGCTGGCCTTTGCGACCTGTTCCAGAGGACCTGTCTGATTGGTCTTGCGAGCGCGGCGGAGGGCGACGAGGTAGGCGGCGACGGGGTCACCGCTGCTGGTGAGTGCGGCGTCGAGCTTCTTGTCGTTGCTCTGGAGGACGCCGGCGCCGGCGAGCACGAGTTCGCCGCGGGAGAGCGGGCCGTGGGCGCGCAGCTGGTCGACGATCGGCGCGAGGGCGGAGGTCTGGCCGAGGGCGGCGAGGCTGGCGAGGCGTTCGCGCTGGAGGGTGCGCCAGCGTGGGTCCTCGGGCGTGAGGGTGGCGAGCTCGGTGGTGAGTTCGGCGTCGCTGCGCAGCGGGAGGGTGAGGGTCGTGAGCTCGGTGCTGGTGTTAGTGTTGGTGGGGGTGTCGGTGGTGATCTCGACGCGGGTGCGCTGGTCGTCGGCGACGATGGTGAGGCCCTTCGTGTCGTACTCGAAGCGGGTCTGGCCGAGCAGGGTGTCGCCCTTGCGCTGGGTGATGCTGGTGAGGCGCAGCTGGGGGTCGAGCTCGAGGTCGATGGACTCGTCGCTGCCGCGCTGCTGGAGGTGCAGCGTGTGGTCGCCCTGGAGGGACACGACGTACCAGCGGGCGAGGGAGTCGGGGGAGGGGAGCAGCCAGGGGACCCAGGCGCTGAGGAGGGCGGGCTCGGCGAGGCCGACGCGGCGTTCGACGGCGAGGCCGAGCTCGGGGTAGCTGGCGATCAGGGATTCGCCGTCGTAGCGGACGGTCTCGTCGAGGTAGCCGCCGATGCGGCGGTTGCGGGTGAAGCGGCCGTTTTGTTCGATCGTGAGGGTGCCGCCGTCGACGCTGTAGCGCGTCGGTGTGAGGCTCTGGCGGGCGCGGGTGAGGAGGTCGCGGGCGGCGGGGCTGATCTCGCCTTCGGCGGCCGCGCCGGTGGCGGCGAGCAGGCGTTCGCGCTGGCGATCGAAGCCGTCCTCGAACAGGGCCGGGACGTGCTCGCCGAGGTCGCCGAGGCGTGGGTCCTCGAGGTAGCTGAGCGCGAGCGGCTGCGGGCGGGCGCTGATCTGGCTCGTGCCGGTGCGGCGGCGGGACTCGGCGTTGGCGAAGTCGGGCATGAAGTGGGCGCTGCGGGAGACGCTGCGGGAGGCCTCGGGGGCGGGGCTGGCGGAGGCGCCGGTGACGTCGGCGACGTCCTGGTCGCGGCCCCAGGAGCTCGTCTTCTTGTTGAGTTCGCGGCCGGTGACGAAGCGGTCGTCGAGCGACGCGGCGGTGTCGGGGACGGTGGGGCCGAAGCTGATGTCGCCCATGCGCACGCCGGGGACGCGGGTGCCGCGGCCGCCGAAGCCGGCACCGGCGCCGCGGCCGTAGCCTGAGCCCGAGCCACCGCCGCCGCCGCGGCCGATGAGGCCGGTGAGGCCGAGGCCGATGGTGCCCTCGCCGGTGCCGCCGCCGCCGCGGCCGAAGCCAGTGAGGCCGAGTCCGCCCCAGACGCCCTGCATGTTCTCGAGGTCGCCGCCGTATTGCTGGGCTGCGCCGACCAGGTCGATCGGCTGGCGCAGGACGATCTGCCCGGGGCTCGCCGTGACGGCGCCGCGGGGCTCGTACACGACCTTGATCTCGGCCGGGGCGGCGTAGTGGGCCCAGCCGGCGGCGTCGGGGCGGCGCACCTTGAACTGTTGGTACATCGCCTCGTTCTCGAGCACGAGCAGCGAGGTGAAGGGGGTGACGAGGAAGTGCTCGAGGCCGAGGGCGGTGATCTCGTCCTTGTGGGCCTCGGCGCCGGCGGCGATGTCGGCGGCGACGCGGGCGCGGGCCCACAGGCGCGGCAGGTAGGCGGCGTCGGTCTTGGCGAGCGGGAGCGCGACGCGCTGCGACCACGCGGCGCCGGCCAGGCTGCCCTCGATCAACATGGTCTTCGGGACCTGTCCCGAAGCACCTGTCCCGCGAGACAGGACGACCACCGACTCGCCGTCGGCGGCGGAGCGGGCGGACAGCATGGGCTCGCCGGGGAGTGGCTGGTCGCTGGCGTCGAGCAGGCTGGCGCGGAGGTTGTGGACGCGGGCGGTGTTGAGGGCGGCGGCGAGGTCGAGGGCCTGCCAGCGGAGGTCGGCGCCGGCGGTGAGCTGGACGCGGAGGCCGCCGGTGGCGGCGCTGAGCTCGTCGAGGAGGGGGAGGTCGTGCTCGTCGCCGAGGGCGGCGGCGATGAAGGTCGCGCGCGGGGTGCTGGCGTTGCTCAGGCGGTCGCGCAGGGCCTTGCGGGGGGCGTCGCCGGGTTCGCTGAGGATGCCGTCGCCGAGGTAGAGGATGTGGGGGGCCTCGCTGCCGGGGTCGGCGTCGAGGAGGGCGAGGGCGTGGTCGACGGCGGCGGCGAGGTTGCTGGTGCCGACGTGGTCGCGGCCCTCGCGGGCGAGGAACTGGTCGACGGCGGGGAGGTCGAGGGCGTCGACGCGGGAGAAGCCGCCGGGGAGGGCGCGGACGGTGGAGTCGAAGGCGAGGAGGGTGAGGCGGTCGGCCTCGTCGAGCTCGCGGAGGAGGAGGCGGAGGAAGCGGGCCTGGGCGGCGAGCTCGGTGGGGGAGCGGGAGGCGCTGGTGTCGTGGAGGACGACCCAGCGGCGGGCGGTGTGCTGCGAGCTGCCGGGCAGCTCGGGGCGGGCGCGGACCATGAAGTAGTCGCCGCCGGGGTCGGCCATGGTGGCGGTGGTGACGGCGGGTGGTTTTTGCGTCGGGTAGAGGGTGAGCGCGAGGTCCTCGCCGATCGCCACGTCCTTCATCGTGGCCTCGGCGAGGCGCTCGTCGCCGTGGTCGCTGACGGTGAAGTCGACGCAGCAGGAGTCGACGGAGAGGGTGCGGTCCTTGACGTGGACGCGGTAGCGGAGGGTGCCGACGGGGAGGTCGAGCTCGGGGATCGGGACGCGGACGCTGTAGTCGCCGTAGAGGCCGGCGAGCGGCTGGGTGTAGCTGAGGAGGATGCGCTTCTCGGTGCGCCCGGGGAGCGGGAACACGCGCATGCGAAACTCGTTGCCCTGCATCCACTCGAGGAGGGCGGGGTCGCGGCGGCGATAGACGATCGACTCGTAGATCTCCCGGCCCTCCTGGCGCTCGGTGATGCCGGCCTCCATGAGCTTGCCGTCGACGTACATGGCGAGGCGGGCGATCGCGGCGTCGGCGGGCAGCGGGAAGCTGTAGACGCCCTCGAGCTGGTAGTCGGTGTGGTTGAAGAAGGTCTGGTCGATCGTGGTGCGGGCGACGCCGTCCTCGATGTACACGTCGACGTCCATGCTGCGCAGCGGCAGCGGCCACTCGCCGGGCCAGGTCGGGAAGCGGGCGATCAGGTTGCCGCGGCGCACGGCCTTGAGCTCGTCGCTGGCGTCTTGCAGGGCGTCGCGGGCCCAGGCGACCTCGTGGCTGAGGCGCTCGGCGGGGCGCTTGATCGGGGCGGCGCCGGCGCTCATGTTGGCGACCTCGCCGGCTTGCAGGAGGGCCTCGCCGCCGCCGCCGACGAGCTTGAGCTCGCCGCGCAGGACGCCGGCCATGAGCTCGCCGGCGGCCTCGCGCAGGACGAACTTGGTGCCGAGCACGCTGACCTGGCCGGCGGCGCTGGAGATCGTGAAGGGGGTCTTGTGCGCGGGGTCGGGGGCGACCTCGAGCAGGGCCTCGCCTTGCAGGAGGTGGAGCGCGCGGGGGCCGTCCTGGCGCAGCGCGGCGCCCTGGCGCAGGACCACGGTGGTGCCGTCGGCGAGGGTGACGAGGCGCGGGCGGGCGCTGTCGTTGCGCAGGCTGGCCGCGTCGGCGAGGCTGTCCTTGGGGGCATGTCCTTCAGGACCTGTCTCACCCGACAGATCGATGGAGGTCGCGCCCCACACGAGCAGGCCGGAGGCGGCGAGGGCGAGGGCGTAGCCGGGGATGCGCAGGCGCGAGGGGGGAGCGGGCGGGGGCGGGGTCGCGGCGGTGGTGGGCATGGGATCCTTGGTGCCGCGGGCGGCCGCGGGTGGTGTGAGCTCGGCGGTGCGCGACGCTTGCAGCCTGGCGAGGAGGCGGTCGCGGGCGTCGGGGGCGAGCTGCGGGGGCTGGGAGGACATGGCGAGGAGGCGGTCGAGGGTGTCGTCGCCGGGCTCGGGTGGTTGCTGTTCACGGGGCATCGCGGACCTCCCGGAGGTGTGGGGCGGGGCTGCGTGCGGGGGCGGCTGTGTGGTTGCGGAGGGCGTCGAAGGCGTCGCGGAAGGCCCGGCGGGCGCGGGCGAGCAGCGACTTGGCGGCGTCGTCGGAGACGCCGAGTTGCTGGCCGAGCAGCTCGATGGAGTCGCCGTGGAGGTACTTGCGGGTCAGGGCGTGGCGGTGGTTGGTGGCGAGGCCGGCGATGGCGAGGTGGACCAGCTCGCGGGTCTCCTCGCGGGCGAGCAGTTCGTCGCCGGCTGGGGAGCCGCCGAGGGCCTGGAAGATCTGCGCGAGGGTTGCCTCGCGTTGGTCCCAGGCGGCGGCGAGGGCGTGGCTGCGGTGGTGGTCGCGGAGGTGGGTGCGGGCGACGTTGCGGGCGCGGGTGAGGAGGAAGGCGCGCAGCGGGCCGCGTGCGGGGTCGAAGAGTGGGGCGTTGCGGAGGGCGTCGAGGAGGGTGTCGTGCACGATGTCCTCGGCGATGGCGGGGTCACGGCCGGCGCGGTAGAAGGCGAAGGCGTAGAGGCTGTCGACGTGGGCCGCATAGAGCCGCGCGAGGGCACTTGAGTCGCCGGCGGCGGCGGTGCGCAGGAGCGCGGCGTCATCCAGGTCGGCGGTCACATGCCCTCATCCGGCATTGTCAGCGAGGCGGGGGCGAGGTGTCGCGAGGGGCGAAAGATTTTTCGTGGGCTTTCGCCCGGGCTTGGCGCGGGAACGCTGCCTTTGCCGGGCGGAACCACTTGCGCCGCGTGGGTGGGGGCCATGACACTCGGGGTCCATGCTCGCGGCCCTCGCATTTGCCGGAGATCGGATCCCCAACCAGGATGCGATCGCGCTGTCTCCCACCGTCGGCTGGCTGCTGCTCGGCTGCGCAGTGTTCGCCTATCTGATCTTCGCGGTGCAGGGCGAGCGCTGGCGGAGGTTTTGGTTCACCTCCGAGGACCCGCGGCCGGTCGCGCTGTTTCGCATCGTGTTCGCGTTCCTCTGCATCTGCAACATCAATGACCTGTGGGAGTACTTCGACTTCCTGTTCACTGATGAGGGGCTGTTCCTGACCGACGCCGCGCGCTCGCAGTCGGCGGGCGGGCAGTTCAAGGGCTTTGGTGAGGGGCAGACCGGCGAGCCGTTCGGGTTCTTCGACCCGGCGGGCGTGCTCGAGTACCTGAAGGGGCCGAAGTACTCGCTGCTGTACTTCTTCGACACGCCGCGGGCGATGTGGGCGCAGATGTTCGCGTTCTACTTCGTGACGGTGGCGTTCATGCTGGGCTGGAAGACGCGCGTGATGGGCGTGCTGAGCTTCCTGCTGATGAACAGCTTCTTCGTGCGCAACGACCTGTTCTGGGAGGGCACGGAGCTGGTCTACCGGGTGTTCTTCGGCTACCTGCTGCTGGCGCGCAGCGGGCACGCGTACTCGATCGACAACTGGCTGCGCTGCCGGAGGCTGCGCAAGCAGGGGAGGCTGCGCAAGCAGGGTCTGTTGTCGGAGCGCGAGGGGCCGGGCGGCGGGGCCGGGGTGGCGCCCTGCGAGGCGCACCCGCGCGGGCTGGCGGCGGTGTACCGGCTGATCCCCGCGTGGCCGCGCTGGCTGATGGTGTGCAACCTCGGGGTGCTGTACTGCTTCACCGGGACGGTGAAAAACGGCCACGTGTGGACGGCCGGGGACACGCTGTATTACGCGCTCAACATGGACCACTTCTATCGGTTCTATCCGCAGGAAGTGTCGTCTGTGATCGGGACCAACCTGTTTCGCCTGGCGACCTGGGTGACGCACTGGTGGGAGGCCTGCTTCCCGCTGATGATCCTGGGGCTGGTGACGCGCTGGGGCCTGCGCGAGAAGCTGGCGCCGCTGCGAGGGGCCCGGCTGTGGGTGGTGCGGGCGTGCTGGCTGGGCCTCGGGCTGATGACACTGGCGGTGGTGATCGTGGTCTACCCGGTGCACTACGTGGCGCCGAAGAACGGCCTCAGCCTGGTCGACATGCAGCGGGTGTTCGCGGCGATCTGGCTGACCGGGATGGTGGCGGTCGGCGGGCTTTGGTGGGCGCTCGGGAGCGGGCGGATGCGGGTGCGGGTGCGCGGGACCAGCTACGTGCTCGACCGCGACTGGTTTTGTCGGTGGTTCCTGGGCCGGCGGGTGTGGCTGACGCTGGGGCTGGTGTTCCACGGGCAGCTGCTGGTGCTGATGAACATCGGCATGTTCGCGCCGATCATGATGTCGACGTACCTGTTCTGCCTGGAGCGCGACGAGCCCGGGCGGATCTTGCGGTTCTTCGGGCGCGGGTTGATGCGGCTGGGGGTGCCGATGCCGGCGACGGTGCGGCGCGGTGAGCTGCCCTTGCCGGCCGAGGACCGGACGCTGCCGCATCACCTCCGCGACGGGCGCAAGCTGCCCGAGGGGCTGATCTACGCGCTGCTCGGGCTGGCGGTGCTCGGCGTGTTCATGCAGGCCGGGCCGCTGGTGCCGTGGTTCAAGGAGGTGGTGCTGGAGCGCGACGCGGCGGCGGCGGTCGGCGGGCTGCACTTCGGGTGGTTTGTCCTGGCGATCGGCGTGATCGCGCTGGGGGTCAGCTACGTGCAGGCGCAGCGCGGCACGCCGGGATTTGTCCGCAAGCTGGCGCTGGTGCTGGTATTGGCGGCCGCGTATCTGTGGCTGATGGGGGTGCGCTTCATCGATCCGCAGACGGCGGAGACGGTGAAGTTCATCCGCGTGGGGGTGAACCTCGGGCTGGTGCTGGTGCTGGTGCTGCAGCACGTGCCGTGGGTGCATCGGCGGCTGGCGGCGCTCGGGTTCTCGTTCAATCCGCCGGACCGCCCGCGGCGCGAGGCGGAGGTGCCGGTCCACGACCCGCCGGGGCACGCCACGGCGCCGTGGGCTTACGGCCCGGGCGGGCGTGTGCTGGTGGGGTTCATCATCGTCTATCACGTCACCGCGATCGCGCTGTGGGAGATGCCGGACAAGGACTCGCTGTCGACGTTCCGGTCCAAGAGCCGCGAGGCGTTCTCGACCTGGGTGTTCTCGACGCAGATGGACCAGCAGTGGGGGATGTTCGCCCCGAACCCGCCGCGTCACAACGTGTTCATGCGCATCGTGCTGACCGACGAGAAGGGGGAGGCTTGGGACATGCGCACGGATCTATATGCGCGCGAGCGCATGCCGATCCCGTGGATCTGGAACGACCGCATGCGCAAGATGAACCGCAGGGTCATCGGCGGCGAGGCGGGCAAGGGCGACGTGTATCAGAAGTGGTACGGGCGCTACCTGTGCCGCGAGTGGGCCCGCACGCACCGCGGGGTGATGCCGGAGAAGGTCGAGCTGTTCAAGATCTCGTACAAGATGCCGCCGCCCGACGTGGTGGCGCGGCAGGGCTGGTACGACCCGCACAAGCTGCTTTACGACACCGGCCGCGAGGAGCGGCAGCACGTGGAGAAGTGCGCCACGGCGATCCACGGTCAGCTGCCCGACACGATCCGCGAGCGTCACGGGTTGCCGCCGCTGCCCGAGGGGGCGTTCATTCCGCTGCCGAACCAGCGCCTGAAGGCGTGGGAGAAGCGACTGGAGCCGCCGAAGCCGAAGCCCGAGCAGCCGAAGACGCGGGCCGAAGGGGGCGCCAGGGCGCGAGAGCGGTTCGAGGCGAAGGCCGAGGCGGCCAAGAAGCAGGAGTGATGGCGGCGAGGTGGACGAGCGTTCACCTCGCCGCGCTGACTGGCTCACGCAGCCGATCGAGGTCGTCGCCGTCGCCGCGATCGTGGGGCGTCTGTCACTTCGGGCGGAGCGACCCTGCGGGGCAGGGGCCGGGGCTGAACTTGCCCTTCAGGACGCAGTAGACGCCGTCACCCTTCGGGTCGTAGTCGGCGAAGTCGCCGCCGCTGTTCGAGAGGGCGAAGGTCAGCTCGCATGCGTCGGGCAGGGTCTTCATATCCTCGAAGTCGCCGGTGTCCGCCGGGAGGTTGCCCTTGTCCTTGTGGGGGGCGAGCCAGAGGAACGCTTTATTCTCCCGGAACTGGTCACCGTACTGACAGCGGCTGCGTCTGCCGATCCACCGGATGTCCGATTCGCTGCCGGGCTTGGCCGTGAAAGCGATGTCCATGAGGTAGGCGTACGGCGGGTCGCCGAGCGCACCGACAGTCGCCTCGCCGAGGGTGTAGCCCCACGCGCTCAGCGGATAGATGTTGTTCGGGATCTGCTGGTTGCAGCCCACGAACGTTGCAGCAATACACAGGCACGATAACAGTCTCACGCTCCGCTCCCTCCCCACTGTTTCGCCGACCCGATGGCCAGCGGGGTGACGCTATCATCGGCGCTGGCGGGCTGCAATGCAGCCCTGTGCGACCACGGCGGCCAAGAAGCAGGCGTGCGAGATGGACGATCGCTCACCTCGCCGCGGGCGGGTTCACTCGGGGTCGGTGAAGACGGGCGGGCGCTTCATGAGGACGGCTTGCACGGCCTCGATCTGGTTGGGGGTGGTGAGGAGGCCGAGCTGAAGCTCGGTCTCGAGGCGGAAGGATGCGGCGACGTCGTGCGGGGCCTCGTTGCACAGGCGCTTGCCGGCGCGGATGGCCTGCGGCGAGTGGTCGGCGATCGTGCGGGCGAGGGCGAGGGCGTCGGCGTGTGGGTCGGCGGCGATGCGGGTGACGAGGCCGATCTGGCGGGCCTCGTCCGCGGCGACGATGCGGCCAGTGTAGATGAGCTCGCGGGCGAGGTCGGGACGGACCAGCTTGAGCAGGGTCTGCGAGGCGCTCATGTCGGGGATGAGGCCGAGCGACGGCTCCTTCATGGCGAAGTGGGCGTCGGGGGTGCAGACGCGCAGATCGCAGGCGAGGGCGAGCTGGAGGCCGCCGCCGAAGGTCTGACCGTGGATCGCGGCGAGCACGGGGACCGGCAGCTCGGACCAGACCCAGGCGGCGCGCTGGGCCAGGTTGGCGGGCGAATCGGGGCCGCGTTCGAGCAGGTGACGGCTGCCCTCGGGGCCGAGCGCGAGGAAGGCGGCCCAGTCGAGGCCGGCGCAGAAGGCCTTGCCGGCGCCGGAGAGGACGACGCAGCGCACGCTGGTGTCGGCCGCGAGGCGTCGGCCCGTGTCGACGAGGGCGAGGAACATGGCGAGGTCGAGGCCGTTGCGCTTGTCGGGGCGGTCGAGACGGACGTCGGCGACGCCGGCGTCGATGTGGACGGTGACGCGAGGTGCTTCGCTGGACATGGCGGGCGAGTGTAGCCGCAGGGGCGGTGTGGGAGCGCACTTGATCGCGGCTTTTTGGACGCAGAGCGAGCGTCGCAATTGTTTGTGGTTTGGGTGACACCCCCTCACCGGAGCCGGGGCGATGCGACACGAACCCATGATGGATGTGCGAGCGGCGCTGCGTTCAGCGCTGGGTGATACGGCGCTGCGCGAGCTGCTGCGGCCGGATCCGCGGCTGGACGCGGGTGGTTTTGTCGCGGTGTGGGCGGCGGTGATCGGCCTCGGCGTGGGGCTGGTCGCGCTCCCGTGGGGACCGCTGTGGGCCGCGTGTTTGCTGCTGCAGGGCTTCGCGCTGCAGCTGCTGGTGCTGCTGTTCCACGACCTGTTTCTCCACCGCCGGGTCGGCGGGGCGCGCGGGTCGTGGCTGCTGAGCCTGGTGTGTACGCTGCCGCTGTTCATTCGTCCGACGGCGTACACGCTGTTTCATCGCCGGCACCACCGATATGTCTGCACCGAGGACGACTCGGAGGCCTTCAAGCAGGAGGTTGATACGTGGTGGAAGCGGCTCGCGCTGGCGACGCTGCCGGGGTTCCTGGCGCAGCGGCGCTGGCCGATCGCGGCGGAGGACGTGTCGCCGCAAGCGGCGGCGCGGCTGCGCCTGGAGACTGCGCTGGTTCGGGTGTTTGCGGTCGCGCTGGTGGTCGCGCTGGTGTTGTGGCCGCGGGAGGTGGGGCTCGCATATCTGCTGCCGCTGGTGCTGACGATGCCGCTGGCGAGCGTGCTGCGGATCATCCTCGAGCACGCGGAGGCCGACCCGGACAACCCGTTTCACGTAGCGACCTACTATCAGACGGGCTTCTTTAGCCGCGTGCTGTTTCTCTGGGACTGCGGCGATTGCCACCTGGTCCACCACGTCTTCGATCAGATCCCGTTTTACCGCATGGGGCGTGCGGTCGCGCTGCTGCGTCCGTTTCTGCTGGGCGCCGGGGTGGTCCCCCGGACATCACTGACAGCGCTGCTGCGAGGTTATCATGTCGACGTTTTCCCGCATCGTACGCTCTGGCGCGATCTCTAGGCGTCCGCTGATCGGTGAGACGGCCGCGCCGGCGGGGCTCGACGAGGCCGCGTTGCGCGAGGCGTGGCGGTTTCGCGGGCGCTTCGTCGACCTCAAGCCGGAGGTCGCGCCCGAGGACGACTATCGGGCGTTCCGGGCCACGCTGCTGCGGGGCAAGCTGCTGTGGCGAATGCGCGACGAGGCGGGGGGGCTGCGGGCGATGATCATGGCGATCGTCGATCCGGGTGAGCACGCGGGGCGTCCGTATGTGCACCTCGAATTCGAGTACGCGTTCTTCGACCCGGCGTTTCGCCGGTCGTTCGCGTCGCGGCTGCTGTTCACCTCGACGATCGCACGGACGCTGGTGCAGGCGCGGGGGCGGCCGGTCTACCTGGTGGCGGCGACCTATCCCGCGGGGGCGCTGTCGCTGGGGGAGTTTTTTCGGCTGTGGATGCCGGGCGCCGAGGCGGGGATGTCGGCGTGGGAGCGCGGGCTGCGGGCGGCGATCGGCGGCGCCTGCAAGGGCTACGATCCGGAGACCGGGCTGGTGACGATGCGGACGCTGCCACGGGAGCGGCGGCCGCCCTCGCGGCCCGCGGCGCGCGCGAGCTGGGACGCGTATGTGCGCTGTTGTCCGCGCTGGGCCGAGGGCTTCACGCCGCTGTGCCTGGCGCGGGTGCGCCCCGGGGACCTGGTGCGCTCGACCCTCGCGCGGGTGCCCGGCATGTTGCTGCGCGACCTGCTGCCGCGCGCGGTCAGTCGTTGACGACCGGGACGGCGCCGTCCTTCGCGGAGGTGAAGAAGGCGACGATGCGGTCCTGCTCCGCGGGGGCGAAGGCGACGAAGTGGCCGTCGCGGTCGCCGGATTGCTCGCGCATGAGGACGACCGAGGTGACGCCGCCCTGGTTGCCGGAGGCGGGCAGCGGGGTGACGGGGAGGAAGCCGCTGGTGGTGTAATCGCAGGCCGGGTTGCGGTCGTCGGTGTATTGATCGCAGGGGGCGGGGAAGAGGTTGCGCTCGCCGACCTCCAGACCGGCGCCGATGACGAAGCTGCCGGCGCTGCGCAGGGGCGTGTAATGGTCGGTGTGGCCCATGTACGCGAGGATGTGCTTGGCGCCGATCTCGGGCAGGGCCTGGCGGCGGAGCATCGGGCTGTAGGCGTCGCCGTCGGAGCGGTTGACGAAGGTGTTGAAGAGGAGGAGCAGCGGGTGGGCGCTGGTCAGGGGGCGATCGGGGCGCTCCTGAAAGGCGAGCTGCAGGAGCTCGGCCGGGGGGTAGCTGAGGCCGCCCGGGAGCGTGACCTGCGGCTCGGTCTTGGCGAGGATCGCCTGCAGGAGGTTGGCGCCGGCGCCGGAGAGGACGGCGGCGTGGACCTCGGGCTCGAAGGGGAGGAAGGCGACACCGGCCTGGGCGCCCTGGCTGTGGCCCATGAAGAAGATGTTGGCGGGGTCGAGGGTGGTGGGCGCGGGGTCGGGGGCGCTGGCCTCGGCGAGGTTGCGGGCCAGGCGGACGCCGGTGAACTGGTCGATGGCGGCCTGCAGGGGGTTGTCGCGGGCGCTGTCGGGGTTTCGCAGGTTGAACACGAGCTGGTCGAGCGGGAGGTTGTCGACGAGGCCGTCGCTGTCGTTGTCGCCGCGGCGCACGCCGTGCAGCAGGCCCTCGACGGAGAGCGTGGCGATGCCGGCGTCGGCGAGGCGGCGGGCGAGGCCCTCGGCGATGGCGCTGCGGAAGCTGCCGCCGGTGCCGTGGGCGAACACGAGGGTGGGCCAGCCGGCGGCCGGGGTCTCGCCGCTCGGGACGACGAGCGAGAAGCAGGCGCTCTGGACGTCGTGCAGGATGGGGACGCCGTCGCCGTCGACCTGGATCTTGCCGCCGAGGCTGGCGTAGGGGGCGCGGCCCTCCTGGAAGATCGGCAGGGTGACGCGGCCCTGGATCTCGGTGAAGGAATTGTCGAGCGTGCAGGTGCGGGCGGCCCGTTCTTCGTCGCTGAGGCCCGGGTCGCTCGAGCAGGGGGAGGGGCCCGCGGCGTCGCAGGTGTGGAGGTCGGAGAGCTGCAGCGGGCCCTGGTAGACGGCCTCGCGGGCGCGGGCCAGCAGGTCGCGCTGGGGGCCGGTGGTGAACACGGTGGCGGCGATGATCTCGTCGGCGCGCAGGGAGGTGTCGCCGTCGGCGGCGGCGATGTACTCGCGCAGGGGGGCGAAGGTCGGCCACGCGGCGGCCTGCAGCGGGTCCTTGGGGGTCGTGGCGGAGAACATGGCCTTGAGGTCGGCGTCCTTGGTGAACTCGCCGCCGGCCTTGGGCTTGGTGGAATCGAGGAGGACGACGGCGTAGGTGGTGCCGGGGTCGAGCGGGATGCCGTCGATCGGCTCGATCGCCAGCCAATTGTCGCAAATGTAATGGTTGCCGCTCTTGGGGCCGCTCAGGGCGGTGAAGGTCTGGCCCTGGATCGTCTTCCCATATTGTGGGTGGCCCGCGGTGATGTTGAGATAACGAATGCCCTTGATCGTGCTTGGGACGACGCTGCTGCGAAACAGCACGGCGCCCTCGAGGGGGAAGCCGGCGGTGTCCTGCTCGATGTGGGCCATCCAGCGGTCGATCACGGTGGCGAGCTCGGGGGCGGGGGCGAACTCGGCGGGGGCCCGCGGGAAGCCCTCGAGGTCGATGCCGCCGCCCTTGCGCCGGAGGTCGGCGGGGTAGGGGAGGCGGAAATAGTCGCGCTCGGGGTCCTTGCCGGCGCGCAGGTCGAAGTAATAGCGCGGGGTCTCGTCGGGGTCGGGCGCACAGGCCACGCCGGGCCAGAAATTCAGCGGGCCGCCCGTGTCGGTGTCCGTGGTGTCGCTGGTGTCGCTGGTGCCGCTGTCGTCGAGGTCGAGGCTGGCTCCGCAGGTGCCGCGGCAATCGCCGCCGGGGTTGAGGTTGCAGGCGAACAGGGTGAGGGACGCGGCGAGGGGGGCGACCGGGGTCCAGCGCATGCCCGCAACATAGCAGCGGGTCCCGCGCAGGCACAGTTGTGCGCGCTGCGAAACTGCGCGGGGAGGCTGATGCAAGGGGAGGCGCGGTGACAGGTGGGGACAGGTGAGTCCGTGCGGGCAAGGCGCGGTGGCGCGCGGTGGCGCGCGGTGGCGCGCGGTGGCGCGCGGGTCGTGGTAGGTCTGAAAGCCATGCCGACCATCGCCGAGGAGATGCTGAGCGCCGCGCGACGCCTGTGCGAGGAGGTCGCCCGGCTGCGCTTCGGGGCGCCAGTGACCCACGTGTACAACCCGCTGGAGTACGCGTGGGCGCCGCAGCGGCTGTATATCGAACGGTATGGGGCGACCCGCAAGCGGGTGGTGCTGCTGGGGATGAACCCGGGGCCGTTCGGGATGGGGCAGACCGGGGTGCCGTTTGGGGAGGTGTCGCGGGTGCGAGAATTTTTGGGGATCGAGGCGGCGGTGGGTCGGCCGGCGCAGGAGCACCCGGATCGGCCGGTCCAGGGCTTCGCCTGCACACGCAGCGAGGTGAGCGGCTCGCGGGTGTGGGGGCTGGTGGAAGAGCGCTGGGGCAGCGCGGCGAGTTTTTTCGCGGAGCACTATGTGGCCAACTATTGCCCGCTGCTGTTCATGGAAGAGGGGGGGAAGAACCGGACGCCCGACAAGCTGGCGGCGGGGGAGCGCGCCGCGTTGCAGGCGGCCTGTGACCGGCACCTGCAGCGGGTGGTCGAGCTGCTCGCGCCGACGTGGGTGATCGGTGTCGGCGGCTGGGCGGAGCTGCGGGCCCGGGCGGCGCTGGGAGATACGGTGCAGATCGGGCGGATCTTGCACCCGAGCCCGGCGAGCCCGGCGGCGAATTCGGGGTGGGCCGGGGCGGCGGTGGCGGAGATGCGGGCGCTGGGGCTCGAGGTACCTGACCCGAAGGTCAGGTCGGCGTCGGTGGTCGCGGTGAAGCCGCGGGCGAGCGCGAGGGCGCGGGTCAGTCCTGCGCGCGGCTGAGAGGCTGGCCGCGTGGTGTCCGTTTTGTGGGCGCGAGGGTTATGCTCGCGGCGCCATGAAGTTGCATACGGTGGATGTCGCGGTGATCGGTGCGGGGACGGCGGGGCTCGGGGCCCAGCGAGCGGCGCGGCGGGCGGGGAAGTCGGCGCTGATGATCGACCGCGGACCGCTGGGCACGACCTGCGCGCGGGTCGGCTGCATGCCGTCGAAGCTGCTGATCGCGGCCGGCGAGGCGGCGCATGCGATCGAGGCGGCGGCGCTGTTCGGGGTGCACGCCGGGCCGCCGCGGATCGACGGGCCGGCGGTGCTGGCCCGGGTCCAGCGCGAGCGCGACCGCTTCGTGTCGTTTGTGCTGGCCGACTGCGAGGCGCTGGCGGAGCGTGGGGAGCTGATCGCGGGTGAGGCGCGGGTGATCGCGCCGGACCTGCTGCAGGTCGGAGATTCGGCGCAGGTGCGCTTTCGTGGGCTGGTGGTTGCGACCGGGACGGTGCCGACGATCCCGGGGACCTTCGCGGCGCTGCCTCGCGAGCTGCTGCTGACCAACGATTCGGTGTTCGAGCTGCGGGAGCTGCCGACGAGCGTGCTGGTGGTCGGGACCGGGGCGATCGGGCTCGAGCTGGGCCAGGCGCTGCATCGACTCGGGGTGCGCGTGACGATCGTGGGGAATCGCGGGGTGGTCGGGCCGTTGCAGGATGATTCGGTGAAGGCCTCGGCGCTGGCGGCGTTGCGCCGCGAGCTCGAGATCTATCCGCAATATGTCCTCGAGGACATCCAGCCGGGCGGTGAGGGGGTGACGATGCGCTACCGCTGCGACGACAATACCGTGCGCACGGGGACGTGGGCGCGGGTGCTGGTGGCGGCGGGGCGTCGGCCGGTGCTCGCCGGGCTGGGGCTCGAGCACGCGGGGGTGAGCTTCGATCGGCACGGGCGCGCGGTCGGGTTTGACGCGGAGACGCTGCGGATCGCCGGGACGCCGGTGTTTCTGGCGGGGGATGTGTCGGGGCTGCGGCCGCTGCTGCACGAGGCGAGCGACGAGGGGCATATCGCGGGGGAGAACGCGGCGCGGCTGCCAGACGGGGTGGAGGCGAAGCCGCGGCGCTGCAAGCTGAGCGTGGTGTTCACCGAGCCGCAATTGGTGGTGGTCGGCGACGGGTCTGCGGATACGCGGGGCGAGACCCACGCATATGGCGAGGTCGATTGGGGGCGGCAGGGGCGGGCGCGAGTGATCGGGAAGAATGTGGGGTTGACGCGGGTGTATGCGCGACGAGCCGACCGGGTATTGTCCGGGGCCGAGATGGCTGGGCCGGGGGCCGAACATATGGGGCACCTGGTGGCGTGGGCGGTGCAGCAGGGGCTGACCGTCGAGCGCGCGCTCGAGATGCCGTTTTATCACCCGGTGCTCGAGGAGGGGCTGCGGACGGCGCTGCGGGAGCTGAAGGCGGCGCTCGATCGCTAGTGTTCGCGCAGGGTCGGCCACATGCGCGCCGTCGCGGGTCGGACGGCGCGCGCTCGGTGCATGTCACTTCACGAGGTCGGCGGGGCTGCGCGGGACGACCTTGAAGTTATCGTAGGTGTAGGCGAGCGGGCCGGTGATCGAGGTGTAGGCGTCGCCGATCTTGGGGTTGACCCAATCCACCTTGGCGATGAACAGGTCGTCGACGCGCAGCTTGCCGTCGACGATGAACTCGCCGTTCATGTCGACGGCGGCGCTGACCTTGGCGTTCTTCACCTGGACCAGGACACCCTCGTAGTTCTCGGCCTTGGCGCCGCCGGTGGCGACCTCGGCGGAGGTGACGACGGCGGGGGCGGGGACCGGGGCGGTGCCGGTCTTCATGATGTCGGCCGCGTTGGCGACCTTGAGCTCGCTGTAGGTGAAGAACTCGTCGTAGGTGCCGGCGATGGTGAGCACGTCGCCGGGGGCGACGGTGACCATGTTGGCGCCGATGTAGACGAAGATGCCGGAGTACTCGCCGCCCATGGGGTCCTGGACGAAGAAGCCGTCCTTCTTGAAGGTGAGGCCGCTGGTGACGACGACACCCTCGACGGTGACGGGGTCCATGACCTTGAACTTGCCCATCTGGATGTCGTAGATGGTGTCGGTCATGCCGCCGGTGGTGGTGTCGCCGGTGGTGCCGGTGGTATCTGGCGGGTCCTCGCCGAGGTCGACGAGGCTGCGTGGGGCGATCTGGAACTGATCGAAGCTGTAGAGGAGCGGGCCGATGATGGTGGGGTACACGTCGCCCATGTTCGGCTTGGGCGACTGGCCGAGGTCGTAGAGGAAGTAGTCGGAGACGCGGGCGCCGCCCTCGACTTCGAACTGGCCGATGTCGATCGCGGGGTTGGTGACCAGCGCGTCGTCGATCTCGACCAGCACGCCCTCGTAGTTCTCGGCCTTGGCGCCGCCGGTGGCGATGTCGGCGGCCTGCACGAGCGCGGGCGCGGGGACCTCGCCCTGACCGACGACGGTGAGGTCGTCGACGGCCATCACGACCAGCTGGCTGTTGTCGTAGAACTCGCTGTAGGTGGCCTTGATGTCGACGATGCTGCCGGGCGGGGCGTCGAGCGCGGCCACGACCTCGTCGTACATGTACACGGCGATGCCGGAGTACTCGCCGCCCTCGGGCTCCTCGACGAACATGGTGCCCTTGCCGTCCTTGAGCTTGACCGGCGAGGTGACGATGACGCCCTTGATCGTGACGACCTCGTCGACGCTAAACTGGCCCATCTGGACCTCGTAGATCGTGTCGTCGTCGGCGCCGGCGGTGGTGTTGCCGGTGGTGTCGGCGGTGGTGTTGCCGGTCGGATCGCCGGTCGGGCCGGCGGTGGTCGGGGTCGCGGTGGTCGGCTGCTCGGTGGTCGGACCGGCGGTGGTGTCGGTCGCGGTGCCGGTGCCGGTGTCGGTCGCGCTGGTCGTGCCGGTCGTCTCGGTGGTGGCGGGCGTCTCGGTGCACGCGGCGAGGGCCAGCGCGAGGGGGAGGGCGATCAATCCACGGTGCTGCATAAAGGTGCGCGAGCATTAGCACCGCACCGGCGCGGATAAAACCGCCGGGCGCGAAATTTTCCTGGGTGTCACGTCGCCGGGACTGCGGCCCACAAACGGCGAGGGCCCCGCAGCGGCTGCTGCGAGGCCCTCGATTGCGCACCCGGAAAGATTCGAACTTACGACCCTCGGTTCCGTAGACCGATGCTCTATCCAACTGAGCTACGGGTGCAGCTGAGTTACCCCTGGGCAGGGGCCGCGGAACCTATCAAGGGCGCCGGGGCGACGCAAGCACGCCGCGGGCTCGCAATGGGTCGTGAACGGAGCGGGAACTCACGCGTTTGATTCGGGGAAAGACGGGCTGTCAGCTCGGCGGGGCGAGCAGGAGCAGGGCCAGGGTGACGGCGTTGTTGCCGAAGTGGACGGCGACGGCCGTGGCGAGCCGGCCGGTGCGGGCGTAGACGTGGGCGAACACGAGGCCGAGCCAGACGTAGATGACAAAGCCTTGCAGGTTGCCGTGGAAGGCGGCGAAGAGGAGGGCGGAGGCGAGGTAGGCCGCGCGTGGGCCGCCGCGGCGCCAGGTCCGACGCAGGAGCTGCCCGCGGAAGAACAGCTCCTCGGCGAGCGGGGCGAGGGCGAGGGCGGAGAAGGCGAGGATGGCGAGTTCAGGGCGGCGCAGGTCGCCGCTGGCGGTGAGCTCGAGGACCAGGCCTTGTTCGGCGACGGGAGCGCCGAGCAGCTGCATGAGCAGGGAGAGGGCCCAGCTGCCGCCGACGGCGAGGACGAGGTGGAGGGCGACCTCGCGGCTGCTGGCGAGGGGGCTGGCGGGCGGCGGGAAGTCGGTGGCAGGCGGGGGCATGCCTTCACGGCGGTCGAGCCAGCGGCCGAGGCCGCCGTAGACCCACGCGGCGAGCAGGGTGGCCAGCGGGGTGAGCACGACCGCGTGGGCCTGGCGGATCTTCTCGGGGCTGAGGTCTGGGCGGCCGAACACGGCGTCGAGCCCGGCGAAGATCGCCGTCTGCAGGCCCGGCACCGCGAGCAGCAGGCTCAGCCCGCAGAAAAAGGTGAGCGCGCCCAGCATGAGCTCGCTGCCGGCGGCGAGTGTCGGGGTGAAGACGGGGGCCGGGCCCGCGGACGGTAACTCCCGCACTGGCGTGACTGTGCACCACCGCCCGGGGCCCGGACAAGCACGGGGCAGCGAGGTGGCCGGGCCAGTGAGGATTGTCCGCGCCCCGGGGGCTCGTGCGTGCAGGTTTCGCGCACCGGGTCGCGCTTGCAACGGCGGGCAAACACGGATAGGTTGCACCCCGCAAACAGCCAGGGGTTCGTGCAACCGGCGCGCGCCCCAAAAACCCCAGGAACGGTGGCCGAGTGGCTGAAGGCACAGGTTTGCTAAACCTGCGTAGGGGGTAACCTCTACCGAGGGTTCGAATCCCTCCTGTTCCGCCAAAGCCGCCCTCATTCGTGTCAACGAATGAGGGCGGCTGTTTTTGCGGCCTCCACGTGGAGGTGCACAAAGCTGGAGCGAAAAATTGGATCCGGGAGCGGGCCCAGTGTTGCTAACCTGAAGTCGGCTAGCGCCTGTCCGATCGGACAGGTCAGCGTATGTCCGCCCGTCGACGGACCTCATGCCACGGCCGTACGATGGCTGGCCGAATTACTTAGCGAGGTCGTGCATGCCCAGGTTGTCCCGCCCGATCGAGTCGCTCCGTCCGTACTACCCGGCCGTCGTGATCGGCTCCGGTTATGGCGGCGGCGTGGCGGCTGCCCGGTTGGCGCGCGCGGGCGTGCAGGTGGCGGTGCTCGAGCGCGGGCGGGAGTTCTTGCCGGGCGACTTTCCGGCGGTCGAATCGGCGTTTGTCCGGGAGGTGCAGGTGGACGCGCCGACGCCGGGCGGCGGAACGCGGCTCGGCTCGCCGACGGGGCTGTTCGACTTCCGGGTGAACGCCGACATCTCGGTGCTGGTCGGCTGCGGGCTCGGGGGGACCTCGCTGATCAACGCCAACGTGTGTCTGCGGCCGGACCCGCGGGTGTTCGCCGATCCACGCTGGCCGGCTGGGCTGCGCGCCGACGCGGAGACGCGGCTGGCCGCCGGGTTCTCGCGGGCCGAGGCGATGTTACGCCCCGCGCACTACCCCGAGGGCCTCCCGCAGCCGGCCAAGCTGCGCACGCTGCTGCGTGCGGGCAAGGCGATGGGGCTGCCTGGTGGGTCCTTGCCGATCGCGGTGAACTTCGTCGAGGATCGCGAGGTCGCGGGGCTGCGGCAGCAGGCGTGCAAGCTGTGCGGCGACTGTGTGACTGGCTGCAACCACGAGGCCAAGAACACGGTGGCGGCGACCTACCTGCCCGACGCGTACGCGCACGGGGCGGAGATCTTCACGCAGGTGGCGGTGCGCCGGCTCGAGCGCAGCGGGTCGCAGTGGTTGGTCTTCTACGATTGCCCCGGGGTCGGGCGCGACAAGTTCGGCGCGGCGGAGATGTTCGTGCGCGCCGAGCTGGTGGTCGTGGCGGCCGGGACGCTGGGCAGCACCGAGCTGCTGCTGCGCTCCAAAGACGCCGGGCTGCCGATGTCTGAGCGGGTCGGGGCGCGCTTCAGCGGCAACGGGGACGTGATCGGCTTCGGCTTCAACCAGCGGGACCCGGTCGACGCGATCGGCTGGGGCGACCGGCCGTACACGCCGGATACGCCGATCGGCCCGACGCTGACCGGGATGATCGATGCCCGCGGGCAGGAACGGCTCGACGACGGCTTTATCGTCCAGGACGGGGCGATCCCCGGGGCGATCGGTCGGGTGTGTGTCGGCGGATTGACGGCGTCGGCGGCGATGTTCGGTGCGGGCGGTCCGAGCGATGTTGCGAGCCAGCTTCAGGCCGTGGGGCGCGGCCTGGCGAGCCTGGTGACGGAGAGCGCCTACGTGGGTGCGCTGCGCAACACGTCGGCGTTCATCGTCACCGGACACGATGACAGCGGTGGCTCGCTGTACCTCGACGAGGGCCACCTTCGGGTGTCGTGGCCCGAGGTCGGCGGCACGCGCGGGGTCGGGCACGTGAACGAGACGCTGGCGAAGTTGGTCGCGACAGAGGACGGCACCTACGTGCCCAATCCTCTGTGGACGGGGCTGGCGGCGCAGTCGCTGGTGACGGTGCATCCGCTGGGCGGCTGCGCGATGGCCGAGTCGGCGGAGCACGGGGTGGTGAATCATCGCGGGCAGGTGTTTTCGGGTCGCGCTGGTGCGGCGGTCCATGACAACTTGCTGGTGTGTGACGGGTCGATCGTGCCGCGCTCGTTGGGCGCCAACCCGCTGATGACGATCTGCGCGCTGGCGGAGCGCAACCTGGAGCTGCTGGCCGAGGCGCGCGGGCTGACGGTCGTCGCCGGCCCGGCCCGGTCCGAGCCGCTGGCGGCCCACGATGAGCCGACCGGGGTGAGCTTCTCGGAGGCGATGCGCGGGCACTTCTCGGTCGGTGAGACCGAGGACTGCGCGCGGGGAGAGCAGCGCGGCAAGGCGGAGGATTCGCCCTTCGAGGTGGTGCTGACGGTGTTTTGTCGCGACATGGCCAGGATTGTTCGCGACCCGCAACACGCCGCCGGAATGGTGGGCACGGTCGACGCACCGGCGCTGTCATCGTCGGCGCTGACGATCTCCGAGGGGCGCTTCAACCTGTTCGTCGAGAACCCTGGCGCCGTCGAGACCCGCAACCTGCGCTATCGCATGCGCATGCACAGCCGCGAGGGCAAGACCTACTATTTCGACGGGATCAAGGTCGTGCACGATGATGCTGGCTTTGATGTCTGGCGTGATATGACCACACTCTTTTGCACGGTGTACGACGGCGACGGGCCGGAGGCGCCCGTGCTCGGCAAGGGCATCATTCACGTGCAGGTCGGCGACTTTATCAAGCAGTTGGCGACGATGCATGCGACCGGGACGCAGCTGACGGCGGCCGAGCAGGCCGAGGTGCTGGCGCAGTTCGGGAAGTTCTTTGGGTATGCGCTGATCAGCACGTATGGCAAGGGCTTCGTCGGCTGAGGGCCCAGCGGCCACACGCCGGATCGGGCGCGGGCGCACCTGAGCGCGCGTTCGCGGCGCTCTTGCACGGGAGCACGCCCGACCCGTGGGGGTAGATGCCTGGTATGGCTTGGGGTATCGTCGCGTCTGGAGGTGGTGATGGCACGCAGCACGCGGAAGATCACGGCAGTCAGGGGTGGCACACAGGGACGAGCGAGCAAGCCTATGGTGGGCACCCTGGGCTCGCCGACGCCGGAGCCGACGCCGGTCGGGGTTGGTTATGATGTGGTGTTGCGGGACGCAGGGGCGGGGAAGCTGAATGTGGTGAAGATCGTAAAGACGCTGACGGGGATGGGGTTGAAGGAGGCGAAGGACCTCGTCGACGCGACCGGGGTGGTCAAGGAGAATGTGAGCCAGGAGGAGGCGGAGGCGATCAAGGCGCAGCTGGTGGAGGCCGGGGCGACGGTCGAGGTCCGGGCCCACGGCTCGTGATCACACGCTGGCGCTGTTCGATATCTTGGAGGGCAGCATGCCGTTGTAGGGGACCTCGCGGTCCTGGTTGCGGCTGTGGATCTCGGCCTCGATCGAGGCGAGCCGCTCCTGGAAGCTGGTGACGATCTCGCGGATGTCGGTCGGGTTGGAGAGGAGCGGGTCGTCTTCGCCGTAGTGGCCGTATTGGTCGAGCTGGTAGGCGGTGAGGAGATTGACGATCTCGAGCTGGGCCAGGGCTTGTTTTTGCGGCGGCAGGATCTCGAGCAGGGCGCGTTCGGTGTCGCTGGCGTCGGTCAGGGCGCCGCGGGGAGGCACGGGGCCGTAGAGGGCCATCGGGTAGTTGGGGACATAGGTCGCATATTCCCACTGGCGATAGTTGAGGGACGCGTGGTGCGGGCCGTTGGTGAACAGGATGTTGGTGACCAGCTCGGCCAGCTCACCGCGGGTCGGCGGCCAGCTGGGCAGGCCGGGCAGGTTGCCGCGGGTGGGGTCGGCGAGCTCGTCGAGCCAGGCGCGCAGCTCGACGTCGCCGTGGACATCGGCGTCGCTGAGATAGAAGCGGTCGAGATAAGTGGTGACAAACTGCGCCGTGGCGTTCCAGATCAGCAGGCCGTCGTCGCGGAAGGGGTAGTGGGGGAGCGTCTCGGGGTCATCGACGCCGCGGTCGGCGAGGTCGCGAGGGAGGGCCCAGGCGCGCAGGTCCCAGCGCTTGAAGCTGCGCGCGGCGATCTCGAGCGAGCCGGCGAGGGTGGGGGCGAGCAGGCGGTCGATGTAGCCGCCGGGGTTGACGAAGGTGCGCCGTGAGAGCTCGTCTTGCGACATCATGTAGCGCAGGTGCGGGCGCAGGAGCGCGGCGAGCGGGTGTTTTTGCGCGAGCTGGCGGGCGCTGGCCATGGCGAAGTTCTCCATGGCGAGGTGCACGATGCCGGTGTGGTGCCCCATCATGTTCAGGGCATAGTCGCTGGCCTGCACGGCGGTGCGAGCGAGGAGCCATTCGTGGCAGTCCCTCGGGGTGTAGAGATTGTGCGGCGTGGGCCGCTGGTCGAGCTGGATCGCCACCGGGACGAGGCGACCCTGGCGGGGGGTCTCGCGGCGCATGTCCTGAGAGCCAGGTGCGTCGATCCAGCAGAACAGCGCGAGCGGGGCGTGGAGGAACTTGGCGAGGCCGGCGGACTCGCCGGCTTCGATGCCGTCGAGGATCTCGTAGTCGGCGAGGTGGAGGCGGCCCTCCGCGGCGGCGAGGTCGAGCGGGAGGCCGGTGATCGCGGTGAAGTCGCTGGCGGAGAGGCGGAGGTTCTCGGGGAGGCGGGCGATGCGACGCAGGACCCGGCATTCGACGCCGGCGACCCGTTGTTCGGCGAACATGGCGTCGTCGCGCCAGTTGCGGACGATCGCCGGGGGGTCGAAGAGCCGGAACAGGTCCTCGTAGTCCTGCAGCTCGTCGAAGCGGTCGATGAGGCTGGCGAGCTTGACGGCGGCGAAGTTGGCGGGCACGCCGACGGAGGAGGACAGGCGCTCGGTGAAGTAGCCGGCCGTGAAGATCTCGTCGGCGGGGAGCTTGTGGTAGACGACGAAGGGCGGGGCGAGGCTGGCGTCGTAGACGTAGTGCTTGCGGTTGGCGTCGAGGCCCGGCTGGCGGAGGGTGGGGTCGGGGTCGTGTTGCGGCAGGTACGCTTGCGACATTGGGCGCCATCGTAGCGCCGGGGGGTCGACCATGTCCGCGCGGCCGGCTGGCTAGCCGCGTTCGCGTTGGATCTGCTGCTGGCGGACGCGACCGCGGCGCTCGAGGATCGGTCGCAGCCACAGGGATGTCTGCGGGAACAGGTCGGCGAGGCGGGCCAGGAGCGCGCGCGAGCGCGGGAGGTGGAGCTCGAGCGGGCGGTGCGGGAGCACGCGTTGCACGATCGCGTCGGCGACGTCCTCGACGGTGAGGACACGCGAGCCGGAGAAGGTGAGCGCGGCCTCGCGGTAGCCGACCTGGAGGTCGAGCATCGGGGTCTGGACGGCGTCGGGGCAGACGACGCTGACGGCGACGCCGCGCGGGCGCAGCTCCTGGGCTGCGGCCAGCGAGAAGGCGCGCACGGCGTACTTGGAGGCCGAATAGAGGGCGATGCCGGGGACGGGGGCGAGGGCGGCGATCGAGGCGATGTTGACGATGTGGCCGTCGCCGCGGGCGAGCATGTGGCGGGCGGCGGTGTGGGTGCCGAAGATGACGCCCTTGGTGTTGACGTCGAGGTGGCGGTGGACGGCGTCGGGGTCGAAGTCGCCGACAAAGCCGGGCAGGAGGTAGCCGGCGATGTTGATCAGGACGTCGACGCGGCCCATGATCCGCTCGGCCTCGGCGAAGACGAGCTCCCAGGTGCTGGCCTGGGTGACGTCGAGGCGGCGCAGGTGTGTGCGATCGGAGGGCCAGGCGGCGGGGTGTGCTGCGGCGTGCTCACGCAGGCGGTGCTCGTCGAGGTCGGTGGCGAAGACCTGGTGGCCCGCGGCGAGCAGGACCTCGGCGAGGTGACGGCCGATGCCGCTGGCACAACCGGTGAGCAAGAAGCGGCGGGGTGTGTGCGCGGCAGCATGACCGGCGGAAAAACGGCGAGCGGGCACGGGCGCGGAGCTTAACACGCGCGTCTGGCGGGCAGGCCATTGCCGGGGGATGTGGGGGCGTGCGACGATGCGCGCATGAAGCAGTTCATCTGGTACCTCCTGTTCGGGATCACGGTGTTCGTGAGCTACCAGGGCTACGTCAACTCGAAGGACGACCCGGAGACGGAGGCCATGTCGCGCGACGTCGTGTGTGCGCTGGACAAGGAGTGCGGGCTGACCTCGACCTCGCTGGCGAGCGTGCGGACGACCGACATCATGTCGCGCAACTACCAGTGGAACGCGAAGAAGGGCAGCTACGTGGCGACGTGCAAGCGGGAGTACGTGTTTGTTGGCCACTGGAAGTGCGAGGCACGCCCGGGGCAGATCGGTCGCTGATGTTGGACGAGCTTCGCCTCCCGTGAAGGAGGCGAGGCAGGCCTGGGCTTCAGTTCGCGGTGGCGTCGGTCTGGGCGGGGTCGTTGGCGGTGTACACGAAGGAGAGTTTGTCGTCGTCGCCGACATCGACGGCGACGTGGCCACCCTTCTCGAGCGCGCCGAACAGGAGCTCGTCGACCAGCTTGCCCTTGATCTCCTCGTCGATGACGCGGGCCATCGGGCGGGCGCCGTAGAGCTTGTCGAAGCCCTTGCGGGCGACCCAGGCGCGGGCGGCGTCGCTGAAGGTGAAGTGGACGCCGCGGTCGCTGAGCTGGACCTCGAGCTCGAGCAGCATCTTGCCGGCGACCTGGAGGATGACCTCGGGGGGGAGCGACTTGAAGACGACGATGCGGTCGAGGCGGTTGCGGAACTCGGGGCTGAAGGTGCGATCGAGGGCGGACTTGGGGTCGCCGACGCGGTCGCCCTCCTCGTCGAAGCCCATGCGCCGCTTGGTGAGCTCGGAGGCGCCGGCGTTGCTGGTCATGATGAGGATGACGTTGCGAAAGTCGGTCTTGCGGCCGGTGGAGTCGGTCAGGGTCGCGTGGTCCATGACCTGGAGGAGGATGGAGAAGAGGTCCGGGTGGGCCTTCTCGATCTCGTCGAGGATGACGACGGAGTGCGGGGACTTGGTGACGGCGTCGGTGAGGAGTCCGCCCTGATCGAAGCCGACGTAGCCCGGGGGGGCGCCGATGAGGCGGGAGACGCTGTGCTTCTCCATGTACTCGGACATGTCGAAGCGGATGAGCGGGACGGCGAGGAGCTGGGCGAGGGCCTTGGCGAGCTCGGTCTTGCCGACGCCGGTGGGGCCGGCGAACAGGAAGCTGCCGATCGGCTTGTCGGCGCGGGAGAGGCCGGCGCGCGAGCGCTTGATCGCCGCGGTCACGGTGGCGACGGCCTCGTCCTGGCCGAACACGAGGTGGGCGAGGCCGTCCTTGAGATTTTGCAGGACGTCGCGGTCCGACGTGGAGACCGACTTGGGGGGGATCCTCGCCATGCGGGCGATGACGGCCTCGACGGCTGCGGTGTCGATCTCGATCGGCGGCGCGGCTGCGGGCTCGGCGGACTTGTTGCTGGTGTTCTCGACCAGGGCTCGGGCCGGGGTGGCCTCGGCTGGTGCGGCGAGGCGGGCGGCGGCGCCGGTCTCGTCGATGACGTCGATCGCGGAGTCCGGGAGGTGGCGGTCGCGCAGGTGTTTGTGCGCGAGGGTGGCTGCGAGGGCGATGGCGTCCGGGGTGTAGTGCACGCCGTGGTGGGCCTCGTAGGCGGGTTGCAGGCCGCGGAGGATCTCGATGGTCTCGGCGACGCTGGGCTCCAGGACCTCGATCTTCTGGAAGCGGCGGGCGAGCGCCTGGTCGCGCTCGAAGGAGGACTTGAAGTCCTTGTAGGTGGTGGCGCCGATGCAGCGCAGATCGCCGGAGGCGAGCGCTGGCTTGAGCATGTTGCTGGCGTCCATGGTGCCGCCGGAGGTGGCGCCGGCGCCGACGATGGTGTGGATCTCGTCGATGAAGAGGATCGCGTCGGGGTCGTCCTGGACGGCGTTGATGACGGCCTTGAGGCGCTCCTCGAATTGGCCGCGGAAGCGGGTGCCGGCCAGCAGGGCGCCCATGTCGAGGGCGTAGATGTGGGCGTTGGCGAGGGCGGCGGGGACCTTGCCGTTGTGCACGCGCAGGGCCAGGCCCTCGACGACGGCGGTCTTGCCGACGCCGGGTTCGCCGACGAGGACGGGGTTGTTCTTGCGGCGGCGGCAGAGGACCTGGATGACGCGCTGGATCTCGGCGTCGCGGCCGATGAGGAGCTCGATGCGGCCGGCGGCGGCCTTGGCGTTGAGGTCGACGGCGTAGGCGGCCAGCGGATCGTCGGCGAGGCCCTCGCCGTCGTCGTCTTCGTCGCCGACGGGGTTGTTGGCGGGGCGTGAAGTGGGCGCTCGCTCGCCGCCCTTGGGGATGCCGTGGGACAGGAACATCGTGGCGTCGCGGCGGGTGACGCCGTGTTCGCGCAGGACGTGGGCGGCGAAGGACTCGGTCTCGGCGAAGATGGCGATGAGGAGGTTGCCGCCGTTGACCTCGTTGCGACCGGTGCCCTGGACGTGGAGGATGGCGCGCTGGAGGACCCGGCCGACGCCGATCGTCTGATGGACGGCGCCTTCGGGGGGCGCACCCGCTGCCGCGCCCGCGGGGGCCGGTTTTTCGGGCAGGACTTCGGTGTTCTGCTCGATGAAGGCCTCGAGCTCGCCGCGCAGCTTTTCGATGTCGCCCTGACAGGCGAGGATGATCTTGCGGGCGCTGGGGTCGTCGAGCAGCGCCAGCAGGAGGTGCTCGAGGGTGATGTACTCGTGCCGGCGACGCTGGGTGTCGGCGATCGCGGCGCTGATCGTTTGCTTGAGTTCAGTGCTCAGCATCGGGGTCCTCCTCGGGCTCCATCGAAGCCACGAGCGGGCAGTCCTGCTGGCGCGCCAGCATGTGGACCTGGGCGACTTTCGTCTCCGCGATCTCGTGGGTGTAGACGCCGGCAACGCCGACGCCGTGGTTGTGGATGTGGAGCATGATGGCGGTGGCCTCGGACTCGTTGCGGTGGAACACGACGGTGAGGAGGCGGACGACGAACTCCATCGGGGTGTAGTCGTCGTTGTGAATGAGCACGCGGTACATCCGCGGCTTGGTGGTCTTGCGCTCGGTGCGGGTCTTGAGGACGACGCTGCCCTGGGGGCTATGTTTGTCGCGGCTGGCCATCGCTTTGGGGCGGTCGACTATAGCGCACCCTGGTCAGGCGCCCGGACCCAGCGTAAACGTAGGCGGTGTCCGATCTGACAACCCGCATCGTGCCGTCGCTCGCCAGCGTGGACGCCGCACAGTGGAATGCGCTCGAGCATGGGCCCTCGCCGTTCAGCGAGTACGGGTTTCTGCGAGCGCTCGAGCGCTCGGGCTCGGTGGGGGCGCCGATGGGCTGGGAGCCAGGGTATGTGTTGGTAGAGGCGCCGGAGCCTGATTGCGCGATTGACGCGCAGGAGGACCCGGGCGCGACGCCGAGGCGTCGGCTCGTGGGGGCTGTGGCGGCCTATGTGAAGGCGCACAGCTACGGCGAGTACATCTTTGATTGGGCTTGGGCGCGGGCGGCCGAGCGTGCGGGGCTGGCGTACTACCCCAAGCTGGTGGTGGCGGTGCCGATGACCCCGGCGACGGGGCCGCGGCTGCTTGTCGCAAAGGACATGTCCCGAGGGCCAGTTGTGGCGCGGCTGGTGGACGGGGTGCGGACGCTGGCGGAGCGGCGGCGTTGCTCGTCGGTGCACTGGTTGTTCACGACCGCGGCGGAGCAGGCCGAGCTGCGCGAGTATGGGTTTGTGCCGCGGGCGAGTTTTCAGTACCACTGGCACAACGCGGGCTACGCGAGCTTCGACGAGTTTTTGGCGCGCATGACCTCGCGGCGGCGCAAGCAGCTGCGCAAGGAGCGGGCGCGTGTGCACGCGGCCGCGCCGGCGGTCGATTGGGCGGGGGGAGCGGAGCTGACGGCCGAGGATTGCGCGACGATCGATCGCTTCTATCGCGCGACCACGCAGAATCACCACGGCCAGGACTACCTCCAGCCGGGCTTCTTCGCGGCGGTGGTGGCCGAGCAGCCGGAGCGGGTGCAGTGGGCGCGGGTGCGCCGGGGCGAGCGGACGATCGCTGGGGCGCTGTTTTTTGAGACCCCGACGGGGCTGTATGGGCGCTATTGGGGCTGCGAGGAGGAGATCGAGTTTCTCCACTTCGAGACGGCGTACTACGCGGCGATCGACCGCTGCATCGCTCGCAAGACGCCGCTGTTCGAGGCGGGTGCGCAGGGCGAGCACAAGCTGGTCCGTGGTTTTGCGCCGTCGTCGACGTACAGCAGCCACTGGTTTCGCCACGCGGGCTTCGGGGCGGCGGTCGAGCGTTTCCTCGCCGAGGAGGCCGTCGCGGTACAGGGGCATATGCACGAGCTGGCGACCTTGTTGCCGTTTCGTGTCGGCGAGGAGGCTTGATAAGACGGTCTTGTGAACGCGCTGTGAAGGCGCGGTGCCGCGTGCTCAGGGGCTGAGCTCGACGGCGTTGACCTCGCCGAAGCCCTTGGCCTCGATGACGCGGAGGCGGCGAGCTGCGCCGAGCGATGGGTCGCGGGCGCAGGCGGGGAGGGTGAGCACGTGGCCGACGGAGGCGGCGGCCTCGAGGCGGGCGGCGAGGTTCACGGTCTCGCCGATGACGGTGTACTCGAGGCGGGCGCGCGAGCCGATGTTGCCCTGGACGAGCGGGCCGGCGGCGACACCGACGCGGATCTGCAGCGGGCGTCCGCCGCCTTCGGTGATGCTGTCGTTGATGCGAGCGAGCGCGCGCTGCATCTCGAGGCCGCAGCGGAGGGCGGCGTGGGCGAGGGCGGCGAGCTCCTGGCGGCCGTCGGGGGAGATGAAGACGACCATGACGCCGTCGCCGATGCGCTTGTCGAGGATGCCGCCGTGGTCGAGGATGACGGCGTCGATCTGCTCGAAGTAGAGGTTGAGCTGGCGGACCACCTCCTCGGCGCCGACCTGGTTGCAGCGGCGGGAGAAGTCCTTGATGTCGGCGAACAGGACGGCGCCTTCGGTCTGGCGGCCGCCGAGGACCAGCTCTTCCTCGGGGTTGATGCGGATCGCGGCGAGGAGGTGGGGCGGGAGGTAGCTGGCGGTCTTGCGCTGGGCGAGGTCGGCCTCGCGCAGCTCGACGTGGGCGTCGTCGAGCTGGCGCAGCATCACCGGGATGCTGCTGCGGACGTACTCGCGGATCCGGTGGAGCTCGGCGGCGGGGTCGGCGAGCTGCGCGGGGGCCTCGTTGTAGGAGATGTCGTAGCGGCAGTGGTCGACGCGGGGGTCCTGATGGATGCAGTGGGTGTGGTCGACGCGGGCGGGGGGGAGGTTCCAGATCGTGGGGATGGCCTCGAAGAAGCCGCGGCGGTTCCAGCAGGCGCCGGGTCGGTCGGCGACCTCACCGGTCATGACGGCGCGGACGCTGGCGTGCCCGGGGCGGTGGTCGACCAGCTGCATGCGGGTGATGCGATTGCCGCGGGTGTACATCTTCTCGATGTCGCCGAAGAAGCCGCCGGGGCTCTGCATGGCCCACAGGAGCAGCCACATCGGGCCCATGCCCTGGCGCTTGAACATCGAGCCGGCGGCGTCGCGCCAGTGCTGCCACAGGGGGTGGTTGTAGTCGGGGGAGCCGGGGAGGCCGTAGAGATGGCGGGCAGCGGCGTCGCAGAAGCGGCGGTCGAACTCGACGGAGATCCAGCGCTCGGAGTCTTGCAGGTACTCGAGGCTGAGGCCGGCGTCGTCGACGATGCGGCCGGTGATCTCGTCGCCGAAGCGCTCGCTGAAAAAGGTCACCAGGCTCAGCGCGAAGCGGTTGCTGAGGTGCGCCTTGGTCAGGGCTGGGTCGTAGGTGCGCGCGCGCATGCGAGTGCGCGGCCAGCTTAGCCGGTTTTGCCGAGCGGCGCCCGGGGGTGCGTGGCCTCTGGCTGGTGGAAGGGACATGTCGCAGCGGACATGTGCCGACCTCGCTCGCGGAGCCGGGTGGCCCCTAAAAGTTGTCGTCGGGTGTGTAGCCGCGGTGCGCCAGTTCGGCGGTGAAGAACTCGAGCACGCGCTTGGTGTCGGTGGTCGGCATGCCGGTCACGTCGCGGGCGAAGCCGTTGTTGTCGGCGGCTGGCATCTGTCCGAGGATCGAGCTGTCGACGAAGCCGGCCATGAAGGCGAGGCCCCACGGGCTGACCGAGTTGAGGAAGTTGCCCTCGAGCTCGGTGTCCCAGATCGTCGCTCCTTCCTTGGTGACACTGCCCTGGTGGCAGCACACACACGAGCAGGCGTTGAGCTGGCCGCGGATCCACTCGACCTCGGCGGCGTAGCTGGGGTCGGCCATCCGGGGGTCGGCGCCCTCGTTTGCGGCCGGCACGTCCGGGTAGTAGCCGCGCGCGTAGGTGGGCTCGCAGGACGCGTAGTCGGCGTAGTTGCGGCCCTCCTCGGTGCATCCCTGGATCGACGACCAGGTGCACACCTCACCGCCTGGGCTCATGCCGGCGGGCTCGCCGTCGACGGGCGCCATGCAGACGCGCTCCACCAGCGGGTCCGCCTCGGGCTCGCCTTGTGGCAGCGGATCGTCGACGTGGTCGGCGCAGGTGTCGGTGGCCACGAAGTCGCCGCGCAGGAAGGTGACACACGCCTGCGATAGCACCGGGCACTGGCTGATGTCGTCGCCGGTGAAGACGATGCGCACCTCTTGCTCGTCGGTGATCGTCAGCACGCAGGTGCCGAGCGTCGCCGGCTGGGCGCAAGCTCCCTCGGCCAGGCTCCCGGACTGCATCGTGCACTCGTCGCCGGCCTCCATCTCGCTCCACGCGCCGTGGTACTCGCGGCACTCTGGCGTCTCGGTGAAGGTGTTGGTGTAGCTGCAGTTGCGCACGGCGGCGTCTGGGGCCTCCGCGGCTCCACATCCACCCGCCGCCGCCAACCACCACAGCGCTCGCGCGCCCCATCGCTTGGTCTGTTTCATGATTTTTTAGACCTTTTGTGACAATGAAAGAGATCGATTCTGGACTATAAAAGAGAAGCCATCTCCATGGCCGATAGGACATGGTCGATGATTTTAGATTATTTCGAACGACATATAATAAATAGGTGAAGTGGTGACGGTGTCAAGTGGACCTGCGCGCGTGGTTCTCCTGGGCCGGGTTTCGCGGTAGGAAGCGGCGGTGACCAGGCGTCAGGGCAGCCGTAACCTCGACTTCGAGGAGACCCGCGCGAGCCTGCTCGCCGCGCTGACCCGCCGCCTCGCCGAGGACGGCGGCACGGGGGCGAGCTTGCGCGAGCTAGCGAGCGCCGCGGGGGTCAGCACCGCGACGCTGCGCCACTACTTCGGCGACCGCGAGGGCCTGCACCGGGCGCTGTTCGACCGCGGTCGCGAGCTCGGCGCGGGCTTCCACCTGCGCCTCGTGAACGAGCCACTGCAGGCCGACATCGTCGCCTCGATGCGCTGGGCCCTCGAGTGGATCTTGACCGGCCTGAGCATCCCGACCGTCCGTCACATCCACACGATCGGCCTGCGCGTCGCCCTCGAGTCGCCCTCGCTCGGGCCGCTCTACCTCCGAGATCTCCTGGAACCGCTCCTGCAGTCTGTCGAGGTCCGGATCGTCCGCCACCAGGCGCGCGGCGAGCTGCCCGGTCGCGACCCGCGGATCGTCGCGCTGCAGCTGGTGACGCCGCTGTTCACCGCGATGCTCCACCAGCACGCGCTGTGCGGCGCGAGCGAGCGACCGCTCGACGTGGCGGTGTTGATCGACGCCCTGGTCGCGTCGATCCCGGTCGCGCCGCGCGTCTGAGGGACCGAAAGGGACATGTCGCAACGGACAGGTCGAGGCGTCACTGCGCTGTGAGTAGGAAGCGCAGGAGGAGCACGCTGCCGGCGACACGCAGCAGCTCGAGCGGCCAGGCCCAGCGCCGGTGCTCGAGCAGGCCGGCCCAGGCGACCGCGCCGGCGGCGACGAGGGCGATGCCGGCGAGGCGCGGGCCGGGGGCGAGCGAGAGGCCGTGGAGGATGAGCAGCATGGTGGCCGGGACGGCGAGCGCGGCCTGGACGAGGATGTAGCGGGTGAGGGCCGGCGAGCTTGGGACCTCGTAGCGGGGCTCACGGGGGCCGGCCTGTACCTGCGCGGCTCCGGGGCGCCAGCCGGGGTGGGCGACGACGGCGTGGAGGCGGTCGCGCCAGCGCGAGGCGCTGGCGGCGAGGGCGGCGATGTCTCCGAAGTAGTGGAGGTTGGCCCACAGGGGGTTCAGGCTGCGCAGCGGCTTGGTGGTGCCGTAGATCGGGCGCTCGAGCTCGGGGGCGTGGCTGCCAAACAGGCGGTCCCAGAGGATGAAGACGCCGCCGTAGTTCTTGTCGAGGTACTGCGGGTTGGTGGCGTGGTGGACGCGGTGCAGCGACGGGGTGTTGAAGACGCGCTCGAAGGCGCCGAGCTTGCCGATGAGCTCGGTGTGCAGCCAAAACTGGTAGAGCGAGTTGATGCCCTTGCAGGCGGCGTAGACCAGCGGCGGGACGCCGAGCAGGGCGAGCGGGAGCAAGAAGGGGATCATGCTCAGGTTGGTGAGCAGGGCCTGGCGCAGGGCGACGGCGAGGTTGTAGTCCTCGCTGTGGTGGTGGACGATGTGGGAGGCCCACAGGATGTTCACCTCGTGGCTGGCGCGGTGCCACCAGTAGTAGAGGAAGTCGACGCCGATCGTGCCGATCAGCCACACGCCGGCGGTGCTCGGCTCGAAGAAGTGGAACTGGTAGACCCAGGCGTAGAGCGCGACGGCGAGGCCGAAGCTGAGGACGTTGAAGAGCTGCTGGGTGATGCCGCAGGCGATGTCGCTGAGGGCGATCGGGATGTGATAGACGGCGAGGCCGCGGCGGCGCGCGAGCCAGGCCTCGATCGCGATCAGGAGCATGAAGCCGGGGATCGACCAGGCGATGATCTGCACGGGGAAGGGCTCCGACGATCGAGGGTGCGCCCGCGCGTGGCGGAGGGCAAGCGCGGGTCAGGGCGCGCGCGCGGTCACCAGAACTTCCACCAGGGGCGCGCGGGGAGGGTGTCGGCGAGGGCCGAGGTGGCCGGGTCGTTGGCGTGGCCGTGCATGCCGAGGCGCTCGAGGCCGGCGTGGAAGGTGCTGTACTGGGCGAGGTCGGGGCGGGCGAGCGGCCAGACGGCGAGGTCGACGCGGGCGGCGGCGTCGTCGACCTTGGCGCGCAGCTCGGTGGGGTCGCGGCCGCGCGCGCCGGCGATGCCGGCGACGACCTGATCGACGAGGGCCTCGTGACCGCCGATGGCGACGACGCGACCGAGGCCGTAGAGGACGAGGGCCTCGGTCTGCGGGAACAGGGTGACGAAGGTGAGCAGGGCCTCGGGGTGGTTGGGGCGCAGGTGCAGGGAGTGGAGGAAGCAGTGGGCCGCCTTGCCGTTCATGCCGAGCCGCTTGAAGGCGACGCCCATGTCGGAGAGGACACCCGCGGCGGCCGGGAGCATGCGGTCGCCGGTGCTGCTGCAGGCGTTGCGGACGGCGCCGAGGTAGTGGTGGACGGCGGCGTTGAGGTCGCCGAGGGCGCGGTGGCAGCGGCCGAGCAGGTGGTGGACAACGGGGGCGCGGCTTTCGGTGTCGACCAGGAATTGCAGGGGGGTGATCGCGGCGGCGAAATTTCCGGCCTGGAACTCGCGCAGGCCGGTGGCGTAGTTGCGGGTCCAGTCGTGCTCGAGGTCGACGTAGAAGCGCTCGAGGTCGAGGGTGCCGCCGTGGTCGTCGATGAGGACGGTGATGCAGGTGTTGAGGAGGGCGGCGCCGGCGATGACCCGCGGGAGGTCGTGCTCGGCGATGGGGATGGCGACGGGGGCGAGCTGACGGTCGGGGACGCCGAGGTGATAGGCGATGCGGCCGGCCTGGTTGAAGCGGACGTCGAGGTCGACGTACATGTCCTTGAGGACAGCCTCGGCGCGGGCGAGGTCGGGGGCGTGAAAGGCGAAGACGGGGATCGTGACGCCGCCCTGCTCGCGCAGCTGGTAGCTGCCGCCATCGATCGCCCCGTCCACTGGCATGAGCGGCATCATTGGCATGACACAACGGGGTGCTGAGGGTGTCAAGACGCGGGCTCGCGGGCTCGCGCGCGTGCGAGCGTTCGCGCGGTGCGATCAGCCGCGCGGTCGCAGCCAGGTGTCCAGCCAGGCGAGCACGGTGTCGTGCCACAGGAGGCTGTTGGCGGGCTTGAGCACCCAGTGGTTCTCGTCGGGGAAGACAAGCAGTTGGCTGGGGATCCCGCGCCGCTGCAGGGCGGTGAAGGTGGCGAGGCCCTGGGAGTCGGGGATGCGGTAGTCGAGCGAGCCGTGGATGACGAGCATCGGCAGGCGCCACTGGTCGACGTGGTTGACGGGGTTATGCAGCTCGTGCCGGGCCTGCTGCTCCCAGTAGGGGCCCTTGTGCTCCCATTCGGGGAACCACAGCTCCTCGGTGGCGTAGTACATCATGCGGTTGTCGAAGACGCCGTCGTGGTTGACGAGGCACTGGAAGGCGTCCGGCCACTGACTGGCGATCCAGTTGACCATGAAGCCGCCGTAGGAGGCACCGAGGGCGCAGACGCGGGTCGGGTCGAGCCAGTCTTGCTGGCTGAGGGCGGCGGCGAGGCCAGCCTTGAGGTCTTGCAGCGGCTTGCCGCCCCAGTCGTCCTGGATCGCGTCGGTGAAGGCCTGGCCGTAGCCGGTCGAGCCGTGGAAGTCGATCATGACGACGGCGTAGCCGGCACCGGCGTAGGTCTGCGGGTTCCAGCGGAAGCTCCAGCGGTTGCCGAACGAGCCCTGGGGGCCGCCGTGGATGAGGAAGGCGACGGGGTATTTCTTCGCGGGGTCGAAGTCGACGGGCTTGACGACCACGCCGCGGACGATGTCCTTGTTGGCGCCGACAAACTCGAGCGGGAGGGCCTCGCCCATGCGCGCCGCCTTGAGCTTGGCGGCGTTGACGGCGGTGTGCATGCGCAGGTCGCCGCCGCTGAGGTCGACGCTGGCGATCTCGTCGGGGGCGTGGAGGGTGTTGTGCAGGAAGACGACGCGGTCGCCGGCGCGGCGCAGATGGCTGGCCGCGCCGTCGCTGACGACGGCGCGCGGCGGGCCGCCGGCGAGGTCGACGGCGAAGAGCGGGGTCTGGCCGAGCTGCTGGGCGGTGAGGTAGAGCAGCTTGCCGTCGGCGGAGAACAGGAGCTCATCGGTCGAGCGGTCCCAGTCGGGCGTGAGCTCCTTGGCCTGGCCTTCGGGCCAGGTGCGGACCATGGTGCGGAAGCGGTCGGCCTCGAAGCCGGGGCGGGTCATGGCGCGATAAGCCAGGGTCTTGCCGTCGGGGGAGAAGACGGGACCGGTGTCCCAGGCGAGGTTGTCCTTGGTGAGGTTGACGGGGGCGGAAGCGCCGTCGACGGGGACGACAAAGAGGTCGAAGTTGGTCGACCAGGGCTCGGTCTTGCCGGCCTCGCGGGCGGAGAAGACGATCTGCTTGCCGTCGGGGCTGAAGGTGTACTCGTCGGTGTCGCCGAAGGGTTTGGAGGGGACGTCGGCGTCGAGGGCGTAGCTGAGGTCGATGGGGTCGCGGCTGCCGTCGAGCGACCAGACGAAGAGGTGGCTGCGGCGGCCGTCCTTCCAGGTGTCCCAGTGGCGGGCGAACAGGCGGGTGTAGAGCTGGCCGGAGCTGTGGCCCTTCTCGCTGCGCTGGGCGAGTCGCTCGGCGGTGCAGGCGAGGATCTTGTTGGCGTCGCAGTCGGGGAAGACGTCGGCGGCGAAGGCGAGGAGGCGACCGTCGGGGCTGATGCTGTAGTTGGCGACGTCGACGGGGAAGTTGGTGAGGACGGTCGGGGTGTCGCCGTCGAGGCTGCCGCGCCAGACCTGGACCGAGCCGGCGTGTTTCTGCAGGAACAGGAACTTGCGGCCGTCCGGGAGCCAGCGCGGGGCGTCCTCGTTCTCCGGGTGGGTGGTGAGCTGGATCGGCGGCTTGCCGTCGCGGCCGACGACCCACAGGTCCTTGCGGCCGCGGTTCTTCTCGAGGTCGGTCTTGCGGAGGGTGAAGAGGATCTGGGTGCCGTCGGGGCTGACCTGCGGGTCGCCGACGCGGTCGAGCGCGAGGAGGTCGCGGACCGAGAAGGGGTGCTCGCCGACGGGGGCGATGAGCTGCTCGCGGAAGGGCTCGGGGGCGACCTCGGTGATCGACTCGGCGACCGGCGCTGGGCGGGTCACGATGCGCTGCGCGGGCTCGCGGCGGTCGCAGGCCAGCAGGAGCAGGGAGACGGCGCAGAGCGGGGCGACGGAGAGACGCATCACGCGCAGGCTAACCCGGCGCGGGGCGTGGGGGTAATTTCAGGCTCAGTACGCGGCGGCGGCCCGGGGGCGGCGCTGCGCGGCGCCGGTGTAGCGGCGGTAGAGCTCGACGCGGGTGCGGCCGAGGGCGATCATGATGATGCCGGAGACCAGCATGCTGACGCCGACCGCGGAGAGGACGATGCCGGCGTCGCGGGTGCTGTGGCCGCTGCGGTTGTTCTGCGCGTTGAGGCTGAGGTAGAGGGTGCCGCTGATCAGCGGGGCGAGCGAGAGGGAGGTGAAGAGGATGCCGCCGGTGAGCACGCCGATGCGACCGGGTCGGACGCGGGCCAGCATGGGGCCGTCGTGCTCTTCGAGGGTGAAGCGGCGCGAGGGGGTGATCCGGTCGCCGGCGAAGAAGAAGGTCTGGCCGCGGCTGCCGTCGACGACGCGGTCGCAGGGGGCAGTACAGATGGCGACGGCCTGCTGGGCCTGGGCGTAGTTCCCCCAGTTCATGCTGGGGGCGACGAGGATCTGGTTGCTGATCTCGTAGAGGCGGACGTTGCCGGGGCGGGTGGTCTCGATGTGCTGGGTGGGGCGGCCGGGGCCGGCGGGGGCGACGGGTGTGGCCTCACTTGGGGTGGCGGCGTAGCGGAGGTCGGCGACCTGGTCCCAGGGGATGATGTGGCGCTGACCATCGGGGGTGTCGAGGACCACCTGCTGGCCGGAGACGACCTGGACGACGGTGCCCGAGAGGACCTGGCCGCTGCGCAGGGTGACGCCGCTGGTCTCGGGGCTCGGGGTGGCCTGGTTGGCGTAGAGGACCGGCGGGGGGGCGCTCGGGGGCACGGCGAGGGGGACCGGGCCGTGGGTGCCCTCGACGCGGACGGGCGTGGGCAGGCTCTCGGGCTCCTGGGCGCGGGCCGGGGCGGGAGCGGTGGTGAGGGCGACGGCGAGGGCCACGAGGGTGGCGATCGGGCGCGCGACGGGGGAGATCGGGCTGCCAGTGCGCATGCGGCGAGTGTACGGCGAGGCCGGGCCGTGGTGGGCACGGCGCCCCGTAGATTTTCCGTAAAAAGGAACTCCGGGCCTGAAATTCGCGTTCAGGCGCGCGGCTGGGTAGCGTCCCGGCCCGCGCACCGATGCTCTTCGTCAGCTTCGACTTCCTGCTGTTCATCATCCCGGTGCTCCTGTTGGCGTGGGCGCTGGCGAACGTGTCCGCGCTGCGGGTGCTGTTCCTGATCGCGGCGAGCTACTTCTTTTACATGGCGGGTCCGCACACGGACCCGATCCAGCCGCCCTGGTACTTCGCGGGGCTGCTGTTCCTGTCGACGGTGCTGGACTACGTGTGCTCGCACCGGATCGCCGCGCGCCGGCCGGCCCAGGAGGCGGGCGATCCGGGGGCGCGTCGGGCCTGCAACGCGTGGCTCGGGGTCAGCCTGGTCGGCAACCTGGGGCTGCTGGCGTACTTCAAGTACACCAACTTCTTCCTCGGGGCCTTCGCCGACCTGGCGGCGGCGCTGGGCGTCGAGGTGGTGGTGCCGCACCTGCGGCTGCTGCTGCCGATCGGGATCAGCTTTTATACGTTTCAGACGCTGAGCTACACGATCGACGTGTGGCGCGGGCGGCTGACGCCGGAGCCGTCGTTCGCCCGCTTCGCGCTGTTTGTCGTGTTCTTCCCGCAGCTGGTGGCGGGGCCGATCGTGCGGGCGCACGAGTTCTTGCCGCAATTGCACCGCCCGCCGCGGCTGAGTGCGGCGAACATGAGCCAGGGGATGTATCGCATCCTCTGCGGGGTGCTCAAGAAGGCGGTGCTTGGCGACTTCATCGCCGCGCAATTCACCGACGCGGTGTTCGCGGCGCCGGACACCTATACCTCGCTCGAGATCTTGCTGGCGCTGTATGCGTTCACGCTGCAGCTGTACGCGGATTTCAGCGGGTACTCGGATATTGCGATCGGCGTGGCGCTGCTGCTCGGGTACACGATCCCCGAGAACTTCGACCGGCCGTATCAGGCGCAGAACCTCGGGGAGTTCTGGCGGCGCTGGCACATGACGCTGTCGACCTGGCTGCGGGACTATGTGTTCTTCCCGCTGGGTGGCAGCCGCGGGTCGCCGGCGCGGGTGTACTTCAACCTGTGGCTGACCATGTTCCTGGTCGGCATGTGGCACGGGGCGAGCTGGAATTTCATCATCTACAGCAACGTGCACGCGCTGGCGATGCTGTATAATCGGTGGAATCGCGGGCGTACGCGCGGGGTGCCGATGACGGTGGCTCGCTCGGCGCCGTGGGTGGTCGGCGTGCTGCTGCTGTTCGCGGCGGTGTTCGGGCTGGCGATGGACGTGCTGCACCTCGATGTGGGCACAGCGGGCGGGCTGGCCGGGTTCGCGGCGGCGATGTTCGTGATCGTGGCGTGGCTGCCCGAGACGAAGGCGTGGTGGAACGTGGCGCTGCACGTGGCGCTGACCTTCCACTTCACGGTGCTGTCGCGGGTGTTCTTCCGGGCGGACGATCTCGAGACGAGTCGCAGCATGATCGCCGGACTGCTGCGCTTCGATACGCACGGGGTGCGGCCAGGGCTGCTGTCGCCGCTGGCGTGGGCCCTGCTGGTCGGGGGGATCGCGTATCACATGACGCCGAAGCGGTGGGTCGAGCGCTTCGGGCTCAAGCTGTTCCAAAGGCTGCCCGGGCCGGTGATCGGGCTGTTGTTCGCGGCGGCGATGCTGGTGGTGCACCTGCTGCTGTCGGGCGGCCCGCGGGCCAACATCTACTTCCAGTTCTGAGCGAGCGCGCCATGACCACGCCTGCCAACGAGCAACACGCTGGACTCCTCGACGGGGAGGACCGGAAATTTCGCGTCGAGCTGCGCGGCTCGGCGGAGCCAAACGGGCCCTATCCGCGGGGGACCTTCCGCCAGATCGTGACGGCGATGGTGACGCTGGTGACGGTGATCGGGCTGACCTACGTGGTGCCGCGCTGGCACTGGGCCCGGCCGTGGACGCCGGAGATGGACTACGTGCCGTTTTGGAACCTGATCGGCCGGGTGCTGCTCGGCGAGGGCGAGGTGGCGGAGAAGGTGAACGTCGAGCTGGCGCAGGTGCAGGATCTGGCGCGGGTGGAGGTGGAGGCGGAGGACAAGGCGGAGCCGTTTGTCGACCGCGTGGTGCGGACACCGGTGGAGGTCGGCGAGCGCTTGCCGGCGTATGTCGAGCATCCGGAGGACGGCGAGCGGGTCGAGATGGCGCTCGAGAACGTGGATACGCTGGCGGACTTTTATGGCGCGCTGGCGGCGAGCGAGCTGGGTTATGCGGGGGCGATCACGCGGGTGATGCACTACGGAGATTCGGCGATCGGGAATGATGGCATCCCGGGGGCGATCCGGATGAAGATGCAGGCCCGCTTCGGCGACTCGGGGCACGGGTTTCACCTGCTCGGTCAGCCGAACGCGAGCTACCGGCATCAAGGGGTGCGCTTCGAGGAGAAGAGCCCGTGGAACCACTGCTTTATCATCTTCGGCTGCCGCGAGAAGGACGGGCACTACGGGCTCGGGGGGACGACCTTCGAGTCGGTGGGTGGGGCGGAGATCAAGCTGAGCACGGCGAACAAGGGGGCGATGGGGCGCAAGGCGTCGCACTTCGAGGTGTGGTACGCCGGGACGCCGCGCGGCGGGAACTTGAAGGTGCAGCTCGACGCGCAGGAGCCGGTGGTGCTGGCGACGGCGGCCGAGCAGCTGGAGGATCGCTGGTACGCGGTCGACGCGGAGGATGGCGAGCACACGCTGACGGTGCGGGCGGCGGGCGGCGGCAAGGTGCGGGCCTACGGGGCGGTGATGGAGCGCCAGGTGCCGGGCGTGGTGTGGGACGAGATGAGCCAGATCGGCGCGCTGACGCGGCGGATGAGCAATTTTAATAAAGACCATCTGCACAGTCAGATCCGGCGCCGGGACCCGGATCTGGTGGTGTTCATGTTCGGCGGGAACGACATGAATACGCAGGGGACGATGGCGAAGTATCGCGAGGAGTTCACGGATGTGATCCGGCTGTTCCGCGGGGCGCAGCCGCTGGCCTGCCTGGTGATGGCGCCGCTGGACCACGGGGAGCGCGACGGGGCCCGGATCGTGACGCGGCCGATCGTGGCGAAGATCGTGAATGCACAGCGCGAGGTGGCCAAGGCGGAGGGCTGTGCGTTCTTCGACACCTTCGCGGCGATGGGCGGCGACGGGTCGATGGGGCGCTGGGTCCGGAGCTCGCCGGCGCTGGGCTCGGGCGACCTTTCGCATCTGACGCACCACGGGCACAAGGTCGTGGGCGCGATGCTCTACCGGGCGCTGGTGGCCGGGTATGTGGATTATCGGCGGAAGAATGTCGGGGCGCCGGTGCTGATGCCGACGGCGAAGCCGGCGACGCCCGAGCCGGCGACACCTGAGCCGGCGACGCCCGAGCCGGCGGCTGCCGGGGCGGCGGGGGCCGAGGCTGAAGGGGCCGAGACCGTCGCTGCCGGGGTGCCGACGGGGCCCTGAGCGCTGAGGCGGCGTTAGCCGGGGATCACCGGCGGCTCGTCGTCGGGGATGAGGCAGGAGCTGAGCTCGAAGAGCATGAAGATGAGCACCTTCTCCTGCGGGGAGAAGTCCTTGGTGCTGCAGCCGGAGGGGAAGGCCTTGCCGGAGGTGTCGCCGGAGGAGACGTGGATGTCGGTGTCGACGACGCGGCCGCACTGCTGCTCGCCGGGGAGGCCGACGGGGGCGTTGAAGGTGAAGTACTGCACCGAGGTGGGCTGCTCGCCGTAGATCCAGCGGGTCGAGACCATGTCGTTGACGGCGGCGACGGTGTTCTGGCCGGCCTTGATGGCGATCTCGCCGAACACGAGGGAGCCGCCGACGTTGATCAGCCAGTCGGCGAGGGCCATGCCCTTGGGGAAGCTGGTGTCGAGCTTGGCGGTGAAGGGGTCCTTGAGGTCGGGCTGGTGATCGAAGGTCGCGGCGGTCGGCCACGGGGCGACACCCTCCTCGATCCAGATGTTTTGCCAGTGCGAGAGGAACACGCGGCCGCCGACGTTGGCGTAGTCGACGACGTTCTGGCGGGCGTTGGCGGACTTGTTGCCGGCGTCGGTGCCGCCCTCGCAGTTCATGAGGACGAGGTCGTAGTTCTTGAGCTTGAACAGGTCGTCCCACAGGTTCTTGCCGGGGGGGAAGACGGTGCCGCCGTTGAGATCGGGGGCGAACTTGTTGCCGCCGTCCTTGCCGGCGAACAGGTTGATCCGCCCGGGGCCGTTCTCGGGGGTGAACTCGCTGTCCTCGAGGCCGATCTTGCGCAGCAGGCACTCGAGGGCATCAGCGCCGCCGGTGACCATGGCGATGCGCGGGATGTGGCCCTCGGTCTGGTTCTTCGGCAAGCGGGTGAGGTCGGCGGCGATCTGGTTGTCGACGCAGGGCATGACGTTGGGGATGACGACCTCGCGGCGCCACTTGCCGACGGTGATGACGAGCGGGATGTTGGCGCCGGCGGGGACGTCCTTGAGGATGAACTCGCCCTTGGTGTCGCTGAGGGCGGCGGCGATCGGGTCGCCGGAGAGGCCGGTCTGACAGGTGTCACAGGTGACGCCGTCGGTGATCGGGTCGAGCGGGCCGTTGGGCACATAAGCGACGACGTTGTAGAGCGGCAAGGTGCCCTCGGGGGCGTAGATGGTGCCCTTGAGGGTGGTGGTGCCGTTGGGACACGCGGGGACCTGGCACTCGAGGTTGACGCAGGGTCCGCCGCCGGTGCTGCCGCTGCTGCTGTCGGCGCTGGTGAGCGTGGGGTCGGTCGTGAGCGTGGGGTCGGTGGTGCTCGTGCCGGTGGTGGACGCAGTGGTCGTGGCGCTGGTGGTCGGGAGCTCGCCGGTGTCGGTCGGCGCGGTGGTCGTGGCGCCGCTCGGGTCGGACATCGTGATCGGCTGCGTCGCGCTGGTCGGATCCGCGGCCGAGCCGCTGGCCCGGCCGTCGTCGCCGCAGGCAGGGAGGCTGGCGAACAGGCCGAGGGTGAGGGCTTTGCGGCGAAGCGAGGTCATAACGGCAGAGTAGCCGCGGGCGCGTGCGCGAGGGAAGGGGCGCGGGAACTCTGGTAGGCTCCGCGCGGTGCGGGACCTGCGAGCGAGCGCGAGGCGTGCTGGCCGGTCGCAGGGCTGGGTGGTGATCGTCGCTTTGATCGTCGGCTGCGCCGGGCGGACGCCGCCTGGGGTCATCCTGCCGAGCTCGCGGGGGACCTCAGCGGCGCCGACGGGGCGCGACCGCGGGGACATCGAGATCGGGCTCGGGGTCGTGACGAGCGCGGTGGCGGCGACGCTGGTGGTGCTCGGGGCGGTGTCGGCGGCGAAGGCGGCGTACATCCGCAGCTACTGCTCGGCGAAGCCCGGCGTGATCATCGAGATCCAGCCGCCGGAGTACCAGGCGACCTGCACCGACCCGCTGGGCTTCGATCCGTTCCGGACGGCGACGGTGTCAGCGGCGCTGAGCTTCGTGTTCGCGGTGCCGATCGCGGCGGGCGGCGGGGTGCTGCTGCGCAAAGGGGTGAGGATGCGGCGGGCGTACATGCAGCTGCAAGCGATCGGCGCGCGGCAGATGACGCTGCGGCCGTGGATCGGCGGGCTGCGGGGCGGGGCGGGGCTGTCGTTCTCACTGCGGTTTTGAGGCGAAGGGCGCGGCGCCGCAGTCGGGGTCTCGCTGCGGGGGGACGCTCGTGCGGCGGGCGTGCTCGCAGTCGCGGCGGCGCAGGTACCAGCGGTCGTCGCCGACCACAAGGACGTCGCGATCGAGGCGGAGGGGCTGGGTCAGGAGGCAGCCGCCGGCGCTGGTGCGCTGGCCCGGAGGGGTTCGCAGGCGGCGAAACTCGTGCGGGCCCAGCAGGGTGAGGTTGTCGCCGGCGAGGGCGTAGCCGTAGGCGAGGGTGCGGGGGCCGTGCTCGTCGTGGTGCTGGAGCGTGAGGGTGCCGTGCTGCTCGTCGGTGGGCTGGTGATGCCAGCGCTCGCAGGTGTTGCGGTCGCCGCGACGGCGGAGCAACCACAAGGTCCGGGCGCGGGTGAGGCGGAGGGCGGCGGGGCCGGGCGGGCCGGTGTGTTCGGCGTGGGCGCGGGTGGCAGGGTCGGCGAGGGCGGAGGCGCAGCCGAGCGGGCGCAGCTCGCCGGGGGAGCGCCGGGACGGATCGGTGTCGGCGGCGGCGCAGGACCCGGGGTCCAGGAACCAGCGCTCGCGGCCGGCGAGGGCGAGGCGGCGGGGCTCGCCGGGGCTGTCTGGCGCGAAGGACATGCCCGAAAAGACACATGGGAGCGCGACGGAGCTGACACCGACGGCGCCGGGGACGGGCGGGAGCTCGCGCTCTCGTTCGGGCGCGGCGAGCTGCAGCTGATCGTCGCCGAGCTGATAGCGGTAGCGAAAGTGGAGCGGGGCGGCGTGGTGGACGAGGCGGCCGCGGGTGGTGTCGTCGGGGTCTGGCTCGAGCTGCCAGGGCTCGCAGATCGGGCCTTTGGGGCCGGGGCGGCGCCAGTAGAGCGTGCCGCTGGCGGCCATGGCGGCGTGCAGCGCGGCGCGGGTGGGCTCGTCGATGGCGCCGTGGGCGACCTCAACCTCGACGGGGCCGCGGTCGTGTGCGGGCGGCGTCGCTTGGGTCGGGGCGCGCGTGCAGCCGAGGAGCAGGACGGTGGTCCACACGCGGCGCATGCCGGCGCGACGGTAACGCGGGGCGCCGCGCTTGCCCAGCGTGGTCGGCTAGGCGGGTTCGAGGTAGGCGCGGGCGGCGTCGTCGCTCACGGCCATGCGGGCGGCGAGGGCGAGGAAGAGCTGGCGGCCGAGGGGGCCGTGGCCGCCGGTGCGGATGTGGGTGGCGAGTTCGCGGAGGACCTCGTGGCGGCGCTCCGGCTCGAGCCAGAGGAGGGCGTTGCCGAGTTCCTCGACGGTGGGCGACTCGTCCATGAGGCGGTGGAGGCACAGGCGGCGGGCCTCGCTGAGCGGCATGCGAGCGAGGAGCTGCAGGAAATTCTCGCGATCGGGCGGGGCGAGCTGCTTCTGCGGGGTCGGGGCCGCGACGCTGCGGCGATGGAGGAGCAGGGCGGCGAAGGTGGCGATGTGGCCGGCGGACTCGATCGCCTCGCTGGTCCACAGCTTGCGCCACGTGATGACCTGGCCGCGCTCGATGCCGAAGCGCTCGCCGATCTGCTCGAGCACGCGGGCCTCGTCGCTGCTGCCCTCACCATCGACGAGGGCGATCGACCAGGCGCGACGGAGCAGGCGCTCATGGGTGTCGGCGGGCGGCGCGGCGAGCTGGGCGGCGTGGGCGAGCAGGCGCGGACGGTCGCTGATCAGGTCGATCCACTCGTCACGCTCCTCGGGCGGGAGCGCCTCGTGGACCATGTCGAGGACACGGCCGGCTTCGCCGCCCTTGAGCACGCCGTCGGCCAGTGCGACCAGGCCGCAGGCGGTCAGCGTCCATTCGAGTTCCAGCTGTAGTGCCACGGGCCGAGGCTAGCGGGTTTCGGTGCAGCTGGGCAGTCGGTGCAGATGCGAAGAGATCGCGCGTGGGGCGTTGGCGGATATGCGCTTGTGCGCGGTGTCGAGCATGCGATAGAAGGAGGGCGTGAATGGCACGCGGAGGCGTATCGAACGGGAGATCGACCGCGACGCGCGGGTGATCACCAGCGGCTTCGTGCACGAGATCATGGCCGCGGCGATGGCGTCGTTGCAGCAGACCAGCCTGGCTGCCCGTTGCCCTGACCCGGTCGCGCTGTTCGACCGGCTCGACGCCATCACTCGCAAGTTCCGGAATTTTCACCGGCGGCTCAACGATAGCCGCATCAATCGTCGGGGTGATCGCGCCGGGGTGGAGGGCGCCGAATCGCTGCCGGAGGCCGTCCGGGCCTTTGCGCACCACGGCGAGTACCTCGGGGCCTTCCCGACCTTCGAGGAGTTCGCCCACGCGTGCCTCGATCCCGGGCGTCCCGAGGAGTGGGCCGGGTACGTCGACCTCACCCAGGCGGGCCTCGACCTGCACATCAGCGGCCGCTACTGGACGGTCGACGCGGACGGGCTGACCCACGCGTTTGCGGTCGGCGCTGGCTCGGAGGGCGGGCCGGGGCCAGGTGCGGGGTCGCGGGGGCCGAGGCGTTCGCGTCGCTCGCGGGACGATGACTGGATGAACCTGGTGCCCGGCGGGACACCGCCGCCGCTGCCGCGTCGGACGCCGGAGCGGGCCAGGGCGCTGCTGCGGGCCTCGGGTTGTGATGAGGCGACGCTCGAGGAGATGATGGCGCGCTACGTCGGCTGCTACGCGCAGGCGGGTGATCACGCGTGGTACCACCTGCGCCGCGGGGGCGTGCCGGCCTGGGTGCTGAACCGGGTGAGGTTCGCCGAGGTGGCCCAGGACTGGTCGCAGATCGGCGCGATGGCGTGGGCCGAGGACCCGGAGGGCGGCGCGCATGTGTTCGCGCTGTTCGATCCGCTGGCGAGTGAGCGTCCGAGCCCTAGCGTGTGATGCGGTGCTCAGGCGCTGCGCTTGCGCTGGCGGAGGTCGCGGAGCAGGAGGACGAACACGGTGAGCGCGGTCAGGGGGAGCACGACCCAGCGCATCGCCAGGCCGTAGGTGGCGACGCCGTCGTGGTGCTGGGCGGCGAGCACGAGGTAGACGGTGTAGGCGACGTAGTACAGGACAAAGACGGCGCCCTCCCAGCGCGAGACGACGCCGCCGGTGATGAAGAGGGGCAGGCAGGCGAGGGCCACGGCGGTCATGACCGGGATGTCGAAGCCGAGGGCGGCCGGGGCGACGCCGACGCCCTGGGGGGCGATCATGGAGGAGAGGCCGAGGACACAGAGGATGTTGAAGATGTTGCTGCCGACGACGTTGCCGACGGCGATGTCACGCTCGCCGCGGTAGGCGGCGAGGACCGAGGTGGCGAGCTCGGGCAACGAGGTGCCGGCGGCGACGATCGTGAGGCTGATGATGAGCTCGCTGAGGCCGAGGCCGTGGGCGATGGCGATGGCGCCGTCGACGAGCCAGCGCGAGCCGAACACGAGCATGACGAGGCCGGCGGCGATCATGCCGAGCTGGACGGGGATCTGGTCGCGCAGGCCGCGGGCCGGGCCGTCGACGGGGAGCTCGACGACGGCCTCGGCCGCGGCCTTGCTGTCGCGGCGGGCCATGCGGATCAGCAGCGTGGTGTAGATGACGACGCCGAGGAACAGGAGCACGCCGTCGAGGCGGCTGATGACGCCGTCGAGGGCCATGCCCCAGCACAGGCCGCTGGCGCCGATCATGATCGGGACGTCGAGGCGGACCAGCTGGCGCTGGACGAGCAGCGGCGCGACCAGGGCCGAGAGGCCGAGGATGAAGAGGACGTTGAAGATGTTGCTGCCGACGACGTTGCCGAGGGCGAGGTCGGTCTGCCCGGTCAGCGCGCCGGTGACCGAGACGGCGAGCTCGGGGGCCGAGGTGCCGAAGGCGACGACCGTGAGGCCGATGACCAGCGAGGAGATGCCGAGGCGCCGGGCGATCCGCGAGGCGCCGGCGACCAGGGTGTCGGCGCCGACCACGAGGAGCACGAGGCCGAGGATAAAAAAGACGAGGGTGAGGCCGGACATGCCGGCCGCGATTGTACGCCGGGTCGGCCGGCTCAATGCGGGGCGCCGCTGCGCGGGTCCGGGCGGCTACTTGCTGGCCGGCTTCGCGCCTTCGTCTTCCTTGGCGGCGTCCTCACCGGTCTTGGCGAACTTGCTGGCGATGAGGGTCTCGTCCTTCTCGATCTCGGTGAAGGCGGCGTCGGACTCGTCGAGGGCGGCGCGGATGGTCTTGAGGGCCTCGGCGAACTTCTCGTCCTTGCCGATCTCCGGGCCGAGCGCGCCTTGCAGCTCCTCGAGCGGGCGGAAGGCCTTGAGGAGGAGCACCAGGGTGTTGCCGCCCTTGGTGTTCTTCTCGGACAGCTTGTCGAGGGCCTTCTGCTGGTCCTTGGCGCGCTTGCCGAGGGGCTCGCCGGTCTTGTCGAAGGCCTTCTGCGGGTCCTTGGCGGTCGACCACTTGCCGGCCTCCTTCTCGATGTCGTCGACCAGCTTGCGGGTGTCGGCGGTGAGCTGGCGGAACTCCTTGAGGCGCGCCTTGACGTACTCGCGGTCGCCCTTCTCGAACATCTTGGCGTTCTCGGCGGCGAGCTCGGCGTCGACCTCCTCCTTCGTCTTGAAGCCGGCCTCTTTGCGGCGGCGCTGGAGCTCCTCCTCGGAGACCTCGGGGCCCTTCTTGACGTCGGCCAGGCCCTTGGATGCGGGGGCGATCTGGTCGGCGATGGACTTCTTTTCGCCGCTGTCACAGCCGGCGAGAGGTGCGAGGGACAGGCTCAGGGCGGCGACTGCGAGGAGGTGTTTCATGTCCGGATGCTCCAGCATGGCACTATACGGGCGCCTCGCGCGGGGTGTCAAATCGCCCGCGTGTTCGCAGAGCGTCGGCTGTGAACGTCGATACGTCAGCGGACGACCGGGCGCGGCGGGTCGCCCTCGGGGACACGTGCGAGGACAAAGGTCAGCTCGCCCTGGGTGAGCCGCAGCCACTGCGCTGGTGTCACCGGGTCGTCTGCGGCGCTGGGTGGTCCGAACTGGGCGAGGGTGCCGTCCTGGTCCTTGAAGAAGAAGCGGTCCTCGCTGAGGCCGTGGAGCCACTTGGCGCCGTGGGTCGGGACCAACATGAAGAGGCGGCCGTGGTCGTCGTAGATCTTCACGTGCTGCATGAGATCGAGGTCGTCCGGGTCGACGAGCCTGGTGAGGGCGTCGCGGGCCTCGGGTGTGAGGCGGAAGTCGCCGATGAAGCGCGAGAACCTGGCTGGAGAGACAGGTGCCTCGACGGGCTCGGGGAACGGCAGGACGGGCTCGCCGTGGGCGATCGCGGAGACGGCGTCGAGGACGTTGCGGCAGTCGATCGCCTCGGTGTTGGCGAGGGCGATCACGGTGATGCCGTCGCCGAGGTAGCGGGCGATGGCGGCGTTGAAGCCGGCGACGCCGCCGGGGTGGCCGACCATGGTCTGACCGCGCTCCTGGGAGACGATCCAGCCGAGGCCGTACTTGCCGCGCACGGCGGGGTTGGCCGCGGGTCGGAACATCTCGTCGAGCGAGGCCTGGGAGAGGACGAGGTTGGGGAGGCGCAGGGCCCGGTCCCAGCGCAGGAGGTCGGCGGGGGTGGAGACCATGCCGGCGGCGCCGCCGTAGACGGAGAGGCTGTAGCCGTGCACGGGGACCAGGACCTCGTCCTCGCTGAACTCGTAGCCGGTGGCCAGGAGGGCGCCGCCCTGGTACTCGCGGTCGTCGAGGCGGGTGTGGTCGCCGTAGCCGCTGCGGGTCATGCCGGCGGGGGCGAAGATGTGGTCCTCGAGGTAGCGACCGAGGGGTTGGCCGGAGAGCTTCTCGATCACCATGCCGAGCAGGAAGTAGCCGGAGTTGCTCGGGTCGAACTCGCTGCCGGGGGGGAACTCGAGGGCGGCGTCCTTGAAGATCGCGGCGATCTGCTGCGGGGTGTAGCGGGTGCCCTGCTCGACGCCGGAGGTGGTCAGGCTGTCGGTGTAGTTGGGGATGCCGGAGGTGTGGGTGAGGAGGTGGCGGAGCGTGACGCCGGGGCGGGGGTAGTCGCTGAGGTGGGTGCGCAGCTCGTCGTCGAGGTTGAGCTTGCCGGCGTCGCGCAGCTGGAGGATCGCCACGGCGGTGAACTGCTGGGTGAGGCTGCCGATCTTGAAGCGGGTGTCGGCGTCGATCGGTTTCGCCTCGCCGAGGTTGGCGCGGCCGTAGTGGCTGATGTGGAGCAGCTCGCCGTGGCGGGCGACCAGCACGCTGCCGCTGAACTTGAAGGCGTCGCCGTGGTGGGCGCCGTAGCTGTTCATGTAGCGCACGATCTGGGGGCCGAGGTCGGCCGGGACGGCGTCGGTGGGGGCCTTCGCGGCGGAGGTGGTGAGGGCGACGGACTCGCGTTGTTCGTCGTCGCTGTGGAAGCTGCGGGAGCTGGTGGCGGGGTCGCTGCGTGGCCACCAGGTGGCGGCGGCGGCGACGGTGCCGGCGATCGCGGCGGCGGCGATCGCTGCGACGGCGAAGCGGGGCCAGCGGAGGCTGGCGACGGGGACGTCGAGCGAGGGCAAGGCGGCGGCGCGCAGGCGCGGGTCGGCGTCGGCGGCTCGCATGACGCGGTCGACGAAGTCGGCGGGCGGCTCGGCGGGGGTCCAGGCCGCGAGCGCACGCTGCTCGTGGTCGCTGCGGGGTTCATCGTGCACGGTACACCTCCTCGAGCGAGCGGCGCAGGGCCGCCCGGGCGCGGCTCAGCCGCGACTTGACGGTGCCGAGGTCGATCTGCAGCGTGCTGGCGATCTCGGTGTATTCGAACTCGTGGTACTCGCGCAGCAGGAAGGCCGCGCGGTACTCGGGGCTGAGGTCGTCGATGGCCTTGCGCAGCACCTCGGCGAGGCGGCGGCGCTCGGCCTCGCTGTCGGTGGCGCCGCTGGCCTCGGGCTCGTGGGCGTCGCTCAGCGCGTCGGTGGGGAGCTTGCGGCGGCGCAGGTGGTCGATCGCCAGGTTGGTGGCGATCGTCAAGATCCAGGTCGAGAGGCGGGCTGGGCCGCCGCGCTGGAAGCCGGGGAGGGCCTTGAAGACGCGGAGGAAGGTCTCCTGGGCGAGGTCCTCGAGCGCGTGCTGCTGGCCGCGCGAGAACAGCATGCGCGAGAGCAGGGCGAAGACGGGTCGCTGGTAGCGGTCGACGAGGTCGCGGCGGGCCCGGGCGTCGCCACGCTGGGCCCGCACCAGGGTCAGCTCGTCGAGTTCGGCCGGCGGTGCAGGTTTCACGGGGGCCCAGGCCCGGGGGGCGGTGGCGATCACGGGATGGTGCCACGGACCGGGGCCGGGGATGTTCCCGGCGGCGAGCGAGCTGCGAGCGCGCGGCTACTCGAGGATGGCCTGGAGCTTGTCGAGCGCTTCGGACCAGAACGCCTTCTGGGTGGCGACCTGGGCGGCGTCGGCGAGCTGGCGGTGCATGACGTTGACCTGGCTGCGGCGCTCGCCCTTGGACCAGAAGTAGATCTCGACGCTGGTGTGGTCGGGCCAGTCGAGCCGCAGCGAGCGGTTGGCGTTGGCGCGCTGGACCTTGAACTTGGTCTGCAGCCACTTGCCGGGGGCGCGGCCCTGCCAGGCGCGGTAGAGGTCGTCGATCGAGACCGAGAGGGTGCGGCTGGTGTTGGCGGCGAAGCTGCGGGCGGTGGGGGTCAGGCGGCCGCGGGCCTCTGCGTGGGCGCCGGCGATCCGTTGCCGCCACCAGCGCGGGCAGTCGTGCTCGTCGGCGAGGTGGCGGACGGTCGCGCTGTGGCCGGCCGCGGCCGCGTCGAAGCGGTCGAGCAGGCGAAACCACTGGGCCCAGCTGCGGCCGGTGGCGGCCCGGACGACGGCGTCGGGCTCGCGGGCGCCAGCGAGCGGGCGGGCGCTGTCGCGGGCGCGGGCCACCTTGGGGGCGCTGCGGGTGGACCTGGCCTTACGGACAGGTGCGACGACGTCGGCCTGGGCGGCGGGTCGGCGGGTCGGCCTGGCCTTGGGGGCAGGTGCGGTGGCGGGCGGCTTGCGGGTGGATGAGGCGCTGCGTGCGGTGCGGGGAGTCGGCATGACTAGGCGCGTTATCGCACGGATGCTCGGCCGACGGAAACACTGCGCGGGCGCGCAGGCGGGGGTCAAGGGCCGCCACTGCTGCCACCCGCGGGGCCGCTCTTGCCGCCGCAGACGATGGCGACCTCGTCGAAGTCCTCCTGGTGGCTGCGGAGGGCCTCGCAGGCCTTCTTGAAGAAGGCCTCGAGGGTGGTGGGATAGACCTTGGCGCGGCTGTCGCGGCCGGCGGTGACGACGAGCGAGCCGTCGGGGGAGAAGTCCGCGAAGCTGACGGCGGCGGAGTGACCGTGGAGGGTGGCGATGAGCTCGTAGCCGGGCGAGGCGATGGCCCACAACTTGGCGGTGTTGTCCGAGGAGGCGGTGACGATGCGCGCGCCGTTGCTCGAGAAGTTGGCGTGGAGGACGGCGGCGGAGTGGCCCTGGAGCGTGGCGAAGACCACGGGCTTGTTGCCCTCGTCGATGTCAAGGTTGTAGACCCAGGCGTCGCGGGCGGTGGCGATGACGAGGCGTGTGCCGTCGCGCGAGAAGTTGACGCTGTGGACGGCGCCAGAGCCGGTGTCGAGGGTGTCGATGTCGTTGCCGTAGCGGGTCGACCACAGCTTGGTGGTGTTGTCGGTGGAGATGGTGGCGACGAGGTCGCCGTCGGGGGAGAAGGCGGCGCCCGTGACAGGGCCGGAGTGGCCGACGAGGTCGATGTCGTAGCCGCAGCCGGCCGGGACGAGGACGGCGCGGTTGTTGCTGCGGCTGGCGATGAGAGCGAAGGTGCCGCCGGGCGCGAGGGCGGCGAAGTCGACGCGGCCGTGCATGCCCTGGCAGACCTTGTCGGTGAGCTCGACGCCGGTGGCGACCTCCCAGACGCGCAGGGTGTCGTCGGCGCCGGCGGAGATCATGCGGGCGCCGTCGCGCGAGAAGGTCGCGGCGAGTACGGGGCCGGCGTGGCGAGGGGCGTGCAGCAGGGCGCCGGTCTGGCTGTCCCACAGGCGCAGGCTGGGGTCGTCCTCGGCGAGGGTGATCATGCGGCCGGCGCCCTCGCCCGAGAACACGATGGAGGAGACCGGACCGGTGTGGCCGGCGAGGGTGGCGACGAGGTTGTAGTCGGCCGACGAGGCGTTCCACAGGCGGGCCGTCTTGTCGTCGCTGGCGGTGACGATGCGGCTGCCGTCGGGTGAGAAGCGGGCCATGCGGATCGGCGCGCTGTGGCCCTTGAGCGTGGGGATGGCGTTGCTGAGGGAGGCGTCCCACAGGCGCGCGGTGTTGTCGTCGCCGACGGTGAGCACGCGGGCGCCGTCGGGCGAGAAGCGGCCGATGCGGACCTTGGCGGTGTGACCCTCGAGGGTGGCGACGACGTTGCCGCTGCTGCTGTTCCACAGGCGGGCGGTGGTGTCGTCGCTGGCCGTCAGTACGCGGGCGCCGTCGGACGAGAACCTGGCCATGCGCACGTGGTCGGTGTGGCCGATGAGCTCGACCAGGAGGTCGCCGCGGCTGTGCCAGACGCGGGCGGTGGTGTCGGCGCTGGCGGTGACGATGCGGCGACTGTCGGCCGAGAAGCTGAGGTCGAGGACGGCGTCGGTGTGGCCGGCGAGGACGGCGATCTCCTTGCCGCTCTGGGCGCCCCAGAGGATCGCGCTGTGGTCCTCGCTGTGGGTTGCGAGCGTGGCGTTGTCGCTGGAGAAGACGGCGCCGAGGATCGTGCCGGTGTGCGCGGTGAGGCCGGCGATGTGCACGCCCTGCTCGCTCCACAGGCGCGCGGTGCGGTCCTCGCCGATCGTGGCGATGCGTTTGCCGTCCGGCGCGAACACGACGTCTTGGATCGGCCCGGCGTGGCGACGCATGATCGTGATCAGGCGCCCGTTGGTGGCGTTCCACAGGCGGGCGCTGCCGTCGTTGCAGGCGGTGACGAGGCGGAGCCCGTCGGGGGAGAAGCGGGCGACGCTGATCGCGGCGGTGTGGCCACGCAGCAGCTCGCTGCGTTTGCCGCCGTCGAGCTCGAGCAGGCGCAGGGTGCGTTCCGTCTGCGCCAGGACGGCGCGCTGCAGGTCCGGCGCGACCTCGGCGCTGAAGCGGCCGCCGCCGGCGAACTTCTGCGTGTCGAGCAGGTCGCCGGAGGCGAGGTTCCACAGGCGGAGGTTGCGGTCGGTCGCGACCGTGAAGATGCGGGCATCGTCATCAGAGAACCTGGCCTGGAGGACAGGACCGCCGTGCTCGTCGAAGACGCGGATCGAGCGCCCGGAGACGGAGTCCCACAGGTGGGCGCTGGCGTCGCGGCTGGCGGTGAGGACGCGGGTGCCGTCGTGCGAGAAGTCGGCGTCGACGATGGCCTCGGCGTGGCGCAGGACGACCGGGCGCTGGACCGGGGTGGCGACGGCGGCGGCGAGGCCCTGGAGGACGCGGGGCGGGACCTGCTGGCCCTTCTGCATGCTGCGGCTGGCGGCCTTGATCGCCATGCGCAGGGCCTCGCGCTCCTTGCCGGGCTGTTGGGCGAGCAGCAGGGCCTCGGCGCCGACACGTTCGATGTCGGTGACCTCGTTGTTGCGGGCGTTGATGTCGGCCAGCAGGCTCTTGCTGCGCTCGGCGACGATGTACTGCCAGGCGGCGAGGGCGAGCAGGAGGCCGAGCAGGGCGACGGTGCCGGTGAGAATGCTGATCGTTCGTCGCTGCGAGAGGGCGCCCTCCTCGGCCCGCTCTCGCCGCTCGCGCTCGATGTCTGCGCGGTAGCGTTCGCGGTCGGCCTTGCGCTGCTCCTCGGTGGCCTTGCGCCCGGCGGCCTCCTCCTTGCGGGCGGTCTCCTCGATGCGGTGGCGACCCTCGGCCTCGCGGCGGGCATAGTTGACGCCGGCGAGCAGGAACTCGTGGTCGCTGACGGTGAGGTCGGCGCGGCCCTGCGACCACGCGAGCGCGTCCTCGAGGGCCGCGCCGCGCAGGAGGTAGTCGTCGAGTTTGCCGGAGCTGGCCCAGCGCTCGACCACCTCGGCGAGGCGCTGTTCCTTCTCTTTGGTCTTGAGCCACTTGTGGTCGTAGACCTCGGCGAAGATGAGGTTGCGGGTGCGCAGGTAGATCTCGCCGCGGTCGAGGAACTCGGCGGCGAGGCCGGTCAGGCGCAGCTCGGTCTGGACCTGGTTGTTGGGCTCGGCGGGGACCTTCTCGCCGTCGAGCAGCTTGCGATAGAGGTGGAGCATCTGGCGCACGCGGATGCGCGAGGCGTTCATGTCGAGGCGCTTCTCGGCGTAGGCGAGGTTGGCGTCGCCGCCCCGGCCGCTGCGCACGAAGAGGTTGAACGCGGCGTCGTCGACGCGGGCGACCTCGTTGCCGGACTCGACGGGGCCGTGGCGCTCGAGCTCGTCGCACAGGCGCTGGGTCATGTAGGGGTGACCCGCGGTCCAGGCGTAGACTGCGTCGAGGAGGGCGTCGGGGTCACAACCGAGGCCCGCGAGGCCAGGGCGAAAGGTGGTGATCTCGGCGCGAGAGAAGTCGTCGAGGCGGATCTCCTTGCCGATGTTGAAGGGCGTGCGGACCGAGTTCTGGATCAGGTCCGCGGGGGCGGCGACGCCGAGCAGGCAGAAGGTGAGGCGGCCGTAGTCGGGGTCGTCGGCGCGGAGGTTGTAGGCCGAGCGGATCGAGGCGAAGAAGTCGTCGGTGGCGAAGCTCAGCGCGAGCACCGAGTCGACCTCGTCGATGAACACGACCACCGGGCCGGTGACGCGGTCGAGCAGCTCGTTGCGGATGAAGCGGTACCAGCGGTGCACCGGGGTGAGGTGCTGGTGCGTGGTCCAAAACAGGTCGAGGTTGGGCAGGCCGAGCGACTGGGCGATGTCGTCGGCGATGCTGTAGTACCACTCGTCGATGGTGACAGAGGTCGAGCCGATGCCGGAGAAGTCGATGCTGACGCAGCGGACGCCCTCTCGCGCGAGCGCCTGGCCGACGCGGATGCGCAGGCTCGACTTGCCGATCTGCCGCGGGGCGAGGATGTAGCAGAATTCGCCGTGGCGCAGCGCCAGGAGCAGCTCACTGTCCGCGCGTCGGGCGACGTAGAGCGCGCCTTGCTGGACCGCGCCGCCGACCTGAAAGCCAGGGCGAGCGCCAGTCACCGGGACGCCATTCATAGCCGCAGTCGCTCGTAGAGGCGATAGCGCAGGCGATAGAAGCCGACCTTCTCCTCGACGGCGAGCCCGGCGGCCTCGAGGCGGGTCGAGATCTCGGGGTCGAGCTCGGAGAGGGTCTCGCTCCGCAAGCGGCGGATGCCGGCGAGCAGCTCGGGCGCGTTGTGCAGGCGCCGGGCATAACGCTGCAGGAAGTCGTCGAACAGGCTGGTGCCCTCGTCGAGCAGCTCGCTGATGGCGATGCCGCCGGCCAGGTTGGCGCGGTGCATCACGTGGCGGACGAGGTAGGGGTGCCCGCCGACGAGGTCGGTGAGGGTCGCGAAGTCCTTGTCGGACCAGGTGAGCCCGTAGAGCCCGGCGAGCTGCTCGATCTGCGGGCGGTTGAAGTCGGCGAGGACGATCGGCGGGGTGAGGTTGAAGGGCGACTGGGTCGGGCGATCGATGAGCCGCTGCGGGGTGGTGCTGATGCCGAGGATGAAGCGCAGCTTGGCCAGGCGGGCGTCCTGCGCCCACGCGCGCAGCATGCCGAAGAAGTCGTCCTTGAAGGCCAGGCTCCACACGGCGTCGACGCGGTCGAGCGCCATGATCACGCGGGTGTTGACCAGCGGGAGCACGTTCTCTCGCATGAGGCGGCCGAGCTTTTGGTTGACGCTGCCGTGCGAGCGCCACAAGGTCGGGACCCAATCTTCCGGGCCGCCGAGAGCGCCGACGATCTGGAAGGCGAGCTCGCGGATGAAGCTGGGGTAGTCGGCGCGCGACTCGTGGTCGAAGGTGTCGAGGTTGATGGCGATGACGCGGGCGTCGCCGCCGTCCTGCTGCATCACACAGTGGGTGAGAAACTGCGCGGTCCAGGTCTTGCCGAACTTCTCGGGGCCCCACAGCACGACCGGCGCGCCCGGCTGGTCGAGGTAGTTGAGCGCGGTGCGCTCCTCCTCGGCGCGGCCGATGTGCCAGCTGTTGTTGAACGGCGCCCCCGGAGGCTGCACGCGCGCGGCGATCGTGAAGTAGATGCCGGAGTCGCCGACGCTGCCGCCCGAGAGCGAGGTGAGGAACTCGGGCGCGGGCGCGACCTGCGAGGCGGCGGCGCGGATGTCCGCGGCCGGGGGCGTCGTGGGTGGCGCTGGTGGTGGGATCGTCGGAGGCGGCTTGCGGGCGAAGGGCAGGGGCTCGGGGCGGGTGCCCTGGTCGTCGCTGAGCTCGAAGGCGTCGAGGTCCTGGACGATGCGCCAGTGACCAGCGGCGTGCTTCTTGGCGACGCGGGGCCACAGTCGCATGCTCGCCTCGCCGCGGTCATCGACGGTGATGCGGCCGGCGGCGTAGCCATGGCGGCGATCGAGCTTGCCGTCGCCGAAGCTCTCGAGGCCAAACAGCGAGCTGCCCTGGATCTGGCGCCGCGCGGCGGAGCCACCGATGCTGAGCGAGGTCGTCATGTGCTCGTGCATGTGCCCGAACAGGTGCGCGGCGAAGCGGCCCGGGGGGACGACCTCGCCGAAGAAGTGCTCGCGCGCCTCCGAGGACAGCCAGTCGGGTGGGTGGTGCGTCATCAGCAGCGTGAAGTCGCAGCGCTTGATCCACGCCGGGCCGTCGCCCTCGCAGGCGGCGTGCAGCTGGCGCACGTCGACGGCGAGCTTGCCCTCGTAGTTGTTGCCGGTGAGCTGCAAGAAGGCGCTGTTGAGGCCGACGATGCCGAGGCGGAGGTCGCCGCGGGTGAGCACCGTGGAGAAATCGCCGGGCAACATTCCGGGGCGGCGCTGGAGGGCGCAGAAGGGGTGCTTGTCGTGCCACGCGTTGTAGTTGGCGAAGGCCTGCTCGACGAGCTTGCGGTAGGGTGACGCAGGGTCGCGCCAGAACTCGACCTGGACCTCGGGGAAGGCCGGCCAGCGGGCGAGGACCAGAGTCTCGGGGCGGCGCGGGTCGGGGCGCACGAGGTCGTGGTTGCCGGGCACCGTGAGCAGGCTGGGGGTCGAGCCGAGCGCCTTGAGGTGCTCCCACAGCTGGGCGAGGGTGTCGCTGAGGCGGTCGAACTCTTCGGGAGCGGCGCGCTGGGTGAGGTCGCCGGAGAAGAGCACGAGGTCCCAGGGGCCGCAGCGCTCGTGCAACTTCTCGAGGTCGGTGAACAGGATCTCGCGCACGCCTGGCCACAGCCACCCCTGAGCGTCGAGGCCCTGGTGGAGGTCCGTGAAATGAAGCCAGCCGAAGGAGCGCATCACCAAAGTAGTCTCGGAGTGTACCATCCGCGATGTGGGTGGCAGGGCACGGGCGTTCTCGCCGGCCGTGATTGGCGGCGAACACGGAGGATTAGAGTGCCCCGGGCGGTGGATCTGACGGGTCGAGTTTTCGACCTCGTGTGGGGGGTCCACGAGGACGGTGGTGTGTACGCCCAGGATGCGCCGCCGGCTTCCCGCATGTTGCGCGAGAGGGCGCATTGTTGCGCTTCGAGGTCTAGGCAGAGGCGCGTCGCATGAGCGATGCTCTCGCCACCGTGCGCGGCTCTCCTCGACGGCTGCAAAGCCCCCCGATCGTCGTCATCGCCGCGATGCTGGCGATCGTCGCGCTGCCGGGACGCGCTGCGCAGGCGCGGGCCCAAGATCCGGCCGAGCTGGTCCAACCTGTCCTCCAGAACAGCGCCGAGATCGTGTATCCGGACGCGCTGCGCCGCCTCGATCCGCCGCCGCAGGGGCGCGTGCTGGTGAAGCTGGTGGTCGGGGTGGACGGGGCGCCGCGGGAGCTCGAGCTGGTCGAGCGGGTCCATCCGGAGCTCGACGCTCTGGCGCTGACGGCCGCGGGGGCGCTGCGCTACAGCCCTGGGCTCTACAAAGGACGTCCGATCGAGGTCGTATTGTCGGTGGCGATCGACATCGCAGCGCCGTCGGCCTTGCCAGCCGCGCCGGTCGACAGCGCGCCCGAGGACGCGGTGGACCCGGAGGACGCGGGCGCGGAGGTGAACAGCGAGCCGGAGCCGCAGGGGCCGGTGCGCATGCAAGGGGTGCTGGTCGAGGCCGGGCTGCGTTTGCCGGTGTCGGGCGCGAGCGTGCTGGTGGTCCCGGCCGCGGCGGACGCCGAGGTCGGCGAGGTGCGCAAGAAAGACTACGGCGAGGCGCCGGCGCCGGCGTGGCAGCAGCGGGTGTTCACCGGCGAGGACGGCTCCTTCGCGGTGCGCGGGCTGCCGGACGGCAAGGTGCGGGTGATCGTGCTGGCGCAGGGTTTTGAGCGCCTCGAGTATGTCGAGGACATCGCCAAGGGTGGGCGTCTCGAGGTCAAGTACTTCCAGCGGCGGATGGTGGTCAACCCGTATCGCACGGTCGTGGCGAGCCGGCGCAACGAGCTCGAAGAGGTCTCGCGACGGACGATCTCGGTGCAGGAGATCAACAACCTGCCAGGCACCCAGGGCGATGCGCTCAAGGCGATCCAGAACTTCCCCGGGGTGGCCAGGCCGCCGTTTGGCGCCGGTCTGCTGGTCATCCGCGGCGCGGCGCCGGCGGACTCGCGGACCTACCTCGGCTACCACGAGATCCCGCAGCTGTTCCACTTCGGCGCCCTGTCGTCGACCTTCAATTCGGACATCCTCGCGCAGATCGACTTTATCCCCGGCAACTTCGACAGCCGCTTCGGTGACGCGATCGGCGGCATCATCAATGTCAACCCGCGCAAGGGCCGGCGCGACGGCTACCACGGCTATGTCGACGCGGACGTGTTCGATGCCGGCGTGTTGATCGAGGGCAAGGTCGGCAAGGGGAGCTTCGCGCTGTCAGGGCGGCGCAGCTACATCGACGCGGTGCTCAAGGCGGTGGTGCCGAAGGACGCGGGGCTGGGGCTGACGCAGGCGCCGCGCTACTACGACTATCAGGCGCTGTTTGACTACCCGGTCGGCGGCGGCGAGCTGTCGATCCGCTGGTTCGGCTCGGATGACCGCTTCAAGCTGATCGCGACCCCGCCCAACGACACGGCGGATACCGGCAGCAACAGCGCCCAGACGGCGATCTTGTTCCACCGCTTCGATGTCATCTACCGCAAGCAGACGGGCCCGTGGGACTTCCTGATCACGCCTTCCTTCAACTATCAAAAGTTGAGCGGCAAGTTCGGCAATCTGTTCCAGTTCGACTTCCCGAACACGGGCTTCTCATTCCGTGCAGAGGCGGCGCGGCAGCTGAGCCAGAACTTCGCGCTGCGCCTCGGGACCGAGCTGCAGGCGGGGCGCTACAACATCGACGCGCGGGCGCCCAGCGTCCCGGCCGCGGCGGGGCTCGGCGGGACCGGGGTGTTCAACGTCGGCGACACGGCCCAGTCCTACGCGACGCCGGCGGTCTACGCGACGGGCACGATCCAGCTGGGCGAGCGCTTCACCCTGTTGCCCGGCGTGCGTACGGCCTACTACGCGCTGCAGGTGAAGAAGGCGACGGTCGACCCGCGCCTGCGCTTCATGTGGCAGGTCGGCGAGCAGACGACCATCAAGGGCGGCGTCGGCCTATATAGCCAGATCCCCGATCTTCTCAGCCTGAACCCGATCTGGGGCAACCCGCGCGCCAGCGTCGAGCGCAGCGTACACACCAGCCTCGGGGTGCTGCAGACCTTCGAGGACCTCGGCCTCAGCCTCGAGGTGACCGGCTTCTACAAGTACGTGTTCGATCGCTCGACGGCGTCGTCGCGGATCATTCGCGCGCCGGACGACACGCTGCGGCTCGAGAATTTTTCGAACCAGGGCATCGGTCAGATCTTCGGCGGCGAGTTTCTCCTGCGCAAGGCGCTGACCAAGAAGTTCTTCGGGTGGATCAGCTACACGCTGATGCGCAGCCTCGTGCAAGAGAAGCCGGGGGAGGCCTATAAGCCGTTCGCCTTCGACCAGCCGCACATCCTCACGGTCATCGCGGTGTACAAGCTGCCGAAGGGGTGGCAGGTCGGCGGCCGCTTCCGCCTGGTCAGCGGCAACCCGACCACGCTCTACAAGGACGGCGTCTTCAACAACGAGGACGGCACGTACCTCAATGCGCACGGGACCGATGGGCGTCTGCCGGCGTTTCACCAGCTGGACCTGCGCGTCGACAAGACCTTCACGTACCGGCGGATGCTGGTGAACGTCTATCTCGACGTGCTCAACGTGTACAACCACCAGAACCCCGAGGCGATCGTCTACAGCTTCAACCTGCAGCAGAGCACGGTCCAGGCGGGCCTGCCGATCATCCCGTCGCTCGGGGTTCGGCTCGAGTTCTGACGGGCGCGGGCGCGGGCGCGGCGAGCATGCGGGGCCCGTGAATACGGCCCTTGACAGGTCCGGCGACGGTTTTAGTTTGGCGGCCGAGACGAGGCGAGCGCGCGGACCGGATGTCCCGGAGCGCAGGCCGCCCGCACCAAGACCGACCCACGCTCGTCCGCTGTCTGCGGCGGGCCAGGAGATGCACGCCATGCTGACCTACTGGATGGACCTCAACGACCCCTTCCGCGCCTTCGAGAACGTGCGCCGCCGCATGGGCCAGGCGCTCCGCGAGTACGACGAGACGGCGCAGACCCAGACTCGTGCCAACTACCCGCGGGCCAGCCTGCGCGACACGAAGGACACCTTCGTGCTGGCGGCCGAGGTGCCCGGCGTCGCCGAGGCCGACCTCAAGATCACCGCGACCCACGACAGCCTGACCGTCACGGGCGAGCGCAAGACCCAGGCGCCGGAGGGCTACGCGGTCCATCGCCAGGAGCGGGTCGCGCTCCGCTTCGCCCGCAGCTTCGCGTTGCCCGCGAAGATCGACGTCGAGAAGGTCACCGCCGAGCTGAAGCACGGGGTGCTCACGGTGACCATGGCCAAGCACCCGGAGTCGCAGCCCAAGAGCATCACCGTGAAGGCGCAGTGAGGCCGCGTTGCCCTGACCCTGGACATCACCACAGAGGAATTTCGCCATGTCGCACGAACAAACCACCACGACTGTCAGCCCCAAACACTCCGCCGCCGAGCCCACCACCAGCCGCCCGGTGGTCGGACCCGCGGTCGACATCTACGAAAACGAGCGTGAGTACCTGATCCTCGCCGACCTGCCCGGCGTCGCCCACGATGGCGTGCAGATCCGCTTCGAGGGCGGTGAACTGAGCCTCGCCGCGGCGCGCGGGCAGGACAAGGCCAGCGACTACCTCGGCAGCGAGATCGTCCTCGCCGACTATCGGCGGGTGTTTCGCATCCCGGAGACGGTCGACAGCGAGAAGATCGAGGCCAAGTTGGTCGACGGTGTGCTGCACCTGGTGCTCCCGAAATCCACGAAGGCGGGGCCGCGGCAGATCAGCGTCAAGAGCAACTGACGCGCGACCACGGGATTGTTCGCGCGCGGGACCGCCGATGAAACGCGGTTCTCTGCGCGTCGACAGCGGTGGATCGGGAGGACCCGCCGCGGCGGCGATGCGGTACCATCCCTCGCCCCGGCGCCCGGCGCCGCGGTAAGGAGTGGCATGAACATCCCGGTCCTCACCTCGCGTATCGACTCGGTGACCGTGTATCGCCAGGGAGCCCTGGTCTGTCGCACGGCGATCGTGCTGGCGGCTCAGCCGGTGCCGCCGCAGGTCAAGCTCGTCAATTTGCCGCTCAGCCTCGACGACGGCAGCGTGCGCGTGCGGGTCGAGGGCGAGGGCGGCGATCTGCCGGTGGCTTGCGACGTGCGGATCGCCCTCGACCTCGCGGTGACGGAGCACGACCTGCCGCCGCCGGATGACGGGGCGCTCAAGCAGGCTCGTCGGAGCGTGGCCGAGATCGCCGAACGCCTCGCCCACCTGCGAGCGCAGCGGCGTCGCTTCGAGCGGCTGCAAGTGTTCGAGCGCCCGGCCAACAAGCGCGGGGCGCCGCCGCTGGCGTCGCCGGTGCAAGCGCGCCTGGCCTTGCTCGAGTTCCGCGACAAGGCGATCGCGGGGCTGGACGGTCGCATCCACGACGCGCTGGCCGAGGAGCGGCGCGCGGTGCAAGTGAAAGAGGACCTCGAGCAGCGCGAGCGCCTGGCATCGCGGGCCCGGCAGGCCAAGCCGCACGAGCTGCGCAAGGCGGCGCTGATCTCTCTGCGAGGCCATGTGACGCCGGTGGCTCCGGTCCGCATCGTCATCGAGTACATGGTCCCGGGGGCGCGCTGGGCCCCGTCGTACGCGATCTACCTCAGCAAGGACATGACCCAGGCGACGGTGTCAGTGCGCGCCGCGGTGGCCCAGAGCACCGGCGAGGACTGGCAGGCGGCGAAGTTGACCCTGTCGACCGCGGACATCCAGCGCTGGACCGAGCTGCCAGACCTGCAGGTGCTGCGCGTCGGTCGGCGCCAGCCGCCGGTGCAGCGTCGCGGCTGGCGAGCGCCGCCCGCGGGTGCGGTCGAGCTGTTCGCGGACTACGACCGCTTCACCGCGGAACACGCCCGGCCGGGCCCGGCCAAACCGGCGTCTGGGGCGTCGCCGCGCCAGCAAGCCGTCGTGGCGAGCCCCGTTCCGGCCTCGCCGGTGGACTCGCTGGTGATGTTGGACGACGACGAATCGCCGATGGACGGAGCGTCGGCGAACATGCGTACGCGCAGCGGCAGCGTGAGCAGCGAACAGTTGCGCGAGATGGCCAAGAAGGTGGCGCCGCGCCCCTCGGCGGCGCGCATGCCGGCGATGCCGCCGCAGCAGGCCGCGCCGGCAGCCCCGGGCTCCCCGCCGCAGCGCGGCGCTCCGCCGCCACCATCGGCGGGAGCGCTGGGCGGGATGGCGACGAGTTTCAGTGTGTCCCCGCCGAAGGGCTTCGCGCACGGGGCCGAGGGGGGGGCCGGGGGCGGGGGCGCGGCCCCGGTGTTTCAGGTCGCGCCGCCTGAGCCCGAGCACGAGGCGGCGCCGGAGCAGCTGGCCTACGGCGACTTGCGCATGCCTGACCCAAAGGACAGCCGCCGCGGCAGCCTGATCGTCAGTCAGCGGCGCGAGCGTTACCTCGAGATGTTGTGGGTCCGCGAGGTCACCCGCGAGATCGACGTCGTCGCTATCATCGACGGCGCGATCTCCACAGCCCAACGCGCCGGGCAGGGCGGCCCGCCGCCGCGCCACCACCTGGCGACCTCGCAGGGCGGGTTCGACTACGGGTACCTGGCCGACGGCACGGTCGACATCCCGAGCGACGGCACCTTTCATGGCATCCCGCTGATGGCCCGTTCGGCGCCGATCGAGCTCGGCTATGTGGTGGTCCCGCGCGAGAGCACCGACGTGTTTCGCCACGTCAAGCTCAAGAACCCGCTCGACGCCCCGCTGCTCCCGGGACCGGCCGATATCTACGTCGGCGGCGACTATCTGCTGAGCACCGACCTGCGCCTGGCCGCGCCGCGTGGCGAGGTGAAGATCGGCCTCGGCGTCGAGCAGGCGATCAAGGTCTCGCGCAACACCAGCTACGCCGAAGAGACGGCCGGTCTGATGGGCGGCTCGCTGGCGCTGCGCCACGAGATCACGATCGAGGTCGCCAACCGGCGCGCGCTACCTGTCACGGTCGAGGTGCATGAGCGCGTGCCTACGCTGCGCGAGCGCGAGGACGAGATCCAGCTCGACCTCGCGCTCGTCGATCCGCCGTGGGCCACGTTCGAGCCGGAGGACTACCCGCTCAAGGGCGGCCACCGCTGGCAGGTGCAGGTGCCCGCGGGTCAGCAGAAGAAGCTGCGTGCGCTCTACATCATCAAGATCTCCGCCAAGAAGGAACTCGTCGGCGGCAACCGCCGGGAGCAATGAGCCATGATCAAGCCCAAGATCGTCGACAAACCCTCCGAGGACCTGGCCAGCCTGGGCGCGCCGACCCTCGACCTCAAGGCCCCGGTCGTCGAGGTCACCGTGCTCGAGGATCGCGCCCACGTGGTGCGTCGTGGCACCGTCGACCTGCACGGCGGCATGACTCGCCTGCGCGTCCAGGCGGTCGCGCCGGTGCTGGCCGACAAGACCCTGTGCGCGTCGGTCGTGCAGGTCGGGCAGAAATCGGCCGACGTGAGCCGCGAGCGCATCAACGACGTCAGGGTGAAGCGCTCGCGCCTCGTGCTCGGCGAGGACAAGCCGGAGCAGCGCCGCACACTCGAGGCCGAGCTCGAGCAACAGCTGCGTGCCCTCGAGCAGCTGCGCGCCCGCCACGAGCTGCTGCGTAGCCAGCAGACCAGCCTCGACGGCGTCGCCGATGTGACCGTGACCGACATCGGCGTCGACGTCAGCTACGGGCAGTCGGCCGCCGAGAGCTGGGAGCAGGCGTTGGCGCAGATCTCCGGGCAAGAAGAGGCGGTCCGCAGGCAGCGTCTTGCCCTCGAGTTCGACATCGCCGAGCAGGAGCAGCTCATCTCGCGCCTGCGCGCCCGGATGTCCGCCACGGCCCAGGTCAGCGACACGGCCGCGGCCGAGGTGATCGTGGAGGTCTGGGCGGCCGCGGCGGGTCACTACAGCGTGCAGGTCGACTACATCGTGCCCGGCGCGTGTTGGCGGCCGTATCACCGCGCTCAGCTGGTCGAGCTGGTGCAGGGGCAGGAGCCGGTGCTGCACTTCGCCAGCGAGGGCTGCGTCTGGCAGAGCACGGGCGAGGACTGGACCGACGTGCAGTTCATCTTCTCCACCGAGCGCCCGTCGCTCGGGATGGAGCCGCCGCAGCTGGCGACCGAGGTGCTGCACGCGCAGCGCAAGAGCGAGGTGCTGGTGGTCGAGGTGCGCGAGCAGGAGGTCCAGACGACCGGCCTGGGTGTGGCGCCGAAGCAGCGCTCGGCCGAGCTGCCGGGCATCGACGACGGCGGGGAGGCGCTCAAGCTGCGGAGCACGACCAAGGCGAGCGTGCCGGGTGACGGCCGGCCGCATCGGGTGCCGTTGATGGCCTTCACCTCACCGACCAGCATCGAGTCGGTGCTGATGCCGGAGCTCGCGGAGGCTGTGATCCTCAAGAGCAGTCACGTCAACCGCTCGCAGCTGCCGATCCTGGCCGGGCCGGTCGATCTGGTGCGCGCAGGTGGCTTCGTCGGCCGCAGCTCGCTGCTGTTCATCGCCCCGGGGGAGAACTTTGCGATCGGCTGGGGCCCCGATGGCGCGCTGCGGGTCCAGCGGAGCGTCGAGCTGACGAAGGAGGACCGCGGTGTCATGAGCTCGTGGACCAGCCAGGCGCACGTGGTGAAGGTGAAGATCTCCAACCTCGGTGCGCAGGAGCGGACGGTCCACGTCACCGAACGTGTGCCCGTCTCGGAGATCGAGAAGCTGCGCATCGAGGTCGACGCGGGCGCCACCAGCGACAAGCAGAAGCCCGATCAAAACGGCTTCGTGCGCTGGCGCCTCGAGCTCCCAGCCTTCGGCCGCAAGACGGTCGAGCTGCGTTACGTGGTCCGCAAGCACGGCGACGTGGTCGGCATCTGAGTCGACCGCCGTTGGCTGCGCGCGGGATCGGGCATGTCTTGGTCTACGCCTGTGGAACGTTGTACGGCGGTGAATTGGCCGTGATGATGGCTGGGAGTGAGTTCCGAGTTCGAGGCGGAGATCGAAGCGCTGCGGGCGGAGGTGCGACGCTTGCTCGCTGAGGCCAGCGACAGCGCGGCCGCCAACACCAAGTTTCGGGTCCTGTTCGAGCACTCGTCCGATGCGCACCTGATCTTCGACCAAACCGGGATCATCGACTGCAACCGGGCCGCGGTGATGATGCTGCGCTGCGCCGACAAGGAGCAGGTGCGAAACCTGCATCCGGCCGCGCTGTCACCCGAGTACCAGCCCGACGGCCGTCGCTCGCTCGAGAAGAACATCGAGATGGACGGGCTGGCACGCAGGCACGGCTACCACCGCTTCGAGTGGACGCACCGACGCATGACCGGCGAGGACTTCCTGGTCGAGGTGACGCTGACGCCGGTCGAGCTGCCCGGCGGTACGGCGCTGCTGGTGGTCTGGCACGAGCTCACGGAGATCAAGCGCCGGGAGGCCGAGCTGCGCACGCAGCTCGAGCTCATCAGCCAGCAGCGGGCGGAGATCCAGCGTCTCTCGTTGCCAGTGCTCGAGGTCGGTGACGGCGTGCTGATGGTGCCAGTGCTCGGCGCCCTCGATCACCTCGCCGCGCAGGCGCTGCTCGAGCCGGTGCTCGCGGCGATCGGCGCCCGGCGTGCCCGCACCGTCATCGTCGACCTCACCGGGCTCGTCGGCGCCGACGCCCCGACCGCGCGCCACCTCGGCGATCTGCTGGCGACGATCCGCCTGCTCGGCGCCGAGGGGATCGTCGTCGGCATCGGCCCCGCGGTCGCGGTCGCGTTCCTCGAGGCAGGGGCTGACCTCGCGCGCGTGCGCACGCTGGCGAGCCTGCGCGAGGCGATCGCGCGGCCGCCGCGGCCCCCCCCGCGGCGGCGCTAGTTCGCGGTCTTGAGCTTGCGCTGGTGGTGCTGGTCGACCTTGTGCACCGGCACGGCGATGCGCTTCGGCCCGGCGAGGTGGGTCATCTGTGAGACCGCGTCCCAGCGCTCGGGCAGCTCGGTGACGACGAGGACCACGTCGCCCTCGGGCTGGGGCAGCAGGGCCGCCGGCTGCTGCACGACCTTACCGTCGATCGTGAACTCGACGCTGTGCACCGCGCTGATGTCCTCGGGGTTGACCGCGCCCGGCACCGAGATCCAGGTCTCCTTGCCGTCGGGGTAGATCGAGCCGACGAGGATCGAGCCCATGACGATCGGGTCGTCCGGCTTGGGGGCGCCAGCGTCGTCCCACGAGCTCAGCGCCTCGATGATCGGATAGACCTTGTTCCAGCCATAGGTCGACGCCCACACCGGGTGGCAATAGGTCATGTAGTCCTTGTGCACGGTCGGGTGGTAGAGCTGGAAGTTGATCACGCCGAAGCCCCAGTCGTGGATCTCGCCGAGGGTCTGGCCCTCATCGGGGTAGGTCGGGTAGTTGGGATCGGTGCCAGCCTCTCCGCTGCACTTGACGTGGTAGCGACCTTGCGAGTGGCCGACCTCGTGCACGAAGGTCTCGCTCGAGAACTCGACGTCGATCGAAAGGCCCGAGGACACACGCTGGTAGGCGTCGGTCATCTTGCCGCCCTGCGGGATGCCGAAGGCCTTGCCGCCGGCGCCGCCGAGGCCGCCGCCGCACACGTCGACCAGGCCATAGTAGTAGCGCTCGGGCTCGGCGCCCTCGTCGGCCCGCAGCCCGCTCATGAAGGAGTTGAGCTCGTTGAAGTCGCTGAGCTTCTCGTTCCAGTCGATCGGCTCGTGCAGGGTGAAGTCCAGCTTGTCCAGCGGGTTGGTCATGTACATCAGATCCTGGAAGATCTGCATGGTCTTCTCGGAGGTGTCGGGCTTGGTCTTGCAGCCGTCGCCGGAGTCGTAGTTGAAGGGCACCAGGGTCACCTTCATCACCTGGTCGCTCTTCTCGATGCCGACGAAGGCGTTGCCCTTGTAGGGCAGGCGCGGCGGGTTGGCGCCCTCTTTCAGGTCTTCCTGGCCCGCCGCGACCTCGTAGAGCTCGACGTTGAAGGTGATGCCGGGGACTACCTGCTCCTTCATGAGGCCCCAATAGAAGCTGCGGTCGAGGCTGCCGATGAACGCGGACTGGTCGACCATCGGCTTGGAGCTCAGGACCAGCTCGGTGCCGTCGGGGTACTTGATCGTCAGGCGACCCTCGATCTTGCGCGGGATCCAGTCGGCCGGCGGGTCCTTCCAGAAGGCGCGGATGAGGGTGACGCGGTTCTGGATCAGGTAGGAGCTGCGGCCGTCGCCTCCGACCCCTGCGCCGTCGCGGCCGATCGCCACGCCGACGCCCTGGTTGGCCTCGATCCAGTCGATCTCGAGCCCGCCGCGGGCGAGGATCGGGACGAAGGGCATGGGTTCGCCGGTGGTGTCTGTGGTGTCTGCGGTGGTGGTCGGCTCTGTCCCGACGGTACTCGTGCTCGCGGAGCTGTCGGTGTCTTGCGCCTTGTCGTCGCCGCAAGCGGCGCAGAAGAGGGCCAGGAGCGAGAGCGAAGCCAGGCGAGTCGAAGCGGGCAGCATGGCAAAAACCCTAACCTGTTGTTTGCCTGGTCGACAAGACGTGCGCAGGTCGTGCGCGGGCAATACGCGCCGCTCACGCGCTGCCCAGGGGCCGGGTCGGTGGAGCCAGGCCTTGCATGTGCACGCAGCGGCAGGCTCAGGTGCGGGCGCGTGGGAGGCGGGCGATCAGGCGTGTGAGCCCCAGGAGCACGGCGAGCGCAGTGATGGCATCGACGGCGCGCAGCAGCTGTGGGAGCCCGAGGGCTGGCCCGAGCGCGACGCACACGAGGAAGGCGAGGCCAAAGCCGAACTCGGGGGTGGCGCCGAACAGGCCGCGTGCCGATCTCAGGCCGACCGTGAACCAGCGCACCAGGCTGGCCAGCGCGAGCACCAGGAGCGCGACCACCCCAGCCGCCGCGGTGAGCGGGCCGAAACGGCGCGTGAGGGCGGTGACCAGGGTGCCGGCGGCTTCCTGGTCGAGGAACGGTCCGGCCATGCCGGTGAGGAGCACCTCGCCGGGGTGGGGGTCATAGGTGGTCACGCCGGGGTTGCCGCTGGGTGCCGTCTGCGGGTGCACTGGGATCAGCGCGACGTGGGTCTTGGCGTGTTCGCCCGGGAGGCGGGTGCCGCGGTGGACTTCGACGGCGAAGTGGTAGCTCGCGGGCAGCAGGTAGGGGCCGCTGTATTCGGGCAGCGAGGTGGCGATCTGGTCGAGCTCGAGCTCGGGGCTGGTGAAACGGAGGCGGCCGAAGGCGAGGCGGCTGCGGACGGCGATCGTGCGGTCGAGGGCCGGGTCGCTGGCGTGGCGCAGGACCGCGGTGTCGGTGCCGGACAGGAACTCCCACGCTGGCACCTCGAGTTCGCCGAGGCGATTGACGAAGCCGAGTTCGAGGCCGCGGGCCGGCGGGTCGAGGCGCAGGTGGACGACGCTGCCTGGCTCGAGGCCGCTGTTGATCGGTGCAACGAGGGCGAGCGGCGGACGCTCGCCGTCGGCGAAGGGGCCCGCGTAGTTGAAGGCGACAAAATCGCGCAGCGCTGGGTTCTTTGGCGCGTCGGCGGGGCGGGGTTCGGCGACCAGCGAGGTGCGTGCGCCATCGGCCAGGTGGAAGCCGCGAGCGACGCCGGCCTCGAAGCTGTAGTCGGCGACGTTGAGAAACGGGCCGTCGAGATCGCGAGCCGCCATGAGCTGGCGGAAGTTGATGTTGGGGTCTTGCGGGTGGAGCTTGAGGAAGGGCCCGACCCGGGTGTCGACCAGCTCGCGGCGGACGGGGATGTGGACGTCGAACCCGGCGTTCTTGCTGCGCTCGGGGTCCTTGTCGCGGAGGATCACCGTGTCGACGGTGCGCGTGAAGTCCCAGGCGGGCGCGGCGACCACGTTCTCGTCGCGGAACGCTTCGCCGTACTTCTGTCCGCGCGGATCGGCGCGCAAGATCAGGCGGTAGCGTTTGCCCTCCTCGAGGCCGCTGTTGGGCGGTAGCACGATCAGCTGGCCGTACTCACTCGGCGCGAGGCCGCCGCGCAGGTGCTGCTCGAGCGCGAAGAGCTCGCGCCCGGCCACGGGCGCGGGAGTGCTGAGCTGGGCCACGTGCGCGGCGAGGCCGGTGAGCAGCGCGACGGCGGCGACGACCAGCGGTTCGCCCCAGCTGCCGCGTTGATTCGACGGCGGGCCCGAGAGGCCTCCCACAGCGCCCGAGGTTGCGGCTCGCAGCACGCCCTGGGCGGCCGCAGCGAGGCCTCCTGCCAGCGCGGCGCTGCCGGCATCGGCGCTGAAGGCGGCGTGGAACATGTCCCCGAGGACAGGCCCGAGGGCGGGCCCACTGGCGAGCAACGACAGCGCCAGGGCCACGTATAGGCCGAGCGATACGAGGGTCAGCGGCCCGAGCCAACGGCCGCTGGCTTCGCCGCGAATGCCGATCCCCGTGGCGGCTGCGAGGCCGAGGCCGCAGGCCCACGGCAGTAGCGGCCCGACGGCGCTGGTGAGTTCGGCGGCTTGATGGGCGAGCAGGAGCGCGCCGGCGGACAGCGCGACCAACACCACAGCCACGCTGTGGCCGACACGAAGGGCCTGGCCCACGACGGTGTGACCGGAGCTGGCAGTCCGGTCGTCGCGGTCCGGCGATCGCGCCTCGATCTTATGGATGGCGGCGCCGGCGATGCAGGCGAGGACCAGCCAGAGCAGGGCTCCGGGGCCGCCCAGGCTCACCGCGAGCAGGGCGGCGACGATGCCGGAGAAGCTGGCGTAAGCGACCTGGGCGATGGGCGCTCGCCGACCCGCGGCGGATCGCCCGAGCAGGCCGGCCAGGGCCGTGAGGGCGCCAGCGGTGAAGACAACAAAGACGAGGGCGCGGGCCAGGAGGTCTTGGGTGCCGCCGAGAGTCGCGGGGATGAGGGCGAGCATGAAAGAGCGCGTGGAGAAGGGCCGGTGGCAAACGGAGGTGCACAGGAATCGAACCTGCCCAGGAAGCTCCTCGCATCCCGCACCGGTGTTGAAGACCGGGGGCCGCACCAGCGCGCCGAGCACCTCCGCGGCGGAGCATAGCGGAAGGCACCGCCGCGTGGAACACGCGGCGTGTCCGGGAGATCAGCCAGTGGTCCCTCCGGCGGCTGGGATGCCGCAGTAGTCCATGCACATGGTCGCCTCAAAGGCGTCGTCACCGTAGGTCTGGAAGACGTAGCGGGTGGTCTCGCCGTCGCTGTTGAACAGGCCGTACGGCAAGGTCGAGTAGCGGTAGGTCTGGCCCGACTCGGGGTAGGCCTCGACGGTGATGGTGTACGGCTCGCCGACCTTGGGCACCATCACATCCGGGGGCGGATCTTCGGCCTTCGTCCCGCCCTCGGGCGTGAACTCGGTCCAGGTCATCCGCGTCTCCTCGAACTCGTAGTTGAAGCAGCGGCACTGGAAGGTGCCGAGGTCGCACAGGGTCTCGGTGATGTCGGTCCGGTTCATCGAATCGATACATCCCGCCGAGGCGACGATCTTCGACGCCTGATCGAAGTGGATCAGGAACTGATATTCGCGCTGGGCGACATCGAATTTTGTCAGGCCCGTGCCGTCAAGGTCGAAGAGCTTCAGGTACCAGGTACCCTGCTCGTCAAAGAGCGGAATCGGCTCTTCTTCCTTGCAGCTGCTTGCGACCATCGCGAGGGCGCAGATGGCCGCGAGAGACGGAAGGGAGACCCGGAGCTGGTGGGAGCGCTGGATGGTCGGCATGAGGGCTCCGGGCACGCTACCACAGGCCACCCGTGGGGTGGAATTACACCCGAGCGCATGATTGACAACCAAGACCGAGGTGTTTAGCTTCGCCGCGCGGTGACCGCAAAACGCGACTATTACGAGGTTTTGTCTGTCGAGCGTGGCGCTGCCACGGCGGACATTAAGCGCGCCTATCGCAAGCTGGCGATGCAGCACCACCCGGACCGCAACCCGGGCAACGCGGAGGCCGAGGAGCGCTTCAAAGAAGCCGCCGAGGCCTTCGAGGTGCTGAGCGATGACGACAAGCGCAAGCTCTATGACCAGTATGGGCACGAGGGACCGTCCCGGGCCGGATTCAGCGGGTTCCAGGGCACCGACGAGATCTTCAGCCGCTTCGGCGACCTGTTCGGCGACCTGTTTGGCAACCTCGGCGGCTTCTCGGGGGGCCGTCGTGGCGGCCCGACGCGCGGTCAGGACCTCAAGACCCGGGTCGTGATCCCGTTCACCGAGGCGGTCTCAGGCATCGAGCGCGAGGTCACCGTGCCCCGCCGTGACCCCTGCGAAGAGTGCGACGGGAGCGGCGCAGCGGCCGGGACCAAGCCGCAGACCTGCAGCACCTGCAACGGCCAGGGCCAGGTGATCCACCGCCAGGGCTTCTTCACGGTGCAGACGGCCTGCCCGCGTTGCCACGGTGAGGGCCAGATCATCGCCAGCCCCTGCCGCGGGTGCAGCGGTACCGGCGTGGTCCAGAAGGAGACCACCCTCAAGCTGTCGATCCCGGCCGGCGTCGACGACGGCCAGACCCTGCGCATCCCGGGTCGTGGCATGGCCGGCACGAAGGGGGGGCCGGCCGGCAACCTCTACGTGGTCGTGGCCGTCGAGGCCGACCCCCGCTTCCAGCGCGACGAGTTCGACATCCACAGCAAGGTGTCGATCAGCATGGTCCAGGCCGTGCTCGGCTGCACCGTCAAGGCGGCCAGCCTCCAGGGGGACCAGGACCTCGAGATCGAGGCCGGCACACAGCCTGGTCACGTCATCCTCCGCAAGGGCAAGGGCATCCCGGTGCTCGGCGCCCGCGGCAACGGTGACCATCACGTCCACGTCGAGGTCACGGTCCCGACCAAGCTGTCCGGCGAGCAAGAGGAGATCCTCCGCGAGCTGGCCGAGAGCCTCGGCGAAGCCGTCAGCGAGAAGAAGGGCTTCTTCAGCTCGCTGCGCAAGCGCAAGCGCTAGGAGCCAGACTCGAGCGTCGCGTGGGTGCCGTCGCAGTACGGCTTGTTGGCGGTGTGCTTGCAGTTGCACAGCGCGACCTCGCTGGTCGCCTTGATCCGCAGCTTGATCGGCTTGATGTCGGTGCTCTCGTGGGTGCCGTCGCAGAAGGGCTGGGTCTTCGAGCGCCCGCAGGCGCACCACCAGTAGATGCCCGGCTCGAGGGTCAGCACGGTGGGCTCGCATTTGGCGACGATGGGCTTGTCCGTCGGCGTGTCCGTCATGACTCTGGTCTACACCAAAGTGTGCGTGCCCGAGGCGCCGCCGAGGCGGCGTACAAGCGCTCCTTCGCGCACCAGGCCTTCGACCAGCACGCGCGCGTAGAGGCGGCTCCAGCCGGGGTGCAGCTTTTCGGAGATGCGCGTGAACTCGCCGTTGGTGAAGCTGGCGGCGATGGTGCTGCACGGCGGCGCCGGCCCGGTGATCTCGAGGACGATCCCGTCGTCGATGGCGAGTCGCTCACCGGCCCGCAGCTGGTCCCACGCGAGGCCGGCGAGCGTCAGGTTCTCACCCGTGCTGCCGGGGCCGATCGGGTGGCCCTCAGCGGCGAGCTCGGCGATCTGCTCCTGACTGAAGAGACAGACGGCACGCTCGGGCCCGCCGTGGTGCTTGAGGTCGAGCTGGCGGTCGCCCGCGACGCCGAGCGCGGTCAAGAAGGCGGCGACCACCGGCCGCTTCGGCACCCCACCCTCCGCTGCGACGTTGATCTGGACGACACGTCCGGTCGACATGGCCGCGAGTGTAGGCTTAAACGAGGCGAGCGCGCCGCCATGGGACGGTCGCGCTCGCGGGTCACTGGTCACTCCGGATTGCGGAGCGATCAGGTCAGGCTCACTTGGTCTTGGAGCCGCCGCACTTCTCGAGGTCTTCCATCGACGCGGCCTTGAGGGCGCAGTCGATCTCGGCCTTGGTGCCCTTGTCCACGCACTCCTTGATGAGCTCGCCCTTCATACCGTCGGCCACCTGCTTGGTGATCTCGGCGGCCGGACCCTCCTGGCCCTTGGTCATGAGGGTGGCGAAGTGATCGGCGAACTTCTTACAGTCGTCCTCCGAGGGCTTTCCGCCGCAGGCGCCCACAGCGAGGGAGACGGTGAAGCCGGCGGCGATGAACATGGCGTAGCTCTTGCGCATTGGTGTCCTTTTCCGATCAGGCACGGAGGGCCGTGAAACGAGTGCGGCTGGTGGGGTCCAAACCGATCGTTGGGGAGGCTACACGTACGCCTGCGGCTTCCACAACCGTTCTTTTCGCCGGCCCGCGCGCCTGTCGGTGTCCTGGCGCGCTGGCCACCATCGGCTGCAGGCTGCCCATGTGGCGCTGATCCGCGCGCTATTCAGGCGCGGATTTGTGTGCGTTCGCACGCATGCTGAGAGGCGTTCACGGGGCATCCATGAATGGATATCGGTGGCCACGGAGCGGAGCGAAGTTCTCCTTGATGGTCCGCGGCGAGACCCAGCGAATCAGGTTCAAGAGGCTGCCGGCCTTGTCGTTGGTGCCGCTGGCCCGACCGCCGCCAAACGGCTGTTGACCGACGACGGCGCCGGTCGGCTTGTCGTTGATATAGAAGTTGCCGGCGGCGTGGCGCAGGGCGTTGGTCGCGGTGGCGATCGCCCCGCGGTCCTCGGCGAAGATGGCCCCGGTCAGCGCGTACTCGCTGCTCTTGTCGCACAACGCGAGGGTCTCCTTGTAGCGGTCGGCCGGGTAGACGAACACGGTGAGCACCGGGCCGAACAACTCCTCCCGCATGGTCCGATAGTCGGGCTCGCGGGCGACGATCACGGTCGGGCGGATGAAGTAGCCCTCGTTGTCATCACATTCACCGCCGAGGACCTCTTCGACCCGCCCGCCCTTGCGTTGCTTGGCCTCGTCGATCGCCTCTTTGAGCTTGGCGTAGCTGCGGGCGTCGATCACCGCACCCATGAAGTTGCGAAAATCGGCGACGTCGCCGACCTGCAGCTTGGCGACGCCGTCGGCGAGCTGCTCGCGGACCTCGGGCCACAGGTTGTCGGGGATGTAGGCGCGCGAGGCGGCCGAGCACTTTTGGCCCTGATATTCGAAGGCCCCGCGCAGGAGGTTATGGGTCAGCGACTGGCTGTCGGCGCTGCTGTGGGCGAACACGAAGTCCTTGCCGCCGGTCTCGCCGATCAGGCGCGGATAGGAGGCGTAGTTGTCGATGTTCTGGGCGACGTTGCGCCACATCTGCTTGAAGACAGGCGTGGAGCCGGTGAAGTGCACGCCGGCGAGGTCGCGGTGGGCGAGCACGGGGTCGCCGACGGCGGCGCCGGATCCAGGCACGAAATTGATGACACCCGGCGGGAGCCCGGCGGCGGCGAGCAGCTCCATGATCACGCTACCGCTGAGCACCGAGGTGGAGGCGGGCTTCCACACCACCGTGTTGCCACACAGCGCGGGCGCGGTGGGCAGGTTGCCGGCGATCGAGGTGAAGTTGAACGGGGTGACCGCGAAGACGAAGCCATCGAGCGGGCGGTACTCGGAGCGGTTCCACATCCCCGGCGGCGAGATCGGCTGCTCGCGATACAGCTGCGTCAGGTAGTGGACGTTGAACAGGAAGAAGTCGATGAGCTCGCAGGCGGCGTCGATCTCGGCCTGGTGGCAGGTCTTCGACTGGCCGAGCATGGTGGCGGCGTTGAGGCGGTCGCGGAATTCGCCGCGGAGCAGGGTCGCGGCGCGAAGAAAGATCGCCGCGCGGTCCTCCCAGGCCAGCGCGGCCCACTCGGGGCGGGCGGCCTGGGCGGCGGCGATGGCGTCGTTCACGTCCTTGGTGCCGGCCTGGTGGAACACGCCGATCGGCTGGCGCCGCCGGTGCGGTACGATCAGCGGGGCCGTGTTCCCGGTGCGAACCTGCCTGCCGCCGATCCACAGCGGGATGTCGAAGCTCTCACCCGCGAGCTTGCGGTACACGGCCTTGAGCTGGTCGCGTTCGGGTGTGCCAGGCGCGTAGCTGCGGACTGGCTCATTGATTGGTTCTGGGACGCGGAACAGGCCAAAGGGCATCGGCGATCGACTCCGGGGTGGCGAGAGCATGCCCGGAAATTCGCGCGGCTGCGACGGCTCGTGGCTGAGCGGCCGCGCTCGCGCAGCGCCTGGGCTTAACCTCGCAAGCTGCCCTTGCGGCGGCGCAGCATGGCCATGGCGAGGCCGGCGAGGCCGGCGAGGCCGGCGAGGCGACCTGGCTCGCCGGCGAGGCTACAGCCCTTGCTGGCGAGCGGGGCGGGGCCCCCGAGATCGGGCGGTGGGGGGGCGATCCGAGGTGGTTCGCGGTTGGTTGGTTCGGTCACGGGGCGGTTTCCGGGCGTGGTGCCGGGGCCGAGCGCGGCGAGGTCCTCGTCGGCGGTGCTGGCCAGGCGGGTGCGTGAACAGAGGTTGTCCGTCAGCTGGCCGTCGTCCTGTTTGCTGGCGTAGATGAGATACACCTTGCCGACCGTCAGGCTGCGGCCACAAGCCGCGCTGCTGGCTCGCGAGGTCAGCTGTACGGCAGATTTGAGCTCGCCCTTCCATTGGCGCAGCACCTCGAGATCGTAGCGTACGAGGCCGGCGCCCGAGCTGCTGGAGAGGTCGGCGGCGATGTTCTCGACGCGGGCCTCGAACACGGCGTCGGCGCGCTCGAGGGCAATCGGTGGGGCCGGTGGGACCAGGCAGGAGCATGCGCGCGCGGCGTGAGGAAGCGCCCAGACGGCCAGAGCGAGCAGGCCGAGCGCGAGTCGCGGGGTAGGTTGCCGGGGCACGGCACGCACGCTAACCCCTGCGGGCTTGCGGCGGCAAGCGCTTGGGTGCTGGCCAAGCGGCGGGCAAGTGCCTTACATAGCGCCGGTTGCGGGCTACTGCGGCGGCGCAGCGAGGAATAGCGATGCTCACGGTTTCCGAAGTCACCAAGTCTTACGGCGGCAAAACTCTGTTCGAGGATGTCACCACCAGTTTCGAGCCGGGACATCGTTACGGCCTGACGGGGGCGAACGGCGCCGGCAAGTCGACGTTCATGAAGATCCTCGCGGGTCAGCTCGAACCGGACAAGGGCACGGTCTCGCGGCTGCCGCGGACGCGCCTGAGCGTGCTGCATCAGGACCACTACCGCTACGAGAACGACCGCATCCGCGACGTCGTGATCATGGGCAACACCAAGCTGTGGGCGGCGATGTCCGAGAAGGAGCGGCTGCTGAATTCGGGCGACACCAGCGATGAGGTCGGCATGCGCCTCGGCGAGCTCGAGGGCACGATCGCCGAGGAGAACGGCTACGGCGCCGACTACGAGGCGGAGCAGCTGCTCGAGGGCTTGGGCCTGCCGGCGGCGCAGCAGGAGCAGGAGCTCAAGGTGTTGACCGGCGGCATGCGCCTCCGCGTGCTGCTGGCGCAGGCGTTGTTCGGCACGCCAGACATCCTGTTGCTCGACGAGCCGACCAACCACCTGGACCTCGAGTCGATCCACTGGCTGTCGAACTTCTTGATGGAGTACCGCGGTGTGCTGGTCGTCATCTCGCACGACCGCTACTTCTTGAACGAGGTCTGCACGCACACGGCCGACGTCGACTACCAGAACATCATCACGTACACGGGCGGCTACGACGAGATGATGAAGCAGAAGATCCAGTACCGGATCTCGGCGGAGAAGGGCAACGCGAGCAAGCAGAAGAAGATCTCCGAGCTCAAGGAGTTCATCCAGCGCTTCGGCGCGAACGCCAAGAAGGCCAGTCAGGCGCAGTCGCGGCGGCGAGCGATCACCAAGATCGACCTGGTCGACCTCAAGCGCTCGAACATCCAGCGCCCGTTCATCCGCTTCGACCCCAAGGTGCAGAGCGGCAAGCTGGCGCTGGCGGTCGACAAGCTGAGCAAGAGCTTCGAGCGGCCGGTGCTCGTCAACCTCATCTTCAACGCCACACGTGGCGAGAAGATCGCGGTGGTGGGCCCGAACGGGATCGGCAAGACGACGCTGCTCAAGTGCCTGGCGGGGGTCTACGAGCCCGATCGTGGCAAGATCGTGCAGGGGCACGAGGTCGTGCTCGGCTACCTCCCGCAGGATCACGAGGAGGGCATCGGCAAGGCCGACAACATGACGGCCTTCCAGTGGCTATACCAGTGGGACCCCAAGGCGACGGTCGAGGAGATCCGCGGGCTGCTCGGGCGGATGCTGTTCCCGTCGGAGGACGCGGACAAGCCGGTGAAGGCGCTCAGCGGCGGTGAGACGGTCCGCCTGTTGCTGGCCAAGCTGACCTTGACCAGGCCCAACTTGCTGCTGATGGATGAGCCGACCAACCACCTCGACCTCGAGTCGATCCGCGCGCTGACCGAGGCGCTGCAGCGCTACGAGGGCACGCTGATCTTCGTCAGCCACGACCACGCGATGATCGCCGAGGTCGCCACGCAGGTGCTCGAGCTCAAGGGCGAGAAGGGCTACGACCTGTTCCCGGGGAGCTACGAGGAGTTTCTCGAGAAGACCGGGAAGAACGACAAGCGCTAGGCTGCTGCCCGTGAACAAAGAGGAACGATGCGCCAGCCGGCGCGTCGTTCCTCGGTCGGGCGCGGCGTGGCCAGCCGCTCACATGGGCATGCCCTTGTAGATCTTCGCGGTCGGCACGAGCTTCACGCGGAGGATCTTGCCCTTGTACATGCGCACGCCGAGGACCATGTCCTGGCCGGATTCGCAGCGGGTGTGAAACAGGCCCAGGGTCTCGCCGACGGCCCAGGTGCTCACCAGTTCGCAACGCCCGGCGGCGCGGACCGACGGGTCGCTCAAGTTGTGCTTGAAGGGGCGTTCGGCACCGGCAGCCAGGGGGAGCTCGGCGAGCAGCGAGCGGGCCGTCGCGTCCATCATGGCGCTGGCCGGCACGCCGGCCGCGAGGGCGTCCATACGGACGATGTGACCGTCGGCGTCGAGGGCGAAGGCCGCCTCGAGGTTGCCGCGCTCGCAGGCGTAGGTCCACCGGGTCGAGCGGCCGCTGTTCCACATCAACTGCGGGGCACCGCACTCGCCCAGCTGCTCGCGCAGGTTGGTGAGCGTCCGTTGGTGGTTGGCCACCTTCGGCGGATGGTTCGCCGGGAACAGGGCCGTGAGGCGCTCCGCGTCGAAGTTGTTGTACAGCGCGCCGTACTCGCTGGGGACATCCGGCGTGACGGCAGTGGACGGGCAAGGGTTCGGTCCGCAGGCCGCAAGGACGAAGAGGCTCAGCGAGGCGACTAGACGCATCCCGCCACGCTACCAGCGAGTGGAGCCGCCGTCACCGGCGAGGCTGCGACGAGTCAGCCACCTGCCGCGCGGCCGCCAGCCCTAGAATCGGTCGCGCGCCGCGAACACTTTCTCGACGTACTTCTTGCTGCCGTCGGGGATGCCGCGTTTGCCGGCCTTCTGCCACTTGAGCACGTGTCCGGGGCCGCCGTGGTAGGCGGCGAGTCCGAGCTTCACGTCGCCGAAGCGCTTGATCATGCGCGAAAGGTAGAGGCTGCCGGCGCGAATGTTGAAGCCGGCGTCGTAGGGCCTGGCGCGCTCGCCGAGGCTCTTGGCGAGCTCGCGGGCGGTGGCGGGCATGAGCTGCATGAGGCCCTGGGTGCCGCCGGGGCCGCGGGCGTGCGCGTTGAACTTGCTCTCGACCCAGATGATCCCGTTGACGAGGCCTGGGTCGACCTGGAAGCGCTGGGCTGCGGCCTTGACCTCGGGCTGGACCGCGGCGATCTGCTGGCGCTGCGCCGGCGGCCACGAGGCTTCGTGGTTGCTCCCGCTGGCCATCTCGGGAGATCGCGCCTCGGCCGATTGTGAGCCCGCACATGCCCCGGCCGTGAGGCACATACCCAACAGCAACCAGGTCACTGTCCATGGTGTCGGGCCGATGGCCCGGACCAGGCTGTTGCGCCAAAGCTGCCGCACCAAGGCGCGTACCTGCCGAGTCTGGCGTGAAGTGGGCATATGTAAGTCTCATCTTACATGGTGGGATGCGACGACCAAATTTACGGACTCAACGAGGAAAGTGGGGACACCGGAGCAGAACTGGTTGGAAAGGCGGAATTGTTCGTACCATCGTGGCTCACGAGCGCCCCGGGGGCGCTGGTCTCTTATGGGAGAGGTGCCATGAGCCAACGAAGCGTCGATGCAACGAGCCCTGCCTGGATGTCCCTGTTCGCTGCTGGGTGTTTGCTGACGCCAGGGATCGCCTTGGCAGCCGGGTATGACCCCTACGCGGTGGTCCCCAGGGGGCCGATCCAGGTGGACATGGCGGCGGCGGTGGCGGACCAGACGCTGCATGTCGCTCCGCCGCAGGAGCAGCCGGATCTGAAGCGGCTCGGGCCGCCGCAGGTGAGCGGGCCTGCGACGCGGGCGCCGGGCAAGCTACCCCCGGGCTGGGTGCAGATCGGTGACGTGGTGCAGCGCGAGGAGGTGGCGTTTGGCCTCAAGGATGTCGATCCCGAGCCGTCGGCGGCGTGGGAGGACATCGAGGGCAACCAGTATCCACGCAAGGGCACGCTGTTCCTGAACTTCAACGGCGGGCTGATGTACGGCGGCGAGGACAACTCGGCGGAGAACAAGTCGGCGCTGGCGCGGGCGGGCGAGGTCTATCCGGCGTGGGTGAAGGGCGAGAGCGCGGCGCTGGCGATCATCCAGCGGGTGAAGGAGGACATGAGCGCGCTGGGGGTGCGCATCGCCTACGACAAGCGGCCGAGCAAGATGGTGCCGTACACGATGGCGATGGTCAGCGGGACCTGGCAGGACACCAACATCGACAGCCCGGCGGGCGGCGTGGCGCCGGGCACCGACTGCACGGCCCGCGGACAGCGGCACGTGGTCTACGTGTTCGAGGGTGGGGCGGCGACGGTCGGCCAGGAGGCGGCGCACGCGTGGGGCCTCGACCACACGCTCGGCGGCGACCGCATCATGAGCTACCAGAACGGCACCAACAAACACTTCGGGGACAACTGCCAGGCGCTGTGTGAGAACGCCTGTCAGGGGCCGGGCTCGATCGGCTGTCGGCTGACCCACGAGATCTACTGCGGGGTCGGCAGCGAGCAGCAGAACGACCTCGCCGAGCTGCACTTCATCTTCGGCACCAACGAGCCCGACACGACGCCGCCCGAGGTGAAGATCACCGAGCCGGCGGACGGGCTGGAGATGGCCGAGGGTGAGAGCGTGACGGTGGTCGGCGATCTCCACGACGACTACGGCGGGCTCGGGTGGAAGTTGAAGGTCGCGAAGGATGGGGTGGTGGTGTTCGATGAGGTCGACTACGAGAAGAACCTGTCGTGGTACTTCTCGAAGATGCCGGCGGGCTCCTACGAGGTGACCCTGACGGCCGAGGACCACGCGGACCACGTTGTCAGCGACACGATCCGGATCTTTGTCGGCGTGCCGAGTGAGACCACCGGGGCCGCCACGTCGGGCGACGCGGGCTCCGGGGAGAGCGGCGAGGTCCCCACCGAGGGTGGCAGCCAGAGCGGCGGTAGCTCGGGGGGGAGCGAGGGTTCAGGGTCGGGCTCGGGCAGCGACACGTCGGCTCAGGACGATGGTGGCTGTCGGATCTCCGGGGGCTCCTCCGGGGCGGGCGGGTCGCTTGCGCTGTGGGTGCCGTTGGTCGGGCTGGGGCTCCGTCAGCGGGCGCGGCGGCGGCGGGGCTAACGGAGGGGAGCTCGGGCGGGCTGCGCGGTGTGCGCGCTCGTGACCTCGGCCGTGTGCGCGCGGCTTGACCCTCCGGGGTCGATCCCGTTATACGCCTTGTCCCCTCGCGCTCGGCGGGGCCCTTCACACCGAGCAGTCGCAGCCGGCTTGTGGCTGCCGCCCGGACGGGCGCATCGTCCGAAGAACTGAGAGAACCTGTGAGCGAGCTTCAGCAAGCCATCATCCGCACCGGCGGCAAGCAGTACCGTGTCAGCCCCGGCTCCGTCCTCAAGGTCGAGAAGTTGGCGGTCGCCGAGGGCACCGCGGTCGACTTCGAGGTGCTCCTGGTCGGCCAGGGCGACGACGTCAAGATCGGCACGCCGCTCGTCGCGGGTGCCAAGGTCACTGGTCAGGTCGTGAGCCACGGCCGCGGCGTCAAGATCGTCGTCTACAAGTTCCGCAAGCGCACCAACTATCGGAAGAAGCAGGGCCACCGCCAGGCTTACACCGAGATCAAGATCACCGGGATCCAGGGCTAAACAGCCGCAGGAGCCTGTCCTTCGGGGCAGGCCGCGGCAGGAGAGACGACGATGGCACACAAAAAAGGTCAAGGTTCGATCAAGAACGGCCGCGACTCCAAGTCCCAGCGACGTGGCGTCAAGAAGTTCGGCGGCGAGCTGGTGCGCGCGGGCAACATCCTCGTGCGTCAGGTCGGCAGCAGCTTCCACGCCGGTAACAACGTCGGCACCGGCAAGGACTACACCCTGTTCGCCCTCACGGACGGCACGCTCCGCTTCTACAAGCGCGGCCACGAGCGCAAGTGTTTCGTCGCCATCGACCCCGTCGTGGTCGCGGCGAACGAGACCGCTTCGGCGGCCGAGTAGGCGATGCGCTTCGTCGACCAGGTGCGCATCCTGGTCCGCGCCGGCAAGGGCGGGGACGGTCTGGTCGGCTGGCGACGCGAGAAATTCGTCCCGGACGGCGGTCCCGCCGGCGGTGACGGTGGCGGCGGCGGAGATGTCATCTTCGTCGCTGATGACCATTTAACCACGTTGCTGGACCTGAAGTTTCGCCAGCACTTCGAGGCCGAGTCGGGCAAGAAGGGCGGGCCCAACAAGATGGCCGGCAAAGCCGGCGAGGACCTGCGGGTGCGCATCCCGGTCGGCACAATGGTCTACCTCGAGGCGATGGCGGGCGAGCCTGGTGAGCGTCCGCCGTGGCTGATGGAGGAGGGCGAGGACCCGGAGGCGATGCAGAACTACGGCCTCGTGACCTGGGCCGATGACCCGCGTGACGAGGAGGATGACCCGCAGCCGGTGCTGGCCGAGAAGCCGCCGCCCAAGCCGAGGAAGCGGCGTCAGGGCCAGAAGGACCCGGAGCTGCCGCCCGAACCAGGGGACTTGCTCGCCGACCTGACGACGGTGGGCGAGGAGCTGGTGATCGCCAAGGGCGGCCGGGGCGGACGCGGCAATGTCCACTTTCGTACCTCGACCAACCGCGCGCCGGACCACGCTGAACCGGGTACGCCAGGGGTCGCGTACTGGCTGCGCCTCGAGCTCAAGCTGCTCGCGGATGTTGGCATCGTCGGGTTTCCGAACGTCGGCAAGTCGACCTTCATCCGGGCGATCTCTCGGGCGCGACCCAAGGTCGGGGACTATCCGTTCACGACGCTGGTGCCGCAGCTCGGCGTGGCCCAGCTGCCAGGCGAGCGCTCGCTGGTGGTCGCCGATGTGCCGGGGCTGATCCGCGGCGCGAGCGAGGGCAAGGGGCTCGGGCTCGACTTCCTGCGCCACCTCGAGCGCACCCGCGTGTTGCTGCACCTGCTCGCGCCAGACTTCGCCGAGGATCGAGATCCGCTGAGCGACCTGGCCGCGCTCGAGCACGAGCTCAAGCACTACGGGGATATGTTCGATGGCCGCCCGCGGGTGGTGGCGATCAACAAGATCGATACGAGCGAGAGCCAGGAGGCCTTGGCGCCGCTGCGCAAGGCGCTGCGGGCCCAGGGCATCCCGCTGTTCCCGATCTCGGCGCGCACCGGTGAGGGCGTGCCGGAGTTGATGGAGGCGCTGTGGCGCCGCGTCGACATGGTGCGGCGCCAGCCGGTCGCGGCGGAGTGACGCGGCCCGATCGAAGCCGCGAGTGTTCGGCGTTGCGTTGCGAGCCCGTGTTACGGGTGTGCGCATTTTTTCTCCGCGGTGCTGGAGTGACACCCGGCCGCGAGGAATGTGCGTGAGCGGTCGCTGAATTTTCGCGGGACCACGATCGCGGAGGCTGATACTTGGCCTGAGGAGGGTGTGGTGATGGTGAATTCATGGTTTGCGCGGGTGAGTGTGTTGGGTGCGGTTGTGGTGCTTGGCTGCGGTGACTCGGGCACGGGGACCGGGGCCGGGTCGTCATCGACGACACAGGATGAGCAGACGACCGGGATGGTGACGACGACAACGGCTGGGCCCGGGACGACCGCGGAGCCGACGACCGGGACGCCGACGACCGGCAGCAGTGAGAGTGGGACGAGCACGAGCACGAGCACCAGCACGGGGGACACGGAGACGACCGCGGTGACGGCGACGACCACGACCGGGCCGGGCTGCGATGCGCCGCTGGTCGAGTGCAACGGTGCGTGTGTCGACACGCAGATCGACGCGGCCAACTGCGGCGGCTGTGATGCCCCGTGTACGGCCGAGCAGGTGTGTGAGGCGGGGGTCTGCGTGCTGGACTGTCCGGATGGGCAGATCGCCTGCGGCGACGTCTGTGTGGACACGCAGACGGACCCGGATCATTGCGGCGGCTGCGACATGCCCTGTATGGACACGGAGCTGTGCAACATGGGGGTGTGCGCGCTGGACTGCGATCCAGGGCTCGAGGCGTGCATGGGCGCCTGCGTCGATACGCAGACGGACAACGCAAACTGCGGCGGCTGTGACATGGCTTGCGCCCAGTGCGAGCAGTGCAGCGTGGGCGCCTGCGAGGCGCTCGCGGCCGGCCCGGCGCCGGGCATGATCACCGGCAACACCAAGGTGTGCGCCAACAGCTCGGGGCCGTTCTCGATCGCCAAGATCGACGGCGCGGTCAAGTACACCTGGACCGTGCCCAACGGCTCGATGGTGACGATGGGTCAGGACACCGAGATGGTGACGATCCAGTTCGGTGCCAACAGCGGGCAGGTGTGTGTCACGTACAACGACGGATGCGTGGACTCGCTGCCGAGCTGTGTCGATGTGACGCTGACGGGCGGACAGCCGGGCATGCAGACCTTCAGCTTCACGGGCGCGGCCCAGGAGTTCGTGCTGCCGGCCTGCGTCTCGAAGGTGACGGTCGAGCTGTTCGGAGCACAAGGCGGCGGCGCGAAGTGCTGCGACAACAGCATCCAGGACGACGGCGGCAAGGGCGGGTACGTCAAGGCGACGTTGACCGGGAACCCGGGCGACAAGTGGGGCGTGTACGTCGGCGGCAAGGGTGTCACGGAGGGCGCGGCCGGGTGGAACGGCGGGGCCCCGGGCGGACAGTGGGGCGCGGGCGGCGGTGGTGCGTCGGATGTGCGGGTCGGCGGCGCGACGCTGATGAACCGCTCGCTGGTCGCGGGCGGCGGCGGTGGTGGCAACTGCGGCTGCCCGGAGCACGGAGCTGGCGGCGACGGCGGGGCGCTCACGGGTGACGCGGGCAGCAACGGCGGCGGCGGCTTCACGCCGGGCGGCGGCGGCACGCAGAACGCGGGCGGCGCGGCTGGCTCGGGGCCCGGAGTTGCGGGCGCGCTGGGGGTCGGCGGCGGGCCGGCGGCCTACCACGTCGGCGGCGGCGGCGGTGGGTGGTACGGCGGCGGTGGGGCCTACGCGTCGGGCGGCGGCGGCGGCTCGTCGTACTTCGGCAACGCGATGAACGCGTCGACCACGAAGGGCCAGCGCGTCGGCAACGGCGAGATCAAGTTCAGCTGGTGAGCTGTCTGTAAGGACAGGTCGTGGCGGGGGCTCGCATGGGCCCCCGTTTTATTTTGGCCGCGTGGCGCGGCTCGAGATCGACGGCTGGCCGGGTTTTGTCGGTTCGCGGACGAGCTCTTGCTGGCGCTGCGGAGCGTGGTGGACGCGGCAGAGCGGGCGTAGGCTGTCCTTGAGGACAGGTCACCAGCCGGTGGTGCCGGGGCCGCCCTTGAAGGGGCCGGTGACGTGGGGGGTGATCCAGCCGCCGTAGAAGCCGCGGGGTTGTGGGGTGGCGCGCTCGTTGCCGACGACGCAGGCGTCCATGGCGGCGCAGTAGAAGGCGAGGTGGTCGCGGAGGGCGGCGAACTCGGGGAAGGGGTCGGGGTAGCTCCACGCGGCGCGTTCGGCGACGCGGTCACCGAGGCGCACGGTCCAGTAGGCGGCCTGGCCCTTCCACTCGCACATGGAGGCGCCGGGGGCTCGCTCGAGTCGGTCCAGGCGCACGTCGGCCGGGCGAGGTCTCGAGCAGGCGCAGGGCGCGGGTGGTGCTGGCGATGCGCTCGCCGGCGAAGTCGATGTGCACCGGGTGCGGGCAGAGGTCGAGGCGTGGCGGGCGTGGGTAGGACCAGACGGACTCCTGGCCTGGGCCGGGGGTCTCGATCGTGTTCGGGCGCGGGCCGCCGGGGCGAGACCAGTGGGCGCGGGCGCGGCGGATGTCGTCGGTGGGCTCGGCCATGGGCGGCGAGTCTAGTCGGTGGTTCGCGGTTGTCCGCGGCGGTCGCAGGTTGTGCGTGAAGCCCCCGACAGAGGGGTCGTGATCAGGCCAGGCGCTCGAGCTCGTGTTCGAAGCCGCCGCTCAAGATCGGGAAGCGGCACCAGGTCTTCGGGTCGAGGTTTTGGTCGTCGACGTGGAAGCTGGGGGCGTAGCGCTCGCGCTTCCACTGGTTGCGGGACCACAGGCGGAAGAAGCGTTTGACCCACACGAGCAGCTGGGGGCGGTCGTACTCGGGGAAGCGGGCGGCCATGACCTGCAGGCACTCCTGCGGGGTCCGCTTGTCGCGGATCGCGGCGCGTTCGATGGCGTCGAGGAGGGGGTAGGGCATGAGGTCGGCCTCGTCGGTCTGGGCCTGCTCGGCGGGGCGCAGCTCCGCGGTGGGCTGCTGAGCGTTGACGGCGTGCAGCTCCGGGACGGGGGCGAGGCCGGCGGGGCCCTTCTGCTCGATCCAGCGCAGCCACTCGCGCAGGAAGGCCTTGTCGATGCCGGCGATCGGCGACAGGCCGCCGCAGGTGTCGCCGTCCATGGTGGCGTAGCCGACGGCGGCCTCGCTGCGGTTGCTGGTGGCGAGCAGGAGGGCGTTGCGGAGGTTGGCGATCATCCACACGCCGGGGGCGCGGACGCGGGCCTGGATGTTCTGCAGGGCGATGTCGTCGGTCTTCCAGCTGAGGGGGCGAGCGATCGCCTGCTCGACCATGGCGAGGTAGCCGCGGACGAGCGGCTCGACGTCGAAGAGGAGGAACTCGGCGCCGACGGCGTCGGCGACGGTGCGGGCGGCGTTTTGGGTGACGGGGCCGCTGTTGTGGGTCGCCTGGTAGACGCAGACGAGCAGGGCGCGGACGAGGTCGCGGGGGGTGTCGGCGAGCGGTTGACCGAGGCGCGTGCAGGCGGCGGCGAGGCCGAGCTCCTGGCAGGCGAGCTCGACCATGGCGGCGATGAGGTAGGCGACGGCGGCCGAGTCGGCGCCGCCGCTGAGGGACACGACGAAGCCGCGGGACCGGCTCTTGCGCAGGTAGTCGAACAGGCCGAGGGCGAGGGCGCGGGTGAACTCCTCGTGTTTTTCGAAGCGGGGGTCGGGCCAGTCGTTGGCCTGGCTGGGGGGCGGGTTCTCGAAGGTGGCGGTGGGGAGGGTGGCGTCGGAGCGGACCACGGCGCGGGTGCTGTCGTCGACGGCGGGGGTGAAGCTCGTGCGGCTGTGGCTCATGCGCACGAGGTCGATGTCGATGATGGCGGTGGTGAGGTAGACGTCGTCGAAGCCGAAGCGGGGGCCTTCGGCGAGCAGCTTGCCGGCGGAGGCGATGAGGGCCTCGCCGTCGTAGATGACGCGGCCGGCCTCGTTGCCGATGAGGTTGGTGTAGACGTAGGTCGCGCCGAAGGTGCGTGAGGCGTCGAGGACGATCTGCTTGCGGACCTCGTGCTTGGCGAAGGCGAAGTGGGAGGCGCTGGGGTTCAGGATGATGTCGACGCCCTGGGCGGCGAGCTCGGGGCCGGGGCGGCCGGGGACCCAGGCGTCCTCGCAGATCTCGAAGCCGACCCGCAGGCCGCCGATCTCGAACAGGAGGTCGCCGAGCGGGTAGGTCTTGCCGTCGTGTTTCCACTGGATGTGCTTGCCGGCGGGCCAGGGCTTGAACCAGCGCGGCTCGTAGTGGATGCCGTCGCCGGCGAGGAAGCGCTTGGCGACGAAGCCGACGATGGCGCCGTCGGCGATCATGCAGGCGGCGTTGTAGAGCACGCCGCGGTGCATGATCGGGAGGCCGAGGGCGACGGCGATGCCGCGGGTCTCGGGGAGGATCGCCTGCAAGATCCGCCACGACTCGAGGGTGGTGCCGCGGCTGTGGAAGGCGTCCTCGCAGCCGTAGCCGGGGATGCACAGCTCGGGGAGGACGACGAGGGCGACGCTCTGGGCTTTCGCCTCGCGGATGGCGCGGACGATGCGGGCCTGGTTGCCGTCCCAGTCGAGCGGGGTTTGGTTGAGGGCGGCGGCGGCGACCTTGAAGAGCTGCATGGTGAGATGGCCTTTGGGACAGGTGCTACAGGTAGGGGAGGAAGAGGTGGCCGATCGCTGCGACCTCGAGGCGGGGGGTCTCGGTGCTCTGCGCGAGCAAGGCGGCGCGGGGGTGGCTGTCGGTGCAGACGAGGTCGGTGAAGAGGCCGGAGCGCTGGAGCTTGGCGAGGGAGTCGCCGGGCAGGAGGGCGTGGGTGGTGACGGCGGCGAGGCTGGTGGCGCCGGCGCGCTGGTAGGCGCGGGCGGCCCCGATGAGGGAGCCGCCGGTGCGGATCATGTCGTCGTAGATGACGACGCGCTTGCCCTGGACCTGGGCGTCGATGGCGGAGACCTCGGTGCGGTCGCCGGAGAGGCGGCGCTTGAACACGAAGGCCGCGGTGACACCGACGTCGTTGGCGAGCGACTCGACCCACTTGGCGCGGCCGGCGTCGGTGCAGGCGAGGACAAAGTCGGGGCCGCCGAGGCGGGTGATGACGTCGCGCAGGACCGGCTTGGCGTAGACGTGGAACGCCGTGAGGCCGCCCTCGAAGTAGTGGGGGATGCCCTCGGCGTGGAGGTCGAGGAGGAGGATGCGGTTGCCGTAGGAGGCCATGGGGATGGCCGAGAGCAGGGCGGCGCGGGTCTTGGCGGTGACGACCTCGCCGGGGCGGACGGCGCGCTCCATGGTGGCGTAGCCGTAGTAGGGGACGATGAGGGTGAGGCGACGGGCGCCGCAGCGGACCAGGGCGCAGCCGAGGTCGAAGATCGTGAGGGTGGCGGCGTCGGAGATGGTGCCGCCGAGGAGGACGACGTCGCGGCCGTCGACGTGCGAGGCGATCCGCATGTAGCGCTCGCCGTCGGGGAAGGTGTCGATGTGCAGCTCGCCGGGCTCGTGGCCGGCGGCGCACAGCTGGGCCTGCATGTCGCGGTACTCGGGGAGGGAGAACACCAGGGACGGGGCCGAGGACGGGGGGCGCTGCATGCCGGGGGCGGGAGCATAGCCCGGGGGGCGCTCAGCCGGCGAGGGGGCTCTGCACGCGGCAGTAGGCGTAGTCGCTGACACGCTCGTCGATGCGCATGCGCAGGAGCGCCTTGGCGTCGACGGTGGGGGCGAGCAGGGCGGCACGGTCGGCGGCGCAGGCGGCGGCGTGACGCGGCGCGGCGGCGGACCAGGCGGTGAGGGCGGCGTCGATGGTGGCGCGGGTGTGGGCCCACAGGGCGCGCTCGTCGGCGCCGAGCAGATCCGCGGCCCAGGTGAAGAGGGCGGCGAGGTGGGCGTGGAAGAGGGTGTGGGCGAGCTTGGTCTGGAGCTCGTGGAGGTCGTCGGTGAGGATGAAGGAGCCGGGGGCGAGGTCCAGGGTGTGACCGGCGGCGGCGAGGCGGTCGCGGTGGAGGCGGACGCCGCCGAGGTCGCGGACGATGAAGCCGCACAGGCGGCCGCGCTCGTGCACGACGAGGGTGTTCTGCAGGTGGAGCTCGAGGGCGACGCCGTGCACGCTGCACAGGCGCAGGGCGGGGGGGATGAGGAGGTCGACGTAGTGGCGGAGCGCGGCTTCCGGGGTCGGGTAGGCGGCGGTGATCGTGCGCAGGAGCGGGGCGCCGGTGTGGCGGTGGAGCAGGGATGGCTCGTGGGACAGGTCGCTTGGGACAGGTGTGGATGGTCGAAAGGACAGGTCGGGAGGGACAGGTTGGAGCTCGGCGGGGTCGCCGGGCCAGCGCTCGCCGAGGGCGGCGCAGACCCAGACGGTGGGGTCTTGGAGGTCGGCCTCGTGGGCGAGCTCGCGGGCGGGGGCGCGGAGGTCGTGGCGGACGATCGCGCCGAGCTGGCCGGCGAGCGGGGCCAGGTGGGGCGGGAGCGTGCCGGGGTCGAGGCCGGCGGCGGCGGGCTCGTGCTGGATCCGCAGGCCGCGGCGGACCTGCGGGTCGGTGGCGGTGATCGTGGAGAGGAGGGCGCCGAGGACCGGGCCGTTGCGGCTGCTCTTGGGGGAGACCTGGCGGCGGGCGCTGGTGGTCTGGAGGTCGGTGGCGAGCTTGAGGTGGAGGTCGGAGATCGCGACGGTGCGCAGGCTGAGGAGCGCGCGGGCGGGCAGCGCGGGGAGCGTGGTGGGGCGGATCGTGGCGCCCCAGAGGGTGGGGAAGAGGCGGGGGAGGCGGCGGCGCTGGAGGGCGTGCACGGGGAGGCGCAGCCAGCCGGAGGGCGCGGGGGGGAAGAGGTCGGCGAGGAGGGTGGCGAAGTTGTCGGTGTGGTGGACCTGGCGGAGCTCGACGTCGACGGTGTGCACGCCGGGCGCGGCGAGGGCCTCGGGGGCGAAGCGCAGGACCTCGTGCAGGTGCAGGCCGAGGCGGGTCTTGCACATCGGGTGCCACGGGTGGCCGGCGATCACCAGATTCTCCGGGTCCAGCGGGGCCGGCCAGGCGCGGCCGGCGAGGCGGGCCCGCAGCCGCAGCTCGGCGACCGCGC
>JBGAUO010000049.1:0-28817 GCA_044228605.1 Nannocystis sp. | reverse complement strand
AGCGTCGCCTCGCGGGCGTCGGCGTCCCAGGCGTAGCGGTAGCCGGCCCAGGCGCCGTCGTCGTGGCGCACGAATAATCGGGTCTCGAGCGGGCGCTCGTTGCGATAGAAGGTCTTGACGAGGGTCGAGCCGGCGGGGAGCTGCCAGTCGCCGTCGGCGTCGACGGTGATCGTGGCGCCGTCGGGCACGAGCATCCAGCGCTGTTTGTCCGCGCCGTCGGACCAGAACGGGAGGTTCAGAGCATAAGGGATCGCGTGCGCGGGCGGGCCCTGCGGATCCGCCTCGGCGACGCAGCCGGTCGCGGACAGCAGCTCGGGCAGGCCCGGGCCGGCGGGCGGGTCCGCGGCGCGCAATTGATAAATGCCGCCCTGATAGTCGAGGGCGTACAATTCGCCGTCGGCGGCCTCGCCGAAGCCGACCAGGCCGGGCTGGCCGGCGTCCGCGAGCACGACCGGCTCGCTGCCCTCCTTCACGCCCCAGATCGTGCCGCGATAGAAGTCCGTGTAAATGAGAAGTCCGGCGATCGCGGGGATCCGGCTGCCGCGATAGACCAGGCCGGCGATCACCGAGGCCGCGCCGGTGTTGCGATAGTAGGCGACGGGCGGGACCAGGGCGGTCTCGTCGCAGGTGTCGGCCTCGAAGCAGTCGGGGCCCTCCTTGATGTCCCAGCCGTAGTTCTTGCCGCGCTCGATGCGGTTGACCTCTTCCCACAGGTTCTGGCCGACATCACCGGCCCACAGCGCGCCGGTGTCGCGGTCGAAGCCGAAGCGCCACGGGTTGCGCAGACCGAGCGCGTAGATCTCCGGACGGCCGCCGCCCGCGGCGAAGGGGTTGTCCGCGGGGATCGCGTAGGGGTCGCCGCCGTCGACGTCGATGCGGATCAGCTTGCCGAGCAGGGTGTCGGGGTTTTGTGCGTTGCCCTGCGGGTCGCCGCCGCTGCCGCCGTCGCCGAAGCCGAAGTAGAGGTATCCGTCGGGGCCGAAGGCAAGGTCGCCCCCGTTATGGTTGCTGTACGGTTGATCGACGGTGAGCACGACCTCCTCGGAGGCGGGGTCGATCGTGCGGCCGCCGTCGCTGCTGCGAAACCGGGAGATCCGCGAGCTGAAGACCGGGCCGCCCATGGCGGTATAGGAGAGGAAGACCTCGCCGTTGGCGGCGAAGTCGGGGTGAAAGGCCATGGCGAGCAGTCCAGCCTCGGCGGCCAGCACGACCTGCGCCGACAGGTCGAGCACGACCTCGGGCCCGCTGTCCCCGCTGAATCGGTGGACCACGCCCGGCTGGGTGACGAGGTACCAGTGCGCGGCGTCCCCCGGCGCCTGCAGCAGATCGACGCCGCCCTTGATGTCGACGTTGTCAAAGACGCGGGTGAGCTGCAGGATGTCGCGCGACGGGGGGCGCGGGAGGTGGAGGCAGCGCGGGGCGGCCGGGTCGAAGCCAGGCTCGTCGCTGCAGGCGAGGGGCGCGGCGACAGCGAGCGCGAGCGCGAGGACGCGTGAGGTCATAAGCCTGGACCCTACCATACGCGTCATGAGGCCGGGTGTGGCAGTGAGGGGCCCCAGAGGGCGCGGCGCAGGCCGTCGTGCAGCGCGAGGGCGGTCGAGCGGCGCGGGAGACCGGCGGTCCGCTGCGCGGGGTGATCGATCGCGGCGCTGATGTGGCGGCGCAGCGAATCGCAGGCCTCGGCGCGCGCGGTGAGGACCTCGGTTTGTTCGGCGACGGAGAGTATGGTGTGCAGCCAGGCGTCGATGGCCCACGCGAGCTCGGCGTGCTCGGTCTCATCGGCGGCGATCTCCGTCATCGCGGCGCGGATCTGCGGCAGTTCGGCGGTGTCGGCCTGATGGCGGGCGAGCAGGGCGGCCCAGGTCTCGCCGACGCAGCCCTGAATGGCGTTGTCGCGGGCCAGCTCGAGCAGGGTCGGCGCGGCGACGGCGTCGAGCTCGAGGGTCGCCGGCGTTGCGTCGAAGAGGGCGGCGAGGGCGGTCATCTGCGCGGCGTGCCTGCGCTCGTCGGCGGCGGCGGCGAGGGCCCGCGCGCAGAGTGAGGCGGGGGCGCCGTGTGCGGTCAATGCGGCGGCGAGGCGCTCGAAGGCGGGTACCGAGGCGGCCTCGAGGTGCGCGCCCTCGGCGAACAATCGCCCGAGCGCGTGTGAGGTGACGGCCCGCCCCCCGGAGCGCAGCCCGGCCGGGCGCCGGCCGTACGCACAATCCTCGAAGTAGCAGGTCAGGCTGGCGAGCGAGCCCTCGATCGGCTTGCAGGTGTACAGGGGTCCCGGGTCATAAGCCGTATCGGTGCCAGCGGATGCGGTTGCGTCGGGGGCTGTGCAAGCGACGGCGCCGGTGCTCGAGCCTGAATCGGTGCCGGCGTCGGTGCTCGATCCGGTGCCGGTGCCTGAATCGGTGCCGGTGCTCGTGCCGGTGCCTGAATCGGTGCCGGTGCTCGTGCCGGTGCCTGAATCGGTGCCGGTGTTCGTGCCTGTTCCGGTGCTCGTGCCTGGTTCAAAAATTGTGCCGCTATCGACGCAGGTGTCGGCGGTGGCGCCAGTGGTCGGTTGTGGGTCCGGGGGTGGAGTCGGCTCCGGGGTGCAGAGCGCGATGCACTCGCTCTCGGAGAGGACGTCGTCCTTCAGGGCCTCGGCGAGGGCCCCGGGGTCGGCGCTGCGCTCGAATGGGCTGTTACAGGGGGCATAGCCGCCGTTGTGGCAGCCGGTCGGCCAGACCACGCCGAACAGCAGCACCGTGAAGATCCCCGCCAGTTCGCCCTCGCGCTGCATGGGGTCAGGGTATCAGTTCGGGCCGGCGCGGAGGGGCGCGATTCGGGGGGCGTCACGAGGTCGGGCGGGAGGCGCAGATCCGTGCTAGAGCACCGGGCACCATGAGCTACTACATCGCAAAGCAGACGACCCTGGAATTCGACGCGGCGGTCGCCCGCATCATCGAGACGCTGAAGGCCGAGGGCTTCGGGGTGCTGACGGACATCGACGTGCAGGCGACGTTGAAGGCGAAGATCGGCGTGGACATGCCGAAGTACAGGATCCTCGGCGCCTGCAACCCGAAGATCGCGTACGCGGCGCTGCAGGCGGAGGACAAGCTGGGCGTGCTGCTGCCGTGCTATGTCATCGTGTGCGAGGCCGGCGAGGGCCGCGTCGAGATCGCGGCCATCGATCCGGTCAGCAGCATGGAGCGCACCGGAAATCCGGCGCTGCAGGTCCATGCCGCCGACGTGCGGGCGCGGCTCGAGCGGGCGGTCGAGAGCGTGTGAGCACCGCGGCGCCGAGACGCGGCGGGGCGCTCAGCTCGGCGGCGTGAAGTTGTCGCAGGCCTCGTCGATGACGCTGATGGCCTGGGCGAAGAAGGGCGCGTAGTCGGGCTCGCAGACGGAGCCCTCGATGCCGTGCTCGCCCCACAGCGCGAGGAACTCCTCCCAGTGGGCGCCGTTGATGTCGCCGCCGCCAGCGCAGCCGAGGTCGGGCTGGGGGATGAGGCCGGCGACCACGATCGCGTCCTTGTTGCCGTTCTTGGCGGCGACCACGGCGTCGTACCATTCCTTTGGTTTGCCGATATCCTCGTAGTTCGGGTCGTCGCTGATGAACGTGACCACCAGGATCGCGTCATCGCGCAGGAAGCCCTCGTTGCAGCCGCCGAGGCCGTTGAGCACGGGGCTCAGGGCCTCGGTCATGCCGTTCATCGGCCGCTCGGAGGGGTTGCCGGCGGTCCCGACGGTGGCGACGCAGGCGAAGGTGGCCGCGAGGTCGGGCTCCTCCGGCAACATGTAGCGGTTGCCGCCGGCGATCGGGCAGGCCGTGTTGCTGGCGTAGAGGCCGACCGGGTGGACCACGCCGGCGCCGCGGGTCAGGTCGCAGGCGCCGAGCTGGGCGTTGCAGGCCTCGTACTTGGCCGCGCTGCAGAACTTCATGATCTCGCTGCTCGCCAGGTCGCAGGGCTGCTTGCAGCGGCCGTCGTCGTCGCTGTCGACGATCATGACGTGGTAATCGCTGCCGGCGCTGAGGGTGGCCTTGATGCCCGCGATGAAGCCCGGGAAGCTGGCGACGAGCGCGGCCTGGTTGTCCTCCATGCTGGCGGAGTTGTCGATCACGAACAGGAAGTCGGCCTTGGTGCAGCCGTCGTCGGCCGGGCCGGTGCTGCTACCGGCGGTGGTCTGCGGGTCGCCGCCGAGGTCGAACTTTGCGGTGTTGGTGGTCGTGACAGGGCCGGTGTCGGAGGTGGCTGCGGCGTTGTCGGTGGTGGCGGTCGAGGTTGGGGCGTCGGTGGCGGCGCCGGTGCTGCTCGTGGTGGCGGCGGTGATCGACCCAGCGGTGGGGGTGCTGGTGGTGTTGGAGTCGCCGCTGCGGCCGCTGTCGCCGCAGGCGGCCAGCGAGACGAGGAGCGTGGAGAGCAGGGCCGAGCGTCGCATGGGCGGACGCTACCACAGGGCCTGCGATCGATCAGCCCGGGTCACTGCGGCGCGCAGGTCGAGACACCGGCACCGACGATCTGGATCGGTGCCGCGTCCACGAGCGTGGTGATGGCCTTGCCGTTGCCCTCGCTCTCGTCGAAGTCGACGTGGATGACCTGGCTGTCGCCCTCGCCGAAGTCGTCGGTGTGGGTCATGAAGAGGTAGAAGTCGCCGCCCCAGAAGGCGAAGGCGAAGGCGTCCGGGTTGTCGAGGCCGGGCAGGGGCCAGGTGCCGAGCACCTCGCCGGTGTCCTTGTCGTACTCGCTGATGTGCGGCGGTGCGTCGCCCTGGAAGGCGAACAGGCGGCCGTCGCCGGTGCCGGTGAGCTCGCCCCAGGCGTAGTCGATGCTGGCGATCTCGCTGAGGACGAGGGTCTCGGGGTCGATCACGCCGAGGGCGCCGACGTCGGGGCCGATGAGCCCTGGCGCGATGCCGGAGTGGGCGTAGAGCTTGTCGCAGGGGTCATCGACGCTGTTGGCGACGAAGGCCATGCCAAAGTTGGGGAACAGCGGATCGTCGTTGGTGAAGCCGGGGTCCTTGCACGGGGTGCCGGGGTCCTTGAGGTCGACGGTGAAGATGTCACCGCTGCCGTACTGCACCCACGCGCGGGCCTTGCGGCTGACACCCATGGAGAAGGTGTCGGTCATGCCGCCGCAGCTGACGTCGGTGATGAAGTCGAAGCTGCTGTCGGTCGGATCGAAGCTCCAGATGCTGCCGACGCTCGAGAGGACGTAGATGTCCTCGTTGTTGGCGACGCAGGGGCAAGTGTCGCCGTCAGGGAGTTGATTGTCCGCGCCGGTGGGTTCGATGCTGGTGGTCGGCAGGTCGCCCCCGGTGTTGCTGTCGGTGACGCTGCCGCCACCATCGTCGGTGATGAAGCTGTTGGCGGTGTTCCAGTTGCTGTCCTCGCCAGCACCCGCGGTCTCGCCGTCACCACTGCCGCCAAAGAGGATGCCGGGGCAGCCAGTGAGCAGCAGCGGGAGCGAGAGCAGGCGGGCGAGCGCGGAGCAGGCGGGCATGCAAGCAGCGTACGCCAGGGCGGCGAGCCGGCCCACGTGGCCGAGAAGACTGTGCCAGACGCGGGCTGCGGTGGGTTGTTACGGCGCGGGCGCAGGCGACCGGGCGGGGGGCCGGGGTCATGCGGTTGTGCGGACCACCTTGCGGCCTGGCCCAAAGGCCATGCCGCGTTGTGCGTGCGGCTCGCGGCGAGGCGCCGCTGCGGAGGTCACCGGACCCAAGGGCCAGGTTACTCGCGGCCCGGCCTTTGGGACAGGTCTGCAGGTCCAGGAAGGCGCTTGCCGTGGGCGCGACCCGCCTGATAGAGTGTCCCAAGCGCCAGGAATGATCCGTCATGTCCTGGCGGCCATCTTCTGGCGACGCTCATCCCGCGACAACACGACGGCCCATGACAGAAAACGAAGTAGCCCAGGAAATCGGACGACGGATCAGGCACTGGCGCACCTCGAGCCCTCCGCCGAAGACGCGGCGCAAGCGGCAGAACGAGACCGGTTGGCGCCCGCACCTCACGATCGAGGAGCTGGCCAAGGCGACAGGGCTGACGGTCACCACCGTGAACAAGCTCGAGCTGGGCTACAAGTCGCCGCGCATCGAGTCGCTGCTGCTGTTGGCGCAGGCCTTCGGCTGTGAACCGAGCGACCTGTTGCCGCGCAACAAGCACCGCAACTCGGGCAAGGCCGACCTGCTCGCGGAGCTCGGCACCGCCGCGTCGGGGCTCGGCGCCAAGCAGTTGCGTGAGCTGATCAAGGCAGCACGCGCGCTCGAGCCGGCGGCCACCTGATCGCGGGTGAAGGAGCGGGGCGCTGACGTGGCCACGATCGGCATCCTGATCTTCGAGGGCGTCGAGGAGCTCGACTTCGTCGGACCCTGGGAGGTGTTCACGGCGGCGGCGCACGTGGCCGGTGATGGCCGTGATAGCGTGTGCCTGATCGCCGAGGCGCTGACACCGGTACGCTGCGCCAAGGGGATGCGGGTGCTGCCAGATGTCAGTCTCGCGGATGCGCCGGCGCTCGATGTGTTGGTCGTGCCCGGGGGCATCGGCACGCGGCGGGCGGCCAAGGACGCGGCGCTGATGGCCTGGCTGGCGCAGCGGGCCGGGCAGTGCCAGTGGGTCACCAGCGTGTGCACCGGGGCGCTGCTGCTGGTCGAGTGTGGCGTGGCGCGCGGGCGCAAGGTGACGACGCACCACAGCTTCGTCGAGACGCTGCGCGCGCGGGGAGATGCCACGGTGCTCGCGGGGGTCCGCTTCGTGCGCGACGGCGACGTGGTCACCTCGGCGGGTGTGTCGGCGGGTATCGACATGGCGCTGTGGCTGGTGGGACAGCTGCGGGATCCTGCGTTCGCTCGTTCGGTGCAGCACTACATCGAGTACTACCCGGCGCCGCCCTACACCGCCGAGCTGTGAGGGCGGAGGTGCCCCCCGGCGCGCCGGAGTTGCTTGTCAGCCCCGCGGCCGCGCAGTAGCGTCTCGGTCATGGTGGGCGAGCGACGAGCAGGGTGGGTGTTGGCGGTGATGCTGACGGGCTGTGGCGACGCGGGCGGGGCCAGCACGGGCAGCGCCGGAAGTGAGACGGGCGCGACGGGGTCCGTGACGACGTCAGGGTCGAGCCCGACGAGTCAGAGCAGCGAGCCGACGAGCAGCGGCAGCATGACGGTGAGCGAGAGCGCCAGCGGCAGCACGAGCGCGTCGACCGGTGCGTCTGCTAGCGTGAGCGCGAGCGCCAGCACGAGCGGCGATACCAGCGACACGGCGAGCAGCGGCTCGGGGCTGACCAGCGGATCGAGCTCTGGTGGCGACACGGACGGTAGCGGGACCAGCGGCACGAGCACCGGGGTGCTCAGCGGGAGCAGCGGGAGCAGCGGTGACCCGGGTTGCAAGTCGGAGGCCGACTGTGTGCCGCCGCCCGGTGAGTGCGTGAAGGCGACCTGCGTCGGCGGCGTGTGCGGGGAGGGCCCGGAGCTCGCAGGCGTGCCTTGCAGCCTGGGCGCGTGCGATGGGCTGGGGAGCTGCCTGGAGTGCCTGAGCAACGCCGACTGTCCGAGCAAGGTCTGTGATGCGGGGGTGTGCGCCGCGGCGAGCTGCAGCGACGCCGTGAAGAATGGCAGTGAGAGCGACGTGGACTGCGGGGGGTCCTGCAACGGCTGTGATCTCGGGGAGACATGTGGTGTGCCGGCCGACTGCGCGAGCAAGGCGTGTACCGGTGGCAAGTGCGTGGCGGGCGGGCCGGCCTGCGCCCAGATGGCCGCGGATCCGGTCACGGGACAGCGCTGTCCCTTGTTCATGACGTGCACGGCGAGCGCCGAGTGCGGCGACTTCGTGGGCTGTCAGCAGTGGTTTTGTAACAACACCAAGACCTGCGAGTTGAACGCGAAGGTCGACTGTTGGACCAACAAGGGCGGGGCTTGCAACGCCGAGGTGGTTTTCACGCAACACACGCTGCCGCCGGTCGACAAGCGCTTCGTGCCGCCGGACAACGTCAACTTCCGCGAGGTGGCGTCGCTGGCCTTCACGGTCAAGAACAACAGCGCCAACGATCTGTACCTCGACAAGCTGCCGCTGCAGCTCGAGGTGATGGGCGGCGGATCGAAGTTCGATGTGTCGTCGGTGAAGATCTTCGACAACTCCGGCGGGACCGAGCATGGGCTCGGGGACCTCCTGGTGTGCCTGACGGCCGATCCGTTCTCATTCCCGGCGAACGGGGTGATGGGTCCGTGTGGGGGCAGTGCGTTCTCGAAGGTGCTCAAGGGGCAGAGCAACCAGTTCATCGTCAACGTCGCGTTCGCCAAGGAAAAGACCTTCATCGACGGGCGTAGCTATCGTCTGGCGATGGGCAGCACGGCGGGTGTCGAGTTCAAGGTCGGCTTCAACGGGCCAGTGTTCGGCGGCAGCATGTGCGGCGTGCCCAACGGCGGCTTCGTCGGTGCCTGGGTGAAGGCGCAGAAGCCCTGAGTCGCGGCTCGGGTGAGACGGCCATGGGGCAACGCGCTCCAGGTGGCGCGGAATCGCGCCTTTGGATTTGGAAGCATTAAAATTTGTTGGAATTTAAAATTTTGTGCGTATTGTTGGTTTGTTCTTGATAGTTTCTACGAGCTATCACTGAGAAAAATCTCGTTGATAGGTCTGCGAAGGAGGATAAGCCAATGAAGACGACACGATTGATCTGGGGCGTTTTTGTGATCGGCCTTGGCTGCGGCGCGGGCAAGCAGGACAGCCCGGACGGCCAGGACACGGGCAGCGAGGAGTCGGGGAGCCAGGGCGGCTCCGAGACCGGGGCGCCGACGACGGGCGCTGGGTCGACCGCTGACAGCTCGAGCGGGAGCGAGGGGTCGGGCTCGAGCGGGTGCAACTTCTTCATGTGCGGCGAGGAGCCGCCGCCGGCGCTGTGCGACCAGTGGAAGCAGGACTGCGGCGAAGGCTACAAGTGTGCGGCGTGGGCTGACGACGGCGGCACGGCGTGGAACAGCACGAAGTGCGTGCAGGTGATGGAGAACCCGGGTGTGCCCGGTGACGAGTGCACGGCCGAGGGTGGCGGTGTGTCGGGGATCGATAGCTGCGCGGCGGGCTCGATGTGCTGGGATGTCGACCCGGAGACCAACAAGGGCGTGTGTGTCGCGCTCTGCCTCGGCACGCCGGACGCGCCGCTGTGCGAGCAGGGGCAAGCCTGTGCGATCGCCAACGACGTGCTGAATCTGTGCCTGCCCTCGTGCGATCCGCTGGCTCAGGACTGCGCTGGCGACGACCTGTGCCTGCCGAGCGGCGAGGGATTCCTCTGCGTGCTCGATGCCTCGGGCGAGGAGGGGCAGGCCTTCGATGTGTGCGAGTACGGCAACGCCTGCGACGCGGGGCTCTACTGCGTGGACGCGGTGTACGGCAAGGAGTGCGACGCGAACGCGGCGGGCTGCTGCCTGCCCTTCTGCGACACGACGGCGCCGGAGTGTCCAGGGGCGGGGCAAAGCTGCATCGCCTGGTATGACGCACAGCAGGCGCCGCCGGGCTTCGAGACCGTCGGGATCTGTGGGATCCCGCAATGACGCCGGGGTGTGAACCAAGGGCTGCGCGTGGCGATGCGCGGCTATGGCCGTCACTTTGTCCTTTATGGCCGGGGCAAGGTCTGGTCGGATGTCGCCACCACGATGCACCGCGGAATTGGCCTGATGATCGCGCTGCTGGGGTTGCCCGGCTGCTTCACGGATCCTGGCGCGGGCACCGGCGCGACGAGCACGAGCACGGGCACGGGCACGGGTACGGGTACGAGCAGCGGCGCATTGCCGACTGGCAGCGACACGGGCGTGGTGCCGACCAGCGCGGCGTCGACGACCGGGCCGATGGACGGCGACGCGTGCGACCCGTGGGCGCCGATGTGCCCGGAGGGCAGCAAGTGCGCCGCGTATGCGAGCGACGAGGGGGCGGCCTGGGACGCCAACAAGTGCGTGCCTGCAGGCGAGGGGACCCCAGGGATGGGCTGCATAGCGACCGGGAGCGCGACCTCGGGGCAGGACACTTGCGCGGCCGGGGGGATGTGCTGGGACGTGGACCCGGAGAAGCTGACGGGGGTGTGCTTCGCGCTGTGCGGGGGTTCAAAGCAGGCACCGATCTGCCCGCCGGGTTCATCGTGCTTCAGCACCAATGGCGGGGTCGTGAACCTGTGCGTGGCGGAGTGCGACCCGCTGGTGTTGGGTCAGTGCGACGGCGTGTGTGTGCTCGACCCGGTCGGCGTGCAGTTCATCTGCCTGCTCGACGCGTCAGGCGGCACGAAGGTCGGCGACGCTTGCGATTACATCAACGCGTGCCCGCCGGGCTCGCTGTGCGACAGCCCGACCCGTTCGACCGCGTGCGACGCGAACGCCGGAGGATGTTGTCTCGCGTATTGCGACGTCGACAGCGGTGTTCCGTGCGGGATGGACGAGAGCTGCGAGCCGATCCTCGGGGACGGGACGCCGCCGCCCGGGCACGAGAACGTCGGCGTGTGTGTGACTCCGCCGCCGTGAAGGCGGCTGCCGTTGGCAGGGATCATGGTTTTGGGCGGCTCTGGTGGCCGCCTGAAGGCTTTGTGTCGTTTTCGCTCCGACCGTGGTATCGGTCGCAACTCCCGCTGTCCGAGGTGCCATCATGAGATCGACGCTTGTTTCGCTGACGATTCTTTCCACCCTCCTGGCCGCGTGCGGCAAGGACCCCGCCGAGACCACCAAGGGCCCGACTGGTGACCCGACCACCGATAGCACCGGCGGGATGTCGGAGACCGGCGGCGAGACCACGGCGATGACCACGGGCGGGCAGCCGACGACCACCGTCGACCCGGACACCGGCACCGGAGCTTCGACCACGGGCACGGACTTCATCGTCAAGCCGGACGGCGGTGGTGCGGGCGTGAAGGAGTGCAGCAACTGGGATCAGGACTGTCCCGAGGGCCAGAAGTGCATGCCGTGGGCGGACAACGGCGGCAACGCGTGGAACGCCACCAAGTGCGTGCCGGTCGATCCGGCCAAGGGACAGCCAGGCGACTCGTGCACGACGATGGGCGCGGTGAGCGGGCTCGATACCTGCGACAAGGGCGTGATGTGCTGGGACGTGAAGCCCGACACGATGAAGGGCACCTGCGTGGCCCAGTGCATGGGCTCGGAGGCGGCGCCGCTGTGCAGCGCGGACACCACCTGCTTCGTGTCGAATGACGGCGTGCTCAACCTGTGCCTGCCGCTGTGCGACCCGCTCGCGCAGGACTGCCCGAATGAGAACCTGTGCATCCCAAATCCTTCGAACCAGGAGGTGTTCACCTGCGTGCTGGATGCGTCGGGTGACATGGGCAAGGCCTTTGACCCGTGCGAGTTCGTGAACGCTTGCGACAAGGGGTTCCTGTGCGCCAATGTGGCGCTCGGGATGGAGTGCGACCCGAACGCGATCGGTTGCTGCTTGCCGTTCTGCGACATCACCGAGATGCCCAACATGTGTCCTGGGGTCGGTCAGGAGTGCACGGTGTGGTACGAGATGGGGACCGCGCCGCCCGGCCTCGAGAACCTCGGTATCTGCGGCATCCCGATGGGCTAGTGCCCGTCAGTTGCGCTGCGAGGGACCGGGCCCGAGAGCGGGCTCGGTGGCGACGATGCGCTGGAACTCGGGGTGATCGGCGAGCGTGTCGAAGTCGGCGTCGTCGCGGATCGCCGCGCGCAGGCTCGGCTCGATGGCGATGGCGCGGGCGACGTCGGCGAGCGCGTGGCTGGCCTGGCCTTGCAGCGCGTGAGCGCAGGCGCGGGCGTAGTGGGCGTTGGCGTGATCGGGATCGAGGCCGACGGCGCGGCCAAGCGCGACGATCGCGGCGGGCTGGTGGCCGAGCTTGACCAGGGCGAGTCCGAGGCTGTACCAGCCCTCGGCGAATTCGGGGTGGGCCGCGGTGAGGTCCGCGAGGATCTGCAGGGCCTCGTCGCGGCGTCCGATCATCGCCAGGCAGGTGGCGCGGTTGGTGGTCGCTTGCAGCGGTTGGTGCCCGAGCTCGGCCGCGCGGGCGAAGGCGGCGGCGGCTACACCCGGATCGGTGTGGACGACGACGAGCCCGCGGGTGAAGTGGGCAGGGGCGTGATCGTGGTCGAGGCTGAGCGCGTGGTCGACGGCGTCCAGGGCCGCGACGTTGTCATCGTCGGCGTGGAGGGCCTGGGCGAGCTGATGCCACACGTTGGGGTCTTGCGGGGCGAGCTCGGTGGCGCGGCGGAGCAGGGCGGCGGCTTCGCCCGGGTTGTGCATGTGCACGCGGTGGAAGCGGGCCTGGGCGGCCAGTTCAGCGGCCTCGTCGCGGACGATCGGGAGGCCGAGCAGGGCGGCGAGTTCGTTGCGCTGGGTCGGGATGCCGTAGCTACGGAGCACGAAGAACAGGTTGCCGATGGTCCAGAGCTCGTGGCTGGTGGCCATGGCTGTCAGGGCCATGCGCTGTTCGGACGAGAGGGCGGCGGGATCGAGCGTGAACGAAGCTGGCTGTTCAGACATGTCCTCGGGGTCATCCTCGTGGGGCTCGGGGCTGGGCTCGCCGAAGGTGAAGGCGAGTAGGGCCTCGACGATGCCCATGGTGCCGAAGTCCTCGGCGCGGCCGAGAGCGGCGCACAGGGCTGGGAGGGCGCGCCGACCGAGAGCGGGCGGGAGGCTGCGCAGGACGTAGCCGATGTCGCCAGGGAGGTCGCGCTCGCCACAGGGGAGGTCGTCGTAGCCCGGCACGCTGTCGGGGTCGTGAACCGCGGCGATGAGGGTGGCGACAGCGGCGTCGTGGGCGTCACCCGCGGCGCGGACGAGGCCGACGGCGGCGAGGAGGCGGACGAGCGGGGCGGGGTCGTGGTTGTGCAGGGTCTCGAGGGCGGCGTCGGGTCCGTCGGCGCCTTGCAGGCGGCCCAGAGCGAAGGCGAGGCTGGCCCGCGCGGGTGCACTCTGCTCGCGGGCGAGCTGGCTGCGGAGGATCGGGACGATCGTCGCGGCGCGGGTCCACATGCAGGCGAGGATGAAGCTGGCGGCGGCGCGCAGGTGGGCGGTGTCGGCGTGCTGGACGAGATCGAGGTAGAGCGGGAGGCCGGCCTCGGCGGCGCGGTAGATGTCGCGGAGGATGGCAGCGTCGTCGTCGCCGTCGATGCTGGTGGGGTGGAGGTTGTCGTCGGGCTCGCCCGCGTACATGACGGGGTCCGCGGCGACGCTGAACTGACCCGTGACGAGATGGGTGAGCAGGTGCAGGAGCTCGTGGCGATCGGGCGTGCTGGGATCGGCGAGCAGCTCGAGCAGGAAGGGCACGGCCGGGGCGCTCGCGGGGTAGCGGGTGCCCTGATGGAAGATGTTGCCGTAGAGCTCCCAGTAGGCGTCCTTGCGGGCTTGGCGGTCGTCGGCGGCCAGAGCCCGGAGCAGGCCAGGGACGTCGGCGGCGGAGCCGTAGGCGTGGGTCAGGCTGCTCCAGTCGATGTTGTGCAGGCGTTCGAGCATCGTTCCTCGGCTCATCGGGTACCACGGCCGCGTGATCGGCCGGTGATCATGCCTGGGGCTCGCGGCGGACGCGAGGATCGTGCAAGGGAAGGCACGCGGGGGCGCGCGCGGGGCCGCGCTGACCGTGCTAAGAGGCGGCGATGTCCGCAACGCTGCAATTTTTCGCCACCGCGCCGAGGGGCCTCGAGGAACTGCTCGCTGCGGAGCTAGCGACGCTCGGGGCCGCGGCGATCAAGCTGCAGCCGGCCGGCGTGCTGTTTCAGGGGCCGCTACAGACCGGCTACCGGGCGTGCCTGTGGTCGCGGCTGGCCGGGCGGGTGCTGCTCGAGCTGGGCCGGGGGCCGGGTCACGACGCGGAGGCGTTGTACGCGACGGCGCGCACGATCGACTGGTCGCTGCACATGGACCGAATGGCGACGCTGGCGGTCGACTTCACGGGGACCAACGCCGCGATCGTCCACACGACCTTCGGCGCGCAGAAGGTGAAGGACGCGGTCGTCGACGCGCTGCGTGTGGGCAGCCAGCGGCCCTCGGTCGACAAGCTGCGGCCGGACCTGCGGATCCACGTGCACCTGCGCAAACGGACAGGTCCTTCGGGACAGGCGGCAGCGGAGGGCGGGCGCGACGAGGTTGTGTTGGCGATCGACCTGTCGGGCGAGAGCCTGCACCGTCGCGGCTACCGCGAGGAGGGGGCGATGGCGCCGCTCAAGGAGAACCTGGCGGCGGCGGTGTTGGTGCGTGGGGGGTGGCCGGCGCTCGCGGCCGCTGGCGGCCCGCTGCTCGATCCGATGTGCGGCTCGGGGACCCTGCTGATCGAGGGGGCGTGGATGGCGGGGGACCGCGCTCCAGGGCTTGGGCGCGATTATTTCGGGTTTCAGGGCTGGCAGGGCCACGTGCCGGCGCTCTGGGGCGAGCTTGTGTCCGAGGCGAGCGCGCGCGCTGCGGCGGGGGCGAGCAAGATCCCGGACATTCGCGGCTTCGACACGTCGGGCCTGGCCATCGCGGCGGCGCACCGCAACATCGAGCAGGCGGGGCTGCGTCGGGTGGTGCACGTCGAGCGCTTCGCGCTGGGCGAGCAGCTGTTGGCGCCTGTCCCGAAGGACAGGGGACCAGGGTTGGTGGTGTGCAACCCGCCGTACGGGGCGCGGGTCGGCGAGGGCGAGGATCTGCGGCCGCTGTACAAGGAGCTCGGGGAGCTGCTGAAGACACGGCACATGGGCGGGGATGCGGCGGTGCTGCTCGAAGATCGCGAGCTGGGCTTTGCGATCGGGTTGCGGGCGAAGAAGGTGTACGAGCTCTACAACGGCGCGTTGCCGGTGCACCTGCTGCGCTTCAAGATCGAGGAGGCGGCGATCCAGCGGCCCCGTAGCGAGCGGCCGGTGGTGCGCAGCGAGGCCGCGGAGGCGTTTGCCAACCGTCTGGCGAAGAACCGCAAGCAGCTGGCGCCGTGGGCCGAGAAGGAGGGCATCACCTGCTACCGCGTGTACGATCAGGACATCCCGGACTACGCCGTTGCGATCGATATCTACGGCGACAGCGCGCATGTTCAGGAGTACGCAGCGCCCAAGGAGATCGAGCCTGAACGGGCCGAGTCGCGGCTGCGCGACGTGATGGCGGTGGTACCGGAGGTCCTGGGGATCGCGCGCGAGCAGGTGCACTTGAAGGTGCGCGAGCGCAGCCGCGGGGGGTCGCAGTACGGGCGGCAGGCGGCGAGCGGGAAGCTGCTCGAGGTCCGGGAAGGGGCGGCGCGCTTTTTCGTGAACTTGACCGACTATCTGGACACCGGGTTGTTCCTCGATCATCGCCTGACGCGCCGGTACGTGGGGGAGCTGGCGCGGGGGCGCCGGTTCCTGAACCTGTTCGCCTACACCGGCTCGGCGACGGTGCACGCGGTCAAGGGTGGTGCGCTGGCGACGACGACGGTCGACATGTCGCCGACGTACACGGCGTGGGCGCGGAAGAATTTCGATCTGAACGGGATCACCGGGCCGGAGCATCGACTGGTGACGGCGGAGTGTCGTGAGTGGATGGCGCGGGAGCTGCGGCGCTACGGGTTGATCTTCCTCGACCCGCCGACCTTCTCGAACTCGAAGCGAATGGAGGACAGCTTCGATCTGCAGCGCGACCACGTGCAGCTGATCGGCGAGGCCGTGCGACTGCTCGAGCCGGGCGGCATCCTGGTGTTCTCGAACAACAACCGCAGGTTTCGCCTCGATGTGGAGGCGCTGGCGGAGCTGGTGGATGTGTCGATCACGGACATCACGCGCGAGACGATCCCGAAGGACTTCGCCCGTAACCCGCGGATCCATCAGTGTTGGCGGATCGAGCGGCGCTGACGATCTGGGTCAGGGCTTGCAGGCGTCGCGCAGGGCGTCCAGGACGCGCTGTGCCTGGGCGCGGTTGGCCTCGCCGCGGGCCTCGTCACGGCGGCCGAGTGCACACAGCGCCCGCACACGCAGCTCGCTGCGCTGGCTGGCGAGCTGGCTTTGCGGGTAGTCGCGGGCGTGCTGTTCGGCGTAGGCGAGGGCCTGCCGGGGGTTGCTGGTCAGGGATTTTTTGCCCGCGCCGAGCATCTCAAGCTCAATGATGATCGCGCCGGGGTCGCGGGCCTTGGCCAGTTTTTCGCGCTCGGCGAGGTGGTCGGCCTTGGCTGGCCGCGGTGTGCGAGGCTTGCGGGCGACGCGGGCGACGCGGACGACCGGGGCTGGCTCTGGGGACATGGCGGGAGGGACAGGTTGTGGCAAGGCCGGAGCGGCTCGCGGCGGTGGGGCGACCGGGTGGGCGACGACGATGGGCGAGGGGATGACGCGGGGCTTCGCGGCGGATGGTGGTGGGCGCAGGAGGAGCAGCAGCGCGACGGCGGCGAGGCCGAGCGCCGCAGCTGCTCGCCGAGCGCTGGCGGCGGGCGTGGCAGCCGGGCGAGGAGCTGGGCCTTGTTGCGCCGGTGCCAGTCGGGGTCGTCGATGAAGGGAGCGAGGCTGGCGAGGAGCAGCGGGCGCGGGCCACCGAGGGCGATGACCTCACGATCCTCGACAAAAATGTGGCGGAGGTGGTTGAGCTCGCGGCGGAGCGTTTCAGGTTCGCGGCCGAGGGCGTCGGCGAGGGCAGGGAGTGGCACGGCGCCGAGTTCGGCGAGCACGAAGGCGGCACGCTGGGCAGGCGCGGCGGCATGGACGGCGAGGACACGGGCGAGGAGATCGGCGGCGGGCGGGAGCCTGGGGATCGCGGGCTCGGCGGCGAGGTCTGCCTGAGGCACACGATCGGGGTGGCTGGCGACGTGCCACGCGACGAGCGCGATGTGGGCGAGCCAGGGGCGGGTCGCGGCGGCTTTGCCGGTGCGGGTGGCGAGCAGGAAGGTGTGAAGGACGGCCTCGTCGATGATCTCGAGGTCGGCGCCGAACCAATAGAAGAGGGCGCGTACGCGGCCGGCGTGGCGATGATGCAGCGCGAGCAGGAGTTGCCGCCGGGCCGCGAGATCGGCGGGCGCTGGACGGGGCTTGGGCATGCGCGCGGACCGATGGTAACGCAGGCGCGGCGGCGTACGCGAGAGTGTTGCTTGTGCAGGCCGGGGTCGGCGTGCGAGAGTCGAGCGTCCGATGCGGCTTCGAATTGGCCTTGCGAGCTTGTTGGTGGCGCTGCCAGCCTGTGGGGCGCATCTGCATCGGCCGCACGACGCGGCGGCGGCGGAGCAGGCGGAGGCCGAGCTCAAGGGGGCGCGGCTGACCGAGGGGTTCGCGCCCGAGCTGGCACAGGCGGCCGAGATGTTGGCGCAGGAGCTCGCGGCAGCGCGTGCGTGGGCGCAGACTGGCCGCGATCGGGACTTGCTCGACGTACTGTCGGCGACCGCGGTCGACGAGAATGATCCGGAGACGGAGATCCTGCTGCACCCGCGCTGTCGCGGGCGCTTCAAGGGCGATGGCTGGTCGACGTTGTGCAGCAAGTTGACGCGGCGCATTGAGACGCTCGGCGGGCTCACCTTGCCCCTCGGACAGGCCGCGGCGAGCGAGCTGAAGCCGACAGCGAAGGCGGGACGAAAGGATGTCGTCGCAAGAGCACCCGCGGCCCCGGATCCGTTGTTGCAGCTGCTGGGCGAGTTACGCAGGCAGATGCGCGCGTGGCACGGACCGCAGAGCGACGCGGCGCGGTTGGCCAAGGCGGGGACGGACTTCGTGGTGATGGCGCGGGCTGCGGGGCTGTCGGCCGGGAGCTCGCCGGCGCCGCGTTGCCCGGACACGCCGGCGCGCCCCGGCGTCGCGCGTTCACCTGAGGTCGATGCGGAGGCGGCGCGGGTGCGCGGCCTGTGCACCGAACGGCGCAACAACCTCGTCGCATTGCAGACGGCGAGCTGCGCCGGGGTGGCAGGGTGTACGGGCGGGTTGTTGGCGCGACAGGCGGAGGCGGTGTTGGCGGTGCATGACGCGCTGGCGGTGCACGACGTGGAGCTCGCGCGCCGACTCGATGCCTATGCCGCGGCGCGCGGGCCGTGTGCAACGACCGGTCCTTCGGGACAGGTCAATACGACGGCCGCGCCGAGCCCGGCAGGGCCCGCGGGTCCTGTTGCATGCGACGCGACGCAGGTCGATCGAGCGTTCGCGGCGATCGGCCAGATCCCGACGCCGGCGTTGCTCGAGGCGCGAGGCTTCGGGGTACTCGTGCGACAGGGGCGGGTGATCCAGCTCGGCGAGCAGATCGCGGCGCTGGATCAGCTGATCGAGGCGCGTGAGGACCGGCCAGATTCGCCGGCAAAGCCATCGCGGGGGGGGGCGACGCTCTCGCCGGCTCTGGCGCGGGTGCTGCATGGGACGATCGAAGGGATCGATCGTGTGCAGCGGGTGGCCGACGCGTTCGAGATGGCGGTGCTCACCTTGATCCGCGAGACGCTGCGCGTCGAGCGAGCGGCGCTCGAGGGCGCGATCGGACACGCGGAGCGGCGGCGCCGGATCGATGTCGCCAAGTTGGCCGCGCAGCTGGACGAATACACTCAGTTGATCGCGGCGTACATTGACCTCCAGCGAGCCGAGCGGGCTGGCTGCGCCGCGCGGCCGATCGTCGAGGTGCAGGCGCAGGACGGTTGCCGCGACGAGACGACGAGGATGCTGCTGGCGTACAGCAACGCCTGGACGCTGGGGCGTGCGGGACAGCAGCAGGCCGATGTCCTCGAGCTGGGGGTGCGGCACGAGGCCAGCATCGATCGCTCACGAGCGGCGATGGCCGTGCGTGAAGTGTATCTGGCTGCTGGCGTGGCCGAGCTGGCGAAATTCAATCGGGGTGGGATCCGCCCGGAGGCGCTGGCCCAGATCATCGTCAGCGCGGTCGGCTTCGGGGTCGTCGCCGGAGGGGTGTACTGAGATGTCCCGAAGGACAGGTCTGTTACTGGCGTTGCTGTTGCCGGCTTGCGCGACCAAGACGATGCGCGAACAGGCGGGGGTGCTGGCCGCTGTCGGCGAACGCCTCGAGAGCGAGACCGCTGCGTTCGCCGCGGCGCGCAGCGGGGTGGTGCAGCTACGCCAGCGCGGGCTGATCCAGCGCAAGCAAGAGATCGCAGAGCAGGGCCAGAACAACGCGCGTACGCTGGCGCAGTGGAGGGTCGCCGGGACCCCGGAGCGGGCGAAGCGGCTGGCGCTGTTCGAGGGGGTGGTTGCGGCGAGTGAGGCCAGCTACGAGGTCCGCGACCAGGGGCTCTTGTGGGAGGAGAGTGTGTTGTACTCGCGCTCGGCGCTGGCGATCGACCGGGCCGCGCTGCACCGATTTGTCCGCAGCCTGAGCAACCTGTCGCGTCCGGCGCGGTTTGCCGAGGGGGCTCACTTTTACGCCGAGTTCGGGGCCACGGTCGCGGCGCAGGTCGACGAGGGCCTGGCGGACGTGAAGGCAGGGTTGAAAGCTGCGCAAACCGAGACCAGGCCGGAGAGCGTGACGCCGATCGACAGCGGCGGTACGCCGCCGACGCCAAACCCGCGCCCGAATCCAGGGACGATCGTCGACACCCCGACGCCGCCGGGACCGGACCGCCCCGGGACGCTGAGTCCCGGGCCACGTCGGGACTCACTCGTGCCGTTCACCAACCCCAAGCCGTAGGAGCCGCTGATGAGTCCACGTCGACCTTCCACGCGTCGCACCGCACGTAAGTCCCCTGGCTCTTCGACGAGCCTCGACGACATCGCTCGCGCGATCGACCGCCTCTCGGAGGCTGGGCAGCTGCTGCGGACGCGACTCGACGCGATCGATCCGATCGAACATGCGGCGCGCTGGGCCGGGGTCAACGACGAGGTACGGGCGCTCGATGAGCGCATCGGTGGGCTTCGTGACGAACAGCAGCGGGTGGCACTTCGGGGGAGCGAGCTGCGGCCGCTCGACCTACACGAACTCGAGGCCCTGCGCGCGGCCACCGAGACGGTCGCCGAGCTGGTGCGCACGGCGGCGCGGATCGCTGCCGTCGCCGAGGCCGCAGTGGCCCTGGCAGACGCGGCCGGAGCGGCGATGAAGAAGCTCGCGAGCCCGGCTTGAGCGGTGCGGGCTCGCTCGACATGAGGGCCGTCAGGGCAGACGGCAGATGTACGGTCGCCCGGCGCCGCAGGCGAGGTCGTTCCACTGGCCGCCGCCGCCCTGGGTGATGTTGGCGCAATCCTCTTCGCCGGCGTTGTTGGGCTCGCCGCCGTTCCAGTGGAGGTAGTCGAGCTTGCTGCCGTCAGTCCACACGAAGGTGCCCTCGGCCTTGATGTCGTTGAGGCCGACCCACCAATCGCCGCCCTGGATGGCGAAGGCCTCGGTTACCAGGAAGTCCTGGACGGCCTGGGTGTGGATCGAGATGAGGTGGCCCTTCTGCTTGACGCAGTCGGCGTCGGCGGCGCGCCCGTCACGCGCGCCGAAGCAGAAGGCGGCGGTGCCGATGGCCGGCGCGGGTAGCTTCTTCAAGACACACTGAGGGCACTTGGGGTCGTTGTCCCAGACGCCGTCGCAGTTATCGTCATCGAGGTCGCAGACCTCGATGGCGCCAGGATGGACGGCCTTGTTGTTGTCGTCGCAGTCCTCGCTACATCCGCTAAAGCCGTCCTTGTCGGCGTCGATGGCCTTGGGATCGGTGCACAGGAGCGACTGCTTGACGGAGTCGCCACGGTTGGTGAGGAAGGCGATGTTGGCGGCGACGGTGCCGTCGACGGCCTCGATCGGATATTCCTTGCGCGGGTCGGCGACGGCGGCGGGGCGCAGGGCGTCGGCGAGGGTCTGGGCGCTGGCGGCGAGGCCGAGATCGTCGACACGGGCGACGACCTCCTCGAACTTGGCCGCGAGCAACATCCGACACTCGAGCGATGCGGCGCACATCTGCTGGATCCGGCCATCGCCGCCGAAGGCGTCGAGCTGGTCGTTCAAGGTCTGGTCGATGCCCCAGGGGATGAACACCCAGCGCAGGTCGCTCTCGCGGCGGTAGATGAAGTAGTTGTTGCGGGTCCAGGCGTAGCCGTCCCAGTGGCCGAGGTAGATCTCGGTGGCGGCGAAGGTCAGAAAGAGGTCGAGGTCGATGAGCTTGCTGGCCTCGGCGACGAAGTCGGCTGGGTCGACGATCGCGTCAAGCCCGGCGACCAGGGCCTTCAGGTCCATGAAGTCGACGTTGGCCCCGTTGTCCTGGTCGAAGCTCGTGACGCTGTCCGCGAACAGGTCGGTGCCGTAGGCGCCCTCGTAGAGGTTGCCGTCCTTGCCGTCGAACCACGTCTTGAGGAAGGTGTTGTTGTCGAGCGCTTCAACGGTGGTGTAGAGGCCGTAGGGTTTGCCGTTGACGGTGACGACGGCGCTGCCGGTGCGCGGAGCCGGGGTGCCGCCGGCGCGGAACAGGGTGTAGCCGAGGTGCTCCCGCTCCATGCTCGGGTCCTGGACCATGTTGTTGACGGCGAGCTTGGAGAGGTCGAAAAGCTTCTGATCGGCGACGTAGCGGTCGAAGTTGAGGAGGAACGCGGCCTTCTCGTCGAGGGTACGAAACGACCCGTAGACACCCTTCAGGCGCACGCCGATGTCGGGCAGGACGGTCTTCTCGCCGGCGATCGTGACGGTGAGGTCGCCCGAGACATAGAGCTCGTGATCCTTGTTGAGGCTGGCGATCGCGTCGGGCGACAAGACGATGTCGAACTTCGCCAAAGATCCGGGATCAAACAGGGGCGCGGCAGGATCCGGCACGTCGCCGGTCGTACCGGTGTCGCTGGTGGTGCTTGAGGTGGTGCTCGTGGTGGCTTCACCGCTGCTGCTCGTGCCGAGTTCTGTCGTGACGTTGTTGCCGGTCGAGGCCGCGTCCGTCGTCGGCACGGTGCCGGAGCTGCTGCCGACGGTGGTGCTACCAGGGTCGCCGCTGGTATCTGTCCCGGTAGCGGTCACACCTGTTGCCGCGTCGCCACAGGCCATCCCGAGGGTGAGAGCAGCTGCGAGGGAGGGTTTGATTGCGCGCATCAACATCGATAGCTCCGTGCCAAGGGCCCACTACATCGGGGCGCCGCAGAGCTGTCAAGCGCATGTCACCGAGGCGTGACCTTAGACGAGCTTGAGTACGTTGCTGCTGGCATCCAGGAGTGCGCGTACCAGCTCGGCTCGGTGGGCCTGGGCCTGTTTCACCATGTCGGCGTGAAGCGCCCAGAGGCGATCGTCGAGTTCGTCGCCCTTGGCCGGGACACAGCTGTCGACGTCGCCGCCGGTGCCGATGCGGGTGAAGGCCCGCAGCTCGGCATGCTCGCCGAGCTTCGCGGCCTCGGCTGTGCCGGCGGCTTGCAGGTCCTTGGCGACAAAGGTGCGGACCTCCAGCGTTCCAATGTCGGCGAGGGAGCGCTCAAGCGTCTGCGCGAGGGTCTGCGCAAACATCTGGAAGGCCCCAAGCTCGGTGCCAGCCTTGCCGCGTAGGAGTGCGAGCAAACCGAAGGAGCTGGCGTCGGTGTTTGTGGATGCGGGGATCGCCGCGGCCGCGCTCGAGGCCGGCGATGTCGGTGGAGGTGAGGCCGCAGTGGTAGCGGGCGACGGTGCTGTCGTCACTGGCGATGTCGCGGGCGCAGGGGATGGTGCGGCGGGCGCAGGTGGTGGGGCTGACGCGGTGACATTCGATACGACGATCGGTGGGAGCTCGGGGCGCCGTGTGCCACCGCCGGGTGGTGCGAGGGGCAGCCGTACGGCGGGGTCGCCGATGATCGTGTAGCCGCGGGCATCGTTGTTGGCGGTCCACATGTCGGTCAGCTCGAGGGCGTTGTAGGCGCGGTTGAAGCTGATCTCCTCGAGCTCGACGCTGAGATCCGAGGCGAGCTCGGCGTAGCGCTCGTTGAAGAACTCGAGCGCCGCGCCGACCGGGGCGCCGGATAGCAGCTCGCGCATGGCACTCTCGAAGACGGCGAGCTGCGCGGTCGAACCCGACTTCTTGCCGGTTCCGCGCCACGCGAAGCTCGTGCCCCACGCACGCTCGACGTGGCCGATCGTCGCCAGGGCGCCGCCGCCTGGGTGCGAGAGCAGACGTTGCGGGAGCGCCGCGAGGAAGGGGCTGTCGGCGATCTGCTCGCGCTCCTTGGCGCCGCGACGCTGACCGTAGTCGTTGTACATCGGCGTGCCGGCGCCGTAGCAGGCGAAGTTGAACATGATGAGGCCGTGTGGGCGAGCGCTCACCTGCACGTCATCGCCGGAGAAGTAGAAGTCGGGCGTGAGTGGTTTTTGCCAGGCGACTGGGCCGGGCCAGTCTTGGCAGAGCAGGGCGCCTTGATGTGGGCGCTGGCGGGCATCGCCGCGATCGAAGCCGGCGCCGTGGCTGGCGGTGAAGACGACGGCCGGGGTGGCGTCGCCGCCGAGGAGTCGCGACAGTGCGCCCTTGGTCGCGTGCGCGCCCTCGTAGCGGCTGATCTTCCAGTCAGGCAGCGAGGGGATGAGCAGGTCGGCGAGTGGGGCGACGAGGTTCTGCGCGCTGAGCTGGGTGGCAGGATCGTCGGTGTTGGCGACGGCGAACATCGCCAGCTCGCGGGCGAGCTGGAGACCGCCGGTCTCAGCCGCGACTACGCTGCGGGCGTAGTCTGCGTAGGCCGCGACGGTTTCGAAGTGGATCCGCCCGACGGCATATTGCACGTCGAGTTGGAACTGCACGGAGTAGGGCAGCTCGTCGGGCCCGGCGACGATCAGCAAGTAGTAAGGGACCTTGATCGGATCGGCGGGGCCAGGACCGGCACCGAGCCGAGCGAGGTACTTCTGCTTGGTCTCGCCTGGCCTGTAACCGTCGATGCCACGGTAGAGCTTGAACAGGCGCTCGTCGCTACTGGCGGCCTGCTCGCGTCGCAGGGAAAATAGCGGCATCAGGGCTTCGGCGATCTCGTCCTGGCGCCGGGCCTCGGGCGTGTCCGGGCGGTAGGCCGGGAACACCGCGGCCCAGCCGGTCTGCGCGAGGTTCCTGACGTCGACGCCTGACTTGACGCCATAGTGGGCGGTCCGCTTGCTCTCGACGCGGTCCTTGAGCTCGGCGAGGTGATCGCTGCGTGGGTCCTCCGGGGGCGGCTCACCCGTCAACTGCCGCGCGAGGGCCTCGGCGCTCTCCGGTGGGAAGAGGTAGGCGCCGGTGCTGGCGTTGATGCCGTTGAAGTAGAGCGGGTCGCTGATGTCCATCGGTCAGTGTCCTGGTGCGGCGGCGTGTTCCTTGAGGAGGCTGTGGACGAAGCGCCATGCGAGTGGCACGGCGAGGGCTGCTGTGCCCGGGCCGGTCAGCGCAACGAGCGTTGCGGCGAGGGTGAGTGTGGTGCGTGCGGCGTGGGCGAGGGTGACGCGTGTGCCCAGAGCTGCTGCGACCGCGCGACGGTGCAGCTCGAGCATCGCTGCGGGGGCTGCGGTGTGGACGCGAGTGTTCGTTGGGCCATTCGCGTCGATGTCTGTCACGATCGCAGGGCGGTCGAGGATGAGGGTCTCGACACGCGCCGGAGCGGTCACGCGGTGCAAGATGTCGTTGAGGTTGATCGGCGCGTCGGCGCTGCCAGAGCTGGCCTGCAGCAGTACTTCCAGCGGGGCCAGTGAGTTCGCCGCTTTGGTGATGGCGTCTCGCAGGCGTGTCGTTGCGTCGGCGAGTGCGAGGCGAGGAGTGAACGTTCGCGCGAGCGCAGCCCCGGCGCCCTCGTGCGCACGAAACAGCTCAAGACGATCCCCAGGCAGGCGCGCTCGCTCGATGCGTCGCCAGGGACCAGCAAGCCACCCGAGCTCGAGGTTGCCGATTGGGCTCGACCATTCCAGCGCGGTCTCAGGCACCGTAGACTCCGATCGCCGCCACCGAACGAGGCGACGATATCGATACGTCAGCAGGGACGCAAGGCATCACGGTACGGCGGCGATGTCTGTGTTAGATTCGTGGCAATGTCGAGCGAGCGCGAGGCGCCGCGTTGCCCGAAATGCGGCGCGCTGGATGTGGCGGTCGAGCTTGCGCGAGCGAGCGCCTGCCTGCCGTTTCCGCCGGCCGACTCTCTGCTGTGCCGGTGTTGCGGGAACACGGGGACACGCCTGCGTCTGCGCGGGGGCACCCTCGTACAGTGGTCGCGTGGGGGGTGACAGCAGGCCGCGCGGGGGCGATCCTGCATGCATGCGGGATTCGCCCGCGCGTCCCCGATTCGTCGTCGTCGTCCCGACGACAGGTGGGGTGGACTTGCCGCCCGCTCGCGCGTGTAACGGGGACTCGGCGTTGTGCGAGCGTCGCTTCGATCAGGTCGTGTTTCCGTGTGCACACAACGCCTTCGCGGCGCGCGATGATGGGTTCCAGAAGATCAACGCGAACCAGCGCCACGGGGTTGCCCAGCAGCTTGCCGACGGGGTCCGCTGTCTGATGCTCGATGTGTCGGACGACAGCGGTACGACCGTGTTGTGCCACGGTGGATGTGCGCTCGGTCGTGTGGCGCATGCGGAGGTACTGGCGGATATCGCTGCGTTCCTCGCCGACAACCCCGATGAGGTGTTGACGATCATCTACCAGGATGACCTGCCAGTCGATCGTATCGTGGGGGATCTCGAGGCGGCGGGCGTCGCCAAGCTGACCTATTCACACGAGGCTGGGGCTGCGTGGCCGACGCTCGCCAGCATGATCGACGCGGGCACGCGGCTCATTGTCACCGCTGAGGTCGGCGGTCCGCCGCCAGGGTGGTTCCACCACGTGTGGGACTTGGCCTGGGACACCCCCTACACCTTCCATGGCGTCGACGAGTTCAACTGCGACCTGAACCGCGGTAGCGTCGACAACGATCTCTTCCTCGTCAACCACTGGGTGAGCACCGTGCTCGACACGCCGTCGGAGGCCGACGCCGCTGCGGCCAACTCGTACGATGTCCTGTACGGACGGGCGATAGAATGTCAGCGGTCGGCAGCGCAGGTGCCCAATTTTGTCGCGGTCGACTTCTACGACACGGGCGATCTGTTCGCGGTGGTCAGGGCGCTCAACGGATTACCCTGAGCGGGGTCGTCAGGTCACCCCTCGTCGCCTGTGTCGGACTCGCTGACCGTGGCGGGTGCCTCCGCATTTTCGCCGTCGGTCTTGGCGCCCTCCTGGGCGATCTGCTGGTAGAGCTCCTCGCGGTAGACTGGCAGCCCCTGGGGTGCCGAGATGCCGAGACGGACCTGGCGGCCGCGGATCTCACGGACCACGATCTCGATGTGATCCCCGATGCGGATCTTCTGGCCGACTTTTCTCGTGAGCGTCAACATCAGGCCCCTCCGTGGCAGTACGGGTGCAATGGCGAGGACACAATCATCGCGCTCCTAGCTATTGGGGAAGTCGGTGAATTCTGCAAGAGCTAAATTCGCCTTCGGCAGCCCCGCGCGGGGCGCGAAGCGGCCGAGTGTTTCCGCGCCCTCGCTCGCTCGCGATCGTAGACATGGCTCTTGGGACAGGTCATTCCCGGCACAAGAGCTGCTCCCGTTGGCGCTCTTCGGGGTCGATTGCGATGCGGGCGAGATCGCAGTGCAGCGATGGGATGAAGGGGTTGACGCGGAGAGCCCTTGTGAGCGCCGCACGGGCTCCTGCGCGGTCGTTTGTTTGTAGTAGGGCGCGACCTTCGGATGCTGCAACGTTGGCCTGCTCGGGATCGTCGAGAGCGGCGAGACGCAGCAGCGGTACGGCGCGGGCTGGCTGGTCGAGCTTGAGGTAGAGCTCGCCGAGACGTCGCGCGAGCTTGGGGTCCGCGGCGACTTTCGGCTCGGCGGCGCGGGCTTTCTCGTACTGGCGTGCCGCCTGGGCGAGATGGCCGCGGAGCGTCAGTAGCACACCGATGCGTGCGTGTTGGCGGGCCCTTCCGCCGCCGAGGTGCGAGAACACGTCCCCGAGCAGAGATGGGTCGACGTCGTCGGTCTCGCCAGCGCCTGCGGCGACCTTGTTCCCTCGAAACTGAAGTTTTCGCAGGCCCGCGTCGCTCGCCTTACCGGCGGTGCGACGGCGCATGGTGACCCTCCAGTGGCTATCGAAGGCAGCGAAGCTACCCCCCCACGCGGACGCGAGTGCGTCCTCGGCGACGTCGCCGGCGGCGACTCTGTCGAGCAGTGTGGCGAGGCCGGGCTGCCCCTTCTCTTCACGAAGGAGCTCGAGCATGGTCTGGACCTGCGCATAGGCGAGGGCAGCCCGCTCCTGCGAAGGTAGCATGGCGAGCGACGGGTACATCTCGGTGAAGCTGACGAGATCGTTGCGAGCGAGGCCACCGGCGAGGAGCTTTCGTGGGGCTGGATCGAGCGGCAGCGGTGTGCTGCTGCGCCAGCGGGTCTCGAGGAGCTTGGCGAGGCCTTCTTGCAGCCACACCGGGGCGCGGTTGCGTGTGCGCAGGGTGACAAGGTAGTGCACGTACTCGTGGACGGCGGTGTCGAGCCAGCCGTAGCCATAGAGGAGCACGCGTGGGCTGACCATGATGATGCGCCGATACTTGGTGATACCCACGGTGCCGGTGGTGTAGACGTTGTCGAGAGTCAGGGGCGATACGAGGGCGAGTTTGGCCGGATCGTCGAGGATCTCGAAGCGGATCGGATGATCGGGGAGGACACCCAACTCATCGCCGAGAGCAGCACGCGCTGCGGCCATGGCTGAGAACAGATAGGGCGCGAGGATCGCGTCGCGAGCGTCCGAGGCGACGAACTCAACGTGGCCATCGGGGCTGACCTGTCGCACCGCCGGGCCGAGTGCTCTCTGCTCACCGCGGGCGAGGTTCAGGTAGTGCTGGGCCTCTTGTGTGATTGTCCCAGCGGCCGGCAGCTGACCCGATGTGAGGGCGCTGCTGAGCAGCGCCTCGGCGGCGCGGTAATCGGCACGGTGAAGTGCGAGCACACCGGCCTTCACGTCACGCGCCGAACCGGCGGGCAGGTCGGCGAGCGCTGCGTCCGCGCGATTCAGATCCCAGGCGTCTATTGCCTGGTCGAAGCGGGCGGCAGCGTCGCTGAAGGCCTCGGGCGGGGGGACATCGGCTGCCTCAGGTGGAGCTGCGCGGGACGCCGTAGCGAGCATCATGGCTGTCCCGAGAGTCAGGTTGAACGCGACTGTCCGAAAGGCCAGATTCATCGCAGAAGCTCCTCGTAGTAGCGCTCGACCTCGCGGTCGAACCCGCTGGGTGCGCCTTCCTGCATGGCATCCATCAGTTCGTCGCGGAGCGAACGATCTCGCTCCGTTTCGGTGCTGGACTCCGTATGGGCGGCCGGGCCAGCGGAGGGCGAGGTGTCTCGCAGGCTGTCGAGGGCGCGCTGGAGGGCGGCTATCGTCTCGCTCTGGGCGTCGAGCGCCGGGCTGCCACGATGCTGTCCGAGCGCACCTGCACTCGACTGCATACCCTCCATGGCTGCGCGAAGGGCCTGCCTTCCGCCTTCCGAGAGCTCGCTCGCTTCGGTCCCCTGGAGGAGCTGTTGGGTTCGTTCACGCAGCCCTGCCTGACGCCGCTGGGCCGCCTGAAAGCGAGGTGGCTGAGAGGGAGCGAGGCCCGCGTCTGGCGCAGGAAGGGAGCCTCCGAGTTGGCTCGAGAGGCGCGAGGCTTGTTCGCCGACTCGGTCGAGCGTGCGGCGTTCGCTCGAGCCTGCGCCGGTGCCAGCGGACGCGCGCTGCAGGGCCTGAGTGGCTCGCTGGGCTGCCTCGAAGCTCTGCAGTGCCCTGGCGGGGTCGGTCGCAGCCTCGCCTTCCAGCTGTTGCAGCTGCTCTCGAGCGTCCTCGAGCGCTCGCCGACCCTCACGGCCGAGGCGGGCGTCGTTGATCGCATCGAGCTCTCTTCGCAGGGCACCCGCTTTGTGCGCGGCGCTCTTGGCGAGCTCCCGCGGGAGTGGCAGAGCCTGTGCCCGTTGCCGCCACTCCTCATGCAGCCCGCGTGTCTCGCTTCGTAGGCCGACCTCGTCGTCCTGAATTCGGCTGAGCTCGCGCAGGAGCTCCATTCGGGCACGCTCCTGCGGTGTCATACCGGTTAAACGCGGC
>JBGAUO010000048.1:0-29715 GCA_044228605.1 Nannocystis sp. | reverse complement strand
GATTACTCCACTGCGCCAAATCGCAATCATTCTGGCCCATTGCATCGTTCGACTCAGGAGCAAGCAGTTGCTTGACATCCAGGAACCACCGCCGGTGCAGGTGAGAAAGTAATCTGCACTCAGGTCCACAGAGCCCCGCGGATCTCGATCAACCGTTTCATCATGATGGTGTCTTCATCCTCATAGGCTTGCTCGATCGCGTGGGTCTTGTCCAGAGCTTGCTTGCTCATGGCGCGCTCATCGTCCGTGCGCTCCTCGCCGGGGCCGAGCTGCACTTTGGTGTTGAGCGGCTCGTAGTCGCGGGCCGCGGCGCGCACGGTCCAGGCGCCGGGGGCCAGCTGCCAGGTCTGCTCGGGGCTTCGCAGCTCGCGGGCCTCGGCGGGCGCGGGGCCCTCGAGGCTGACGGCGACGCCGCGCGCGAGGGCCGCGGGCGGACCGAGAATGACGGTGAGGGCGGCATCTTCTGGCGTGCTGACCGGAGGCTCGACGGGCGGGGGTTGCGTGGGCGGGTCGAGTGCGGGGGGCGGGTCGCCGCCGCGGGTGATGACGGCGCCGGCCTCGGCGGTGAAGGTGATGCTGGCGGTCGGGCGGTCGGGACGGGTGAGGGTGGCGGTCCAGTTACCTGGCTCGAGGGACAGGTCGATGGTGGTCGCGGGGAGCAGGTCGATCGGGTCGCGGGGGCCCTGCGGGGCGCCTTCGGGGGCGCTGAGGGTGAGGGTCGCGGGGGCGAGCGGGCCCAGGATCTTGAGCTGGAGGGGGCGGGTGCGCTGTTTGGCGGCGGTGATCTCGGCGGCGAGCATGCTGCGCTCGCGCGCCGTGACGGTGGGCGCGGTGCTCAGGTAGGCCTGCCAGTGGATGATCGCGGCGCCGTCGTGCTCGGCGGCCGAGCGGGCCATGCCGGCGTTGAAGCGGTACTTGGCGGCCTGGGTGTCGCGCCACAGCTGCTCGTACATGCGGGCGGCCTCGAGGTAGCGGCGCTCGGTGTAGTGGGTCCGGGCGGCGGCGCTGCGGGTGGCCTCGTCGGGGACGGTGTCGCCGGGCGCTGCGGCCGGGGCGACGTGGAGCACCGCGACGGTGTGCGCCGCGAGGCGGCGCGGCTCGCTCGGCGTGGTGGGTGTGGACGCGCCGGGTGGGGCGGCGAGGCCGGTCCAGAGCAGGAGGGGGACGAGCGGGAGGTAGGGCATGCGGGGCTCGGGGTGACGGGCGCTAGTCCTTGAGGCCTTGCGAGCGGAAGTTGCAGCGGGCGCGACGGCCGGCGAGCGCGACACACTCGCGGTTCTCGGGGCAGGCGCAGTCGGGCGGGCAGGTCGCGCAGTCCTCGGCGCGTTCGGGGTCGCAGTAGGCGTCGCCGCAGCCCTCGGCGAGCACGGGCTCGGGGGCGGGCTCGCTGCAGCGCGGCAGCTCGGCGCGCAGCTCGTCGAGCACGGCGGTGAGCGCCGCGGTGTCGGTGAGCTCGCCGCGGTGCAGCCAGCGGACCTGCTGCTCGCAGTCGAGGACGAGGGTCAGGGGGAGGGTCGCGCGCTCGGGCAGGAGGCCGGCGTCGTGTAGGAGGGTCTGGAGGGCGCCGGCGGGGGTGAGGTCGACCAGCTGCTGCTTGCTGGTGGGGGCGGCCCGGAGGGCGCGCAGGGCGGTCTGCTGGGGCTCGTTGAGGCGGTCGGGGGCCTCGAGCAGGACTGGGACGAGGCGCAGGTCGCTGCCCCAATTGCGGGCGCCGAGCAGGCCCAGGAGGCGCGGCAGCTCGCGCATGCACGGGGCGCAGTAGGTCGCCCAGACGTTGACGACGCTGAGGCGGCGCCCGAGCGCGGGGGCCAGGCGGGTCGGGACCAGGCGGCCGTCGCTGTCGAGGGCGCCGAGGCTGAGCTGGCTGAGGCGCGCGAGGCGGCGCGGCGGATCGACGAGCACCGACACGGCGACGGCGGGGGCCTGCGGGCGGATGGTTGTTGGGGCCGGGGCGCTGGTGTCGCCGGCGGGGCTGCTGGCGCTGCTGAGGCGGCGGGCCTGGGCCTGGGGGCTCGGGTCGCCGACCAGGCTCCACACGAGCGCGGCGAGCAGCAGCACCGCGGCGGCGGTGAGGGCGAGGGCGAAGCGGCTGTCCGGTGAGCTGTCTTTGGGGACAGGTGATGCGCTGGCGATCGGGCTGTCCTTGGGGACAGCTTTGTGCGGGCGGACCTGCGGCTCAGCGGGCACGGCTGGGCTCCGGTGAGGGGGCGGGCTCTGGGGCGGGGAGCGTGCAGGGGATCGGGACGACGAGCACCGACTGGTTGAGCAGGCGGTGGAGGCCGGCGGCGCTGTCGGGGTCGAGGTTCTTGTGGCGCTGGATCTGATCGCGCAGGTGCTCGCTCTGGCGCCGCGACCAGGTGATGACGTGGTGCTCGGGGTTGCGGGCCAGGAGGTCGGCGCGCAGCGGGTGCGAGGTGCCGATCGCCAGGCGGATGAGCTTGCGGGCCATGAGGTCCTGGGCGCCGGGGGTCGGCTCCTGGGCGACGATCCAGCCGGCGACAGCGTCGAGGCGGTTCTGCGCGACCAGGTAGTTGACGCTCTGGCTGCGCTGGTCGTCGCGCAGGTCCTGGCTGGCGCGGGCGATGATCAGGACGCCCTCGGCGCTGCGCAGGCGATCGCCGAGGGCGGCGAACTGCTGCTGGTACTCCTGCTGCTGGCGGGCCGGGAGGTCGCCGCCGGAGCGGCGGCTGTCGAAGTGGACGGTGGTGGTGTGGCGCAGGCCGAGGAGGACGGCGTCGAATTGGGTGTGGTCGATGAAGAACTGATCGAGGGCGCGTGGCGGGCACTGGCTGGCGTCCTCGCCGACCTTCTTGCACTGGCTGCGTTCGAAGCGCTGGAGGTCGGCCAGGAGGGCGCCGACCTCGGGGGCGCAGGTGGTCTCGGGGGCGGCGGTGCCGCGCTGGTGGCTGTCGCAGGAGAAGGCGCCGTCGCAGGTGCAGCGGCCGTCGCAGGGGTCACCCTCCTGACAGGCGAGGACGCTGAGGATCGGCGGCAGGGGCTTGCAGCGGCCGCGCACGCAGGTCTCCTCGGGGCCGCAGTCGCGGGCCTCGGTGTCGACGGTGCAGGCGGGCCGGTCGCCGGTGCTGCCGGCGTTGGCGAGCTCGAAGCCGAGGACGATCGCCAGGCCGAAGAGGACCGTGGCGATCAGGCTGAGCAGCATCTGGAAGCGCACGGTGCGGCGTGCGTCGTCCGGGATGGGGGCATCCTTGCGGGGGTGCGGGCCTGGTGCGCTGGCCTTGCTCATGGCGGCTCCGGGAGGTCGGCGAGGAGGGCGGCGATCCACGCCTCGAGGGTGGCCTGCGGCTTGTGGCCGCGGACCTGCTGGGCTCGACCGAAGGGCTGGCCGTGTTGCAGGGGGATCAGCAGGGCGCCGGGGGGACGATCGAGGTCGGCGACGTGCTGGGCGAAGCGCATGTCACGGACGAGGGCGTCGGTGGTGCTGCTGGCGCTCATGCAGGAAAATAGTGGGTCGTCCTCGGCGCGGCGGGCCGGGTCGGCGTCGACGCCGAACTCGCGGGCGACCGCGGCGAGGCGACAAATAGGGGGCGGGGCGGTCCTGGGCGGCGAACAGGGCCTCGGCCATGGCCAGGCCGCGGCCGCGATCGCCGAGCTCGATCATGCAGTGGAGCGCGCGCGCGGCGTCGCAGCTGCGCTGGAGGCTGAGGTCGGGGGCGCCGCTGGCGAGGGTGTCGAGGTCGCAGCTGGTGGCGGGGAAGTGGAAGAAGCGGACCTCGATCGGCCACGGGGCGGTGCTCTGGAAGCGCGGCCAGAACTCGAACTCGTCGCGGCAATGCGGACAGGCGAGGTCGAGGAAGACGGCGGCGATCATCCGCGGCTCGTCGCTGGCGGGCAGCACCAGCGGGCTGTCCGGGACCTGGTTGAGGCGGATCTCGCAGGGGCTGAGGTCGCGGTGCAGGGTGGTCTGCGCGGCCCGACGCAGGAGGGTGCGCTGGACGCTGGCGGCGGTGACGAGGGCGAGCACGGTGACGGCGGCGAAGCCGAGGAGGCGGCGGCGCTCGGGCCTGGCCTGGCCGCGCAGCTCGTGCCAGGCGCCGCGCAGGCCGGCGGGGTTCATGAGCCGGGCGGCGACCAGGAGGCCGAGCTGGACGATGTCGAGGAACAGGCAGTAGGGGCACAGGGCGCCGAGCACGAGGGTGGCGCGGGCGGCGAGGACGAGGGCGACCAGCGCTCCGATGTAGCTGCACACGAGCAGGACGGGGCGGGTCAGCCGACGGGTCTGTGCGCCGCAGACGGTGAGCAGGGCGAGGCCGGCGGTGACGAGGTAGAAGGCGCTGCTGTAGACGGTGAGCGGGACGCCGAGGACGGTGGCCCAGGTGTCGCCGAGGACGGTCGCGCAGGAGGCGTTGGCGGCGAGCGGGCAGGCGGCGAGCAGGTCCTCGTCGCACAGGGTGTCGGCGCGGTACTTGAGCGCGGTCAGGAGGGCGCTGAGGGTCAGGCCCTGGAGGCTGAAGCACCAGATCGCGAGCGCCGCGACGGCGTCGCGGTGGAGGGCGCGGCGCGTCACGGTAGACCTCGGCGCTCGTGCTGCGCGGTCATGATCGCGGAGTATCATCGCTCGCGCGCGGATGCCAGCGCGCGCGGCCGGAAACCCGGTGGGTCGCTTCAGGACTGCCGAAGCTGGCGCTCGAGGCTGATGCCGAGGCGGTCCATGCGGCGGTACAGGGCCTGGCGGCTGAGGCCGAGCTCGGCGGCGGCGCGGGCAACCACGCCGGCGTGGGTCTCGAGGGCGTGGATGATGGCGCGGCGCTCGGCCTCGGTGTCCTCGTTGCCGATCACGCGGGCGCCTGGCTCGGAGACCGGGTGGTGGCGCGGGCGCATCGAGTCGGCGGCGATGCTGGCGTCGTCGAGGCCGAGGTCGCCGGGTTCGACGACGCCGCCGTGGCACAGGAGGATCGCGCGCTGGATGCGGTTTTGCAGCTCGCGCACGTTGCCGGGCCAGTCGTGCCCGAGCATGGAGCGCACGGCGGCGGCGCTGAAGCGGGTCGGCGGCGAGGGGTTGACGATCGGGGCGGTGCCGGGGCGGCTGGTCTCCTGGGGGATTCCGGTGATGCTGGTGCCGGTGACGCTGGCGGCGTTGCGGGCCTCGCTGAGGGCCTCGCCGAGGCGCGCGGCCTGACCGAGGGCGGCGAGGAAGTGGTCGGCGAGCGGGAGCACGTCCTCGCTGCGCTCGCGCAGGGGGGAGATGCGGATCTCGATGACGTTGAGGCGAAACAGCAGGTCCTCGCGGAAGCTGCCGGCGGCGATCATCTGGCGCAGGTTGGCGTTGGTGGCCGAGACGATGCGGACGTCGACCTTGCGGGTGATGGTGCTGCCGAGGCGCTCGAACTCGCCGGTCTGGAGGACGCGCAGCAGCTTCATCTGACCCTTGGGGGTGAGGTTGCCGATCTCGTCGAGGAACAAGGTGCCGCCGTCCGCGGCCTCGAAGCGGCCGATCCGCTTCTTGGTCGCGCCGGTGAAGGCGCCGACCTCGGCGCCGAACAGCTCGGCCTCGAGGAGGTCGTCCGGGAGGCCGCCGGCGTTGACCTTGACGAAGGGCTGCTGGCGGCGCGGCGAGTTGGCGTGGACGATCTCGGCGACCTTCTCCTTGCCCGAGCCGTTGGGGCCGGAGATGAGCACGGGGGCGTCGGCCCGGGCGACGCTGGCGGCGAGCGAGACGACCCGGTGCATGGCCTCGCTGGCGTAGATGAGGCCGCACAGGTCGTAGCGATCTTGCAGCTCGTTGCGGGCGCGGGCGCTCTGGGCCCGCATGCGGTGGTTGTCGAGCGCGAGCTCCCGCAGGCGCAGCATGTTCTTGACGGTGGTGACGACCTTGGCGTCGTCCCAGGGCTTGGCGAGGTAGTCGGCGGCGCCCTCCTTGACCAGAGCGACGGCGGTCTCGAGCGAGGTCCAGGCGGTCATGAGGAGGACCGGGAGGTCGCTGTCGAGCTCGCGCAGGCGGCGAAACAGGGCGGCGCCCTCCTGGCCGGAGGTGGTGTCGTCGCTGAAGTTCATGTCCTGGATGACGGCGCCGATGTCACCGCGCGCGACGATCTCGACGGCGGCGTCGGGCGTGTGGGCGAGGACGGTCGGGATGCCGTGCACATCGAACAGGATCTCGAGGGCCGTGCACACCGAGGGGTTGTCGTCGACGATCAGGACCTGCTGCATGACGTCTCTGTTGTACCCGCATCCACGCCCGGGCGACGGCACCGGCGGGGTGAAGAAGGACGGCGCGGGCCAGTTCCACAGGGGCATGAGCGGTTGCACGCGGGGTGGCATCGGTCACCGCCGGTACGTCGTTTGCGCGCGATTGGACCGGTCGCGCGGGGCGCCCGGGGGTCACGTTCGCGTGGGTCGACGCTGCGGGCCCGAAGATGGTAGCAAGGAGCGTGGCGGCGGATCTGTTCTACCAGGGCTCCCTGTCCGCGAATGGGCTGCAATTCTCGACGCTGGAGGGCGCCCGGCCGCGGCCTGGCGAGGCGCGGCCGGTGGTCCTGTGCCTGCACGGGTTCCCCGACCACAACCGGTCGTTTCGCGATCAGATCCCGGCGCTGACGCACGCGGGCTACCGCGTGGTGGCGCCGATGCTCCGCGGCTATGAGCCGTCGTCGCAGCCGGTCGATGACGACTATCACGTGATCCGCATGGTCGAGGACGTGCTCGGGTGGATCGAGCACCTGGGCGTGTTGCGGGTCCATCTCGTCGGGCATGACTGGGGGGCGGTGATCGGCTACCAGGTGGCCGCGATGGCGCCGGAGCGGCTGCTGTCGTTGACGACGATCGCGGTGCCGCACTTTCGGCGGCTCGCCAGCGGGCTGCTGCAGGTGCCGGGTCAGCTGCGCAACTCGTGGTACACGCTGTTCTTCCAGCTGCGCGGGGTCGCCGAGCTGGCCCTGCGTCGCGGTGACTTCGCGCTGCTCGAGAAGCTGTGGCGCGACTGGTCGCCGGGCTGGACGCCGCCGGCCGAGGAGATGCGCCTGCTGCGGCGGACCTTCCGGCAGCCGGGCGTGGTCACGGCGGCGCTGCGCTACTACCGGGCGGCCTTCGACCCGATCTCGCGGGCGGCGGCGCAGTCGCGGGCGCTGGCCTTCGCGCCGATCACGGTGCCGACGCTGGCGATCACGGGGGAGCGCGACGGGTGCATGGACACGCGGCTGTTCGACGAGATGATGCGCGGGGCCGACTTCCCGCGCGGGCTCAAGCTCCGGCGGGTCCGCGAGGCCGGGCACTTTGTCCACCAGGAGCAGCCGACGGAGGTCAACGGGCTGTTGCTCGAGTGGCTGCGGCGCTACGATCGCGGGGAATGATGCGGTGGGGTGGGCTGATGATCGCGGCGGTCCTGGGCTGCGCGCCCGGGCTGCCCAACGCGGCGCCCAGGGCCGAGCAGGTGGCGCAGGCGGCGGTGGTTGCGAGCGAGCCGGCGCTGCCGCCGGAGCTGCAGGGGCTCGGCGTGGCGATCGATCCGCGCTGGGTCGCGGCGGCGACGAGTTGGGTGGTCGCGGACTTTGAGCAGAGCACCTATCCCTGCCGCGAGGGTCCGGACGGGTCGCTCGACATGATCTTGCGCGACGCGTTCGTCGTGCGGCAGGTGCTGCGCGGCAGCGTGGCGGTGCCCGAGATCGATGTCGACGCGCGGGCGCTGCAGGGGCCGGGGTATCCGCCGGGGCTGACGGAGGGGCGCCGCTATCTGCTCATGCTGGCGCCGACGCCGGAGATGGCGGCGCTGCTGGCCGATCCGCAGGCCCGACTGTCGATGTACCAGCGCCTGGATCAGACGCAGGTCGTGGCGGTGATCGACCTGTCCCAAAGTGCAGCCGAGCGGGCGAGCGAGGCGGTGATGGCGAGCCGCAGCGGGACCCACGAGGGGGTGCGCTTCGATCCGGAGCGCTGGGCGGCGGCTCGGGCGGCGCCGGAGATCGGGGCGGAGCACGCGGCGCTGGTCCGATTCATCGGCGCGCAGCTCCTGGCCAGGCCGGGGGCGAGCGTGGCGCTGATGCGGGCGTGGCTGGGGGCGCCGGACGTGCTGCAGCGGCGCGCAGACACGCTGCTGTACCGCTACTGGCTGGCCCGGCCGAGCTACGAGCGACCGGTGGCGGGGGCGATCTACGGGCAGTTGGAGCTGCAGTTTGTCGGCGACATCCTGTCGGCGGGCAGCGTGCGGTATTTTCGCTGGGAGATGGAGCCGAACACGGTCACCTCGCGCGAGGTGACCGCGGAGGGGCTGCGCGAGCGCGGGCTGACGACGGTTGTGCTGACGCGTTGAGCTCAGCTGGCCTTCGGCGGGGCGGCCGGGGCAGCGGCGGGGGCGGCCTCGGCCGGGGCAGCTTCCGCAGCGGCGTCCGGGGCTGCGGCAGGCTGGCACTCTTCACCGCCGACGTAATCGGGGTGGCACGGGTCGCTGATCTCCTGGACCTGCTTGATCGTGGTCGGGGCGACCGGGGCGACCGCGGCCGCGGGGGCCTTGGTCCAGGTGACGTCGAGGCCGGCGAAGGTGGTGGCGTTGCCGGGGTCGAAGACGCGGCGGTCGCGGACGAGCTTGTGCAGGTAGCGGTCGCCGTGCGCGAAGTAGGCGGTCGTCGTGGTCTCCTTGGTGACCTCGTGGCTGCCGGTCTTGGCGGTGGTGACCTCTTTTTCGGTCTCGTCGATGGTGAGCCGGGTGAGGTCGGTGTTGCTGGCGGACTCGCGGAAGAAGCCGTCGACCTTGGTGGTGACGATGGCCTCGAGATAGCGGCCGAGCTTGCCCTTGCGGCCGCGCTTCTTGTCGTCCTTCCAGGTGTCGGCGATCTTGAGCGGGCGCTGCGGGACCGAGAGGAACGCGGTCTCGAGGGTGTCGAGAGCCTCTTGCAGGACGGCGCGCAGGTCGTCGGCGAGGTCGTCCGGGAGCTCGGGCATGTAGAGGATCTTGCCGCTCTCGTCGACGTTGAAGTCGACCTCGAGGCCCTGGAGCTGCTCGGTGGCCTTGTTGACCAGCGCCGTGATGCTGATCGGGGAGGCGCCGGGGAGGCCCCAGCGGATGTCGACGTTGCTGTAGCGGGCGGTGACCTTGGTGCCGCCGTGGGCCTCGTCGGGGCCGCGGACCGAGAGGGTGACGTCGAAGCTGAAGCCGCGGGCGATCTTGTTGCTGCTGGTGCCGACGACGGTCTCCTTGCTGATGACCTTGCCCTTGTAGACCTGCCCGGGGCTGAGGTCGTACGCGAGGGTGACACCGCTGGCGGGTGCCTCGATCTTCTGCATGTTCTTGTCGCCACAGGCGATCAGGGGCGCGGCGCACAGGGTCACGACGACGAGCAGGCGGCGAAACATGGCCGGGACGGTACGCAAAGGCAGCGGCAGCGACAAGCGTTCTGGCAGCGGCGTGGCCACGCCGCGAGCCGAGCAGGCTCACGTGCTGCGGCCACGGGGATCAATGGCCGGCGACATTGGCCGGGATGGTGGCGGAGGTCGGGGGTGGCTGCTCGATCGCCGGTGACGCGGCGGCCTCGGCGGCGGCGGCCTCCGCCCGGCGTTGCTCGGCCTCGGCGAGCTTGGCCTTCTCGAGCTCGGGGTCGGGCGGCCCGATCGGCCGCTCCTGAATGAACTGCTGGTCGGGCGGGAGGCTCGAGTCACGCAGATGGACGACGACGCTGCGCTGAAGGTCGCTGGGGATGAAGCCGGTCCACGCAGCGGGCAGGTTCGGGCTGACCCAGTCGAACAACCAGCGGGCGTCGCGTGGGGCCAGGTTGACGCAGCCGTGGCTGCGGCGGTTGCCGAAGCGGTCGTGCCAGTAGGCGCCGTGGAGGGCGTTGTGGCCCTGGAACAGCATGACCCACGGGACGTGCTCGACCATGTAGGGCTTGTCCTCGTAGTCCTGGTTGGCCATCGTCATGCTGGCGACCTTGGCCCAGATCGGATAGTTGCCGCGCGGGGTCGGCGAGCCCTTGCCGGACGAGACGAGGGTGGCGTAGACGGGCGTGCGGCCGCGATAGGCGACCAGGACCTGCTCGCCGAGGTCGACGTCGATCCACTGGTCGTGGCCGAGTCGGACGCGGGTGTCGCCGAGGACGCCTTCGGGGGGTTCGGTGATCATGACCTCGGCGAGGTTGCTGGCCTGGATCCACTGACCCTCGGCGATCTGCCAGTAGCGGTCGGGGTCGGCCTCGCCTGACTCCTCGAGCAGGGCGACGCGGGCCCGCAGCGGGAGCACGCCGACCTGCGTGGACTTGCGATCGGCCTCGGCGTAGACCGGGGTCTTGTCGCGCAGGGTCCAGGCGAAGGCGGGGCCAGCGGTCGGACCTGCTGGCTGCGGGGCGAGCGGGACTCCAGACCAGTCAGAGCCCTGACCGAGCCAGCCGAGGCCCTGCTTGGCGACCAGCATGCCGTCCACCGTCTCGATGTAGGCGACGCCGCCGATGTCGAGGCTGCGGGCGACGGCGAGGTTGGAGCCGCTGGCGAGGGTGCGGGCGGGCTTACCGGCCAACACGTCGGCCTCGGAGGCGTAGATCGGGAGGTCTTCGCCGCGGGTGATCACATAGTCGTAGGGGAGGCGGCGATCGTTCGCCAGCGGGAGGGCGCTGCCGACGGCCGGCGCGGACTTGCTGCGGCGCACGTGCTCGGAGCAGACATAGCCGTACGGGTAGACCGCGTACCAGGGCTTGCCGTGACAGCCGCCGCTGTCGCGGCTGGCGACTTGACCACGCACGATCAGGCGCGCGCCGCGGGCGAGGGTCGCTACACGTTTGCTCGGGACCCACGGGCGTACGCGCAGACCGGTCTCGGACCAGTGGGTCTCGACGACCGTGGCTTCGCTCGCGGTGAGTGCCGGCGGATCACCCTCACCGGGCTCGACGCGCTCGAGGGCGGCGAGGGTGCGTACGACGATGAGCGCGGCGGCGAGGGACACGGCGGAAACCTATCATCGGCCGTTTGCGGCCGCACCTGCAACGCGGCGGGGTGTGGCTGGCATTCCTCAAGGGGCGTGTGCCGTGGCTCAGCCGGCGATCACGTTCAGGCCACGGGGGCGGTCGGCGGCCTTGCCCTTGCGGCGGGCGCGGGCAGCCTCATCGCCGAACTTCAGGGCGCGTGTGGAGGGCGGAGCGTCGGCAAAAGCTCGGACCCAGTCGGCGTAACGAGCACCGGCGTGCACGGCCTGGATCGCGGCGTGCCCGGCTTCGGGGCCGCCCTGGGCCAGGAAATGCTCGATGTGGGCCCAGCGGGGCGATTGGGGCCTCGTCTCGACCTTGCCGCGCAGGCCCTCGCGGATCCTCCGCAGGCGCTCTTCGGCCAGCTTGACGCCGAGGAAGGGCTGGCCGTCGAGCGGGGTGTTTCGTTTGGCGACGAAGGTCGAGAAGGTGAGGACCAGGCGCTGGATCTTGCCGATCTCGAGGGCCAGGCGGACCAGCTCGTCGGCGTCGGCGTCGGTCTCGCCGGGGGCACCCATCATCTCGTAGATCTTCATGCGGTGAAAGCCGTGCTCGTGGATGAGTCCGGCGGCGCGGATCAGGTGCTCTTCCTTGATCTTGCGCTCGAGGAGAATTCGCATGCGCTCGCTGATGCCGTCCGACGCGACGGTGATCGTGCGATGGCCGCTGCGCTGCATGTCGTTGAGGAAGCGCGGCGTCAGACGATCGGCGCGCAGGCTCGAGATGCTGACCGAGCGGCCCGTCTCGACGATGGCAGCGACCAGATCCTCGAGCTCGGGGTGATCGGTGACGGCCGCGCCGACCAGGCCGACCTTGCGGGCGGCGTCCGGGATGAGGCCGAGCGGGGTGGCCATCGGCAGCAGGCGCATGCCGCCGTTGGTCGAGACGCGCATCACACAGAAGCTGCACTTGCGCGAGCAGCCGCGCTCGGGCTCGACGAGGAACATGTCGGCGAGCTCGGTGTCCGGGGTGAGGATCGCGGAGTGAGCAGGCAGGCGCTCGAGCGGCGCCTTCGCAGGCTCGGGCAGCTCGGACCACAGACCGCGCTCGACCTCACCGAGGCAGGCGTGTGGGCGATCGGCGGCGACCTCGATGGCGGCGCGCCGGCGCGGCGTGCTCAGGATGGCGTCGACGACCTCTGGCAGCAGCTCTTCGCACTCTCCGGAGAGCAGGACGTCGACGAAGGGGAGCAGGATGCTTGGGTTCGAGAAGGTGAGCGGGCCGCCGGCGATGATGATCGGGTCGTGTTCGCGCCGGTCTGCGGCGAGCAGAGGGATCCCTGCGCCCTCGAGCAGGCGGATGACGCCGGTGATCTCGAGCTCGTAGGCCATCGACAGGCCGATGATCCGGTAGCTCGACAGCGGGCGTTCGGCCTCGTAGGTGAGGATCGGTCGCCGCGGCTGCGGCCACTCGAGCGCCATCGGCTCCCATGCGTCGGGGAGAAAGGCCCGATGGGCTCCGACGCCCTGCTCGTGGAGGAGCCGGTAGAGGGTCTGAAAGCCGAGGCTCGACATGCCGGCTCGGTACGGGCTGGGATAAGCCAGCGCGACCTCCGAGGGCCGATTCATGCCCAGGGTACCGACCTCGTGGGACAGACGCTGGCGTAACAGGGTGCGCTCGTCGTCGTGGCCTCCGTGGCCAGTCCGGCGAGCGCTCGCGGAAGAAGCGGGACGCATCCGCTAGAAGTGCAGGGCCAACGAGCCCGCCGCGCCGCCACCTGGCAGCGGAGCGGCACCGATGCCGCCGAGTTGAACGCCGTGGCCGGGGCGGTGGGCGTAGAAGCCCTTGCCCTTCTTCTTGTTGCCACGATCGACGACGATCATCACGAGACCACCCACGAGCATGGCACCGCCAGCAGCGAGCAGGATCGGGGTGACCAGGTTCAAGGTCTTGAGCGACTTGATGTCGCTGTTGACGTCGCTGTTGTAGCGCCCCTGCGCGAAGCCGGTGGCTCCGGGGAGGCTGCCCGCACCGTTGACCTGGGCAGCGTCCGTGATGGAGCTCGCCTTGCCCTTGGCCGCGAGCATGGTGCCGATGCCGCCACCCGCTGCGCCGACGCCGAGGACCGCGAGCACGACACCGCCGATGAGAAGGCCGGAGGCGCCTTTCTTCTTCGGCTCATCGTCGCCAGATCCGTCGTCGCCGCCGTTGCGCTTCTTCTCGAGCAACGGGTCCTCACTGTCGCTGGCAGGTCCGCTGCTCGCAGGTGTGGGGGCTGCGGTGGGCGCGGGGCCACCGGTAACGCACTCCTTGTTGTTCTCGATCTTGCCGAGCAACTCCTGGGCCTTCTTGCGCAGATCTTCGTTCGCCGTCTCCTTGACGAGGAACAGCTCGAGGTACTGCTTGACGCGCGCGCAGTCCCGCAGTTCCCACGAGTCCTGGCCGATGTTGAAGGCGAAGATGTGCTTGTCGGGCGCGAACGAGTAGGCCTGTTCGAACTTCACGACCGAATTGAAAAAGTCCTCGGCCTCGTGCGCCGCGCGGGCTTCGGTGAACAGTTTCTTGGCCCACTTGAGCCGCTCTTCAGCCGATACCGCGTTGGGGTCCGGCGGCTGATCCGCGGTGGCGGTGGCGCTTCCGCTGGGGGGTGGTGGTGGCGGCGGCGGCGCTGCCTGAGCAACCGACGAGGCGGCCAGAGATGTACAGAGGGCAAGAGAAAGCGAGCTGCGCAGCGATCGGGACATGGAAGGGACTCTCCTCAGCAGAAAGCGACAGCGAGGGGGAAAGACCGTGGCGCGAGAGGTTGAAGCCGCCGATCAGCCGAAGGGATCGACAACTTCACTCTTCTTCTTGGTGGGCTCGGCCTTCTTGGTGCCACCACCGCCACCGCCGCCAGTGGTGGTCTTCTTCTTTTTGGCCGCGGCTTTCTTGGCGGCGTCGGCGTCCGGCGTGGCGGGCGGAGTGCCAGCTGCGGCAATGGCGTTGGGATCGCCGGGCACCGGTTGACCAGGGATCGGTTGGCCGGGGATCGGTTGGCCGGGGACAGGCTGTCCTGGAAGACCGGTTCCTGCAGGAACGCCCGGTGTCACACCCACTTGACCGGGCTGACCGGGCTGGCCGGGGATTGGCTGGCCTGCGACTGGCTGCGGTGGCGGAGGAGCCGGGGTCTCCTTCTTCGCCTCGACCACGGGTTGGGTCTTCTCGGCGGCTTTTTTCTCGTCGTCGCCGCCACCGCGGAAGATCATGGCCATGGCGATGGCAATCCCGGCGAGGCCAATGCCTCCGCCGATCGCGATCGGCATGACGTTGCTCTTTGGCGGGGGCGCCTCCTGCATGGGGGCGTGGTAGACCTCCTGCGGGATCGGGGCTGGCGGCGGTGGCTCGGGCTCGGGCTCAGGTTCCGGCTCCGGAACCATCGTCGGAGTCATGGCCAGCTCGTCGACGAGTTGCCCTAGAAGATCATCAAACGCATCGGCGTTATCGCGTTGGGATTTGGGTGCTGCCACGGTGATTCTCCTTCGGGCCGAAGGTGACGATCGATGTTAGCCTCTCAGCCCGCGACGACACAAGGGTTCGCACACATGCGCGGTTCGGTTCTGTGGGCCGAGCGGGCGAGATTAGTGAAGGGCTGGCAGGGGACAGGGCGCCTCCGAGGGCGAAGCGGTGGTGTGGCTCGTTAGCTCGGCGGCCGCGAGCGCCGCCACGAGGGATTTCACACGGTACAATAGGGCCAAGGGAAGCGCCGCGGACGGGGGCGGAGGGCGGATCTCGGAAGGCGGGTTGGGCAGGCTCTCGGGATTGGTTTGGAGTTCGGGGCGGAGGCGCAGGCTCGCCTCGTCCAGGTACAGCGCGCGATTAATCTCGAGCTGCAACGCGTGGATGCCGAGCTCGGGTCTACCGAACTTTCGGACCAATTCTCCGCCGCGGTAGGGATCGTTGAGTCGGACGTTCAAGCGTCCGCCCCAGGGATCGGGCCCGGAGAGGGCGGCGAGCGCGGTGGCCTCGAGTTCGGGGCTGCAGGCACCGCCCTCAAAGGTGCCGAGGACCAGGTCCCCCGGGATGCTTCCAGGCATGCTGTGGGCCTCGAGAAGGACCGCGTGGCCAAAGTACGCGCGGCGGCGGGCGAGCAAGAGCTCGAGGGCGCGATGGTATGGGTGATAGTAGTTGTGCAGGCGGCGTTGCAGCTCGGCGTAGGGGAGCGTGCCGGCGAGGATCTGGACGTTGCCGAGGGCTGTGCGCCAGATGAGGCCGCGGTTGTGGACGCCCGGCTTTCCCCCGTGGGCCCACGAGGGCTGGCGGGGGCGCGGGGCAGGATGGTCGGGGACGAGGGCGGCGCTCACGTCGTCATCGGGGCGATTGAGGTCGATGAGGGTACGGGTGTACCGGGCGCGCACGGTCGCTGCGCCGAGCGCGGCAGCGTCAGGGTAGAGTTTGTCGACCGCGAGATCGGCGTTGCGTGCGAAGTCGACGGCAGGGCGCGGGTGTGGCTCCTCGGACGGCCACTCGAGGCCGATGTGGGGGAAGCTGATCACGAGCGGTGACCAGCGGTGCGCCGGGGTGAAAACCAGCGGCCATGGCGTCCCGGGATCGAGGCCGAGAGCCTGCGCATCGAGGGTCTCGAGTGCGGCGTCCGTGAGTCGATCGATCATGAATCATTCCAGTCTCTTAGGGTCCAGCGATGAAAGGCTTGCTGGACTGCATTGCTGGGAGCGGCGAGGCGCTCGACGAGGGGGAGGCCGCGGGCTGCGCCAAAGCGTAGGCCAAGGGTGTGGATGCGTTCACGGCGAGCGACCAGAAGTTCGGCCGCTTGATTCGGGATCAGGTGATCCCAGACCTGCCGCAATCGGCTGGTTCGTAGGCGCAGCCATGGGCCGTCGGCCATGCGGGCGGCCAGGAGCTCGTCACCGGGAGCGAGGCCGGCGATCTCCGCTGGGCTGCCAGCGTAGACGAACTGGACCCATGGGGCGCCGCCGCGGTCCTGGACTGTGAAGCCGAGATCGAGGCCGTCGGGCTCGGCTGGCTTTTGGGACAGCTGGAGACCGACCACCGCGAGCAACTGCCAGTCGAGCTCGCCTGGGCGCTCCCAGCTGGCGCGTAGCCAGTCGGGCGGTGTGGCCCCCGCCTGGCTGCTGAGGGCTTCCAGGAAATCATCGATCTCAAAGCCTTGATGTTGATAGAGTTTTTCGGCTGTCGTGCCGGCTTCGTGGCGCGCTTCAAAGGAGCGCCAGAGGGAGGTCAGGACACCGTCGAGACCGTCGCCCTCGGGGTGGAGCTTGCGCAGCCACAGGTCGATGACGAGGCCCACGAGGCTGCCTTTGAGGTAGTAGCTGACGCTGGCGTTGGGGCTGTCGTCCTGGGGGCGGTAGAGCTTGATCCAGGCGTCGAAGCTGGCATCGGCGATGGACTGGACGTGGCGGCCGGGGACGCTGGCGAGGCGGGCGAGGTCGTCGCTGAGGCGCCGCAGGAACGTGGCGAACGGCATCTGTCCGCTGCGCAGGACGCAGAGGCGGTCGTAGTAGCTGGTCAGGCCCTCGAGGAGCCACAACTCGCGGGTGTAGTTCTCGCGGTGGTAGTCGAAGGGGCCGAGGATCGCGGGGCGCAGACGCTTGCCGTTCCAGGCGTGGAAGAGCTCGTGGGCGGCGAGCTCCAGGAAGTCGAGGAGGCCGTCATCACTGTCCGCTGTGGGAGCGACACCGGCCCGCGCGTGGCGTAGCGCGGGAGCAAAGCGCTCGGGGTCGACACCCAGGACGCTACCAAAGAGGTGCTCCAGGCCACCGGCGGCGCCGACGGCGGCGTGCACGATGAAGGTGTAGTGGTCGTAGGGGCGGCTTGGCCAGGTTGCCTCGACCTGCCCGACGACCTTGCTGAGCCGCTCGAGGACCATGGCTGGCAGGGGGTCGCCCCAGACGGCGAGGCGGATGTGCTCGCGGGACGGGAGCGTGCAGCGGTGCAGGCGTCCGGCCTCGATCGGGGTGTCGAGGAGGGTGTCGAGGTCGGGAAGCACGAGGCCAAAGCGGCCAGGGCTGCGCGCTTCGCTCATGGGAACGGCGCACATGCTGACGGCGTCCCAGTCGTCAGGGAGGGCGATCTCGACCGCGAAGGGGCCACGGATCTCACTCGGGATGAGGAAGATCTGGGCCGGGTGGAGAAAGGCATGGCTGGCGTCGTGGTGGGCCGTGCGGACGCTGAGCTCGTGGGCGTAAACCTTGTAGTCGATGCAGACACGCTGACCGGGGCGGGCCTCGACATGCCAGCTGTCCTTGCGCAACTTGCGGAGCAGGGCCGGCTGACCGTCGACCTCGGCGCTTGCGGTCCGGATGTTGCGGGCGTACTCGCGGACCAGGTACGAGCCCGGGGTCCAGGCGGCCATCCATACGGTACAGCCGGGGTCCTCAGAGGCCGCCGGCGTGGGGGCGGTGAACTCGAGGCGAACGGCGACCAGGTGGCTCCCGGGTTCGGGGAACGAGATCTGATAGGTCACCACGCCCGTGCAGGATACCAAGGGCGGCCGGGAGCACCCAGCTTTGTGCCTCGGCCGGGCTCGTCGTCGCCCGGCAGATTTTTTTTCCCCGGGGCCGGAAAACCGGGCCGAAGCTGGTTTCTAAGTCGATGTCCTTGCAAGGGCCATCGCTTCGGCCCGCGCGCCCCCAGCCTCGGCTGGGTGGGTCGACGCGATGACCTCGCAGATCCTCCGCACCAGATGTGTGAACTGCACGCCGTGGCACCCGATTTGCGGGGCTGCGGCGTGACGCTTTTGGTTCGCTCCGATTTAACCAAACAAGAAAGCCCCGGATCGTAGAATCCGGGGCTTCTTATAAGATGACCCTGCCGGGAATCGAACCCGGGCTTTCGGCGTGAGAGGCCAACGTCCTAACCGCTAGACAACAGGGCCGTGTCGTCTCTTTTAATGAAATTGAAGCTAAAGAGGCAAAAAGGAGTGTTAGTTCGGGGACAAGGATTCGAACCTTGATAGGCGGAATCAGAATCCGCAGTCCTACCATTAGACGATCCCCGAATGTCCTTCGTGGGATTCGGGAAGTGCCCCGAGCGCGGGGGAATGTGCCCGGGCTTTCGGACGGTGTCAAGACCGTCGTGCAACCTGCTGGTGACAAAGTTGTGGCCCCGGTCCGCCCGGGGCCCAGGTGCGATAGGGTCGGCCGCATGACCCGCCGTGCCCTGATGTCATCGCCCTTGCTGTTCATCCTGGTTCTGGCGGGCTGTACGCCGGCAAGGCCGGCCACGACGGGGGAGACGCCTCCGCCGACGACGAGCGCGCCGACCGGGCTGGTGCCAACCGGCCCGGCAAGCAAGCGATCTCTGCCGGCGAGCGATGCGAACGATTCCGGCACTGCGGTCGGGATCCATGGGGCGGTGAGCTCGGCCGAGGCGCACGCGAGCAACGTGGGGCTCTCGATCCTGAAGCGCGGGGGCAACGCGGTCGATGCGGCGATCGCCGTGGGCTTTGCGCTGGCGGTGACCCATCCGTCGGCCGGCAATCTCGGCGGCGGCGGGTTCATGGTCGTGCGGATGGCCGACGGGAAGACGGCGGCATTCGATTATCGCGAGGTCGCACCGGGGGCCGCGACGCGGGACATGTACCTCGATGCGAAGGGGAATCCGACGCGGGCGAGTGTCGACGGGGCCAAGGCGGCCGGGATCCCCGGGACGGTGGCCGGGCTGGCGCTGGCGCATGAGCGCTTCGGGACCATCGCGTGGGCCGAGCTCGTCGCGCCGGCGATCAAGCTGGCGCGGGAGGGGCACACGCTCGACAGCTTTCACGCGGAGGATCTCGGCAACGGCGTCGAGCGGATGATGAAGCTGCCGGGCAACGAGGCGTCTGCCGCGCTGTACCGAAAGGCCGATGGAGGCGCGTTCGTGGCGGGAGATCGCTGGGTGCAGCCGGCGCTGGCGAGCACGCTGGAGAAGGTCGCCGAAGGGCCGCGCAATTTTTATGAGGGGCCGCTGGCGAAGACGCTGGCCGAGGGGGTTCGTGGGCTCGGCGGGCTGTGGACGGAGGAGGATCTCAAGGGGTACCGGGCGATCGCCCGCGAGCCGATCGGGTTCATGTACCGCGGTGTCGAGGTGATCACGATGCCGCCGCCGTCGGCGGGCGGCGTGGTGCTGCGCCAGCTGCTGGCGGCCAGCGAGATCCTCGAGATCCACAAGCACCCGTGGCACAGCGTCGACGAGATCCATCTCTATGTGGAGGCGGCGCGGCGGACCTACGCGGACCGCAACTTCTTGCTCGGCGATCCCGCGTTTGTCGAGGTGCCGATGGCGAAGCTGCTCGACGCGACCTACCTGCGTGAGCGCCTCACCGACGTCGACCTGGCCCACGCGACACCCTCGGCCCGGGTGAAGGCTGGGCTGCCGCAGGGGAAGGAGTCGATCCAGACGACGCACTACAGCGTCGTCGACGAGGCGGGCAACGCGGTGTCGCAGACCTACACCTTGAACACGAGCTTCGGGGCGAAGGTCGTGGTCCCGGGGACGGGCGTGCTGCTAAACAACGAGATGGATGACTTCGCGGTCAAGCCGGGCACGCCGAACACGTACGGGCTGGTGCAGGGCGAGCAGAACAAGATCGTCGCGGGCAAGCGGATGTTGTCGAGCATGACGCCGACGATCCTGGTGAAGGATGGCCAGCTGCGGGCCGTGGTGGGCACGCCGGGCGGGTCGACGATCTCGACGACGGTGACGCAGATCGTCCGCGCCTTGCTCGACTACGGGGTGACCCTGGATGTCGCCGTGAAGGCGCCGCGGGTGCACCATCAGTGGCAGCCGGATCGCATCGTCGCTGAGCCGACGCTGGATCCCGCGACCGCGGCGGGGCTGAAGGCGCGGGGCCACGAGATGGCCGAATGGGGCTCGATCGGCCACGCAAACTGCATCGAGGTCGACCCCGCGACGCAGGGATATCGGGCGGTGGCCGACGTGACACGCGATGGGGGTTCGGCGCTCGCCTACTGAAGGCGGTGGGTGTCGGAACTGCGGAACGATCTGGGGCGATAACGCGCGGGTTCCGCGCAGAGGCGGGTTTCGAACGGCGTTTTACGTCAATTGGGGCGGATCGGAGATCGGGGTTGCATCTCTGGCATGAGCGGCTATGAAGGCGGCGCTCACGACGCCGTGTAGATGTCCTTGCGGGTGCTCGTGATGGCTGTGCACACGAGGAGACCGTCGATGAAGCGCAAGTCCGTGGTGACGAAGAGTGCCCTGCTGGTGTTGACGCTGGCGCTGAGCGGTTGCGGTGGCGAGGCGGTGGAGGTCGGCGAGCTGCAGGCGCTGCCGCTGCAGTCTTCGGTGCGCTTCCCGATCGGGTCGACGTACTTCTTGCCCGATCCGGTGTCGGGTCACTGGGTGATCGAGGAGGCGCCGAAGGGCAACACGAACGAGGTGGTGGCCGGGAACGACGGCTTTTCGCGCTTCACGCCGGTGGTGGCCGGGGAGTACGGGTTTCGCATCGCCGGCAGCGAGGAGCGGCGCGGGCTGACGGCCGTGGCGGAGGTTCCGTACGAGCACTTCAATTACTACGCGACGACGTCACTGGCGCAGGTCGGCGACGAGGTGTGGGTGGCGCATCTGTACGATCCGCAGATCAGCCGCATCGATCCGGCGACCGGGGTTGTGAAGGGGACGATCGCCAGCGGTCCATGGCCGGCAGCGCTGGCGTGGAGCGAGGCGCAGGGGGTGGCCCTGGTGGCGCACAAGGCCGGGGACACGCTCGGGGTGATCGACGTGGCCGAGGGGCGGCTGGTCGACGCGGTGTGGGTCGGCGACGAGCCGGGGGCGGTGGTGGTGTCACCGGATGGTTTGACGGCGTACGTGTCGCTGGCGAAGGAGGACGCGGTCGTGGTGGTGGACATCGCCACGCGCTCGGTCACTGGCCGCGTGGCGGCGAACAAGAACTCGACGTCCATGGCCCTGAGCGAGGATGGCGCGACGTTGTACGTGGCGAGCTACTGCTCGGGCGTGGGCGACCGCCAGCAGTTCCCGGCGGACGATCGCAACGACAAGTTCGACATCGCGGTGATCGACACGGCGACGCTGAAGGTGACGGGCTACATCAGCGAGGTTGGGTCCGTGCTCGGGGGGCTGCTGCTCGCGGACGATCGTTTGTATGTTGCGACCACGCGGGTGGCCGTGCGCGAGCTGTCGAATGCGGAGGGGATGACGGCGTTTCGCCACTCGGTGGCGGCCTACGACGTCAAGAGCCTGAAGGAGGTGGCGGCGGTGGATGTGGGCCGGCAAGCGAGCGCGACGGCGCTGGCGGTGCGGCCGTTCGGGATGGCGCTGGCAGGGGGGAATCTGTGGGTGAGCTTCGAGGGGACGGACGAGGTGGTCGGGCTCGATCCGAAGACGCTGGCCGAGCGCGGGCGCTTCGCGGCGGAGGGCCGGCCGCGCACGATCCTGGCGAGCGGTGAGCAGCTGTTTGTCCACGGGGCGCAGGGCTACGCGGTGACGGTGGCGAGCAGCGCTGGCGCGTCGAAGCGGGTGATCGCGCTGGAGGGCGATCCGCGCGACGCAGGGGTGGCGGCCGGGCAGGCGCTGTACACCGGCACGGGAGGGAAGGGCGGCGTGAATCACAGCTGCGCGGACTGCCATGTCGATGGGCTCACCGACGGGAACGTATGGTCGGCGGGCGGTTTCTCGGAGTCGGCGAGTCGGCCGATGTTCTGGCTCGAGGGCACGGCGCCGATCGGCTGGGAAGGTGACGCGCACGACCTCTTCTCGTATCTCTACGGGAGCCCCGGGCCGACGATCGGTGCGACGATCACGACCGAGCTGCATCAGGCGTTCTACGACTACCTGGCGGCCTTGATCCCGCCGCCGCCGGCGAACGGGGCGACCGAGCGCGACGGGAGCATGACGGAGGCTGCGCTGCGCGGTGAGGCGCTGTTCCGCGGCAAGGCCAACTGCTCAGGCTGTCACGCTGGACCGCTGGGCTCGCAGGAGCTGCGGCTTCCGGGCGGCGGGACGCAGAACGATCACCCGATCGTGGTGCCGAGCCTGGTCGGTGCGTATCGCCACGGTCACTGGCTGGTGAACGGTGCGGCGTGGGAGCTGGGCGAGGCGGTCGACGCGATGCTCAAGCTCTCGGCCGCGAAGATCGACGCCAAGGAAAAGGACGACCTCGTCCGCTACCTGCAAGAATGGACGGCGCGCGAGTTCCTGGTGCTGGCGACGACGCCGTCCGCGGGGGAGCTGCAGGCTCGCAGCGAGGGGGCGCTGACGGTGACCTTGTCGCACCCGGTGTTGACGGACGCCAAGAACCTCGAGCGGGTGCGGCTGGTCGGTGCTGATGGGGCCGACGTGGACATCAAGGTGACGGCGGATCGGCGGCACCTGACGATCACGCCGGCGGCGGCGCTGAAGGCGGGCGGGGCGTACACGCTGGTCGTGGGCAAGGGCTTCGAGGCGTGGAGCGAGCGGACGCTGGCTGCGGACCATGAGGTGAAGTTCACGGTCGCGGCGGCGCCCACGTTGAAGCTCGATGGCGAGTATGTGCTGACGGTGGAGCACCCGAATCTCGACATGGAGAACAAGCGCTACGACCCGTCGGTGATCATCCCGATCGAGGTGGCGTTGAAGGCGACGGCGAATGGATACGGGGCGCGCGTCGAGGAGACGGTGACGCCCTTGATGAAGGTTCAGCTCGACGTGGTGATCGCGGGGGAGACCTCGTACTGGCCGCCATTTCCCTTCCCGGTGGGGCCGGGGTTCCTGAACCGGAGCTTCCCGACCGAGATGTTGCTGGTCGACGATGACGCGGACGGCGTGGCGGATCGTGGCGAGAGCACGCTGTTGCTGCGCAGCCCCGGGCTCGAGGCGAGCGGGGTGGTGTGGCGGATCGCCCGGGACACGGGCGAGCCGATGGACTGTGCTGGCATGGAGGGCGAGCACGCGGTTGAGTTGATGACCGATGCGATGGGGGCACCGACCGTGAACTGGGCCGACGACGTCGACGCGCTGGGTTACTACGTGACCGATGTCGCCGCGAAGACGCCGCTGGGACCGGGGCCGGTGACCGACGGCGAGACCTACTGGGCGGTGTCGACGGCGAGTTTCCCGACCGGCTTCCGTGGGCCCGTGGTGTACGGCGAGGTGCCGATGGGCGGTACTGATGTGAGCGAGGACAGCATGGCGCCGCTCGGCGGGGCGCCGCTGCCGGCGGCGAGCTGCGTGAAGTTGACGCTGGTGTTTAGCGACTTCAAGAGCTCGGTGCTTCGCTACCAGACGCCATGAGGCCATGACAGGTCGCGGCCGTGCGCGGAGCGGCTCACGGCGCGACCCTCGAGCTCACCCGCGCCGCGGTGTGCGGGGGAGAAGGGAGGGGACGCGGCGCATGTAGTCGCGGTAGGCGGGGGAGCGAGCGGCGAGTCGGCGGTCGAGGGCCGGCGCGCTGTAGAAGACGAGCAGGGCCGTGATGACGATGGGGCCGAGAGCGGCCCACTCGACGGCTGGGTCATCGCTGGGAAGGGCGGCGACCGAGAACAGGTAGAGGCCCCACCAAAAGCCGAGCTCGCCGAGGTAGTTGGGGTGGCGGGCGAAGGCCCAGGGGCCTTGCTCGCAGACCGTACCAGGGGCGTGTGGGCTGCGACGAAAGGCTCGCATGATGCGATCGGAGGTGGCCTCGAGGAGGATCGCGGCGAGGGTGATGAGACCGGCGAGGAGGTCCAGCGGGCCGATCGGGCGGGTGCCGGTCACGAGCGCCGGGTAGGCGGCCGCGCAGGCGAGGCCGAGCATGGCGGTCGGGATCAGGTGGAGCACGAGCAGGTTGACCAGCGGGAACAGACGACCGGCGCCGCGGCGCATGTCGGTGTAACGCCAGTCCTCGTGGTCGAGGCCGGGGAAGGTCCGGAGGAAGTGGTACGTGAGGCGCAGGCCCCAGGCGGTGACGAGGGCGACGACGAGGATCTGGCGAGTGGGGTCCGCGGCGGCGCTGGCGGGGTCGCAGGCCCAGGCGGCGACGAGCGGGACCGGGGCGACGCTCCAGTACGGGTCGAACACGCTGGGGTTACCCCGGAGCAGACCGACCAGCCACAGGACACCGGTGGCGGCGAGGGCCGCGAAGGCGCTGCGCAGGCCCAGGTGGGCGTCCAGGTGCTGCTGCCAGACGAGGCCGGCGCACGCGGCGGCGGCCGCGTAGGCGAGGAGCATGAGGAGGGAGCCGCGGCGGAGCATGCGATTTTTTCGCACGCGGACGGGCGCGAGACAAGCTTGGGGGTGTCTGATGGGACATGTCCGATCAGACACCTGCGCGCGCGGCTCAGAAGGTGATGCCGACGTCGAAGATGAAGCGGCCGTTGCGGTCGTCGATCGGCTTGACGTTGCCGGGGGCGATGGCGTTGGGGAGCAGGACGGCGTAGCCGAGGGCGAGGGTGACGATGCTGATGTCCCACTTGAGGAAGTTGACGCCGACGCTGCGGCGGAAGTCGCGGGCGAACTGGACCTGCGACCACTTCTGGGTGAGGACGCCGAAGTCGAAGAAGAGCGAGTGGGCGATCTTGCCGCCGAGGAAGTCCTGCAGGGAGACGACCTGGAGGGCGATGGTGGCGAGGGCTCGGATGTGGCCGCCCTGGGCGACGTAGTGGAGGCGCTGGATGCCGCCGCCCTGGTTGATGGACTCGATGTCGACCAGCATGGTCTCGGGCAGGAGGCCGCGGATACCGAGGTCGGTGGTGCCGCCGCCGAAGTAGCGCCAGATCTCCGGGGCGCTGGTGGTGCCGAGGCGGGCGATCGGGATGACGTGGCCGTAGCGGAGCGCGTAGCGGAAGCTGAGGCGGTTGTTGGTGCGGGGGATCGGGATGAAGTGCTGCCAGGAGAGGTCGGCGCGGACAAACCAGTCGATGCTGCCGAGGTAGGGGGAGGCGAGCTTGAGATCGGCGCTGGCGATGAAGCCGCTCTCGGGGTTGAAGGGCTTGTCGACGTTGGTGTAGGAGGCGCCGAGCTGGAGGGCGCCGGTGCGGTCGGTGACGATCGCGTCGCGGCGGTTGGTGATGCTCGCGGACTCGCCGGGCGGGACTGCGGGGTCGAAGGTGGGCTTGACGACGTCCTGGCTGATGTTGCTGACCTGGATGAGGTAGCCGAAGTAGGCCTGCCAGCGGGCGCTGATCGGGTAGGTGAAGATGAGGGTGCCGATCGCGGACTCGAGGCGGCCGCGGGCCGGGGTGAGGCGCAGCTGGTAGGTGCCGCCCAGCGAGAGGGTGAGCGGGCTGGCGAAGATCCGCGGGCGCGCGAGGGTGCCCTGGACGCTGCGCTGGTAGCAGCGCGCGCCGGCGCAGTCGCCGAGGAAGGGGACGCCGGCCGGCACGCCGCTGGTGTTGAAGCCGTAGTGGCCGAGGACATCGAAGTCCCAGCCGGTGCCCCACATGTTGGGGAACTCGGGGTGGAGGAACAGGTAGAAGGGGTCGAGGGTGGCGAAGCCGAGGCCGCCGGAGAGCTTGAGCGAGACGTCGTTGCGCTCGCGCATCTCGACGACTTGATGGACGGTGCAGGGCTCGCCTGCGGCGTTGACGGTGCTGCTGTCGAGGTCGCAGCCGACGGGGTAGGGCGTGATGTTGACGCTCTCGGCGACGCCGAGGCCGTCGATGTTGTTGCGGGTGGTCTCGCTGGCGCTGCGGTTGTAGGGGGCGCCCTGCTTGAAGCCGAACTGGCGGCGCAGGACCCAGCCGCGGGTCTTGAAGTTGCCGCGCAGGAGCGTGTCGCCGAACACGCCCTTCTTGCCCTCGTAGACGGAGAGCTCGGCCTCGACCTCGACGGCGGTGCCGCTGGTGTAGGCCTGGCACATGCCGATGTCGTCGTCGTAGAGGCGGCGAGCGTTGGGGACGGACCGCACGGTGCCGCGAGGGTCGGTGTAGAGCCAGCGGATCTCGGCGTCGGCGATGGGGTAGCCGCTGTCGCGGTAGCGGCTGATGACGGCCTCCTCGACCTCGCGGTCGAGGCTGGGGGTGATGGCGACGCCGCCCGGGCGGGTCTCGCCGGCGCGGCGCATGGGCGTGTCCGAGAAGATGCGGCGGGCGCCCCAGCTGCCGTCCTGGTGGATCGGGAGGTCATCGATGTTGCGGTCGCCGGGGATCGGGTCGTCGAGGTAACGGATCTGCTCGTCGCGTCGGGCGGAGAACACCCGCGGTCCGGGCTCGATGGTGACGCGCACGTAGAGGTTGGCGCGCTTGCGGGCGCGGAGCTGGTGGAGCCCGGCGGCGTCGAAGTCGCGGGTGGCCCAGCTGGGGTTTGGTTCGCGACGGAGGATCGTTGCGACGTCGACCACCGAGTACTCGCCCTTGCGGTCGAGGCCCTCGGGCCAAAAGGCGACGCGCACGTCGGCGGTGGCGCACAGGTAGCCACGATCGTTGTAGCGCTGGATGAGGGCGGTGAGGTCGTCGATGACCCAGGCCTCGGTGAGTCGGCCGCCGCGCTTGAGCTTGCGGGACTTGTCGAAGTCGCGTTCGATCTCCTCGGCGATGCGGGGCGGCACGCCGCGGGTGATGACCTGGTTGATGGCGCGGATCGTGACGAGCGGGCCCTCGTTGATCTGGAAGTAGAGGGCGCCGGGGGCGGTGCTGCCGAACTCCTCGTAGCGGCCGCGGACACGGGCGAGCAGGAAGCCCTTGCTCTGGTAGTAGGCGCGGAGGTTGGCGGCCTCGCGGATCGCGGTCTGGTCGCTCGGCGCCTCGCGGCGCTTGAACAGCTGCATCTGGCCGCGCAGGCGCAGGTCGGAGTAGCTGCGGTTGCCGAGGAAGGAGGTCTTGACGCCGCGCCCGAGGTCCACCGTGACCTCGAGCGGGAGCTTGTTGCCGGGCGGTATCTCGCCGTCGCGCAGCTCCTCGTAGTTGGTGTCGATCTGGATCTGCGGGTACGGGAGGCTCAGCTGCGGGTTGGCGGAGGCCTGGATGACGTTGTCGCGGGGTTCGGCGTAGCGTCGTTCGGCCCGCTCCTTGGCGTCCTCGAGCGAGTCGCGGGTGACGCGGGCGGGGAAGGGAGTGGCGCGGACGCGCGGCCAGAAGGCGCGGCGGAGCCAGCGTTGATCGGCGCGCGGCATGTTGCCGACGACGGTGAGGCGCTTCCACGGGATGCGGTAGGCGGGGCCCTTGTCGAGGTAGACGTGGAGGTCGACCTCGTCGTTCTTGCGCCCGCAGGCGAGGCCGAAGGTGGCGTCGCCGCGCAGGTAGCCCTTGTCGAACATGAAGCGCTTGAGCCTGGCGATCTCATCGTCACGCCAGCGGGCGCACGCGAGGTCGTCGATGGCGCAGATCGGGGGCTTGTTGTCGGCGCGAACGGCCTTCGCTGAGCTGCAGATGCCGTGGGCGAGGGCGCCGGGGCGGGCGTTGATCGAGAGCTCGCGCTGGACGTCGGTTTTGGAGAGCGGGATATGGCCGTGGATGCGGACGCGGCGGATGCTGCGGCCGGGCTCGACTTCGACGATGAGGCGGCCGGCGCCGTCGGCGAGGTAGCGGGCGCGGTAGCCGAGCTGCTGCAGCTGGGCGCGAATGGCGTCCGGGCTGAGGTTGCCGGGCTCGAGGCCGAGGACGCGGCGCAGGCCGTCATTGCTGTCGCCGACGCGGTAGCGGCCGTCGATGGTGACGTGTTCGACGCCAGCGATGAGCACGCCGCCTTCCTCATTGTCGAGGGTGGGACGGGCGAGGAGCTCATGCTGGTGCTTGCCAACGGGGACGAGGGCGAAGACGTAGCCCTCTTCGGCGGTGGTCTGGAGCTGGTAGTGGAGGAAGCCTGGGTCGCCGCCGGTGAGTTGCACGGCGCAGGCGGTGCCGCGGAGGTTGGTTTGGCGGGTGCGGCGACTGAGCGCGAAGCCTTGTTTCTCGAGGCCGTCGAGGACGGCGTCGATCAGGCGCATGGGGTCGGCGGCGCTGTCGATGCGAGAGCAGCGGCCGTCGTCGGCGGCGAGCGGCGTGGTGGCTGCGCCGACGGCGAGGGTCTCAGCGGCGTCGCTGGCCGCGACGGCGTCGGCGGCGTCGCTGGGGGGCTCGGGGACCTCGTCCGTGGGTGTCGCGGTCTCGGGGTCCGGAGCGCCGGCGTTCGGGTCCGCGGCGGGGCTGGCCGAGAGGACAGGTCGCAAGGGACCTGGTGCGACGGACATGGCCCCAAAGCCAGGTGTGAGGGCCGGCGCGGATGTGGTCGCGGCCGCCGCGGCGGTCGGCAGGGTGAGGGCGAGGAGCGCGGCGAGCAGGCGAGCCAGGCCTGCGGGGCGCCTACCGCATGCTGGGGAGCGTGTAGTCAAGGCGCAGCTCGAGCGATCGCTGGCGGAGGGGGTCGAAGATGATGCGCTCGTTGAAGTAGGAGCGGCGGTTGTCACGGAACTCGAGGGAGGCGGCGTCAAGGAGGCGGAAGCGGACGCGCCAGTCGTAGCTGTTGCGCAGGAGCAGGCCGGGGTAGCCGCGTGTGTAGCCGGCGCCGACGGTGAGGTTGCCCCAGTCCGAGCGGAACCACGGGCGCGGGGTCTCGGCGGTGGCCTCGATGCCGAGCTGGCCGAGGCGCATGCTGATGTCGGGGGTGTAGGGGGCGAGGCGGGGGGCGTTCTTCTCGACGTACTTGCCGAGCTTGAGCTCGGTGAGGTTGCCGACCAGGCCGATCGGGCGCCCGAGCAGGCCGCCGCCGCCGTAGCGGCGGACGTTGGAGTCGGCGACCTCTTTGTTGCCGGCGCCGAGGACCAGGTAGTCGACACACTCGCGGGTGGTGCGGCCGCGGGTGCGGGTGTCGCCCTGGACGATGCAGCGCCAGGTGATCGCGTCGAGGGTGCCGCCGAGCTTGACGTACATCTGGCGCGGCTGGTTCTCGACGTAGATCGGATCCTGGCGCAGGGCGAGGATGTCGACGGTGCTCTGTTCGAGGCTGCGCTCGAGCTGGACCTTGCCGTACTGGACGTTGTAGGCGCCGTTTAGGATCGCCACGTCGAGGACGCCGGTGCTGACGTCGATCTTGCCGGACATCTCGAGGTCGCCGAGGGTGCCGCCGACGGCGAGCAGGACCTGACCCTCGACGCCCTTCATCACGTTGTTGTCGACCCGGAACGGTGCGGTGGTGCGGATCCGGAGGTCGAGGGCCATGTCGCGGACGATCTCCGGCGGGGGCGAGGCCGGGGTGGTGGTCGGGTCGGCGAACGATAACACCTTGACGCCCTCCTGCGCGTCGCGGACCCAGCGGGCGCGGTTGACCAGGACCTCGCCGCGGAGGGTCATGCTGTCGCGGCCCTCGAGGGTGATGCTGTCGCTGGCGAGGGTCGCGTAGAGCTGCGGCCGACCGGAGTTGTCGAACATGCGGTAGGCGATCTCGTCGAGCTCGGCGCGCATGTCGGTGGCGGTGATGCGGGTGAAGTCGGGGCTGAGCACGGCGTGGCCCCACACGGCGACGCGGCCGCGGTCACCGATGCGGGCGCGCAGGGCCCCGGCAGGCGGGCGCTCCGCGGTCGGCTTCTGGACGGCGAGGGCCTTCTGGGCCGGGGTGGCCGGGTCGGCGACCCGCGGGACGCCGCCGAGGTAGAGGGCGTAGCCGTCCTGGCTGTGGGGGCAGGGCGTGTCGTCGCTGCAGCGCAGCACGTCGATGCTGCCCTCGCGCAGGTCGATGGGGTCGAGGCCGACGCCGGCGAGCTCGACGCGCAGGCCGTCGTTGCCGGGGACGAAGGCGCCGCGCAGGGCGTGGATCTGCAGCGTCTCGTCGACGAGGCCGGCGACGTGGGCGACCTGCACGTCGAGGCCGCCGGAGCTGGTGGCGAAGGTGCCAGGGAGGAGGTCGCGCAGCGGGCGGGCGTCGAGCAGGCCGGCGGCGGCGGCCGAGAAGTTGCCCTGACACTCGCCGCCGAGCACGTAGTAGGTTCGGTGCGCGCCGACCGGGCCGAATTGCAGGGTCTGGTCGCGGATCT
>JBGAUO010000047.1:0-30207 GCA_044228605.1 Nannocystis sp. | reverse complement strand
GATCCGCCGGGAGAAGGGCGCGCCGGGCCCCACCCGTCGCTTCGTGATCGCGGAGCTCGAGCTCCGGGACATCCAGCTCGACTTCGCCGACACGATAAGCGCCCCCTTCCGCGACCTCCCGCTCGAGTTCGAGTTGCTGCGCATCAGCCCGCTGCGCAGCGACTACGCCATGCTCGACGTCCTGTGCGGGAGCGAGGCCCGCGGCAGCGCCCGCGGCTATCCCTTCAGCTCCGCGGCCCACACCTGGCAGACGCGCGGGATCCCGATCGGCCCGGCCGCGCACAAGCTGGGCGCCGCGGGTCGCTGGGTCCGCGGCGGCGAACTCGACGTCACGCTGCGCTGCGGTGGCGACCGCGACGCGCCCGAGCTGCCGCTCGCCGTCGACCTCCGCCTATACAACTTCAAGATCGCCCCGCCTGGCGAGAGCGGCCGCAGCCAGCCAGCCAGCCGCATCACCGCCGCCCTGTCGCGCCTCGGCCCGGAACTCCAGTTTCATCTCTCCTTTGCGCTCCCGCGTGAGCGCTTTCTCGGCGCCAGCAATGTCGGCACGCTCGGCCTCTGGGAAGGCGCGATCCAGGCCTGGAACGTCGAACTTGGCACCCGCCTCGGCCTCACGGGCGACGATCTGCGCATGCTCGGCGTCGGTTCGCGTGTGCTGGACAAGCTGCGTCGCGATTGACCCTTCTTCGCGCATTTGCAAGGATCGCGGCCATGCTTGGCCTACGTCTCAATCGCCTCGTCCACGCCACACTCGCGGGCGGGAGCGTCGCACTTACTGGCTGTCCCGGCGGCGGCCAGGACACCGATACCGATACCGACACCGACAGCAGCGGCACCGACGGCACCGACACCGACCAGCCCACGACCACGGTCACGCCGACCACCGACCCACCGCCGCCGCCCGCCGACGTCACGCCGCCCCTCCTGATCGCCGTCGAGTTCCTCGACCCCCAGATCCTCCGCCTCACGTTCACCGAGCCGATCGCGCCCGTCGATGAGGTCAACCCCAAGCGCTTCCGTCTCAGCGTCGGCCGCTACATTCAGAACGATTACTACGGTGACTATCAGCGTACGATCTACACGGACCCCGAGCAGTACAATCATCAACAGTATTGCGGCGAGGTCTGCAACCCTTATTACGAATGCTATTACCAGTGTTATTACGGGCCAGCGCTCCCGCTCGACGCGCTCGATGTGCTCGCCGACGCCTACAATCCCGCCCAGATCGTGCTGTTGCTGCAACAGCCCGTCACCAACAATCTGTGCAATGTCGTCAACTCGCTGAGCAGCGACCCCAACCGCCCTGGCGGGCTCCTGCTCCACTACGCCGACGGCGGCGCCGCGCAGATCACCGACCTCGCGTCCATCCCCCTGCTCGGCTTCGGCGAGACCTGGGTGAAGGAGTCCGAGTCCAACTTTCGCTACGTCGACAACCAGCTGTTCCCCGAGCTCAATCCCCTGTTGCCGATCCCGTGCCCGTTCTGAGGGGTGTGAGCGCCCGTGGGGCCGCGCAGCCCGCGCGGCGTGCGATCTGACCTTTCGGACAGGCCAAGGCGGAACGCTCGCGGGTATACTCCGCCGCCATGCCACCGCGCCGCGAGGTCCCGTGGGACGCCACGGTCGCCGAACATCTCGGCGTCGCCGACACCCAGGCGCCCGTCGCCGGCCTCAGCAGTCTGGGGGGCATCGGTAAGGTCATCGATGGCCGCTACCGCATCGTCGAGCTGCTCGGCGAGGGGGGCATGGGCGCCGTCTACGTCGCCGAGCACCTCAAGCTGCGCAAGCAGGTCGCGATCAAGGTCATTCGTGCCGAGTTCGCCAGCAACGCGCAGGCCAGCGCTCGCTTCGAGCGCGAGGCGGTCGCCACCGCGAGGATCGACCACCCGCATGTGGCGAGCGCGATCGACTCCGGGAAGCTCCCCGACGGCAGCGCCTACCTCGTCATCCAGCTGGTCCGCGGCGTCAGCCTGGCCAAGTACCTCGACACCCATGGGAAGCTCGCCTGGCGCAGCGTCGCTGAGCTCGGCTCGCAGATCGCCGACGCCCTCGCGGCCGCCCACGCGATCGGCATCATCCACCGCGATCTCAAGCCCGACAACATCCTCATCGAGACCCGCGACGACGGCCGCCTGCACGCTCGCGTCGTCGACTTCGGCATCGCCCGTGTCGCCGAGGAGGGCGCCAGCACCAGCGACAGTGGCCTGCCACTCACCCGCATGGGCGCGATCCTCGGCACCCCCGGCTATATGGCCCCCGAGCAGGCCGTCGGCGACGCCGTCGACGCCCGCGGAGATCTCTACGCGCTCGGCGTGATCCTCTGGGAGTGCTGCGTGGGCCGGCGCCTGTGGCAAGGCGAAAGTGTGACCGAGTTGGTGGCGTGTCAGCTCGGCTCGACCCCTCCCACGCTCGAGCAAGAGCTCGGTGCACAGGTGCCCGACGCCTTCGCGGGGCTGGTCGCCTCGTTGCTGAACCCCGCCCCGAGCAAGCGTCCCGCGGTCGCCGCGGCGATCCGCGATGCCCTGCGTCGACTCGCCTTGCTCCCGGGTACCACGAGCGCTGGCACCTCAATCGCGGAGCCCTTGCCCACGGCGTTGCGCCCCGCCAGCGCGAGCGACCGCCTGGCCGCGCTGCGTCGCCCTCGTGTGCTGATCCCGGTCGCCGTCACCCTGACGCTGCTGCTCGCCTGGTGCTCGCTCCGCGATCGTGGTGCGCCCGAGCCGATCGTGCCCCACAGCGAAGTGCCGGTCGCCGCGTCGGCGCCCGCGCTGGAGACCCAGCCGCCGCCGCTCACAGCCCCGCTCGCGCCTGCCCCGGCGCTGCCACCCGCGACGGAGCCAGCGCCCGCGACGAAGCCACCCGCGACGGAGCCACCCGCGACGGAGCCAGCGCCCGTGACGGAGCCAGCGCCCGCGACTTCGCCCGACGCTCGCGCTGTCCCGCCCGAGTTGGCCGCCGATCTGACGAGCCTGCTGGAGAGCGACGACAAGCGCGCCCGTCAGCGCGCGGCGGACCGCGTGCTGGCCCACCGCCCGAAAGAGGCCGTGCCCGGCTACGTGTTGAACCTGGCCTGGCTGGACAAGGCCGCCAGCTGCGCCAACAAGCGCCTGGTGATCGAGCAGATGGCCGCCGACGGCGACGCGCGCGTGCTGCCAGCGCTGCGTCGCGTGTCGGCGCTGCGCCGCCGCGGCTGCGGCTTCTTCAACAGCCAGGACTGCTTCGCCTGCCTGCGCGAGACCCTCGCCCGCACGATCAGCCGCCTCGCCAGCGCCCCTCCGCCCGGTCCCTGAGTCTGTGCCCGAGACATGTCCTTACCGACATGTCTCATCGACCAGAGAGCGAGCGCCGGCGAGCGTCGGCCCGCGGGCAGCCCGCGCTTGCGCGCGCGGCCGCAGCACGGTCGCGCGCCGACGGCCGCGCACCACAGGCAATTCCCTGCTAGCCGGGACGCCGCGACTCGGTTCTACTGGGGACCGTTTCCGCAATTACTGCGAGGGTGGCCATGACAACGAGAATCTCCCTGCTCCTCACGGGCGCGTGTGTGTTCGCTGCGGCTTGCGGTGACGATGGCCGGGCCGACACGGTGGGCAACACCGATGGCGGCTCGGGCAGCGTCAGCGTCACCGAAAGCGCGACGGACCCCAGCACCGGCACCGCGCCGACGACGAACCCCACCACGTCCGCGACGGACCCCAGCGGCGGCACGCCGGGTACGGCGAGTCAGACCACCGACGCCACCGACGGCACCACGGTCGATCCCAGCACCGGCACATCGACGAGCGGCAACAGCGAGACCGGCGACGACCCGATCGTCGAGGTCGTGATCGACCCGCTCGACGCGATCGTCACCGTCATCGACGGCCAGATCCCCGCGCCGCTGCAGTACACGGCCAAGGGCATCACGATGGGCGGCCTCGAGGTCCCGATCGATGGAACGTGGGACTACGACCGCCTCGACCTCGCCAGCCTCGGCGGCCAGAGCGGCTCGTTCAGCGCCACCGGCTTCGCGGGCGGCAAGGGCACCGTCAGCTTCGATCCCGCCGGCGCCCTCGGCGTCGTCCAGACCTCCGCCACGGTCAAGCTGCAGTTCACCAGCGAGCCCGAGCCCGTCGACCCCGGCATCAAGGACGGCTTTGGCATGGCCATCGACCCTGACCCGGCGATGGTGCTGCTCTACCCCTACGACCAGACCGTGTTCCCGCGCGGGCTCACCGGTCCGACCGTGCAGTGGAACGGCGGCGCCGCCAACGACATCTATTACATCCACGTCTACAGCGACTACTTCGAGTTCAAGGGCTACACCAAGGTCCCGCCGCCCTCGCGCTACAACTTCCCGAAGCTGCCCGCCGACGTGTGGCTCAAGCTCACCGCGTCGACGGAAGGCCCGGTGGTCTTCGACATCCAGCGCTTCGACGGCAACAAGGCTTACCTCGCCAAGACCCAGACCTGGACGATCGCCCCCGCCAACCTCACCGGCGCCGTCTACTACTGGGAGGTCAACAACGGCAACGTCGTCCGCCTCAACATCGGCGACGCCGCCCCCAAGCAGTTCATCAACAAGCCCCCGGGCGTCAGCTGCGTCGCCTGCCACAGCGTCTCCAAGGACGGCTCGCGCATCGCCGCGGCCTTCCACGGCGGTTACAGCCCGTGGAACGTCATCGAGGCCGCCACCGGCAACGTCCTCTACTTCCCCGACAAGGCCTCCGGCTTCCAGGCGATCGCGCCCAACGGCTCGCACGTGTTGTGGGGGCAGTCCGACGAGACCGGCGCGCTCAAGCTGACCACCTTCGACAACGCCGCCGTGCTCGCCACCCTCACCACGCCCGGCGGCAAGCCGGTGCACCCGGCCTGGGCCGGCGACCCCAGCCGCATCGCCTTCGCCCGCAAGACCGACGGCAACTGGCTCGACTTCAACAACAGCGAGCTGTGGACCGCCAACGTCGACCTGATGACCAACACCTTCTCGAACGTGAAGCAGATCGTCAACAAGACCCCGCCGCTCGGCACCACGACCTTCCCGACCTTCGCGCCCGACTCGGAGTGGATCGCCTTCAGCCGCCTCAATCAGGCGCGCACCCGCGGCGCCGTCACCGAGGTCTGGATCTCCAACTTCGACGGCAGCGCCCAGATGCGCCTCGACAAGGCCAACGGCCTCGGCATCATCGAGCCCGGCCAGGACCAGACCACCTACGAGCCGACCTTCCTGCCGGTCTCCGTCGGCGGCTACTTCTGGCTCATCATCGGCACCGAGCGCAAGTACGGCAACACGCTCACCGACGTAAACCCGGGCAGCCGCCGCAAGCAGCTGTGGGTCTCGGCGATCGACGCCAACATCCAGCCGGGTGTCGATCCCAGCCACCCGCCGTTTTGGCTCCCCGGTCAGGAGCTCAACAACTCCAACATGCGCGGCGAGTGGGCGCTCGCCCCGTGCAAGGAGATCGGCGAGGGCTGCAACGCCGGCTTCGACTGCTGCGGCGGCTTCTGCTACCCGCCGAACGAGGGCGAGATGCCGACCTGCAACGACAAGCCCGACAGCTGCTCGCACCAGGGCGACGCCTGCGAGGTCGACGCGGCCTGCTGCGAGGGTGAGGGCACCTGCATCGGCGGCTTCTGCTCGATCATGCCCGGCTGATCGCTGCAGCGTCGGCGCCGCGAAGATGACCCTCGGGCCAGCACCTGCCGGTCCCGGGGGTCATCGCGTTCGGGCGCTTGGCAAGCGTCACGCGGCCGCGGTAGCGTGCGCGCCAGGATGGCCGTCCAGCTGCGCCGGGTGCATATGCCGCTGCAGGCCCGCCTGCGCTTCGCCGCCTACGCCGCGCGCCTCCTGCTCGGCCGCCTGGTGGTGCTGGCGATCTTGCTGGTGGTCGGCGGCTCGATCCTGCTGTGGCGCGGCGACCCGGAGGTCGTGAAGAACCTCGACTTCGTCGGCGCCTGCTTCCTGGTCTACACCCAGCTGTTCTTCGAGCACCTCACCGACCTCCCGCACGACTGGCTCCTGCGGATCATGTACTTCACCGTGCCGGTCGCCGGCGCCTTCATCATCGCCGAGGGTCTGCTCAAGATCGGCTCCTCGCTGATGGACTTCACCAACCACCGGCAGGCATGGGTGCGCATCATGGCGGAGATCTACCGCGACCACATCGTCCTGATCGGCCTCGGCCACGTCGGCTTCCGCGTCCTCGGCGAGCTGCTCGGCCGCGGCCGCCAGGTCATCGCCGTCGAGGCCAGCGACCACGGGCAGTTCGTCGAGGAGGCGCGCGCCCGCGGCGTCCCGCTGGTCATCGGCGACGCCCGGCGCGAGAGCCTGCTGCGCGACCTCGGCATCGAACACGCCGCCTGCGTGATCGCCTGCACTGACAACGACCTCGTCAACCTCGAGATCGCCCTCGACGTGCGCACGATCAACCCGAAGATCCGCCTCGTCATGCGCTTCTTCGATCAGAGCATGGCCCAGAAGCTCGGCAAGGCCTTCCACGTCGACTCGACCTTCTCCACCTCGGCCCTCGCGGCGCCCCTGTTCGCGGCCGCGGCCCTCGACGAGCAGGTGCTCGGCGCCTACCGCCTCGGCGAGACCGTCATGGCCAGCGTCCAGATCGACCTCCACCCCGGCAGCCCGCTCGTCGGCAAGCCGCTGCGCGAGGCCGAGGAATTGCTCGACGCCGCGATCGTCGGCATCCGCCGCGAGAAGCAGGCCGCCACCCACAAATTCTCGCGCAGCGAGTCCCTGCGCCCGGGCGACGCGCTGATCTGCCACGTCGCGGTCGAGGAGATCGCCGGCGTCAAGCGCCGCGCCGCGCCGCCCGCCACGCCGTGAGCGGCCGCGATCGGATATCGTCGCGGGCATGCGATTGATCGTCCTCGGCGCCAGTGGCCAGTGTGGTCGCATCCTCGTCGAGCTCGCCGCCGCCGCCGGCCATCAGGTCAGCGCGCAGGTGCGCGACGGCGCCACGTTTACGCCGCCGTCCGGGGTCACGGTGCTGCGCGGCGATCCGCTCGACGCGGCCTTTGTCGCCCGCGCCATCGCCGGCCACGACCACGTGGCGAGCGGCCTCGGCCTGCGGCGGAAAAACCCGGCAAACCCTTGGTCCCCGCTGATCTCTCCGCCTGACTTCTGCTCGCAGACAGCCCGCCACATCGTCGCCGGCATGCGCGCCGCCGGGGTCCGCCGGGTCGTGGCGATCAGCGCGGCCGGGGTGGGGGACAGCGCCGCCCGCATGAACTGGCTGATGCGATTTTTTGTCGCCCGCAGCAACGTCGGCGTGGCCTACCGCGACCTCGCGGTGATGGAGCAGGTCTACGCCGACAGCGGCCTCGACTGGCAGACCCCGCGTCCAACTCGCCTCACCGATGGCCCCGCGAGCGGGCGAGTGATCGATACCGACGCCTTCCCGATGTCCGCCGCCATCTCCCGGGCCGACGTGGCCGCGTACCTGCTTGCACAGCTCGCTGCCCCGGTGCTCGCCGCCCGCACCCCGACCATCACGCGGGCCTGAGCGCCTGCGTTCGGCGGCCCCCTGCGCGGCCCCCTGCACCGCGGCGAAATTTTGTGCGATAGCTGCGGGCGTGCGGATGCCCTACGGACCACCCTTCTCGCGGCCTCCCCTCGCCGCTCCCGGCCTCGGCCTCGCCGTGGCGCTCACGCTGGGTGGCTGTTATTCGGGCGAGTCTGCCCGCGACACTGGCGACAGCGCCGGGACCTCCGGCGCCGAAGCCACCTCGGTCGATCCCCCCGAGACCTCCACCGGCGACACCACCGACGACGACACCGGCGCGCCCGCCAAGCCCTTCATGCCCGGGCCGCCGGTGCTCCCGCGCCTGACGCAGCGCCAGTACCTCAACAGCGTCGAGGCCCTGCTCGGCCCGGGCCTGCCGGTGCCGCCGCTCGAGCCCGACACCAACCCCTACCTGTTCTTCACGATCGGCGCCGCCAGCACGACCGTCTCCGAGCTCGGCGTGCAGCAGTACGAGGAGGCCGCCGACCTGTTCACCGGCATCGTGTTCGCCGATGTGGCCCGGCGCGACGCGCTGGTCGGCTGTCAGCCCGCCGCCCCCGGGGACGCCTGCGTCAGCGAATTCATCGCCCGCTTCGGTCGTCGCGCGTATCGCCGCCCGCTCGCCGCCGACGAGCAGGCGCGCTGGCTGATGATGGCCACCGAGCTGGCGAACGGCGACGCCTGGCAGGGTGTGCGCCACGCGATCGCCGGCATGCTGCAGTCGCCGCACTTCCTCTACCGCGTCGAGCTCGGCGAGCCCGATCCGCAAGACCCGACGCGCATGCGCTACACCAGCCACGAGATGGCCAGCCGCCTCTCGTTCCTGCTGTGGAACAGCACCCCGGACGACGCCTTGCTCGACGCCGCCGACGCGGGCGACCTGCTCACCGACGCCGGCCTGCGCGGCGAGACCGATCGCCTGCTCGCCGACCCGCGCGCTCGCACGGCGCTGCGCGACTTCTTCGCCCAGTTCCTCGACCTCGGCCGCCTCGACGGCATCGCCCGTGATCCGGTCCGCTACCCGCTGTTCTCGCCGACGATGATCGATTCGATGCGCACCGAGGTCCAGCTGCTCGTCGAGGACCTCGTCTACCGCCAGCAAGGCGACATCCGCAGCATCTTCAGCACCCGTCGCACCTTCGTGAACAGCGAGTTGGCCGCGCTCTACGGCCTCGAGGCGCCGGGCGCCACGCCGATCACCTTCGTCCCCGTCGAGCTGCCCTCGGATGGCCCGCGCGCCGGCATCCTCACTCTCGGCGCCTTCCTGACGATGAACGCCCACGAGACCGAGAACTCGCCGACCTCACGCGGCAAGTACGTGCGCACACGCGTGCTGTGCCAGGATGTCCCGCCGCCGCCGCCCGACGTCGACCTCAAGCTCGACCCCGAGCAAGCCGAGGGCAAGACCCTGCGTGAGCGCCTCGAGCAGCACCGCAGCGATCCCATATGCGCCGGCTGCCACGCCTTCGTCGACCCGCCCGGCTTCCTCTTCGAGCACTTCAACCCGATCGGGGCCTGGCAAGACCTCGACAACGGCTACCCGATCGACAGCTCCGGCGACCTCGACGGCAAGCCGCTGGCCGACGCGCGCGGCCTCGCCGACCTGCTCGCCGACGACAAGCGTGTCGGCCGTTGCATCGTCACCCAGCTGTACCGCCACGCGATCGGCCGCCGCGACGTCGCCTCCGAGTGGCCCGCGCTCGACGAGGTCGCCGACGACTTCGCCGCCCAGGGCCACCGCTTCCGCGAGCTGCTGCAGATCCTCGTGACCAGCGACGTGTTTCGCACCGTCGCCGAGGAGGAGATCGATCCATGACGTACAAGAAGCCCCTCGCCCGCCGCACCTTCCTCCGCGGCGCCCTCGCTGGCGGCGCCGTCGCGTCGATCGGCTTGCCGCTGCTCGACGCCATGCTGGCGACCCGTCCGGCCCGCGCCGACGCGCCGGGTGTCGAGCCGATCTTCGGCATCTTCTACTGGGCCAACGGTACCCCCTGGCACGCCGGCCACGGCGAGACCCAGGGCCAGGGCGGTTACCCCGACCTCTGGACGCCCGCCGCGACCGGCCCGGCCTACGCTCCGAGCCCGCTGCTCACCCCGCTCGCGGCGCACCAGGTCAGCGTGATCTCCGGCCTCGAGCCGAAGACGATCATCCCCGACGTGCCGGGCGGTCAGAGCGACGGGCACATGCGCGGCTGGCACGTCGCCATGACCGGCGCGCCGATGCGCTCCGAGGGCTTCGACCACCCCTCGCACACCATGACCGTGCTGCAGCCGACGCTCGACCAGTACGTCGCCACGCACCCGCAGTTCTACGGCAAGACCCCGCCGCGCTTCCGCTCGCTGAGCCTCGGGATCAGCGGGGCTCGCTTCCACGACTACGGCCACTGGAACGCCATCTCGTACAGCGGCCCGGACGCGCCGATCGCCCCGGTGATGAGCACGGCGCAGCTCTACAGCCTGCTCTTCGACGTCCCCGGCGACCTCGTCAGCCTCGGTCGTCGCGCCCGCCTGCTCGACGCCGTGCTCGACGACGCCGAGAGCCTGCGCGTGCGCCTCGGCGCGATCGATCGCCAGCGCCTCGAGGCGCACCTCGACTCGCTCAGCGAGATCCAGCGTCGGCTCGAGCTGACCTCGGGGACATGTGACGCCGTGCCGCCGGTGCCCGGCGAGTCCGACGACCTGCTGCTCAAGACCGAGATCATGGGCCAGATCGTCGCCGTCGCCCTGCAGTGCGACCTGACCCGCGTGTTCTCCTTCATGCTCACCTCGCCGGCCACGACCCACGTGTTTGGCAACCTCGGCGTCGTCAACGACATGCACAAGACCTGCCACGACGGCGCCTGGGAGCAGGTCCGGGCGATCACCGACTACCAGATGCAGGCCTTCGCCCGCCTCCTCGACCAGCTCGCCAAGGTCAAGGACGCGATGGACATGACCCTGTTCGACCGCTCGCTGGTGTTTGGCACCTCCGAGTACGGCGAGGGCTACCAGCACAGCGACCGCGAGATGCCGATCGTGCTCGCGGGCAAGGCCGGCGGCGCGTTGATCCCCAACATCCACGTGCGCGAGCCCGCGGGCAACTTCAGCAAGGCCCACGTGACCATGCTGCGGGCGATCGGCCTCGACACCCCGAGCTTCGGCTTCAACGGCGGCGAGACCAGCGACGAATTCTCGGAGCTGCTGGCGTAGCGCCGGTGATCGTCATGACGCCCGCGCCCGCCCCCGGCCTCGCGCTGCTGCTGCTGCTCACCGCCTGCGCGGGCGACGGCGCGGAGGACATCGACATGACCACGATCGCCACCGCGGTCACCACCGAGGTCGCTACCGCCGATACGAGCAGCGGCGAAACGCCGACCACGAGCACGAGCGACCCGAGCACGGGCGACACCAGCACCGGCGCCCCCGAGCTGCCGCCGCCCGAGTGCGGGGCGCAGAGCGTGTGCGGCCAGCTGTGTGTCGACCTCGCGGTCGATCCCAGCAACTGCGGCCAGTGCGGGGTGAGCTGCGTGATCCCCCACGCCAGCCCGGCGTGCACGGACAACGCCTGCGCGATCGCCAGCTGCGACCCCGGCTGGACCGACTGCGACGGCGACCCGCAAAACGGCTGCGAGCTGCTCGGGCCCGGCGAAGATTGCACGCCGATGTGCAAGGTCGGCCAGGCCGAGGCCTGCAACCTGCTCGACGACAATTGCGACGGCCAGTGCGACGAGGGCAACGTGCCCGGCTGCCGCCAGCCCGTGCACCGCGCCAGCAGCCCGACGCTCGGCCACTTCTATACGCTCGACGCGGCCGAGGCGATGTCCGGCGACTTCAAGCCGGAGTTCCTCAACTACTTCTACATGCACGTCGCCGCGGCGCCCGGTCTGGTGCCGCTGTACCGCTGCCTCAAGGGCGACAACCGCCGCTTCTACACCACGAGCGACACCTGCGAGGGCGCGGGCCCGGTCGAGGGCACCCTCGGCTATCTCGGCACCCAGGCCGTCTGCGGGGCCGTGCCGCTGTATCGCCTCTACGGCGCGGGCGACCACTTCTATACGACCAGCGACGCCGAGCGGGACAACGCCGTGGCGATGTACGGCTACCTGTTCGAATCGCAGGTCGGCTTCGTGTGGCCGGCGCCCTGACAATCAGCGCAGACACTCGTGGCTGATCTGCTCGCTCGAGCCGGCCCGCGCGACACACTCGCGCGCGCCGGCCGGCAAGCGCACGCCCTCGCAGCGGGCCAGCTCGGCGGCGAAGCGCTGGGCGAACAGCTCCTGCTTGCGCTGCGTCAGCGCGGCGTCGCGATAACCCTGCTCGGCGAGCTCGAGCGCGACGATGCGGTCGAGGATCTCCCGGCAGTCGTCGGCCGTGGCCGGCTCGCCGCGGCACGCGGTCCAGAGGAGCAGCAGGGGGAGCCAGGGGCGCATGCGGGTCAGTCGAAGAGACTCTCGAGACCGGCTCCGAGGCGGCCGCGGACCAGCGCCGTGAACGGAGCGCGGCGCGAAAAATCGTGGCGTAAGGGTTCTTCCCACGCGGTGCGGACCGGTCCACGGGTTGAGCTGCCGTGGGCGCGAAAGTCCAAGATGTGCTGGAGCACCTCGTCGACCCGTGCGGTGATGGCCGAGCGCAGCTCGGCCGCCTTCGGCGAGCGGCTGTTGTGCAGGTGGTTGAGTTCAGCTGCGGTGGCGACGGCCAGTGCATCGGCAGGGTCGCGCGCCGCAAACCACGGCACCTCCGCGGTGCCACCAGCGTTCACCTGGGTGGTCTGTGCGAGTCGGGCCTCGACATCATCACAGGTCGGGTCGAGGAGTCCACCCGACGGGGTCTTGGGCCTGCGCTCGTTGCAGTCGCGGCAGCTCGGGAACAGGTTGGCCCAGGCGCAGAGGAGCTCCGGGAATTGGGCCCTGGGCCGACGATGGTCCACCGAATGTTCACGTACCGTGATGCGGATCTCGCACAGGTAGCACTTGCCGAGGAAGTCACGCAGCAAGGTGTCGACGACATCGCGGCCGTTGTACTTCGTGCCCGCTGCGAGGCTCGGCGGCGCGACAGGCGAGCGCACTGCGTTGATCACGACGCGCCTCCGACCGTCCGCGGCGGCGCCGGGTTCAAGATCTTCCACACCTCCAGGGCCAGGGTCCGCGAGCGCCCCGTGAGCATGTCGGCGAGGGCGGTCATCTCCTGCTCCTCATCGGCGCTACGCTGGTTCGCGGCCAGCAGGCGCAGGCGCTGCAGCTTCTCGGTCGAGTCGAGGTCCATGTCGGAGCTGATGCCGAAGTGGGCCGTCATGAGCGTCCCGTAGCGGATACCCTGCAGGTCGGCGCTGTCGGTCGCCTCGCGTGTGCCGAGGTCGTAGACGACGGCGTCCGGGACGCTGGCGATCACCGCGGGCGAGTGGGTGGCAACGATGAATTGGAACGTCGGGAAAATTTCCGTAAGAAACGGGAGTATGAGCTCCTGCAGGCGAAGGTGCAGGTGCGTCTCGATCTCGTCGATGAGCACGATGCCGGCGAGCTGCTGGGCTTCGTACTCTTCCCGGTGAGCCTGCGACTGAATCAGCAGCTCGAAGAAGATGTCGAGCGCGGCCGCGTGGCCCTGAGCGAGCTGGGCGAAGGAGACCTCCCGGCCATCGACATAACGCAGGCGGACCGAGAATGTCTTCCGATCGAATTGGAGCGAGAGCCCTGGGTCCTCTAACAGGTGCGCCAGGTGTCTCTGGAGCTCGTTGAACCAGGCCTCGATCGCGGTCACTGCTGCGTGATCGCCGTCGTCCCGGGCGAAAGATTGTTCGACCTTGCGGTTGACGAGATACTGGACGGCGTGGGCGGCCGCGGAGCTCCTCTCGCTGAGGATGTGCCGCCACTCGATCTTGGATGGGCCCGAGATGTCATTGATCTTCAGCAGTCTCTGGGCCCGAAAAAACGCCACGATCAAGCCCTGGCCGCCGTCTCGTATCGGCTCGTTGAGCTCGACCTTGCAGTCTCGCTGGGGGGGATGCGAGCGCGTGATCTTGGGGAGTGCCTCGTTGATGAGCTCGAGCGCGCTGCTCTTTCCGGAGCCGTTGGGTCCCGTCAGGATGAGATGGCGAAACGTCCTACCAGCGTCCGCCGCGGGCGTCAGATCGACCTCTAGCCGCTCGATGCTGCGATGCTTTTCGATCGTGATCTTGCGGACGTAGGCCATCTCGGGTGCAGGGTACCGCGTCTGCGCGGCGAGGTAAAAGCGACTCGTCGCTGGTGTCGTCTCAGCGGAAGAAGTGCAGGCGGATCGGCGGGGAGACGGCGCGGATCGGGCGGCCCTCCGCGTCCTTCGCGGGCGTGAAGCGGGTGCGACGGGCGCAGCGGATCGCGGCCGCGGCGAAGCCGTCGCCGGGGTCCTGCACGACCTGGCTCGACTCGACGCTGCCGTCGGCGCGCACGGTGACGCGGATCGTCGCGGTCTGCTCGTCGAGCGGGAGCTCCTGGGCCTCGTCGGGCCAGGGACAGTTCCACTCGTCGGTCGGCAGCGAGACCGGGGCGGCGCGGCTCGGCTTGGCGGGCGTGGTCGGGGTCTTTGTCGGGGCGGCAGGCGGCTCGCCGACCTGCCGGGTCGGTGTGGTGCCGGTGCCGGTTGGACTGGTGGCACCACCCGCGTAGGCGTTACCTTCGCCCTCGACGAAGACGTCGCCGGTGAGGTCGAGGGGGGCGCCGGGGGCGGCCACGATCTTGCCGGCGCGGGCCGGGGCGGCGCCGACCTTGAGTCGCACGCGCGGCGCGGGCTCGCTGGGTGGTGGTGACGGGCTCGGATCGGCCGCGGGCTCGCTGGGCGGCGCGGGTGGTGGCGCGGGTGGTGGTTTTGCGGGCGCGAGCTCGACGATCTCGACGCGGGTGAGCTCGTCGTGGATCCGCGAGGCCAGGTCGGCGCTCCAGGCCTCGAGGCTGGGCTGCATGCCGACGATCCACAGGCCGAGGCCGAGGTGCGCGAGCGTGGCGATCAGCGCGGCCGGGAGCCGGCGACGCGGCGCGGCGCGGCCGGGGGCGAACACGAGGTCGACGATCCGCGGGCTGTCCGTGGGGACAGGTTCATGGCGGCTGTCCGCCGGGACAGGTGGCCTGTCCGTCGGGACAGGCGCCTCGTGGCCGCTCACGGGGCGCCTCCGGCCCACTCGCTGGCCGCGCCGACGCGGGGCTGCTGCGGCTCCTCGGCGCCGAAGGCGACGCGGGTGAGGCCGCCCTGCTTGAGCGCGTCGAGGGTGGCGAGGACGCGGCGGTGGGGGACGTTGCCGTCGGCGTGGATGACCGCGCGCAGCTCGGGGTCGCGGGCGTGCGCCTCGGCGGCCAGGCGGGTGAGCTCGGCGGGGCTGGCCGCGGGCTCGCCGTTGACGAGGGTGACACCGCGCTCGGGCAACTGCACCGACAGCACGACCTGGACCTGCTCGACCTGGCTCGCCTCCGGGAGGTCCATCGGCACGGCGGGGGTGACGATGATCTTGGCGGTGACGATGAAGATGATGAGCAGCACCAGCATGATGTCGACCATGGGGGTGACGTTGATGCCGACGATCAGGCCGTCGCCCTGGGACTGCTGGCTAGCCACGCGGGCCTCGCTTGTGATCTGTCTCCGAGGACAGGTAGGCGAGGACCAGGCTGGAGAGCACCTCGGAGCTGGCGCACAGGCCGGTGATGCGGCGCTGGAAGTAGTTGTAGGCGGCGACGGCGGGCAGGGCGACAAACAGGCCGACGGCGGTGGCGACCAGGGCCTCGGCGATGCTCGACATGACCGCCTGCGGCGCGAGCTGCGAGGCCGCGCCGGTGCCGGCGCCGTGCCCGGGGCTGGCGTGGCCGAGCTCCTCGAAGGCCGCGACCACGCCGATCACGGTGCCGAGCAGGCCGACAAACGGGGCGTTGTTGCCGACGGTGCCGAGGAAGGCGAGGCCGCGCTCGAGGCGGCCGCGCTCGAGCGCGAGGGCGCTGTGCATCGCGTGCTCGACGGCCGCGGGGCCGCGCGCGGCGAGGCGCAGACCGGCGGCGGCGACGTCGGCGGCGAGGCTGTCGGCCGCGCGCAGGTCGGCGATCGCGGCGGCGTGGTCGTCGCGAGAGAGGTGGCCGCCGAGGCGCTCGGCGAGGGCCTGCAGGTCGCCGCCGCGGCGCCGCAGGACCAGCGCGCGCTCGATCGTCAGCGCGACGCTGACGAGCGAGAGCAGGCCCAGGAGGCCGAGCACCCAGCCGGCGCCGAGGCGGAGGAGGAGCTGCTGGAGGGCGTCGACGATGTGCATGGGGCTACAGCGGGTCGCGGGTCGGGCACTCGCCCTCGCCCTGGAAGTCGCCCAGCGTGCGCGCCTGGGCCTCGAGGTAGTCGTGGGCGGTGACGATCGGGATGATCGCCCCGGACAGGTTGTAGCCGAGCTCGGCCGGGAAGGCCTTCGCGGCGGGGACCTGCTTGAGCTCGGCGAGGGTGGTCTCGCCGTCGCGATCGAGGTCGGCGTCGGCGATCCACTGGGCGCGACGCTCGGTGATCTCGGCGCCCTGGGTGACGTTGGTGAAGAACCAGTGGTCGCCGTGCACGGTCGGCTTGACCTGCGCGGTGCCGCCGGAGGGGACCGCGAAGCCGAGGCCGCCGCTCGGCGGGGCGCAGTCGGCGAAGCGCGTCCCGGCGGCGAGGCCCCAGGCGAAGCGGACCGTGGGAGCGGGCGTGCAGGCGCCGGCGGGGTCGCAGGACTGGCCGTCCGGTTTGCTGATCTCGCCGGCGAAGTAGATCGACCAGCCGTTGTCGGCGAGGAGGTCGCGGTCGGTCGCGGCGGTGCCCTCGGCGGCGCGTGTCTCGGGCTTCGCGTTGGCCAGCGAGTAGGCGACCTCGTCCCAGCGCACGGCCGAGACCTCGGTGAACTCGGCGAGCACGAGGCCGCCGGCCGGCAGGTTCAGGAGGTCGACGACGATCGGCTCCGGGCCGGCGAGCACGTCGTTGCCGTCGTCGCTGCGGGCGGCCGTGAAGTCGCCGATGACGATGAGGAACTTGTCGTAGCGGACGGTCCAGCCGTCGACGACCTGCTCCTCGCCGGGGCCAGGCTCCAGGCCCTCGGGGATGGTGTCCTCGGCCTCGACAAAGACCTGGACCGCGCCGATGCCGAGCTCGCAGGCGGGGAGGGTGGTGAGGGCGAGGAGGATGAGGCTGTGCGTGCGCATGTGGTCTCTTTGGGGTCAGTGGGTCCAGCGGAACGTGGGCGGCTGGGTGGTCATGGCGAAGGCGATCGCGGCGTGGGCGGCGTCGCCGGGCTTGATCGTGGCTTTGGGGCCGGAGGTGCTGAGGGCGTCGAGGTCGACGCTGGCCAGCCAGGCGCGCGGGTCGAGCTGCAGCTCGAGGCGGCTGTCCTGGTCCTGGGTCTCGCTGTGGGCGCGCACGCCGACGACGGCCGGGCTCCCGCGCAGCGAGGGGGTTACGTCGACGATCGCGTCGAAGGTGAAGGACTGGTCGCCGCGCATCGCGGCGCCGACGAGGTGCGCGGAGTGTCCGAGCTCGCCGAGGGCGCGGGGCTTGGTGGCGGTGGCGAACCAGGGGATGCCGTAGTCGAGCATCGCCGAGCGCGGCTCGCCCGGGCGGGCCTGCAGGTCGCCGAGCTCCTGCGGGCCGGCGAGGGCGTCGACGACGGCGACGTCGGTGAACTCGGCGAGGGCGACGTCGCACAGGTCGGGCGAGGCGGCCGCGGTGGCGCAGACGTAGAGCGGGCCGATCGCCACGTCGGCGACGCTGAGGGTGACCTGCCAGTCGCCGACCGGGAACGGCCCCTCGCCGACGCCGGCGGCCGCGAGCGGGTAGGCGAAGGGTTGGCCACCGGTGTCGCCGCAGGCCGCGAGCGCGAGCAGGCTGGCGAGGAGCCTGGCCTTGGGGACAGGTCGCAGGCTCGCTCGCTTGCTGTCTCTCGGGTCAGGTCGGGAGGGCGCGGACATGCAGGGCCGATCTAGAAGGACAGGGTGAGGGTGCCGAGGACCGAGAGCGGCGGGCCGGCGGCGAAGTGGCGGGCGGGCAGGCGCGAGGGGATCGGGGTGGTGCCCCAGTCGGACACGAAGGAGTAGACGCTGGCGGCGTAGCGGCGGGCGAGCAGATTGTAGGCCTCGACGCCGAGCTCGATCCACGACCAGCGCAGGGAGGCCGAGGCGTCGAGCAGGTGCAGCGGGTCGGAGCTCTGGCCGTAGGGGAGCGGGCGGGACGACAGGTAGTTGAAGCCGGCGCCGATGCGCAGGCCGAGCGGGTGAGCGCCGAGCTGCGCGAGCTCCTTGTCGACGCCGGCGTCGAGGCGCACGACCACGGGCGGCACGTAGGGGAGCAGCTGACCGCGGACGTAGGCCGGGTTTGGGTCCTCGACCGTGGCCGGCGGCGGGGCGGTGAGGATCGCGTGCACGTAGGTGACCGAGCCGGCGAGCGTGAGCCACGGCCAGGGGCGGGCCTGCAGGGCGGCGACCATGCCGCTGCGGCGGGTCGGGCCGATCTTCTCCAGCCGGCCCTCTTCGGGGTCGAAGGCGAGGTCCTGGGCGAGGAAGGTGCCGTAGCCGGCGGCGGTGAAGCTGACGGGTCGGCGCCATTGGGGTGCCAGGCGCACGCCGCCCTCGACGCTGTGGACCTTGGTGAAGGGGGCCCGCTCGCCCTCCTCGAGCTGGCGCGCCTGCGGGGAGCGGTAGCCCTGGCCGTAGGCGAGGAAGGTGCGCAGCCACGGCAGCGGCGTGACCTCGACGCTGGCGCGTGGTCCGGCGGCGACGCCGGTGGCGGTGCGGCGGTAGCCGACCAGGTGCGAGGCGACCTGGTAGGGGGCGATGTAGTTGCCGAGCTTGTCGTCGATGTCGTAGTGGAGGACATCGGCGCGGGCTCCTCCGCGCAGCTGCACGTACTTGCCGAGGCGCAGCTCGAGGTCGGCGAACATGCCGACGTCGGTGGCGAGGATCTCGGCGTCGACGCGGTGGTCCCAGGTCTCGTTGCTGGGGGCCTGCAGGAGGTTTTGGGCCTGGCGCACGCGGTGGATCCGGGCGCTGCTGCCGAGCTCCATGGCGGCGGCCAGCCACGTCGTGGGCCGCCAGTAGCCTGTCCGATGGGACAGGCGAAAGCCGCCGCCGAGGTCGCGGTTTTGCTGCTCGATGAGGTCGCCGCGGCCGACCCAGGCCGGCATCACCATGCTGCGTTGCAGGTAGCCGGTGAAGTTCTCGCGGCTGTGGAAGTCGACCAGGGCGGCGTGGGCGGCGAACAGCGTGCGGCCGCCGGTGTCGCTGCGGCGGGTGAGCTCGAGCGCGAGCTGGCCGCGGGCGGCGGAGGCCGACTGGGCGCCGGCGCTGGGGTCCGGGTAGCGGTCGTAGAAGCCGACGCGGCCGGCGTCGACGTCGTCGTTGCGCAGGACCCCGGCTGTGCCGCCGCGGGCGGCGTGGGCGGCGACCATGAGCTTGCCTTCGAGCGCGCCGGGGCCGGTGAAGGCGAACTGGCCGAGGGCGGTGCCGGAGAGGGCGCCGCGGTTCATGCCAAAGCCGCTGCTGCGGCGGACCGCGGCGGCGGCGAAGGTCTCGTCGGACTGGCCGCGTGGGGCCCACAGGGCGAGCTGACGGAAGGTCCCGAACGAGCCGCCGGTCGAGCGCAGCTGGAAGCCGCGGCGGGCGACGGCGAGGTCGAAGTCGATGCTGCCGGCGACCGCGAAGTCGCCCTGGTGCGGGTCGTAGACGCCCTCGGTGACGCGGATCGAGCGGACCAGCTCGGGCAGGATGAAGTTGAGGTCGGCGTAGCCCTGGCCGTGGAGGTGCGAGACCTGGTTGATCGGCACGCCGCCGACCGTGAACTCGATGTCCTGGCCGTGGGCCGCGTTGAAGCCGCGGAGGTAGATCTCGTGCGCGACGGCGTCGCCCTCGGGGCGCGAGACGTAGACGCCGGGGGCCCGGGTGAGCATGTCGCCGCTGCTCTGCTTGGGGGCGGCGTCGAGGATGTCGCGGTCGAGGACGAAGTCGCTGGCGGCGCGCGGCGGCGGTTGGCGCCGGCCGCGGGCGGAGACCACGATCACGCTGTCGTCGGGCGCGGGCGAGCTGGCGGAAGGGACAGGTGCGGGCGAGCTGGCGGAAGGGACAGGTGCGGGCGAGCTGGCGGAAGGGACAGGTGCGGGCGAGCTGGCTGCAGGGACAGGTGCGGGCGAGCTGGCGGAAGGGACAGGTGCGGGCGAGCTGTCTGCAGGGACAGGTGCGGCGGGCGGCGGGTCCACGAGTGGGGCGGGGAAGCTGAAGGGGACGCGGATCCTGGCGGGGAGCGGGGCGCCGTCCTGGGTGGCGGGGGTGAAGCGCCACTGGCGGATCGCGGCGATCGCCGCAGCGTCGAAGGCCGGGCCGGCGCTGGTGGCCACGGTGACCGCGCCGACGCTGCCGTCGGCCTCGACCGTGACCAGCAGTTCGACGCGTTGCGGGCTGCTGCGGGCCTCCTCGACCGGGTAGGTCGCGGGCACCTGGTGGACCGGGCGCGGCGCTTGCACGGCCGGGGCCGCGTCGGCGCTGCGGCTCACGAGCGCAGCGAGCAGCAGGGCCGTGGCGCCGTGCAGGCGCCCTGCGGTGGTCTTGGCCGGGGCCATGGGTGATCTTCGTCGTAGGCCGAAATTGCGCGAGGGTCAAGCGGGGCGCCGGGCTTGCTGCCATCCGATGTTTGTTGCAGTGCAATTGCAAAAGCAGCCAGGATTGATTGCAGTCGCATTGCAAGAGCACAGGCGCGGGCGCTGCGGATCGCCGTGGAACGCCGCGATGTGCCGGGTTCGCCGGGCCACGCGGCGGACGCCCTGGCGGGGCTGGCGGGCCGCGCAACTGCAAGCGGGGGTGTGCGTTCGCTCAGGGCGCAGCGCCCGCGAGGCGCGGCGTTCAGGTCGATTCGGCGCCGAGGCAGATGCCGTCGCGGCGCGGGTCGCCGGCGCCGGTGAGCGTGCCGTCGGGGTCGCGGGCGACGGTGTGGCAGCCGCCGAAGTACATGTTGCGGTCCTGCCAGGCGATGACGCGGGGGAACAGCGGGCTCATCGCCGCCGCGGTGCCGTCGGCGAAGCCGCCCTCGAGGTTGAGCTGGCCGGCGTCGGCGTGCATGCGCGGGGCGTCGACGGCTGGCGCGAGCGGCATGCGGAAGTCGACGAGGTTGCTGATGACCTGCAAGATGGCGCTGCGGATCCGCTTGGAGCCGCCGCTGCCGGTGACGGCGAACCAGCCGTCGTCGCGGACGATCGCGGTGGGGGACATCATCGAGGACAGGCGGACGTCCTGCGGCCAGGCGTGTGGGCCGGCGGGGTTGACGTCGTCCTCGCCGAGCATGTTGTTGAGCATCACGCCGGTGCCGGGGATCAGGGAGCCGCAGCCCTCGCCGTTGGAGAGGGTGACGGACGCGGCGTTGCCCTCGCGGTCGATCACGCTGATGTGGGTGGTGCCGCGGTGGGCGGCCCGGGCGGCGGCGAGCTCTTGCAGCAGGGCGGCGCCGTGCAGGCCGAGGACCGCGTCGGCGAGCAGGTGTTCGAGGTTGCTGTGGGCGGCGCGGGCGTCGACGGTGCGGGCGAGGATGCGGGCGAGCGCGTCGTGGTGCTCGCGGGAGGCGCGGCCGAGCTCGTGCAGCGGGACGCGGGCGAGCAGGGCGAGGCCGAAGGCGATGAGGGTCCCGCCGGCGGACGGCGGCGGGTTGGTGACGATCGTGGCGTCGCGGTAGCGCAGGGTCAGCGGCTCGCGGACGGCGACGCGGTAGTTGGCGAGGTCCGCGTGGGTGATGTGGCCGCCGTGGTCGCGGCACTGGGCGACGATCGCGGCCGCGACCTCGCCCTCGTAGAACAGGCGATCGCCGGCCTGGCCGAGCTGCTCGAACAGGTTGCCGAGCTCCGGGTTTGTCATGCGGTCGCCGCAGTTGAGCGAGCCGCCCTCGTGGTTGCCAAACAGGGCCCGCGCGTCGGGTTCGCCGAGGTAGATCGGCGCGACCAGGGTCATGAGGTAGGCCTGAAAGGGCGTGACGGTGGTGCCCGTGCGCGCGGCGAGCACGGCGGGCGCGAGGATCTGCGGCATCGGCATGCGCCCGAGGGCCGCGTGCACGGCGAACAGGCCGCGCACGAGGCCGGGGGTGGCGGCGGTGCCGGGGCCGATCTGAAACTCTTGCTGGGTGGTGCCCCAGTCGGTGACGATCGGGTGAGCGTTCGACTCGGCGGCGGGCCGGCGCACGCGCGGGGTGTGGACGAAAAAGTCGAAGATGCGGGCGGGGCCGTCGGCGGGGCGGGCGAGCAGGAAGCCGCCGCCGCCGGGTGAGGCGAGCACGGACTCGGCGACGCAGGCGGCGGCGACGGCCGCGAGGGCGGCGTCGAAGGCGTTGCCGCCGGCGCGCAGCACCTCGTGGGCGGCGTGGGCGGTGACGGGATGGCCGGCGGCGACGCAGCCGTGGAGATCAGCGGTCATGGCATCGCCCCGAAAGTTGACGGCTTATACCGCGGGCGAAGGGGGGTCGCCAAGGCTTGGCGGGGTGGTGAGGCGCCGCTATCCTCGCGCCCGAAATGACGGAGCGACCACCACATCCTGCATCGCCGGAGGCTCGCCGCGAGCTCGTGCTCGGCGTCGTCGGCGGCTCGGGGCTGTACCAGATCGACGGGCTCGGTGCGGCGCGGGAGGTGGAGCTGGAGACGCCCTTTGGCCGACCGTCGGACGTCTACACGGTGGGCCTGCTGCCGCGCGAGGGCGGGCCGCCGCTGCGCGCGGTGTTCTTGCCGCGGCACGGGCGGGGTCACGTGCTGCTGCCGAGCGAGATCAACTACCGGGCCAACGTGCACGGGTTCAAGCAGCTCGGGGTGACACATCTGCTGAGCGTCTCGGCGGTGGGGTCGCTGCGTGAGCACATCGCACCCGGGCACGTCGTGGCGCCCGATCAATTCATCGACCGGACCACGCGACGGATCGCCACGTTTTTCGGGGACGGTGTGGTAGCACACGCACAGATGGGCGACCCGGTCGACGCGCAGCTGCGTGCGCGGGTGGTGGCCGCGGCGCGGGCCGAGCACGCCACGGTCCACGATGGTGGGACCTGCATCGTGATGGAGGGCCCGGCGTTTAGCACCCGCGGCGAGTCGGAGCTGTACCGCAGCTGGGGCGCCAGCGTGATCGGGATGACGGCGCTGCCGGAGGCGAAGCTGGCCCGCGAGGCCGAGATCGCCTACGCGATGCTGGCGCTCAGCACCGACTATGACTGCTGGCATGTCAGCGAGTCAGAGGTATCGGTGGCCGACGTCGTGGCGGTGTTGCACGCCAACGTCGCGTTGTCGCGGCGGATCATTCGGACCCTCGCGGCCGGGTTGCCGGCGGACTGCGCCGCGCTGCCCTATCCGCGGGCGCTCGAGCATGCCATTCTCACCGCGCCCGAGCGGGTGCCTGCGGCCACACGGGCCCGTCTGGACCTGATCCTCGGGCATTACCTCGGACACTAGAACCGTCCCTTCATCTCGCGATTCGTTTGCATGCAAAGCACATCCCCGCATCTGCTCGTCGTCGGTAGCGTCGCCATCGACTGGATCATCACCCCCCACGCCGAGCGCGAGGAGAGCGTCGGCGGCTCGGCCACGTTCTTCGCGATGGCGGCGTCGTACTTCTCGCGGGTGCGCCTGGTCGGCGTGGTCGGCGGGGACTTCCCGCGGGCCACGGTCGACGACCTGCGCGGCCGCGGGGTGGACCTGACGGGCCTGGAGATCATCAGCGACGGCAAGACCTTCCGCTGGAAGGGTCGCTATCACGACAACATGAACGATCGCACGACGCTGGCGACCGACCTCAACGTGTTCGCGGACTTCGTGCCCAAGCTGCCGCCCGACTTCCGCGGCAGCGAGTACCTGTTCCTGGCCAACATCCAGCCGGGCCTGCAGGAGCAGGTGTTCCGGCAGATGCAGGGCCCGCGCCTGGTCGGCCTCGACACGATGAACCTGTGGATCTCGATCGCCAACCCGGAGCTGCGCGCCGTGCTCAAGCACGTCGACGTGCTGACCCTCAACGACGAGGAGGCGCGGCAGCTGACCGGCGAGCACAACCTGGTCAAGGCGGCGCGCGGGGTGCAAAAGCTCGGGCCCAAGAACGTCGTCGTGAAGCGGGGCGAGAGCGGGGCGCTGCTCTTCGATCACGACGGATCGGTGTTCGCGGCGCCGGCCTTGCCGCTCGAGGAGGTCGTCGATCCGACCGGCGCGGGCGACAGCTTCGCCGGCGGATTCATGGGCTACCTGGCGCGTCCGGGGGTCGAGCCGACCGGCGGCAGCCTGCGCACGGCGATGATCTACGGGTCGGTGATGGCGAGCTTCTGCGTCGAGGGCTTCTCGTACGATCGCCTGCGCGTGCTCGACTCGGCGAGCATTCAGCACCGCTTCGAGGCGTTCTCGTCGCTGACGAACTTCTCGCGCGCCAGCCTGCTGTGACGGCTCAGTACTCGAAGCCGAGCTGATAGTTGATGCAGCTCGGCGAGTCTGGCACCTCGGGGTCGCGGCGGACGGTGAGCCACACGCTGGCGTCCTCGTCGATGCCCTTGCAGTCGAGGTAGGGCATGAAGCTGCCGTGGCCGCAGCAGCCCTGCTGGCCGAGCGGGGCGTTGTCGGCGGTGGTGCCGTCGGGGCAGGTGACCTTGGTGCCGGCGTTCTTGCACTGGAAGTAGGCGCAGACCTCGAGGTCCGCCGGGTCGACGACGACGCTCGGGGCGACCTTGCCGAGCACCACGTCGACGGTGTCGAAGCTAAACCAGTCGACGTCATCCGCGGTGCCGAGGGTCTCGCAGTGATAGGCGATGCCGTCGCTGTCGCTGACCTCGGGCAGGGCGAAGGCCTTGCTCTGGGTCTGGTTGGGCTCGCTGGTGGTGTCCTCGCAGGTCTCGCGCTCGGGGCAGGCCTGGCAGCTGAGGTCGGCGTGGCAGTAGCCGCCGTCGCAGGTGCTGCCGGGCTCCTGGGGGGTGTGTTCGGGGCCGCCGTCGGGGCTGCAGAGGTCGACGGTGCAGCTGTTGCCGTCGTCGGGGAGGTCGGCCTCGTCGTCGACGAGGACTCCGGCGCCGGCGCCGTCGCACAGGTAGCTCTGGCAGTCGCCGGGGATGTCGTCGTCGAGCTGGTCGGCGGCGCGCAGGGTGTACACGCAGGCGTCGTCGATGCACTGCACGCGCTGGCAGATCGCGGCCGGCGGGCAGTCGTCGACGCCGACGCAGTACGCCGGCTCGCCGGTGGTGGGCACGAAGGTGGCGGCGGTCCCGAAGGTGGCGGCCTCGGTCGTCCCGCCGGTGCCGCCGTCGAGCAGGCCGCAGCCGGGCAGGGCGAGGGCGAGGACGAGGGCGAGGCGGGTGGGTGGCGACATCGGCGTCAGTATCGCGAGATCGGGGCGGGATGCTAAGGTGCCGGGCGGTGCGACGCGTGGGTCACCGGGGCGAGGCTGCGCAAGAACGGGCCCCCGAGCGATCCGCGCGGGGCGACGCGTCGCTGCGCCGGGCGCTCGCGCTGTTGTGGGTCGGGGTCGCGGCGAAGCTGCTGCTGGTGGGCCTGCGCGCGGCCGACGGCGAGGCTTCGGGGCTGCTCGGGCCATGGGGGCCGCCGACGCTGCTCTACCAGGAGCTGTGGGCGGCGCTCGGGCTCTATGCGCTCGATCGTGCGCTGCTGTCTCTCGGGACCTGGCTCAAACGACCTGTCCTTGCAGACAGGTTATGCTGGGGGCTGTACGGGCTGCTCGCCGGCTACGTGGCGATCAATGTCCCGATCGCGCGGCAATTCGCGACGCCGCTGACCTATGCGTTTGTCGAGGCGGCAGGGGGGGCGTTGCGCGACTCGGTCACGCAGTACGCGACGGCGGGCAACGTGGCGGCGTTCCTGGGGCTGCTGTTGTGGGCGGTGGTGGTGCCGCGCTGGCGGTGGCTGCCGCGCTGGCCGTGGCTGGGGCCGGCGGTGGTGGTGCTGCTGCTGGGGCCGATCGGGGCCGGGCGCAGCGAGACGCTGGGGCTGCATCGCAACGCGGCTGTGACGCTGCTGCGGACCACGTGGGCCCGCTTTGCGCCGCGGCCGGCGGCGCCGCAGACGGTGACGACGCTGCCCCCGCTGGGGCCGGCGCTCGACCTGTCGCACCTGGTGGGGGCGGCGCGCGGGTATCACGTGATCTGGGTGATCCTCGAGTCGACCGGGGCGCGGCACCTGGCGATGTACGGGGCGGCGGTCGACGCGACGCCGCGGCTGTCGCAGCTGGCGCGCACGGGGCTTGTGTTCGAGCGCATGTACACGAGCGATCCGGAGAGCATCAAGAGCTTGCTGCCGATCCTGTGCGGCGCGTGGCCGGCGATGCACTCCTCGGCCGCGGACTACGCGGCGGGGGCCTCGGGGTGCGCGGCGCTGCCGGCCGCGTTGCAGGCGGCTGGCTACCGCACGGGGCTGTTTCATTCGGGGCACTTCATGTACCTGGGCATGCAGGCGATGGTGGAGGGGCGCGGCTTCGACGTGTTGGCCGACGCGGCGGCGATCGGTGGGCCGTACGCGGGGAGCTTTGGCACCGACGATCGCTCGACCGCGCGGCGGGTGCTGGAGTTCATCGACGCCGAGCCGGCGGGGCGGCCGGTGTTCGCGCTGTACATGCCGATCGCGGGGCACCACCCGTACCGCTCGCCGGGCGCGGGGACGCGGCCGTTTGTGGCGCGCACGGAGGCGGAGCACCACCGCAACGATCTGTACGTCGGTGACGAGGCGCTCGGCGAGCTGATCGACGGGGTGCGCGCGCGAGGGATGATGGAGAAGACGGTGTGGATCGTGATGGGCGACCACGGGGAGGCGTTCCACGAGCACCCGGGGAACTTCGCCCACTCGCTGTTTGTGTACGAGGAGAACGTGCACGTGCCGGCGGTCGTGGTGGTGCCGGGGGCGCTGCGGCAGGCGCTGCGGGTGCCGCAGGTCGGCGGGAGCATCGACCTGGCGCCGACGCTGCTCGAGCTGCTCGGGCTGCCGACGATCGGCGCCGGTCGATCGCTGCTGCGCGGCGAGCCGGGGGTCGCCCGCTTCTTCACCGATCACAGCACGCCGCTGCTGGGGCTCCGCCAAGATCGCTGGAAGTGCATCGTCGAGCCGGAGGCGGGGCGGGTGCGCCTGTTTGACCTCGAGGTGGATCCCGGGGAGACGGTCGATGTCGCGGCGCGCGAGCCGGCGCTGGCGGAGCGCTACCGTGCGGCGCTGCTGGCGTGGTCGGCCGAGCAGTCGGCGCGCCTGGGCGAGTGAGTCACCACAGGCGCTGGCCCATGCGCACACCGAGGCCGATCGGGGGGGGCAGGCCGGCGAGCGCGGGCGGGACGAGGAGGACGACGGTGGAGCCGAAGCTGAAGTGGCCGAGCTCCTCGCCGCGAGCGAAGCGGCGGTTCCACGGGAAGGGGTGCGAGCCGATCCAGTCGCGGCGCCGGAGGTCCCGCAGGTGGATCCCGCCGATGAGGCTGGCGCCGACGAGCACGAGCAGGAACTCGTGGCCCTGGTCGCTGCGGCAGCGCAGGGTGACCCGCTCGTTGCGCTCGTAGATCCGCGGGATGTGCTGCAGGGCGTCCTGGTTCTGCGGGAAGGCCCGACCGGAGATCCAACGCAGATCGACGACGGTGCACGCGAGCGGGGTGTGCACGTAGTGATAGCCGTGCGGGGTGAGGAAGATGGTGGCGTAGCGGCCGCCCTCGTAGGCGGCGAGCGAGGGCGCGGGGTGGCGGCCGGCGGTGAGTCGCTCGAGCGAGAGCGGGACGCCCTTGATCTGCAAGATCATGCCGCTGGCGATCGGTCCGGCGCCGACGAGGATGCCGTCGGCCGGGGCGACGAGGCCGTCGGCGATCGGGCGCGCGCCGGGCTGCAGGCGGCGCAAAAAGAAGGACTCGAGGTTGGCGAAGGGGCCGGGCAGGAACTCCTCCATGCGGATCGCGGCGCGCTCGGTCCAGCTGCGGATCGCCAGATCGATGGCCCAGCGCGGACGTGTGGCCCGGGCGATCAACCGGCTGAGCCGCCCGAGCAGGCGGTGCGGGAGCCAGCGATACAGGCGCAGGAACGCGGCGCTGCGGTGCAGGCGGGGCGCTCCGGGACGGTGCCAGCGCATGCCTCGACGGTATCACTGCGGCCGCGGGGAGGACACGGCGGTGCGGCTCGCGGCGGGCGCAGCTCCTGCGCGAGCGAGGTCAGGAGCGCGGCCCGACGAGGTTGAGGCGCTTGAGCAGCGGCCAGGAGACGACGACGCCGGGGCCGCGGCGGCGCCAGATCCAGTCGTGGACGAGGCGCGGCGGGCCGGCGGCGCTGTACACGGCGGCGCGGTCGCCCACGAGCGCGAGCGGCACGATGATGAGGTCGTGGGTCTGGGCGGCGCGGGGGTCCCAGGTGGCGTGCACGAGCTCGATGTCAGGGAGGTGAGAGGCGGCCAGGTGGGCGCGGGCGCAGGCGAGGTGGTCGGCGTCGGCGTCGATGATCGTGACCCGCGCGGCCGGCCACACGCGGGCGAGGGCGAGGGCGGTGCGGGGGAACAGGCCGCCGCCGATCACGGCGATCCGCAGGGGTCGCAGCGGCAGATCCGTGGCGGGTCCTTGAGACAGGTCGGAGAGGACAGGTCCTGGGAGACAGGTGGCGAGCTCGGGGAGGAGGCGGGCGAGGGCGCGGGCGTGGCTGGTGATCAGGCGCGCCTGCAGGCGCGGGCTGGCCAGGGCCAGGCGCTCGAGGGCGCCGAGGGCGTGGGCCACGAGATGGCTGGGTAGGCCGCGGAGCACGGGCGGCCAGGGGCTCTGCGGGGCGTCGGGGAGGAGTCGGGCGGGGAGGGTGCTCCAGTGCGCGCCGGGCCAGCGGTGGTGCTCGGCGTGGAAGCCGTCGTTGAGCCAGACGAGGTTGTAGAGGCGGCCGTGGTGGGAGACGCCGCCGCTGTGCTCGCCGGGGTGCTCGCCGCGGCCCTGGAGCTGGCACAGGCCGAGGCCGAGCAGGAAGCCGGGCAGGTAGACGAGGGCGAAGAAGTGGGGGGCGAGGACGGCGAGGGCGAGCCAGAGGTGGGCGACGAGGGCGAGCTCGAGGCTGCCCTGGAGGCCGAGGTGGAGCGGGCCGGGGGCCTCGCCGCGGTGGTGGGCGAGGTGGCGGGCGCGCCAGATCGTCTGCGGGATGCCGGTGAGGACGGAGAGGGCGAGCGAGAAGCCGCGGTTTTGCCGGGGCGCGCGGAACACCGGGGTGTGGAGGTGGATGTGCGCGGCGGTGTTGGAGACCCACCAGACGACCAGGCCGATCGCACAGGTCGCAAGGGACATGCCCCAGAGGCCATGTCCCGAGAGCCAGACGGTGAGCGGGGCGAGCAGGGCCAGGAGGGCCGGGAGCGCGACGACCCAGGCGTCGCGCGGGCTGTGGCGCCAGCGCGGCACGGGCTAGGCGCGGCGGCGGCGGCGGAGGCCGAGGACGCCGAGGAGGGCGAGCGCGGTGAGGCCGGGGCGGGCGGGGGCGGCGGTGTCACAGGCGCAGCCGCCCTTGTCGTCCGCGCCGCTGGTGTCGGTGGCGGTGGCGGTGGGGCTGGTGTTGTTGCCGCCGCTGGTCGAGGCGGCGCCGCCCTCGGTGGGCGCGGAGGTGGCGGTGGCGGTGTCGCTGCCGCCACCGGTGCCGCCGGTGCCCGGGTCGGTGGTGGCCGGGGTGCCGCTGGTGGAGCCGGGCTCGCCGCTGGTGGAGCCCGGGGCGGTGCTGGTCCCCGGGGTGCCGGTGGAGCCGGGGTCGCCGCCGGTGGAGCCGAGCTCGCCGGTGGAGCCGGGCTCGCCGGTGGTGGTGCCCGGCGGTGGATCGTCGGGCGGCGGGTTCTCGACCTGCCAGGCCTTGAGCGCCTCACAGGGGGAGAAGCCAGGGACCACGCCGAGCGCGATCGGGTAGGGGTCGGGCTTCTGCTCGGGGTCCATCGCGGGGCGCACCGTGCCGTTGTTGGGCTGGCTGTTGTCGCCCCAGCCGCGGCAATTGTCGGCGGTGCCGGCGATGGTCTTCAGCTCGTCCCACTGCATGAGGCACATCGGCTGCTCCTTGGGGAGCGCGCAGTTGTAGAGCATGTAGCCGTACTGCGGGACCGAGTAGCCGGGGTAATTGGGGAAGTCGGGCTTCTGGTTGGCGACCATGAACACGCCGTCGATGCGGACGACCGGGACCTTCATGTTGGGATCGAAGGTGACCTGGTCGACGCGGGCCCACACGCCGGCGGGGGAGCTGGCGTGGGCGACGGAGGCGAGGCCCAGGGTGGTGAGGACAGCGGCGAGGAGGGGGACACGGCGCAGGTAAGTCATGGACAGCTCCAATGCGGCGAAGGGAGGGCCGGCAGCCGACCGTATCACAGCGGCGCGGACCGCGACCGTCGGCGTCGATCGGGCGTCTCTAGCCCTGTGGCAAGGCGCTGGTCTGAGCGTCGCGGAGAACGCGCTGCGGGCTGTGGCTAGCTGTGGCTAGCCCCCCGGCGGCGCCATTGTGATAAGGAGGCGAACCCCATGCGCACCCCGGAGGCTCTGGAGACGCTCGTCGAGTACGGCATCGTCGAGGAGGTGCTGCGCCCGCTGATGAGCGGCAAGGAGGCGCAGATCTTCCTCGTGCGATCGGCCGGCGAGCTGCGGGTGGCCAAGATCTACAAGGACGCGGAGCAGCGGTCGTTTCGCCAGCGCAGCGACTACACCGAGGGCCGCACGACCCGCAACACGCGCGACCGCCGGGCGATGGCCAAGCACTCGCGCCACGGCAAGGCCCAGCACGAGGCGGCCTGGCGATCGGCGGAGGTCAACGCGATCTATCGCCTCAGCGAGG
>JBGAUO010000046.1:0-30599 GCA_044228605.1 Nannocystis sp. | reverse complement strand
CTCGGGGCGCGGTTCCTTGACGAACACGTCGTACCCGCGCTCGGGGTGCTCGAGGTTCCGCCCGACCGCGATCCGCAGCCCGTGCAGCTCGGGCTCGTCGAGGAGGATCCACCCGCCGGGGCCGCCGGTGCCGAAGCGGAAGGGGCCGGTGATCAACGAGCCGAGGTGCGAGCTGGCGCTGGCGTGTGGGAGGGCGGGTCGGGCGTGGGTGTAGAGCGTGCCGTAGAGCACCTCGGCGATCTTGTCGGCCGGGGCGCGGAGCACGTCGTCGTAGGTCGCACGGCGAAGGGCGGGGGCGGTCATGACGGGGCCAGGATATCAGAGCGCGGGCGGCGAGCCGGCGCGTGTCAGCGGGGCTGCATGCGCTCGGACAGGACGGCGGTCAGGACGGCGCGCACGGCGGGTGCGTCGAGGTTGCGGAGGTGACCGAGCAGCGCGTCCTGGTGATGATGCAGGCTGGTGCGGGTCAGCTCGAGGGCGGTGAGCGGGAAGTTGAGTTCGCCGCGGTGGAGCAGCAGGAGGGCCTTTTTGAGGTCGTCGGTGGGGACGCTGGTGAGGGCCTGGATCAGCACGGGCGCTACATAACACGAGGCGGGTCCGGGCGAGGAGGGCCCGTGTGACGGTGAGGCGCGTTACCCTCGCGGCGATGGCGGAGCCGCTCTGGTCGTACGAGGACCTCGCCGACGCGCTGGCATCGGGGCTGGCGCAGGCGTCGGCGGAGCTCGAGCTGGAGCAGGCGGTGCACGGGCTCGACGTGCGCCGCGAGCTCGACCTGCATCCGCTGCTGCACGCGGGGCTGCGAGGGGCGGGATACGGGGTGCACCCGGAGCAGCGCTTCCCGCGGGAGCGGGGGCTGCGGCGGCGGACGGTGGGGTCGCGTTGTGATGTGGTGGTGACGCCGGAGGGGCTGCCGCTGGTCGACGAGGCGGCGCAGCAGGGCTTGTTCGCGGCGACGCGGGCGGTCGAGCTGGCGGACGCGATGTGGATCGAGGTCAAGGCGGTGGCGCAGTTCAAGGCCGCGGGGCCCAACCGGGCCTACGCGTCGGCGCTGCAGCGGCCGGTGTGGCGCGACGTGGAGAAGCTGGCGAGCGACCCGCAGATCGCCCACGCGGCGGTGCTCCTGATCTTGTTCACGGCCGACACGATGGTGGCCGCGCACGACCTCGCGGTGTGGGCCGGGCGGGCCAGTCAGCACGGGCTGCCGCTGTGGCCGCGGGTCGAGCGGTCGCTGGCGATCGGCGATCGGGTGGGCCACCGCCGCTGCACGCTGGCGCTGTGGCCGATCGAGCGGCGGGGCTGAGCGTCACTGCGGGCAGACGACGTTGTTGATCTGACCGCCGGCCATGTCCGAGTAGGTGTAGGGCGAGTTGAGGCCGTCGTAGGTGGCGATCTGGAAGGTCTCGGGGTGGATGCGATAGGCGACGGTGCTGCCGAGCGGGACGGCCCAGATGTAGCCGTCGACGTCGACGCCGATGCCGCGGGCGAGGTTCTGGTTGGGGAGGTTGACCTTGCCGCCGACGACCATGGTCTCGGAGTCGAGCCAGCCGATGCCGCCCTGGGTCGCGTGCCAGACCCGGCCCTTGAGGTCGATGGCGACGCCGCTGCCCCCGTTGGGCTGGAGGTCGCCGATCTGCGCGGCCCACTGTTTGGTGACCGGGTCGTAGCGCGAGCCGTCGTCGAGCCAGACGCGGTCCTTGGTGTCGACGGTGATGCCGTAGAAGCCCTTGTTGACGACCTCGGCTTGGAGGGTCTGGTGGTCGACCTTGAAGATGATGCCGCCGCCGAATACGAAGAACCACACGTTGTTCTTGGTGTCGACCGCGGCGCCGTAGGCCCCGAGCGCGCCGCAGGGGATGTTGGGGAGGTCGACGGTGTCGTCGACGAGGCCGGTGTCGCCGTTGACGCGGAAGACCTTGATGCCCTGCGCGCCCTGGCAGGGAGAGTTGACGTTGGCGCCGAAGCTGGCGGCGCTCCAGATCTGCTGGTCCTCGTACTCGCAGGTCTGCTCGTTGTAGACGCCGGAGGTCCAGGCGACGGGGCGCTGGGTGGTGGCGCCGGGGAAGGCGGTGTACCAGGCGACACACTCGTCCATGCCGAACGGGAGCACGTTGTTCTTGCCGGTGGAGGTGTCGATCTTGCCGTTGCCGTTGGTGTCCTTGCAGTACTCGGGGCGCGACCAGATCTTGGTGAGTCCGCCGTGGCGGTTGGCGACCACGACGGCGCGGCCGTCGATGCTGACGGAGGTGCGCGAGGGGCTGCCCTGCTGGTCGGGGCGGGTGTAGTAGCGGCCGAGCTCGGTCATGTTGCGGGTGTCGAGCTTGCTGACGGTGTGCTCGCCGCTGTTGGCGATCCACACGTAGCTCCAGTCAGTCTCGCCGCACTTGACCTCGCAGTTGTTGCCGCCGGTGGTGGTGGTATCGGTGGTGCTGGCGCTCAGGTTGCCGGTGGTGCTGGTGGTGTCGGTGTCGGCGGTGGTGCCCGAGGTGCTGCCGCTGGTGTCGGTGGCGGTGGTGGTGGTGCCGGTGCCGGTGGTCGTGTCGCTGCTGCTGCCGCTGGTGGTCGTGCCGGTGGCGGAGCCGCTGCCCTCGGTGGTGGGGGTGCTGTCGCTGGTGGTGGGGGCGCCGCCGCTGCTGCTCGAACCGGGCGCGCTGGTGTTTTGGCTGGTGCTGCCGGCGCTGGCGGTGCCGGCGACGTCATCGCCGCAGGCGCCGAGCCCGAGCAGGAGTGCGGAGGCGAAGATCCACGGCGACGCGCTAAGGTTGGCCATGGGAACACCCTAATGTGATGGCGTGGAAACCCGCAAGCCCGGGGTGTTCGGGCCCGAAAATGCGCGGGTTTGGGCTCAGGCGATCGGCAGGAGCTTGCCCGGGTTCATCGCGCTCTCGGGGTCGAGGCTGTGTTTGATCGCGGTGAGGGCGGCGAGGCCGACGGGGCCCTTCTCGCGGGCGAGCCAGGGGGCGTGGTCGGTGCCGACGCCGTGGTGGTGGGTGACGGTGCCGCCCCCGGTGGTCATCGCGTCGGTGGCGGCCTGTTTGATGGCGAGCCACTGCGCGCGCGCGGAGGCGGCCGAGGCGGCCGGTGAGTCGGCGAGCCGCTGGGGGAACACCATCGTGAAGTAGAGGCTCGCGCCGTCCTCGTAGGCGTGCGAGACGTGGCACATGACGATGGCGCGGTCGCCGGTGGCGGCGGCGTTGTGGCGCAGGGCCTCGCGGATCGCCGCGTCGATGTCGTGGTAGAGCGGCAGCAGGTTGGACCAGCGGGTCGCGGTCTCGAGGGTCTCGACGGCGACGCCGCGGTCGAGCAGGGGGTCGCGCAGGTAGGGCATCATGAAGCGGCGCGCGTACCACTTGCGGCCGGGGCTCTGGCCGATCGACAGGCCGCCGTGGCGGGCGCAGGCGCAGCGGGTGAGCGGCTGGGCGTCGAGCACGGCCTCTCGGTCGCCCTCGAGGCCGACGAGCAGGAGGCAGCGGCCCTCGCCGTAGCCGCGCCACGCGACCACGTGGCTGCCGATCCGCGTGGCGGCGCCGGGCGGGTGCTGGGCGGCGGAGAAGGTCTGGAGGAAGTGGGTCTCGGAGGCGTCGGAGAGGCGCAGCATCGCCACCGGGAGCTGGCGCTGGACGATCTCCCGGACCGCGGCGGCGCCCTCGGCGAAGGACTTGAACAGGTAGCCGCGGTAGTCGCGGAGCTGCGGCACCGGGTGGATGCGCACGGTCGCCTCGGTGATGATGCCGAGGGTGCCCTCGCTGCCGAGCACGAGCTGGTTGGTGTTGGCGCCGGCGGCCGAGGCGGGGAAGGACTCGGTGTGCCAGGCGCCGCGCGGGGTGGCCAGGCGCGCGCCGAGCAGCCACTTCTCGGCCTTGCCGTAGCGGTTGCTCTGCTGGCCCGCGCTGCGGGCGGCGACCCAGCCGCCGAGGGTGGAGAACTCGAAGGACTGGGGGTAGTGGCCGAGGGTGAAGCCGCGGGCTTGTAGCTGTTGCTCGAGGTCGGGGCCGTAGACGCCGGCCTCGAGGGTGGCGCAGTGCGAGAGCTCGTCGAGGGTGAGGAGGCGGCGCATGCGGGTCATGTCGACGGTGAGGACCGCCGCGTGGCTGCCACGCATGGCCGTGACGCCGCCGACGACGCTCGAGCCGCCGCCGTAAGGGACGAGCGCGAGGTCGTGGGTGACGGCGAGGTCGACGAGGGCCTGGACCTCCTCGGCGTCGCCGGGGTAGACGACGGCGTCGGGGACCTGCTCGCCGAGCTCGCCGGCGCGGAGGGCGAGGAGGTCGAGGTAGCTCTTGCCGCGGGCGTGGAAGGCCCGCTCGAAGCGGTCGGTCTTGAGGTGTTCGCTGCCGACGATGCCTTGCAGGGCGGCGAGGGTGTCGTCGCCGAGGCGGGTCTGGGGGAGGTGGATCTCCGGGAGCGGGACGGCGGGGTTTGGGACCAGTTTGTCGCGGCCGAGGGCGGCGGCGATGTAGGCCCAGACCTCGGGCTCGCGGTGTCCGAGTTCGAAGGTGGCGTGGGCGAGGCCCCAGCCGTTCCAGCGCAGTTTTCGCCGTTCGGTCGTCATGGATTTGTCAGCACCTGAACTTGAGGACAGCTGGGAGGATCGTGAAGGTGGCGGGCAGGCGGCCGGGGGTCTCGCCGTCGACGTCGAGCAGCGCGGGCGGGCCGGGCAGGGCCTCGGCGACGACGCGGCGGGCGGTCATGGAGAGCACCTTGGGGTGTTGGATGTGGGTGCCGCGGTAGACCGCGTTGGGGTCACGCAGCGTCTCGCGGATGCTCATGTCGTGCATGACGACGAGGTCGAAGTGGCCGTCGTCGGGTTTGGCGTTGGGGGCGAAGTGCATGCCGGCGCCGAAGTAGCGGCCGTTGCATACGCCGGCGGTGTTGATGTTGAGCTCGATCGGGGGCTGGTCGTCGACGAGCAGCCGGACCCGCGCCATGTCGTAGCTGAAGAGCGAGCGGAGGGCGGCCCAGAAGAAGGCGAAGCGGCTGCTGATGCGCTTGGTGAAGTGGGCCTCGTTGACCCGGCGCGAGGCGTGGCCGGACAGGCCGAAGCTGGCGATGTTGTTGAAGTAGCGGGTGGCCGGCTTGCCGTCGTGGTCGGTGTAGTCGAGGCGGCCGATGTCGATCGATCGGGTGGTGCCGTGGGCGAGGCGGGCGACCTGGCCGGCGAGGTCGAGCGGGAGGTCGAAGCTCTTGCGGAAGTCGCCGCCGGAGCCGGAGGTGAGCAGGGCGAGCGCGGCTTGCGGGCGCACGAGGACGTTCTCGGGGCCGCTCGGCGGGTGGAAGAAGCCGTTGACGACCTCGTTGACGGTGCCGTCGCCGCCGACCGCGACGATCAGGTCGACGCCGTCTTGCAGGGCTGCGCGGGTGTGCTGGGTCGCGGCCATCTGCGCGTCGGTGAAGGCGACCTCGACGGGGCCGAGGGCGGCCTCGAGGGCCTGATGCATCTTCGGCCAGGCGCCGCGGGTGCGCCCGTGCGAGGAGTTGGGGTTGACGATCGCCCGTATGCGTGAGGTGGTGGCCATGGCGTGCTCCGTTCAAGCGGCGACGTAGTGGTCGAGCACACGCTCGACCTGGCGCATGCGTTCGGCGCGGTCCCAGCCGAGCTTGCCGCCCATGAGGCGAGCGGCGGTGCCGAGGGCGACCTCACCCGGGTTGCCGAGGGTGCCGAGGCCGGTGCGGCGCAGGACGACGTCGGCGAGGGCGACGGCCATCTCGCAGCGCTGCGCATGGACCACCTGGGCGCCGATCTCCGGCAAGCCGTCGGCGAGCGGGCGGGCGAGGGTGGGGTCGGCGTCGATGATCTGCAGGAGCTCGCCGATGCGGGCGCCGTAGTTGCGGGCGAGGTGCAAGAGCAGCGCGGGCTCGTGTCGGGGGTGGAGGCGGACCTGGCTGGCGACGAACTTGCGAAAGTTGCCGATCGCGCCGCCGGGCAGCGGTGTGACGGCGGTGGTGCAGGGCGGGAGGCGGCGGCCGAGCTTGTTGGCGGCGAGGTCGACGACCTGCTCGGCGAGGTGGCGGGAGGTGGTCCACTTGCCGCCGATCGCGGAGATCAGGCCTTCGGGGCCGCCGTGGCGGGCGTGGTCGTGGACCTCGGACTTGCGGCTGGCGTTGTAGGTGCTGGCGCCGTCGTCGACGAGCGGGCGCAGGCCGCCGTAGAAGTGCAGCACGTCGGCGCGGGTGAGCTGGGCCGACGGCAGGTGATGGTTGACGGCGGCGAGCAGGCCGGCGATGTCGGACTCGGTGACGCGGAAGTTGTCGGGGTCGCCCTCGTAGACCTCGTCGGTGGTGCCGATCAGGGTGTGGCCGCGCCAGGGGAGCAGGAAGATGTGACCGCGCTTGCCGGCGAGCGCGAGCGCGTGGTCAGCGGTGAGGGCGCGGGTGATGATGTGCACGCCCTTGGAGCGGACCAGGCGCTGGGTGTCGCCGAGCTCGGCGAGCAGGAGGTCCGCCCAGGGGCCGGCGGCGTTGATGACGAGGCGGCCGCGGAGCTCGTGTGGTGCGCCGCCGAGGAGGTCGCGCGCGCGCACGCCGGTGACCCGTGGACCGTCACGCAGGAGGGCCTCGGCGATCGTGTAGTTGCACAGCTCGGCGCCGGCGGTGGCGGCGGAGAGCAGGCACTCGAGCGCGAGGCGCTCGGGGGAGAACATCTGACAGTCGTAGTATTCGAGCGCGCCGGTGAGTCCTGCGGTGGGCAGGTCGGGCTGCAAGGCGAGGGTCTCGGCGACGCCGAGGGCGCGGTGTCCAGGGAGGCGCTGGTCGGGGTCTGGCAGCCAGGCGCGGTCGAAGGCGAGGAGGTCGTAGGCGGTGAGGCCGAGGCGCAGCAGCGGCTTGCCCTCGCTGCGGCTGCGGCCGCTGTGGGTGGGCAGCAGGAGCTTGAGCGGGTAGACGAGGTGGGGGGCCGTGCGCAGCCACATGCGACGTTCGCGGAGGGACTCGCGGATGAGGCCGACCTCGCCGTTCTTCAGGTAGCGCAGGCCGCCGTGGATCAGCTTGGAGGAGGCGGCGGAGGTGGCGTTGCTGAAGTCCTGCTTCTCGATGAGGGCGACGGAGAGCCCGCGGAGCGCGGCGTCGCGGGCGATGCAGGCGCCCGTGACCCCGCCGCCGACGATCACGAGGTCGTGGACCCGGGCGCCGCTGCGTGGCAGGTCACGTCGCATTCGTGGGCAAGGCTACTCGCCTGTCCGGCGGGCGCCAACGGGCTTTTTCGGCGGTTCGCGCAGGCTCCGCAGGGGCGCCAAAGCTGCGCCAAGGGGCCTGTGAATGGCGTATTCTCCGCCTCCGCCCATGCAGCACGATCGTCCGATTACCAGCTTTATCCGCAAGCATTATCGTCACTTCAACGCCGCGGCGCTGGTGGACGCGGCGGAGGGCTACAACAAGCACCTCGCGGGCGGGGGGAAGATGCTCGTCACCCTGGCGGGGGCGATGAGCACGGCGGAGCTGGGGCTGAGCCTGGCGGAGATGATCCGGCAGGGGAAGATTCACGCGATCTGTTGCACGGGCGCCAACCTCGAGGAGGACGTGTTCAACCTGGTGGCGCACGATCATTACGAGCGGGTGCCGCACTACCGGCAGCTGACGCCGCACGACGAGAAGGCGCTGCTCGACCGTCACATGAACCGGGTGACCGACACCTGCATCCCCGAGATGGAGGCGATGCGGCGCATCGAGGACGTGGTGCTGGCCGAGTGGGTGCGCGCCGACCAGGCGGGCGAGCGGCTGTTCCCGCACGAGTTCTTCTACCGGATCTTGCGCAGCGGTGTGCTCAAGGACAGCTACCAGATCGACCCGAAGGACTCGTGGTTGTTGGCGGCGGCCGAGGCGAACTTGCCGATGATCGTGCCGGGCTGGGAGGATTCGACGCTCGGCAACATGTTCGCGGGGCACGTGATCACCGGCGACGTGAAGAACGTGCACACGGTGCGCACGGGCATCGAGTACATGATCTCTCTGGCGGACTGGTATCAGAAGGCGACGGTCGACAGCACGATCGGGTTCTTCCAGATCGGCGGCGGGATCGCGGGTGACTTCCCGATCTGCGTGGTGCCGATGCTGCACCAGGACCTGCGCCGCCCGGAGGTGCCGCTGTGGGCGTACTTCTGCCAGATCTCCGACTCGACCACGAGCTACGGCTCGTACTCGGGGGCGGTGCCGGGCGAGAAGATCACGTGGGGCAAGCTCGGGGTCGATACACCCGGGTTCATCATCGAGTCGGACGCGACGATCGTCGCGCCGCTGGTGTTTGCGTACGTGCTCGGCTGGTAGCGCCGCTGCGCGCGGCTCACAGGCCGAACAGGTGCTGGAGCTTGATGAAGACGATGTCCTCGTTGGCGGCCAGCGGCGAGGCGAGGTTGGAGAAGCCGGCGCCGGGGCGAAACTTCACGACCATGCCGCCCTCGCTGAGGGTGGTGCGGTGGGTGTAGGCGAGGAAGAGGAAGCTGCCGGGCAGGTACTCCCAGCGGAGGATCGTGTTGGAGATGAAGCTCGAGAGGCCCTGGTCGACCACGCCGAAGTAGGGGGCGGCGGAGGTCGGGGCGAGCACGCTCGGGGAGGTGAGGATGAAGAAGTCGGTGTGGTGCGCGCTGAGGTAGTAGAGCTGGTTGAAGGACTGCAGCGTGAGCGTGGGGATGATGCCGAGGGTGCCGCGCAGCAGGCCGGTGTAGGAGTTGACGCGGGCGCGGGCGAAGACGGGCTCGTCGAGGGCGTTGGTGGTGGTCCAGCGCGGGCGGTCGTAGGTCGCGTTGAAGTCGCCGCGCAGGGTCAGCTCGAGGCGGTTGACGGGGCGAACGCGCAGCTCGAGGGCGATGTCGGGGCCGGGGTAGCCGTTCTGCTCGCCGTAGGCGCCGTTGAAGGCGGCGATGATGCGGCGGTTGTCGGGTGAGGTGATGTCGAGGCCGGTCCACCAGTGCAGCGGGACCTCGTAGGCGATGCCGCCGCGGGTCTCGTAGATGTCGAGCTGGGGCAGGTGGCCGCCAGTGTTGAAGGCGAAGTTCCACAGGTTGAGGGTGGTGAGGCCGACCTCGCCGGTGAGCTGCTTCTGCAGCAGCTGGCCCTGGAAGCTCGAGGCGACGCGGGTGGCGACGCCGCCGACGAGCTTGCGCAGGCGGCCGATCGGCTGGGCGTTGTAGACGCTGACGCCGGCGTTGCCGTCGATGAAGTTGTTGAGGCGCATGAAGCCGAGGTCGTTGAAGTTGGCGTGCGGCGTGAGCATGTCGACGGCGGAGTCGATCGACACGTTCTTGCCGCTGCGTCGGAGGTCGAAGCCGGCGCCCATGCCGGGCCGGTTGCCGTCGTGGGTGCCGATGATCTGCGCCGAGTGGCGCCAGCGCTCGGCGAAGCGGATCCGGTAGTCGAAGCCGCCGGTGAAGGCGCTGGGCTCACCGCCGCCGCGCACGACGCCGGTGGCGATCGCGCCGACGCTGGTCTGGCTGTCGAACTCCTTGCGCACGCGGAAGACGGAGTACTGGCTGGTCGGGTCGACGGTGATGACGTGGTCGCTGCCGTCGCTGAAGCGCTCCTTGCCGAAGGTGGCGCCGGTGGTCGCCGTGATGGCGCCGACGCTCCACGAGCGCGCGGCCTGTCCGGTGATGCGCAGGGCGCCGAAGATGCGGGTGAGGGGGTCTAACTGGGTGAGCTGGCCCTTCTCGTCGTTGCCGTTGGCGTCCTTGCGGGTGGTGAGGTCGGCGCGCCCGGGCTTGGGGTTGTTGCCGACGCGCCGCGAGTAGAACAGCTGGAAGCGGGTCTCGAAGATCTCCTTGGACTCGAGGAAGAAGGTGCGGCGCTCGGGGAAGAAGACCTCGAAGGGGCCGAGGTTCAGCACCGCGGGGTCGACCTCGGCCTGGCCGAAGTCGGGGTTGACGGCGAGGTCGAGGGTGAGGTTGCCGCGCAGGCCGTACTTCACGTCGAAGCCGCCGTTGGGCAGGAAGGGGAAGGACTTGTCGAAGCTGTCGTCGGGGCGGCGGGCGGCGATGCGAAAGGAGGTGAAGGGGCGCAGCTCGAGGTTGAGGCCGGGCTCGATGCCCTTGACGCCCTTGTAGTCGAGGGCCCAGGAGATCCGGCCGGGGAGGCCCTGGGGCGCGGGTGAGAGGACATGCGTCTCGCCGACGTCGTTGATCCACCGACCGACGTTGACGCCGAAGGTGTGCTCGTCCTTGGCCTCGAAGCGGATCGTCGACCAGGGTACGAAGATCTCGGAGCTCCAGCCGGTGCTGGTGACCTTGCCGGCGGTCTGCCACACGCCGTCCCACAGCGGCTCCTCGCTGTCGTCGCGGAACAGCTGGGCGTCCTCCTGCGAGCCGGAGGGGTTGGTGACGAACACGTAGCCGTTGGTGTCGTTGTTCTGCGGGTCGAGCTCGAGCCAGACGAGGTCGCTCGGGCCCATCTGGTCCTTGCGAAAGACGCCGCCGCGGACCTTCTTGGGGTCACCGTGGCAGACGTAGGCGACGTAGATGCCCTTGCGTCCGTAGGCGACGCGGATCTCGGTGCTGTAGTTGGGGGCGAAGCCGTAGCGCGGCTCGATCTGGACCATCTCCGGGAGCACCGGCACGGCCTGCCAGGCGCGCTCGTCGACGTGGCCGTCGATGGTGATCGCGGAGTCGTCGATGCGCTGCGCGCCGAGGTGCATGCGCTCGACGCGGACACGACCGATGACCGGCTGCGGGCGGCCAGGAGAGGTGCGCGGCAGCCACTCGGGCGCCATCTCGATCACGCCGGACTTCGGCGCGCCGGACTTGGGCACGGCTGCGGAGGGCACGGCTGCGGTCGCGGTCGGGTCCGACGGAGTGGGCCCAGACCCACCGAGCGGTGGCTGCTGCACCGCCAGCCACAGCCACGACAACGACGACGCGAGGAGCTGCACGAGAGCTCGTCATGTATAACCTGACTCGCGGCGCGAAGGGGTGAGTATCCGCACCATAAAATGGCGTATGACGCACGCCAGGGGCCGGTAGGGGCGTGTACACCGACTCCATGTCGTACAAGCTGGTGACGCTCGGTGGCGATGGTACGGGTCCGGAAGTGATGCGCGAGGGCCTGCGAGTGCTCCACGCGATCTCCGCGAAGTTGGAGCTCGCGTGGGATGTCGATGACATCCGCTGCGGGGGTCAGTACTACCTCGAGCACGGCGACCGCGACTGGCCCGAGGGCGCTGAAGCGCGCTGCGACGCGGCCGACCTGGTCTTGCTCGGCGCGGTCGGCTGGCCGTCACCCACGGGCTCGGGCCCGGTGTTGATGAAGGACGGCAAGATGGCTGGCTTCTCGCCGGTGATCGGCAATCGCGTGCGCATGAACCTGTACGCCAACGTGCGTCCGGTGAAGCTGTACGAGGGCGTGCAGCACCGGATCCACGGGGCCAACAAGCTGGTGTGGCAGCCGGGCCAGGTCGACATGGTGATGATCCGCGAGAACACCGAGGGGCTGTACACGCCCGCGGGCGGCAAGCTGTCGCCGGGCGGGCGCACCGAGGTGGCGATCGACACCCGCGTGATCACGCGCCGCGCGAGCGAGCAGGTGATCCGCCACGCCTTCGAGCTGTGCCGGCGACGCAACAAGGGCGCGCCGAAGGACGGCAAGCTGCGCGTGACGGCGGTGGTCAAGGACAACGTGCTGCACGGCTGCCAGCTGTTCGCCAAGATCTTCTTCGAGATCGGCGCGGAGTACCCGGAGATCGAGAAGGACACGGCGATCGTCGACGCGTTCACGCAGTGGCTGATCAACCAGCCCGAGTACTACGACGTGGTCGTGACGACCAACATGTTCGGCGACATCATCACCGACCTGGCGTCGGTGCTGCAGGGCGGCATGGGCATGGCGGTCGGGGCGAACGTCGGCGCGAAGCACGGCATGTTCGAGCCGATCCATGGCTCGGCGCCGAAGCACGCGGGCAAGGACAAGGTCAACCCGATCGCCATGGTGTTGGCGGTGAAGGAGGGGCTCGAGTGGCTCGGCCAGCAGAAGGGCGATGCGCGGCTCGGGCGCGGGGCAGCGGCGATCGAGGCGGCGGTGATCGAGCTGCTCAAGGGCGGCGCGCCGCTGACGTACGACCTGGTCGGCGAGGCGAAGGCGGCGAAGTGCTCCGAGGTCGGGCAGTGGCTCGCCGAGGCGGCGGTGCGCCACCTCGGGTGAGCGTGTGCCGGTGCGCGCCCGGGCGACCGGGCGCTACTCGCTGGCGAGGATCACTTCGTCGGGGATCAGCTTGCTGACCGGACCGGCGCAGACGAGCCAGAGCTGGTGGGCGGCGCGGGTGGCTGCGATGTGCAGCAGGTGGCGCGACTCGACCACCTCGGGGTAGTTCTGGCCGGTGGGCTCGAGGATGACGACGTAGTCGAACTCGAGGCCCTTGACCTGGCGGACGTCGGTGATGTCGATGCCAGGGGTGAAGCTGAAGTCCTGGCGGCCGATGCGGCGCAGCTTGGGGACCTCGGCGATGAGCAGGGCGTCGTAGTAGACGTCGGCCTGCTGGGGGTAGCGGGTGATGAGGGCGACGCTGGCGGTGGGCTCGCGCTGCATGAGGCTGCGCAGGGCCTCGGCGAGGAAGGCGACGGCCTCGCCGGTGTCGCCGAAGTTGTAGAAGCCGACGGGTGCGCCCTCGCGGGCGATGAGCTGCTCGGAGGCGACGTGCAGCGGGCCGAGGACATAGCGCGAGAGCTCCATGACCTGGCGGGTGGAGCGGTAGGAGATCTTGAGCGGCTGGATGGCGACGTGGGGGAGGCCGGCGTCGCGCAGGAGCTCGGGCCAGTCGCTAAAGCCGTTGTCGAAGATCATCTTCTGGGCGCGGTCGCCGGCGATGGTGACGCTCTGGCCCTCGGTGACGCAGTCGAGGAGGACGCGGACCTCGAGCGGGGCGAGGTCCTGGGCCTCGTCGATGACGATGTGCTCGTACTCGAAGCGCTTGCCGCCGACGAAGATGCCGCCGAACTTGAGCTGGAGGAGGCGCAGGAGGATCGCGTCGTCCTCGGGGTCGAGCCCGACGTTGGCGGCGAGCATGCGGGTGGTGCGAGCGGTCGGCTTGTCGCCGTCGGCGTTGTCGTCGTCGGCCTCGCCCCTGGGCGGACGGGGCTCGTCGTCGATGCTGGGGCTGCCGGAGAGCTCGGGGGCCTCGTCCTCGTCGCGCTCCTCGCGGGCCGGCTCGGGCTCGCCGTCGAGCTCGTGTTTGTCGGCGCACCAGCGGACGATCGATCCGATGTCGGCGTCGCTGAAGTCGGCGGCGGCGGCGGGGTGCTGGCGGATCGCCTCACGGATGGCGTCGCCGTCGGTCATGAGCTCGAGCCAGTCGTCGCAGATGTCGCGGGTGGCCTCGCGAGCGGCGCGCAGGGCGGTCTCGGCAGCGGCGCGGACGGCCGGCTGGAGGTTTGTCTGGGCGCGGACCCACTCGAGGGTGCGGTCGACGCGGAAGACCGGGGGGAGGTTGGCGTTGCGGCGCCAGGCGGCGATGACGGTGTCGCTGCCGGGGCGGCCGTCGAGGCGTTTGTTGAGGTTGGCCTCGATGTCGACCAGCTGCGTGGCGACGTGGTCCTCCAACATTTTGATGAGGACCGGGTGCTTCTTGAAGCGGCTGACCGGGTCGGGGGTGGAGTCGACGTGGGAGATCGGGAGGCGCAGCTTGAGCTTGCGCAGGAGGACGGTGCTCCAGCGGCGGTAGGTGGTGACGGGCACGCCCTCGATGCCGAGGGAGGGGAGCACGTGGCGGATGTACTCGACCAGGGCCTCGTTGAAGACCATGATCAGCATCTTGCTCGGGGCGAAGCGGCGGCGGTCCTGGAAGCTGAGGTAGGCGACGCGGTGGAGGGCGACGGTGGTCTTGCCGGAGCCGGCGCCGCCCTGGATGAGGACGATGCCGGAGTCGGGCTGGGTGATGAGGTTGAACTGCTGCTTGTCGATCAGCGCGGTGATCTCTTGCAGGTGCTTGTCGGCGCGGGGCTCGTCGTCGTCGCCGTGCACGCCGAGCTGGCCGGTGGGGATGCGGGCGGCGGTGCCGACTCCGCCCTCGAGCGAGGGCTTGGCGGCGCCGACGGCGTCGCGCCAGCGGCCGAGGCGGTCGCACACGAAGGCGCCCTGGGGCGCGGTGACCCGGCGCAGCTGGGTGTCGGTGACGCCGACCGAGCGGCGGATCATGACGCGGCCCTCGAGGCTGCGGGTGTCGAACTCCTCCTCGTACTCGTCCTGCTCCTCGTAGCGGTAGTAGAGGCGGGAGACGGGGGCGTTGCGCCAGTCGACGATCGAGAGGCCGTCGCCGTCGTCGAGGAGGGTGCGCTTGCCGACGAGGACGTCGCGCATGCGGCCGGACCGGGCCTCGCGCAGGCGCAGGTGGCCGAAGTAGGGGTTCTTCGGGTCGGCCGGGGCGTCGCGGCCCTGGCCGCGGGTGCGGCTGAGGGCCGCGACCTGATGCATCTGCTCGACGAGGGAGGCCTGGTCCTCCTCCTTGGCCTCGGCGAGGGCGTCGCGGAGCTCGAGCATCTGGGCGTCGAGGTCCTCGAGCTGCTCGGGGGCCGTTTCTGCCTCGCGCGCGAGCCGGGCCAGGATCCTTCGGAGGATGTCAGCTTCTTCGGCGACGATGCGCTGACCGTCGGGCGAGAGGGCTTCGAGTTCCTGGTCGGGCTGCTGTGACACGATCGCGGTGCATAGCAAAACGGCCCGGGGCCGACCAGCGTGTGCACGCAAAAAAAGCACCCCCCACGACGTGGGAGGTGCTTGTCGGCCTGGTGAGCTCCCGGATCCGGGTGCTCACTGGCGGTGTACTCACTAGGCGCGGCGGCGACGGCGGAGGAAGCCGGCGATGCCGAAGGTGAGCAGCGTGCCGAGCAGGCCGCGGGTGTTGCCCTGGCCGTCGTCGACCTTGCAGCCGCAACCCTCGTCGTCGACGCCACCCGCGGTGTCGGAGCCGGTGGTGTCGGTGTCCGTGTCGGTGCCGGCGCCGGTGGGGTCGGTGGTCTGCGTGGTCGGGTTGGCCGTGGTGGTCGGCGCCGTGGGGTCGCCGGTGGCGGTGTCCGTGTTGCCGGTGCCGGTCGGAGCGGTGTCCGTGGCCGTCGGGTCGGTGGTGGCCGTCGGGTCGGTGGTGGTGGCCGTCGGGTCGGTGGTGGTGGCCGTCGGGTCGGTGGTGCTGCCGGTGGTGCCGGGGTCGGTGGTGCCAGTGTCGGTGCCGGTGGTGCCGGTGACGGCGCCGGTGCTGGACGAGGTCGAGTCGACGATCATCGGATCGGGCTCTACGGTGGTCGGCTCCGGGATCATCTGGCAGTCGTTGAACGCGCAGCACTCGTCGAAGCTGAGCTGCTCAAGGATGTCCTTGAGGGCCATCTCCAGCTGGTCCTGGTTGTTGGCGTCGTAGTAGTCGAGCATGTTGCCCGAGCCCCAGTCGGCCATCTTGTTGAGCTGGGTGACGTCGACCGCGTCACCGAAGCCGATGACGTAGGTGGTGGTGCCGGCGGTGTACATCGACTGCAGCGGCATCTGGACCTGGGCGTCGGTCGAGTTGTACTTGCCGTCGGTGACCAGGATGTTGATGAACTGGGTCTGGTCGTTGCAAGGATGAATCGCGTTCATCATCTTGCACTCGGCCTTGTAGGTCGCGATGTTGGCCTGGATCAGGTTGAGGCCGAGGTGCGTGTAGGTGCCAGAGCCGATGCAGGCCTTGGGCTGCTGGGCGCTGAAGTCACACTTCGGCATGTGGCTGAGGGTCTTGTCGTCGAAGCCCGGCGGGTCGACCATCGAGCCGTCTTTGAAGGTCCACTTGATCGGCGGGACGGCGTAGGGGTCGACGCAGCCGGGGGCCTCGCAGGAGCTCGCGGGGTCGAGGGCCCAGGCGAAGTTGTCCTTGCGGCACGGGCCGTACTGGACCAGCAGCTTCTCCTCGGCGGGGGCGTTGTGGCCAAACACCGAGAGGCCGAGGTGGACGAGGTTCTCGACCTTGTTGTTGTTGTTGAGGACGACGTCGAAGATCGAATTGGCGCCGGAGAGGGCGTCGCGGGCCTGGTCCCAGCCGCCCATGCCGACGGGGGCGTGCATGGTGCCGCCGCCGATGTTGAGCATCGACGAGGAGGCGTCCATGAGGACCATGATGCGCGCGAGGCCGGGTTCGCAGACCGGCGCGACCACGTCCATCTTGATCGCGGCGATGACGGCCTTGAGGGCGTCGATGAGCGCCTGCGGGTCGCCCGCGCCGATCGCCTTGTCGGTGCCGCCGGCCTTGGCCAGCTCGTCGGCGAAGGGCAGGTCCATGGCGTCGCCGAGGGTCACGACGTAGGTCGGGATGCCCTGCATCATGAACAGGTCGCCGGCGGTGATGGCCGGGTTCTGGTTGGCGGGGGCGAGGGTCTGGTTGCCCTGCGGGTTGGTCCACTTGCCGTCGGTGACGACCATGAGGACGGGCTTGCGCTTGCCCATGTCGCCGGGGTGGTCGGCGAAGGTCTTGGCGATGTAGGCCTTGGTGAAGTCCATGGCGCCCTTGGTCCAGGTGCCGATGCCGGTCTTGTTGCCGCCGGAGGGCTTGCCCGCGGCCGCGAGGGCAGCGACGATCGCGTCGCCGTTGGTACACTCGATGTAGGGCTTGCCCATGGCCATCTCGTCGTACCAGGGCACGTCGAGCTTCTGGCCGTCGACCAGGCCCGAGGTGTCCGCGGCGATCTTGGTGCCGGGGACGTTCGGATCGGGGTCGTGGCCGAAGCGGACCAGGCCGAGGATGAAGTTCTCGGCGATGTAGCCGTTGTCGAAGTCGATGGCCTGGGTGATCGCCGCGACGGCGCCTTCCCAGCGGGTCGTGTTGGCGTCGAACTGCTCGTTCATCGAGCTCGAGTTATCGAGGATGATGCCGAATAGGGGCTTCTTGAAGGTGCAGTTGCCCTCCTTCTGGCAGTTCTTGGGGGCGGCTTCCACCGACGGCGTTTCTGTGCCGCCGACGAAGGCCAGGCCGATGCCCGCCAAGAGACCCATTTGCACGCCAATCCGCTTCCATGAACCGATCAAACTGAGACGCTTCATCGCTGTAATCCTTGCTTGCTAGTTGGAGATCGCTGCTGCCCGCTGCTCAGGAGGGAGGCCACAATGGCTGTGCGAGCCCTTTGAGTTGAGCGGCGACGTTACGCGACTTGCCAGGGGGCGTCAATACATCGGCGTGACACCGGGCAACCAGCGCAGGGGGTCCGAGGCAGGTGCTGTGGGCTGGTTCGGGTGGGTGATGTTGTGGTGCGCGCGGACCCTCGCGAGGACATGTGCTGCCGCGAGCCGCGGGTGCCTACCCGGGCCTCGATATGTGAAGCAACGCACGGGTATGCGCACCCCTGGTGTGAGCGTACCCTGGGCCTGGAGATCGCCTGGCGAGGGTTATAACGCCGCACCGTGACACGCCTCGCCTCGCTGCTGGTCATCGTCCTCGCCGCATGCACCCGTGATCACGGAGCCCCGCCGCGCCCGCCGAGCTCGTCGGTGGTCGCGGCGGCGCCGCCGACGGCCAGGTTACAGCTCGACAGCACGCGCATGGCGACGGACATCGGCGTGCTGGCGGCGGATGACTATCACGGGCGCTACACGCTGAGCGCCGACCTTGCGCGAGCGGCCGAGTTCCTGGCGCGGCGTTACGGCGAGCTCGGCTTGCAGCCGCTCGGCCCAGGGTTTTTTGTCGACTTCCCGCTGCGGACGGGGGCGCGGCTGAGCCAGCCGGCGGGGCTGTCGCTGGTGCGAGGCGGACGTCCGACGGAGGTCGCGGCGGAGGACTTTGTCGTGTTGCCCCAGAGCGTATCGGGCACGGTGCAGGGCGAGCTGGTGTTCGTCGGTTACGCGGCGGTGTCGGAGGTCGAGGAGAAGGAGGCGGTGGAGGGTGTGCCGGCGCCGGCCGTTGCGGGTGCAAAGAGCCCGGAGCCGGCGTACGACGACCTCGCGGGGGTCGATGTGAAGGGCAAGGTCGCGCTGGTGTTGCTGGAGGCGCCGGGGCGCCCGGACCCGATGGCGCTGTTCAAGCGGCTGCAGGAGGAGTCGGAGCGCTTCACGCAGGCGGCGGCGCCGATGAAGGCGGCGAAAGATCTCCCGGGGCTCACGAAGCTGCACTCGGAGGCGCGGGCGCGGCTGATCGAGCTGGTCGCGGCGTATGTGCCGGCGGCGGGGCTGGCGAGCGTGTGGCCGCTGCCGGAGGACGTGGTGAGCGTGGAGTACGACCTGCAAAAGCTCGCGGGCGGGCTGATGCGTGAGGCGGCGAAGCAGCCGGGGCCGCGCTTCGGGTTCACGGCGGGGAGCCTGAAGACGAAGGTGGAGCGGCTGGTGAAGGCGGGGGCGGTCGGCGTGATCGCGGTCCGCGGTCCGCGGAGCTTCCTGACGGCGGCCGACCGCGCGGCCGATGTGCTGCCGCAGCTGGAGGGCGAGGGCCGCGGCGGGCTGCCGGGCGAGCCGCTGACGGTGCCGGTGGTGCAGATGAAGTGGCAGCGGGCGGAGGCGCTGCTCGGCAAGTTGAAGCTCAGCAAGGTGCAGGCGCAGATCGACGCGGAGAAGCGGCCGCGCTCGCAGGCGCTGCCGATGTCGGTGTCGATGTCGGTGGCGATCGAGGCGGTGACGAAGCAGGTGCCCAACGTGCTGGCGAGCCTGCCGGGCACGGACCTGGCGCAGGAGATCGTGCTGATCGGGGCGCACTACGACCACATCGGCGAGGTCGGGCTCGGGCAGTGCGGCGCGGCCGGGGACGACAAGATCTGCAACGGCGCCGACGACAACGCGAGCGGGACGGCGATGGTGCTGGAGCTGGCGCGGGCGTGGAAGCAGAGCGGACGGGCGCCGCGGCGGACGATCGTGTTCACGCACTTCGCGGGCGAGGAGCTGGGGGTGCTCGGCTCGAAGGCGCTGGCCGAGGCGCCCCCCTTCGATCGCAAGCGGGTGGTGGCGATGCTCAACCTCGACATGGTCGGGCGGCTCGGACCCAAAGGGCTGGCGATCGGCGGGCTCGGCTCGAGCGACGCCTGGATGCCGCTGCTCGACAAGGTCGGGAGCGCGGGGATCGAGATCCTCTACGAGGGCAGCGTGGCGACCCGCAGCGACCACGCGAGCTTCTATCGCAAGGACATCCCGGTGCTGTTCTTCTTCACGGGGGTGCACAGCGACTACCACCGACCGGGCGACCACGCCGATAAGATCAACCTCGCGGGGATGACGGCGATCGGGCAGATCGTCGGCGGGGTGATGGAGGCGCTCGGGGACGGGCAGGCGGTGCCGTGGAAGCCGGCGGGGCCGCAGGGCGGGCTCAGTCAGGGGCTGCCAGGCGGCGATCCGGCGACGGTGATCAAGCGAGTGAAGGCCGCACCGTGACGATGACCGAGCCGCTGCGTGTGCGCGTCGACCTGCATCCGGACGCGCTGCTCGATCCATCGGCGCTGCGGCGGGCGGGGGCCCGGGCGGCGAACCTGCCGGAGTCGGCGGTGCGCGGGGTGACGCTGCTGCACCGGGCGATCGACGCGCGGCGCGGGAAGGTGCGCGTCCACGCGGACCTCGAGCTGCGCCTGGACGACGCGCCGGTGCTGGCGGTGCAGCAGCAGCCGACGGCGTTGCCGCGGCTGACGGGCGCGCCGCCGGTGGTGATCGTGGGGGCCGGGCCGGCGGGGATGTTCTGCGCGTGGGGGCTGGCGCGGGCGGGGGTGCGCGCGGTGGTGCTCGAGCGCGGGCGGGCAGTGCGAGCGCGGCGGCGAGACCTGGCGAGCCTGAGCCAGCGCGGAGAGCTCGACCCGGAGAGCAACTACTGCTTCGGGGAGGGCGGAGCGGGGACCTACTCGGACGGCAAGTTGTACACGCGGGCGAGCAAGCGCGGGTCGGTGAGCCTGGTGCTGGCGGCGCTGACGGGCTGGGGCGCGCCGCCGGAGATCCTGGTCGACGCGCGCCCGCACATCGGGACCAATCGTTTGCCGCGGGTGATCACGGCGATGCGGGAGGACCTGGCGGCGGCCGGGGTGGAGATCGTGTTCGAGGCGCGGGCGGACGGGCTGGTGCTCGACGGTCGGGCGGTCCGTGGGGTGCGTCTCGGCTCGGGTGAGGTGCTGCCGGCGGCGGCGGTGGTGGTGGCGCCGGGGCACTCGGCGCGCGACGTGCAACGCTGGTTGCGGTCCGCGGAGGTGCAGATGAGCTTCAAGCCGTTTGCGCTGGGGGTCCGGGTGGAGCACCCGCAGGCGCTGATCGATCGCCTGCAGTACGGCGGGCTGGCGGGCCACCCTGCGCTCGGGGCGGCGTCGTATCGCCTGGTCGAGCAGACGCCAGGCGGGGCGGTGTTCTCGTTTTGCATGTGCCCGGGTGGGTACATCGTGCCAGCGGCGACCGACGCGGGGATGCAGGTGGTGAACGGGATGAGCCCGAATCAACGCAGCGGGCGCTTCGCCAATTCGGGTCTGGTGACCGAGGTCGGGGCGGCCGAGCTGGCGCGGGCCGGGTATGACCCGGGCGACCCGCTGGCGGGGGTGGCCTATCAGGGGGCGCTCGAGGCGGCGGCGGTTGTGGCGGGTGGGGGAGCGTTCGTGGCGCCGGCGCAGGGGCTCGCGGACTTCGTGGCGGGGCGGCTGTCGAAGGCGCTGCCGGGGACCAGCTATCACCGCGGGTTGATGTCGGCGCGGCTCGATCAATTGTTGGGGCCGCTGGCGCCGCCGCTGCAGCACGCGTTGCAGGCGCTGGGGCGGCGCATGCCGGGGTTCTTGGGGGCGGAGGCGGTGGCGGTCGGGCTCGAGAGTCGGACCAGCTGTCCGGTGCGGATCGATCGGGATGAGGCGCTGGTGTCGGTGAACACGCCGGGGCTCTATCCTTGCGGCGAGGGGGCCGGGTTCGCGGGTGGGATCGTGTCGGCGGCGCTCGACGGGCTGCGGGTCGCGGAGGCGGTGGCGCGCCAGCTCGGGGCGCGGGCGGAGGCGGTGGCGGCGGCGCTTTGAGGCTGGCTCTTGGGACAGGTTAGCGGCTGACAGGTCGCGGGCGGCCGGCTCGAGGCGCCAGCATGCACTGGCTCTTGGGACAGGTCAGCGGAAGGTGCGAGCGACGAGCCAGCCGCACAGGTTGGCGAGGCCGGGGAGGAGGCACCAGGGGTACATCCACCAGAAGCCGGGGAGGACGGGGAGGAGGGCGCGGCCGGCCGCGCTGCCGCGCCGCAGGCCCTTGCCGCCGGGGAGCTCGACGCAGAGCTCGTGCGGGGAGATGCTGGGGTCGGCGCTGAAGCTGATGCGCTCGCTGAGGTCCCACATGCGCAGGAGCGCGGCGCGGCGGACGGCGCCCGGCTCGGGGTTGTGATGGACCGTGTAGGGGAGGCGAGGGACGCGGTGGCGTAGGCGGTCGAGCGGGGCGAGGAGGACGGCTTGCCAGCGTTTGGCCCGGCGGGGGCGCTGCTCGGGGGGGATGGGCTTCGACATGAGGAAGCGCCAGAAGGCGTCGAGCTCGGCGCCGGAGATCCAGGCGATGTAGACGGCGAGCATGACCTGCACGAAGGTGCCGACGTTCATAAACACGTCGATGCCGACGTGCATGATGACGCCGATGCCGAGCCACAGGCGCTTGCCGAGCAGCCAGTCGAGGACGAAGCGGTGGGTGCGGGGCCGGAAGCGGCGCAGCGCGAGGTAGAGGGCGAGGGCGAGGCCGGGGACCGCCAGGGTGGCGACGCTGGCGGTGATCGCCAGCTGGTGCGGGGTGAGGCGCCACGGGCCGGTGGCGGGGTCGTAGAAGTAACTCGCGGTGAGGAAGACGAGGTAGGCGGCGACGCCGAGGACGCCGATGAAGCAGAGATAGGAGAGGGCGCGGCGCCACCTCGGGGCCTGCGGCCAGGTGCCGTCGGCACGCTCGCGCTCGTGGGCCCGGGCGGCGGCGCCGATGAGGGCGACCGGGAAGGCGACCTCCCACAGATGGGTGATCCAGGTGGCGAGGGGGAGGACCCAGATCGCCTGCAGGAAGGTGGCGATCTGGATCTGGAAGGGGTGGCGGTAGAAGTGGTCGAGGTTGAGGGCGAAGAAGAGGGCGGTGCCGTCGAGCCAGGTGTGGCCGCTCTTGAGCGCCCCGGTGGCGCAATAGATGATCGCCAGCTGGAGCATCATGAGGCGCAGGGGCCAGGCGGCGATCGGGCGCAGCGGTGGGATCTGCGGGGCGCCGGCGAGGACGGCCTTGCGGCGGCGCCACCAGCTGTCGAGTGAGTAGGCCTCGCCCCATTGGGTCAGCATGCCGAGGAACAGGAAGGACCGGACGACGGTGTCGCCGCCGCTGTAGAAGATCGGGCTGTAGATGTAGATCGAGTTGACGAGGAACCAGCTGACGATCGTGGTGATGCGGGTCTTGACGCCGGCGATCATCAGGACGAGCGAGGCGATCGTGACCGCGTAGACCGTGAACACGAAGGGCGGGTCGGCGCGGATGTGGAACAGCGAGAAGCGGTACCACAGGGCGAGCAGCCAGTCGTACCAGTGCTCGACGCCGTGCTCGGGGTCCCAGATCAGGCGAAAGTCGCCGCCGTAATTGCGGCGGGCCATCTTCGGCAGCCACAGGCCCTCGTCGGTGAACAGGAAGCGGGCGATCGGCAGGAGGTCGACCATCGTCCACAAGACGACGATGCCGAAGACGATGCGCAGGAGGCCGGCCGGGCGCGGGTCGACACGCTGCAACCACAGGCGGTTCCACAGCTCGGGGCGGACGACGAAGAAGAGGAGGGCGAGCAGGAGGCCGGCCCACAGCGCGGTGGTGGCGACGTCGATGTGGGCCGAGACGTCGACGGGCGGCGGCGTGTTGGGGGCGAGGCGTGTGAGCAGCGCGAGCATCACTCACCTCCCTCGGCGCCGGGACCACCCTCGACGGGGATGAGGGGGGGCTCGTCGGGGGTGAGGGCACGACGACGCTCGAGGTCTTTTTCGCGTTGCTCGGCCTTGTCGTGCCAGGTCTGGATGATCGCGTCGCGGAAGACGCCGGGCGCGAGGGGCGGGAGGCCGTGGCGCAGGCGGACCTCGTCGGGGAGCTGGGCGTGCACGGTGGTGGCACACTCGACGCTCGGCAGGTGCTCCTTGGTGAGCTTGAGCTGCATGGGGTCGAAGCCCATGTTCGGGATGACCTTGGCGGGGTGCGGGACCTTGGTCCACATCTTCACGAACTTGACGCGGACCGGCGGCTCGCCGCCGTGGCTCATGGCCCAGTCGCGGCAGACCCAGGCGGCGTAGTGGCGTTGATAGCGGTCCTGCTCGAGCAGGCGCCGGTTGATCTTGCCCATGCGGTCGTAGAACATGTAGGGGTATTCGCGGCGGCCGTACATGTCGTGCTGGAGGTCGAAGACCTCGCCGTTCTCGAGCTCGACGAAGACCTGCAGGAACATGTTGCTGCGGTGCGGGTTGGGGGCGAACATCGACCAGCTCTGGATGTTCGAGGTGGCCCGCATGTAGGAGCCGACGTGGAGGGTCTCGGCGAGCTTCTTGCTGACGTTGGCCGCGAAGCCGGTGCTCGGGGTGGTGTGCTGCAGCAGGGCGACCACGTGGTAGAGGACAAACAGCGAGACCAGCGCGGCGCCCAGCGGCTTGTAGGCGTAGCGGCGGCCGTCCTCGGCGGCGACCGTCAGCGGGGCGTGCAGCAGGGACTGCGTGAGCTCGGGGTCGGGGGTCGTCACATGTCCTCCGGGACAGCTACTCGCCGTCGCCGCCGTCCTTCGCGGGGGTTTCGTCGTCGGCCTGCGGGCGGGCCGCGGCGGGGAGTGAGGTGATGGGGTCGGTGACGGGGCCTGAGCCGCCCCAGTCGCGGCGGTTGGCCCAGCTCTTGCGGCGTGACTCGGCGGTCTTGGCCTCGCGCTGCTGCTCGGCGGCGAGGGTGGCCTCCTCCTCGGCGGTGAGGGGCATGCCGCGGCGCAGCTTCATGAAGGGAGGGAGGTCGCCGGCGAGCGCACAGGTGTGGGTCTCGACGAGCTCGTCGCTGACCTTGAGCTTGGTGGGGTCGTAGTAGCCCCTGGTGGCGACCTGGTCGGGGCTGGGGATGCGAGTGGTGAGCTTGTGGACCTCGACGGCGGCCGCGCGCTCACCGGTCTCGAGGTACCACTCGCGGCAGTGGAAGTTGGACCAGTAGCGGAGGTACCACTTGCCCTTGCTGACCATGCGGCGGTGCATCTTGCGGGCGCGGTCGTTCCAGATCCACGGGAAGGGGCGGTAGTCGAAGGCGTTGTTGCCGACGTTCCAGCGCTCACCCGCGGGCGTGACGACGACGGTCTTCATGAAGATGTTGGCGCGCGGCGGGTTGGGGGCGAACATCTTCCAGCTCTGGGCGGTGCCGGTGACGCTGAGCCAGCCGCCGAACAGGGCGCGGGTCGGGCTGCGCCAGTTGCTGAAGATGTTGTAGTTGGGCGCGAGGCTGAGGCCGACAGAGAGGCCGTGGGCGAGCACGAAGGCGAGGGCGACGGGGCGCAGGACGGGGCCGTAGGCGAGGGCCGGGGCGCCGCGCTGGGGCCGGGCGCGCCACAGGCGGAAGGTGACGCCGACGGCGAGGCACAGGCCAAACCAGCTGTAGACGAGGGTGGTCAGCTCGCGCTCGCCGCTGGCCCGCTTGTAGATCAGCCAGACGAGGCCGAGGCCGAGGAGGACGATGAGCGCGTCGGGGACGGAGCGGCCGCGCGGCGGGACGTCCTCGGGGGCCTGGGCCGGACCGCTCCACTGCTGGGCGCGCTGAAACCACGCGGCGGGCAGGCGGCGGCCGAGCGGGGAGCGGTGCACGCGATCCGTCAACCAGCGCAGCGCGGCCGCGTACTCCTCGCCGGTGAGCCAGGCGGCGTAGGTCATCAGCATGATGAAGGGGAACATGCCGATGTTCATGAACAGGATCAGGAAGCCGTGGAACATCAGCCCGAGGCTGAGCCACACGCGGCGGCCGAGCAGCCAGCGGCGCATCGAGACCTGATCGATCGTGTACGGGCCGGGCTGGATGCGGGCGGGCAGGCGGGCCAGGAGGCGGGCCGGGAGGCCGAGGCGCAGGGGCCAGCGGCCGAGCACGTACCACAGCACGGTGAGCGCCGGGAGCACGCCCGCGAAGGTGACGTGGAGCTTCCACAGGCCGCCGTCGACGAGCTTGGTGATCGCGTCGGCGGTGGCCTCCTTGGGGATCTCGACGCAGTAGGGGTAGGCGAGGACGGTGATGCGGTAGATGAGCAGGTAGCAGGCGAGCAGGGCGAGGCGGCCGAGCCAGCGGCGCCAGGCGACGCCCTGGGCGCGGTGCCAGGGCTGGTCGCGGTGGTCGTGGCCAAACTTCAAGATCATGCCGAGGCCGAGGGCGGCGAAGCAGCACTCCCACCACAGGGTCACCCAGGTCATCAGCCGGAACACGGTGGTGCCGAGGCTGGCGGAGACGATCTGCGTCCACAGCTCGAAGCGGTAGAAGTGATCGAGGTTGAGCGAGTAGTAGAGGGCGTCGCCGTCGCCCCAGACGCTGCCGGTCTTGACCATGCCAGTGCTGGTGTAGATGGCGATCAGCTGGCCCATCATCAGGTAACGCGGCCAGCTGGGGACCAGCGCGTAGACGGGCTTGCGGCCGGGTGAGGGCGGGAGGCCGACCTCCTGCAAGCGGCCGCGGCGGCGCAGCCACCAGCAGCGCACGAGGTTGTCGACGCTCCAGGCGGCGCCGGTGCGGGCGAACAGGAGGATGAACCAAAAGCTGCGATAGACGGTGTCGGTGCCCTCCATGTAGAGGGTGTTGTGGTTGTAGACGCTCGACATCATCAGCCAGGCGATGAGGCCGGTGACGCGGCTGAGCACGCCGGCGGCGTAGAGCAGGAGCACGCCGAAGAACACGAACATGTAGGTCTCGACGTAGTCCGGGGAGGCGTCGAGGAAGAAGGCGGAGTGCTTGCCCCACAGGAACTTGAGGAAGGCCCAGCCGTCGAGGAAGCCGTCCTCGGGGGTCCAGCCGGTCAGCGAGGAGCCGCCCATGCGCGAGCGGGCGTCCTCGATGGTGAACATGCCCTCGTCGCTCCACAACATGCGCCAGTAGGGCCGCAGGTTCCAGAAGCACTGGATCGTCATGAGGGCCATGCCGATGCGCATGACCGCGAACATGCGCGGGTCCTCGAGCGCGAGCAGGCTGCGGCGCACGGACTCCATGCGGGTCGCGAGCCAGGCGAGGAGGCCCACGAGCGCCGCGAAACACAACCAGCCGACCTGCGTGCCGAGCTCCGGCGGGACGCGGGAGTAATTCGGGACCTCCGTGAGCAGGGCGAGCAAGCGCGGAAGATATCACGGGGCCTGAGAGGCCCTGAGAGGCGGCGGGGGGGCCGCTGCGAAAGGCCTGCGTGAACATGCGCAAAAATCGCGGGCGGCTGGAGGCGCTCACACGTGCGGGTTTTGCTTGTGCGACACTGCGGTGCGTGCTGCTTCGTCTCGTGTTTGTGCTGGTCGGTGTGCTCGTGACGGCCTGCGCCGGGACGGGGCTGCCGCCCTCGGAGCCGGGGCCGGCGCTCGGGCGGGCGCTGCCGGAGTTCACGCGCAGGACGCTGGCGGGCGCGACGGTCGCGAGCGAGTCGCTGCGCGGGAAGATCGTGGTGGTGGAGTTCTTCGCCCAGTACTGCAAGCCGTGCTGGCGGGCGCTGCCGCAGGTGCAGCGGCTGGCGGCCGGTGACGCGGAGCTGGTGGTGCTGGGGGTCGGCGAGGACGAGTTCGCGAGCCAGACGGAGATGATGGCGCAGCAGCTGGGGCTCGGCTTCCCGGTGGTGCACGACGCGGGCAACGTGCTGGCGGCGAGGTTTCGTGTCGGCAAGATCCCCGCGACGCTGCTGCTCGACCGCAGCGGCGTGGTGCGCTGGCAGGCGCGGCCGGGCGACGACGTGGCGCAGCTGCGGCGGGCCGTGGCGGCGCTGCGGCGGGAGTGAGGCGGCGGCGCTTCCCGGGGCGGCGGAGTTTGGTTAGTGTGGCGGGGTGCGGACCCTGCTGGTTTTCTCGGTGGTCCTCGGGGCCATGTCCTTCGGGACAGGTTGTCGCGGGCGCAACCTGGCGGCCGGCTTGGCGGCGACGCCGACGGTCGAGGGGCAGGCGCGCTGCGGGGTGTCGAAGAGCCAGGCGCGGCCGCTGATCATCGAGTGGCCGTCGGCGGACCGGGCGATCCTCGAGGGGCTGGTGGAGCGGGGTTCGGGGCTGGTGGCGGTGCGCTACGAGGGCTGCGAGATGGAGCTGGTGCGCCGCTGCGAGGTCGCGGGGGACTATCGCTACACCGGGGTCGAGCCGAAGCGCGACGATCAGACGTTTCGCAGCGCGGACGAGCTGTACGCGAAGATCCCCCTGGGGGCGGCGCAGCTGCAGGCGGTGCTCGAGCGTCAGGGGGCGCTGGCGCTCGAGATGACGGTGGTCGGGCACTACGCAGCGGCGCGCGAGCAGGTGACGCGGGCCGAGCTGCGCGGGGCGTGTGAGCGGGCGACCCACGTGATCTCGATGGTCACGGTGGGGGCGTTCAAGCTGTCGACCGAGGGCGGGGCGGCGGTGTCGGCGGGGGCGAGCGTGGCGGGTGGGGCCGGGGGCGGCGTGGGCTCGTCGGCGGAGCGGGGCTTTGAGCGCAGCGACGGCGATCCGGCGCGCTGCAGCGCGGGCGGAGATTCGGCGCCGCCGGAGCGCTGCGGGGCGCTGCTTCGCCTCGAGGTCGAGCCGATCCGCGAGGCCGAGGAGGTCGCGGCGCAGCGCGAGCGTCGGCCGTGTCCGCGGGGGAGCGTGCGGGTCGAGGGCGGGAGGTTCCGGCCGTCGACGGGGGGTAGCAGGGGCGTGGTGGTCGTGGATTTTTGTCTCGATCAGGACGAGGTGACGGTCCGCGAATACGCGGCGTGCGCGGACGACGGGCCGTGTTCGGCGGCGCCGACGACGGTGCAGGCGGAGGAGCTGTCACCGGCGGCGCGCACGGAGCAGAGCCGGCTTTGCAACGGGGATCGGCGGGTGCGTGGGAGGCATCCGGTGAACTGCGTGACCTGGCATCAGGCGGAGGCGTATTGCCGGCACCGCGGCGGGCGGCTGCCGAGCGAGCACGAGTGGGAGTGGGCGGCGCGTGGCGGAGATCAGGAGCGCAGCTACCCGTGGGGCGAGGAGGAGCCGGGGCCGGGGCTGGTGAACGCGTGCGGCCGCGAGTGCGCGCGCCACTTCGAGGAGGCGCACAGCGAGTCGTGGCCGAGCCTGTTTGCTGGCAGTGACGGGGCGGTGGGCACCGAGAAGGTCGGGAGCTTCGGGCGCGGGGCCGGGCGCGGGCGAGTGAACGACCTGGCGGGCAACGTGTGGGAGTGGACGGCGAGCCCGGAGATCACGTACCGCTCGGAGCAGGACGTGGTGGGGCAGGAGACGGTGGTCGGGGTGCGACCGGAGACGGGGAACCGGGTGGTGCGCGGCGGGGGCTTTCTCAGCGATGAGCAGGATCAGGTGCGGAGTAGCGCGCGGGAGCTGAGGAACCTGAAGGAGCGGCGGGCGGACCTCGGGTTTCGTTGCGCGTTCGACCCGTGAGCTGTCCGAAGGGACAGGCTCAGGGCTTGGGGCTGGTGACGGCCATCAGGAAGTCGAAGCGGGCCTGGTAGAGCTGGCGCTGGAGGGCGAGGCCCTCGATGTGGTGGCCCTGGCCGGGGAACTCGACGTAGGTGACGGGCTTGCCGAGGGCCTTGGCCTTGTCGGCGAAGGCGCGAGACTCGGTGACGGGGACGCGCCAGTCGTTGGCGCCGTGGGTGAGGAGGAGGGGGGCGAGCAGGCGGTCGACGTGGGTGAGCGGGCTGCGCTCGTGCATGCGCGCGAGGTCGGCGGGGACGGCGGGGTCGCCGGACTCGAGCACGACCCAGTCGGGGATGTTGCACTGGTCGTGGAAGCTCTTGATGTCGGAGAAGCCGGCGTGGGAGAGGCCGAAGCCGAAGGGGTAGCTGTCGTTGCGGTTGTTGGTGGCGGGCGGGAAGGTGAGGGCGCGCATGGTGGCGTAGCCGCCGTGGCTGCCGCCGTAGACGCCGATCTGTTTGGCGGTGAGGCCGAGGGTGCGCTCGGTCCAGCGGGCGACGTGGAAGAGGTCGACGATCTCGTCGCCGCCGAGGTCGCGGTCGTGCTGGGCCTGGAACGACTTGCCGAAGCCGTCGCTGCCACGCACCGAGGCGGAGACGACGGTGAGGCCGGCGGCGCACATGATGTGGTCGAAGGTGCTGTAGCTGTTCTCGCCGCCGTAGAAGGACTCGACGAGGGCGAGCTGGCGGGTGCGGTCGGCGAGCGGGCGGAGCGGGCGGAGGACAAAGGCGTGGAGGAGGCGCGGCTTGCCGTTGACGCGGTCGAAGGTGGGGATCTGGACGGCCTCGGCGCGGCACTGGACGATCTGCGCGGTGAGGGCCTCGGGCAGGGCGATCACCCGCTGGTTGGTGAGGCCGGCGGCCTTGCCGTCGCTGGGGGTGAGGGTGGCGAGGTTGGCCTCGAAGACGAGGTCGGGGGCCTCCTGTGTCCACAGGACGCGGTTGCCGTGGCCGTCGATGACGTCGGCCTTGCCGCGCTGGGGCTGCTCGCCGAGGAGCTTGCCGCTGCGCGGGTCGACGAGGGTGAGGGCCGAGCCCATGGGGGAGCGGTGGACGGCGAAGACGCCGGTGTCGACGAGGCGGGCGGAGCTCAGGTCCTCGGTGAAGCGGGTGAGCTGGCGGACTTGCTTCGTCTTGCGCGAGTAGCTGTAGAGATTGGCGAAGCCGTCGTCGTTGGCGGTGAAGAGGAGGCCGTCGCCGTCGACCCAGCCCTCGAGGGCGCTGGCGTCGGTGCGGGGTTGTTTGGGGTCGGTGAGGACGCGGACCGTGGGCTTGGCGGCGCCGAGGTCGACGGCGACCAGCTGGATGCGGTTGCGGTCGCCGTCGACCTGGGCCTGGAAGTAGACCTCGCTGTTGTCGGGCGACCAGCGGATGTCGGACCAGGTGAAGCACAGGGCCTGGCTGTCGCACAGGACCTCACGGCTGGCGCGGGTGGTCACGTCCATGATCCGCAGGCAGCTGCGGAAGGGGGCCTTGGTGCCGCTGCGCGGGAGGTAGGCGACCTGGGTGTCGTCGGCGGAGAAGCCGAGGCCGTAGACGTAGTCGTGGGTGGTGACCTGCTTGAGGGCGCCGGTCTTGAGCTCGAGGGTCCAGAGGTTGGTCTGCTCGTCGTTGCGCTCGTCGGCGTGCAACCACAAGGTGTCGCTGGCGGCGTGGTGGTGCAGGCTCCACAGGCTGCGCTTGGACCAGTCGACGTCGCTGATCGTGGTGGCCCTGGTGAGATCGAAGGGGACCGCGGCGGCGCGGAGGTCGAGCATCTTGAGGGTGTAGCGGTCGCCGGTGGCGAAGAAGAACAGGCGCTCGGTCTTGAGGCTGGGCATCCAGCGCTCGAAGGGGAAGCCGGCGAGGAAGGGCTCGAGGTCGACGCTGCGGTCGAAGTAGCGGACCAGGCCGGTGCTGACCGGGGCGACGGGGTCGCCGAGCGGGGGCGTGAGCGCGGGGTAGGGGCGAGCCTTGACGGGCGGGGCGCAGGCCGCGAGCGAGGTGCTGGCCGCGAGCAGGGCGAGGGCGGCGAGGGAGCGGAGCTGCGGACGCATGGATCCCCAGTAGCAGCGCGGCGGAGGTGCTGACAAGGGGCGGGGGCTGAGGTGGATGGCGCCGTGGTGGGCGCTAGCCTGCGAATTCCGGGTAGCCACGGCACAGCCGTGGAGGCAGCCCTTCCGTGAGA
>JBGAUO010000045.1:0-32116 GCA_044228605.1 Nannocystis sp. | reverse complement strand
GAGCGACCGACCCTCGACAGTGACGCCCGCCTCAAGGCTCACCTCCTCAGCGAGGCCGGCGCACGCTTCGGCCACTTCACGATCCTCCGCCAACTCGACCAGGGCGGGATGGGCCTCATCTTCGCCGCCCAGGATGAGGAGCTCGGTCGCAAGGTCGCGCTCAAGCTCCTGCGCAGCGCCCTCGCTCACGACAGCGTGGGCCGGGCCCACCTCCGCCACGAGGCCCAGGCGCTCGCCCGCCTCGCGCACCCAAATGTGGTCACGGTCCACGAGGTCGGTGAATTCGCGGGGCACATCTTCGTCGCCATGGAACTGGTCGAGGGCCGCACGCTTCGTGCCTGGCTCAAGCTCAAGAAGCGCAGCTGGCGAGAGGTCGTGGCGATCTTCGTTCAGGCGGGCCGCGGTCTCGCGGCGGCCCACGACGCCGGCATCACCCATCGTGACTTCAAGCCAAACAACGTGCTCGTCGGCCATGACGGACGAGCCCGCGTTCTCGACTTCGGGCTCGCCCTCGCCGACGGCGGCCCCACGCCCCTGCTCGACGGACCCTCGCCGAGCCTCGCTTCCGGCGTCTCGCCCGGCGGCGCGGGCACCGTGATCGCAGGAACGCCGCCCTACATGGCGCCGGAACAGCTCAACGGCGGCGATATCGATGCCCGCGCCGATCAATACTCGTTCTGCGTCGCCCTCGTCGAGGCCCTTTACGGGCAGCGCCCGTTTGGCGGCAAGACCATCGAGGAGTGTCGCCAACAGCTGAGCCAGCACCCGGAGCCCGCGCTCCCGCGCGCCGCCAAGGTTCCGGCCTTCCTCCGCGCGGCCCTCCTCCAGGGCCTCAGCTTCGATCCGGCGCGGCGCTTCCCGTCGATGGCGGCGCTGCTCACCGCCATCGACCGCGACCCGATGCGCACCCGCGGTCGCATCGCCCTCGGGGTCGCCCTCGGACTCGCCCTCCTCGGCGCCGGCTTCCTGCTCGCGCGCCGCGATCCCGCGGCCTCCTGCGCCGCGCGGGAGGACCCGACGGCGGCCCTCTGGGAGCAACGCCGCGACGAGATCCACCGATCGATCGCCGCCACCGGCATCAAGTTCGCCGAGGCCACCTGGGACAAGGTCGCCCCCCGCCTCGACGCCTACGCCAGCGCGCTGCGTACGGGCGACCTCGACGCCTGCGCGGCGCACCAACGCGGCGAGCGCTCCGACGAGCTCTACGGCCGCCAATTGACCTGCCTGACCCACCGCCGCTGGGCCTTCAAGGCGCTGACGGACACCCTCGCGGCCGCCGACCCCAAGGCCGTCGAAGCGGCGATGCAGAGCGCAGGAGAGCTGCCCACGCTCGCCAACTGCAGCGACATCGCGGCGCTCACAGCCGCGATCCCCCCACCCGAGGATCCCGCGGTGGCGGCCGAGATCGAGGGCCTGCGTGAGCGCCTCGAGGCCGCGCGCCTCAGCGTCGTCCTCCGCCGGTCCGCCGAGGGCCTCGCCATCGCCGCGCCGATCCTCGTCCGCGCCCGCGAGCTCGGCTATCGCCCCCTCGCCGCCGAGGTCGCGGGCATCGTCGGCCACCTCCAGACGGTCGCCGCCGACTACCCTGCCGCCGAGGCGACCCTCACCGATGCCGTCTGGCTCGCGGACCTCGTGGGCGACGACGAGCTCCTCGCCGATCACATGGCCAACCTGATCAGCGTCGTCGGCTACGAGCTCGCCCGCCACGACGACGCGCTGCGCTGGCGCCGGCACGCCGAGACGGTCATCGCCCGCCTCCCGCCGGGCTCACGCGGCGAGTCGCGCCTCCTCGCCGCGATCGCCACCGTCCTGGCGAGCTCGTCCCGCCTCGACGAGGCTCTCGAGCTCTCACAAAAGTCGCTGGCGATCGTCGAAGCGCTCGACGGCCCCGACCACGAGCGTGTGGCCGCGGCCAGCGTCGGCGTGGCGATCGTACAGATGCTCAAGGGCGACCTCCCGGCCGCCCGGGCCAGCTTCACCCGCGGGCTTCAGATCAGCGAGGCGAGCTTCGGCCCGGACCACCCTCGTGTCGCGGATCAGCTGCAAAACCTCGGCGCCATCGACGGGATGATCGGCGATACCGAGGCAGCGTTCACGCATCTGCAGCGCGCGCTGGCGATCGAAGAGGCCGTCCTCGGCCCGGATCACCCCGACCTCAGCATCGTGCTCGGCAACCTCGGCTCGACGATCGCGGCCCGCGGCGACCCGACCCTGGCCCGCAGCTACCAGGAGCGAGCCCTCGCGCTCGAGGAGAAGGCCCGCGGCCGCGAGCACCCCTCGCTCGCCGTCACCCTCGACAATCTCGGCGGCATCGACCGCGACCTCGGCGACCTGACGGCTGCGCGCGCCCACTACGAGCGAGCACTCCGCATTCGCGAGAAGACGCTCAGCCCCGACGACCCCAACATCGCCCTCTCGCTCTCCTTGCTCGGTGATCTCGACGTCAGCGAGGCGAAGCTGAATTCAGCGCGGCGTCGCCTCACCCGGGCCCTCGCGCTGCTCGAGGCCCGCCCCGCCGACGTCGCCCCGGACCGGCTCGCCCAGACCCGCCACAGCCTCGCCCGTGTCCTCCGCCTGCTGCACGCCGACCTCCCGCGCCAGCGCGAGCTCGCAGGTCTCGCGCTCGCCGCCTACCGCGAGCAAGACGCCACCGGAAATCAGGCGAAGATCGCGGAGCTCGAGTCCTGGCTCAGCGAGCCAGCGCCAGGCCCCAAGCGGAAGAAGAAGCCCAAGAAGACCAAGAAGAAGACCAAGAAGACCAAAGCTCGGCGCTGACGCGCAGCGTCGCCGCCTCAGCCGACCTCGGCGATCGCCGCGGCGATGTCCGCCAACCCCGCGTCGATGCGCTCGCGGTGGGTGCGAAACGAGAGCACGCAGATCCGCAGCACCAGGCGCCCCGCCAGCCGCGTCGACGTCAGATACACCCGACCCCGACGATTGATCGCCGCCAGCAACCGCTCGTTGTGCTCGTTCACGGCCGCCTCGTCGCCACAAAGCCGCCCCGGCACGTGGCGAAACGCCAGCAGCGACAGCTGCGGCGCCGCCAGCAGCTCGACCTCCGCCATCCCTCGCAGCACCTCCGCAGCGTGCAGCGCCAGGTCCAGCTTCTCGTCGAGCGCCGCGGCAAATGCATCCACCCCGATCAGCTTCAGCGGCAGCCACAGGCGCAGCCCGCGAAAGTCCCGCGAGAGCTCCGGCGACAGCTCACAAAAGTCGACAAAATCCGGGTCCTCCTGCATCGGCGGCAGATAATCCGCGTGCACGCTGTGAGCCCGGCGCAGCGCCGCCGGATCGCGCACCAGCAGCGCCCCCGTCCCGTACGGCAAGAAGAAGCCCTTGTGCGGGTCGAGCGTGATCGAGTCGGCCCGCCCGAGCCCCCGCAGCGTCGCCCGCCCGCGCTGCGTCAGCGCAAAACTACCACCATATGCCGCGTCGACGTGCAACCATACGCCCTCGCGCCCCGCCAGGTCCGCGAGCCCCTCGAGATCGTCGACCGCCCCGGTATTCGTCGTGCCCGCGCTGGCGACCAGCAAACACGGCCGCAGCCCCGCCGCCCGGTCGGCCGCGATCGCCTCCGCCACCCGCAGGACCCGCACCCGTTGGTCCCCGTCCACCTCGATCGCCCGCACCTGCGCCGCGGGGAATCCAGCCAGCATCGCCGCCCGCACCACCGAATGGTGCGCCTGCGTCGACGTGTAGATCGTCCCGTCCGCGAAGCGCTCGCCCAGACGATGCCGCGCCGCCACCGTCGCGCTGAAGGTGGCGAGCGAGCCTCCGCTGGTCAGCACCCCCCCGCTGCCCGCCGGCAGCCCGACGATCTCGCACAACCACGCGATCACGTTGCTCTCGAGCTGGACCAGCCCCGGCGCCGCCCGCCACAGCCCGACATAACGATTGATCGCATCGGCGATCAGGTCCGCCACCGCCGCGTGCAGCAGCCCGCCGCCGGGGATGTACGCCAGATATCCCGGCCCCGGCGTGTTGTAGCTGACCGGCAGCGCCCGATCGAAGATCGTCGCCAGCAACTCCGGCAGCGGCGAGCCGGTCCGCGGCAGCGGCTCGCGCAGGCTGCGGGCCAGCTCGGCGCCGCCCTCCATCACGCACGCCGGCCGCGTCGGCAGCTCGCGCAGCTCGCCACAAATGCGGTCCACCGCGGCGCCGACCAGCGCCCGTAGGTCCACCTCGTCGAGCTCGAGCCGCGAGAAGTCCGGCATGTGGACCGGCGTACGCCACCGCGGCCGGCGCCGACAGCCCGCGACGGGCCGGAGAGCGTGCGAAAACCCGCGCTCGAAAGCGCGCCGTCCGAGTGACAGGCGAGCTATACGAATCGCGTATTTATGCCCGCCAAGAAGTCCATGGCGATCACCCTCCCCGACCTCAACCTCTGTGAGGCTGAGCGCCGGCTGTGCCTCGAGGCCCTGACCCGCACCGGCTCGCTCGTCGAGGCCGCCGAGCTGCTCGGCACCAACCGCCACGCCCTGCGCCGCCTCATCGCCAAACACGGCATCACCTGGTGGCCCTACGCCCAGCAGCAGAACGGCTGGCGCCGCCCCCAGCGCGCCACCGCCTGAGCCACCGACTCACCGCAGCGCCTGCGCCCGCGTGCGCAGCTGGTCCATCGTGCAGTCGTCGCACGCCTCGATCAGCGAGTACGTGGATTCGCGGACCGTTGTACAACCTGCCGGCCGCGCCGGCAGCCAGGTGCATGCGCCCGCGTCCTCCCACTCGTCGGTGATGTGCACCAGCAACAGATCCTCGGCCAGGACATCGACCACGACACCGGTCTGATGACGGCAGCCCGCCACCTCGGACCATCTCGGCGGCGCCACAAACCCCTCCCCCTCCGGGTCGCGCTCGATGCTCGGGTAACTCATCGACGCCAGCGGGGCGCACCCGACACAACCCACGTCCACCCCCAGGAAGTCGCTGTACCCGACCGTCAGACGCTCCCCCGCGAACAACACCCCGTCCGCAACGGCCTGCGCGTCGCTCGCGAATTGTGGGCCGCAGTCGTTCTCCACGGTCTCGGTCGAGACCTCATAGACGCCCGAGCGCGGCACGACACCCGCATCCGGTCCGCAGCTGGCCGTGAACAGCGCGAGCGAGACAAACCATGACCGTCCAGACATCGGCCCAGTGTAACCAGGACGATCGCCGACGCACGTCCACCCCCAAACCTTCCGCACCAGCCCTGGTCCCCGCCCGCCCGCTCGGCTAACAAGGCTCGTGTGACGCCGCTGTTCCCCTGCCTCGCCGCCCCCGACGATCGCCCGCTGCTCACCGTCGACGCCGTCACCCTCACGGCCCGCGATCTGCACGCCGCCGCCGCCCGCCACGCCGCCTTCCTCGCCGCCCACGGTGTCCGCCCCGGCGACCGGATCGGCGTGTGGACGCAGCCCCACCTGCACACCCCCGTCGCCCTCGCCGCCAACGCCCTGTGCGGCGTCGTCAGCGTCCCGCTCAACCCCAGGCTCGGCGCCCGCGAGGCCGCGCACGTCGCCGCCGACGCCGCCCCGCGCCTGTGCCTCGCCGCCGCCCCCGACGAGCTCCCCGGCGGCCCGCTCGGCCCCGCCCTCGCCCTCCACCACCTGTCCGATCGCACCTGTCCGATCGCACCTGTCCCCGGAGCCAGCAGCGGCCCGCTCCTGATCCTCTACACATCCGGCACCACCGGCGCCCCCAAGGGCGCCGTCCTGTCCGCCGCCGCGATCGCCAGCAACCTCGACGCCCTCGCCCACGCCTGGCAGTGGCGCCCCGGCGACACCGTCCTCCACGCCCTCCCGCTGTTCCACGTCCACGGCCTCGTGCTCGGCTGGTTCGGCAGCTTGCGCGTCGGCGGGCGCCTCCACTGGCAGCCCCGCTTCGACCCCGCCGAGCTCGCCCGCGCCCTCCCCGGCGCGATCCTCTTCGCCGTCCCGACCATGTTCCACCGCCTCATCGAGGCCAGCGACCACGACCCCACCATCGCCGCCGCCCTGCGCACCGCCAGGCTCCTCATCTCCGGCTCCGCCGCCCTCCCCCTGCGCGAGCACCATCGCATCAGCGCCCTCACCGGACGCGGCGTGTACGAGCGCTACGGCCTCACCGAGACCCTCATCAACTGCGCCGTGCCCGTCTCCGGCCCGCCCCAGCCCGGCCGCGTCGGGCCCCCGCTCCCGGGCGTCGAACTCCGCCTCTGCGACGACGAGCGCCGCCCCCTCCTCACCGCCGACGACCAAACGATCGGCGAGATCGCCGTGCGCGGCCCCCAGCTCTTCGAGCACTATCTCCACAACCCGGCCGCCACCGCCGCCGTACGCGACGCCGACGGCTGGTTCTACACCGGCGACCTCGCCACCCGCGACGCCACCGGCTCCCTGCGCATCGTCGGCCGCCGCGCCACCGACCTCATCAAGAGCGGCGGTTTCAAGATCGGCGCCGGCGAGATCGAGGCCTGCCTCGCCGAGCACCCCGGCGTGCTCGAGGTCGCCGTGCTCGGCGCCCCCGACCCCGACCTCGGTGAGCGCATCGTCGCCTTCATCGTCCCCCGCGACCCCGCCGATCCACCCACCCTCGCCACCCTCAGCGACCACGTCGCCGCCGCCCTCGCCCCGCACAAGCGCCCGCGCGCCGTCCACCTCGTGGACGCCCTCCCGCGCAACGCCATGGGCAAGCTGCTCAAGGCCGAGCTGCGCGCCCGCCTCGGCTAGCGCTCACCACTTGTAAAAACCCTCGCCCGACTTCTTGCCCAGCTTGCCCGCCGCCACCATCGAGCGCAGCAGCGCCGGCGGCCGGAAGTGGCCGCCCTCCGGCAGACGCTCGCACAGGTAGTCGGCGATGCTGAGGCGCACGTCGAGCCCGACCAGGTCGGTGAGCCGCAGCGGCCCCATCGGAAAGCCGTAGCCGAGCATCATCGCCTTGTCGATGTCCTCCGGCGACGCCACCCCCTCCTCGACCATGCGGATCGCCTCGATCCCGACCGCCAGACCCAGCCGCGACGACGCAAAACCCGGCGAGTCCTTGACGACGATGCACTCCTTGCCGATCTGCGCCCCGAAGCGCTGCGCCGCCGCCAGCGTCGCCGCCGACGTGCACGGCGTCACCACGATCTCGAGCAACTTCATCACGTGCACCGGGTTGAAGAAGTGCGTCCCGATCACCCGCTCCGGGTACGGCAGCGGCGCCGCGATCACCGACAGCGACAGCGAGCTCGTGTTGCTCGCCAGGATCGCCGTCGGCGCCACCAGGCCCGCGACCTCGGCGAACAGCGCGTGCTTGAGCTCGATCTTCTCCGGCACCGCCTCGATCACGATGTCCGCCCCCAGCACCGCCGCCGCCAGCTCGGTCTCCCCGCGCAGGTTGGCCAGCGCCGCCTCGCGCTGCTCCGCCGTCAGCTTGCCGCGCGCCACCCCGCCGTCGAGGTTCGCGGCGATCTTCGCCAGCCCCGCCGCGACCAGCTCGCTGCGGATGTCGAAGAGGCGCGTCGTCAGGCCGGCCGCGGCGCACACATGGGCGATGCCATGCCCCATCGTGCCGGCGCCGATCACCGCAACTGTGGTCAGGGTCGAGGTCGTCATGGGCGCGGAGCATACTCGCCGCGGCAAAAAAAAAGACGCCGGCGAGTGCCGGCGTCTGGTGCCCGAAGGCTTGTGCGAGGAGGGGGACTCGAACCCCCACAGGTCGCCCCGCTAGATCCTTAGTCTAGTGCGTCTACCAATTCCGCCATCCTCGCAGAAGGCAACTTGGCTTCCCCAGCGCGGAAGCCCGCGAAGGGATGCAGTGGGTATCACGAGTTCGGGGGCAGAGGCAAGCTCTCTCCAACCGAGTGGATCTTGAGCAAGTTCACGGACTTGTGATCTTTGAGCGGGTACCCCAGGGTCAGGACGAAGCGGTCCCCCCGGGCCAGCAGCCCCGAGCTCAGCAGCAGGCGGTCGACGTCCTGGAAGATGCTGCGGCCCTCCGCGCTCGACAGCGTGAACTGCACCGGCGTCACGCCCCAGTACATCGCCAGCGCCTGGTAGGTCGCCGGATTCGGGGTCAGGGCGATGATCGGCACCCGCGGCCGATAGTCGCTGACCAGCCGGGCGATGCCCCCGGAGATCGTGTACGTCACGATGGCCCGCGTGTCCGGCATGCTCTTGCAGCAGCCCACCGCCGCCCGGGCGATCGCGTTGGTCGTGCTCCCGAGGTCCAGGTCCGAGTGCTCGCGCCAGTAGCGGTCCTCCCGCTCCGTCGTGCGGATGATCTTGTCCATCGTCCGCACGGCCTCCAGCGGGTACGCCCCCGACGCCGTCTCGCCCGACAGCATCACCGCGTCGCTGCCGTCCAGCACCGCGTTGGCCACGTCGCTCGCCTCGGCCCGGGTCGGCCGCGGGTTGCGGATCATCGAGTCGAGCATCTGCGTCGCCGTGATCACCAGCTTGCCCGCCCGGTTCGCCAGCTCGATCGCGTGCTTCTGGATGATCGGCACCTCCTCCGGCCCCATCTCGACCCCGAGGTCGCCGCGCGCCACCATGATCCCGTTGGCCGCCGCGAGGATCTCCTTGAGGTTGTCGACGCCCTCCGGCGTCTCGATCTTGGCGATGATCGGCACCACCCGCCCCTGCGCCTCCATCAGCGCCCGCACCTCCGCCAGGTCGCTGGCCCGCCGCACAAACGACAGCGCCACCGTGTCGACCCCCAGCTCGAGCGCGAAGGCCAGGTCCTCCTTATCCTTCGCGGTCAGCGACGGCAGGCTCAGCTTGACCCCCGGCAGGTTCACGCCCTTGCGCGAGGTCAGGCGCCCGCCCGTGACCACCTCGGTGTGCACATCGAGCCCCTCGACCTGCAGCACCCGCAGCTCGAAGTTGCCGTCGTCCATCAGCACGCGGTCGCCCGGCTTCACCTCGCGGGCGATCTCCGGATAGTCGACCGTGACCCGCCCCGGCTCGACCACCGCGTTCGGGTCGACGCTGAGGATGAAGCGCTCGCCCGGCTTCAGGTCGAAGCCCGCCCCCGGGATCTTCCCGACGCGGATCTTCGGCCCCTGCAAGTCAGCCAGCACCGCCACCGCCACCCCCCGCGCCGCCGCCCCCTGACGGATCGCCTCGAACACCTTGGTGTGGTCCTCCTGCGACCCGTGCGACATGTTGAGCCGCGCGACGTTCATCCCGGCGCCGATCAGCGCGCTGATCACCTCGGGGTCGCTGCTCGCGGGTCCGAGGGTGCACACGATCTTGGCGCGTCGCTCTTGAAGCTGATGCATGGCGCGCATGATGCCACAAGCGCGCTGCACCGGGGCAACCGTCGTTCACAGCGGTCTGCGCGGCCGCGGCGCGAGGACGCCGCACAGCCCGGACCTTCATGTTAAGGTCGGCCGCCATGCAATACACCCAACTCGGACGCAGCGGCCTCGTCGTCTCGCGGATCGGCCTCGGCTGCATGAGCTACGGCGACCCCGCGTGGCGCCCCTGGGTCCTCGACGAGGCCGCCGCGCAGCCATTTTTTCGCCGCGCGATCGAGGCTGGCATCAACTTCTTCGACACCGCCGACATGTACTCGCTGGGCGTGACCGAGGAGATTACCGGCCGCGCCCTCAAGACCTACGGCCGCCGCGACGAGCTCGTGATCACCAGCAAGGTGCACTACCCGATGGGCGACGGCCCGAACCTCAGCGGCCTCTCGCGCAAGCACATCCAGCAGGGCTGCGAGGCCAGCCTGCGCCGCCTCGGCGTCGACACCATCGACCTCTACCAGATCCACCGCTTCGACCCCCGCGTCCCGATCGACGAGACCCTCGGCGCCCTCGACGACCTGGTCCGCCAGGGCAAGGTCCGCTACCTCGGCGCCTGCTCCGGCGCCGCCTGGCGCCTCATGCACGCCCTCGCCCGCGCCGACGCCCGCGGCCTGCACCGCTTCGTCAGCATGCAAAACCACTACAACCTGGTCTACCGCGAGGAGGAGCGCGAGATGCTCCCGCTGTGCCAAAGCGAGGGCCTCGGCGTGATCCCGTGGTCGCCGCTGGCCCGCGGCCTGCTCGCCGGCGCGACCGCCACGGCGCGCTCGAGCAGCGACCAGATAAGCCCCCAGCTCTACGACCACCCCGGCGACGCCGCCGTGATCGCCGCCAACCTCGCGCTCGCGCAGGCCCGCGGCGTCAGCCCGGCCGAGACCGCCCTCGCCTGGTTGTTGCATCAACCGGGCGTCAGCGCGCCGATCGTCGGCGCCACCAAGCTGCACCACCTCGACGCCGCCGTGCGGGCCGTCGACCTCCGCCTGAACGAAGGCGAGCTCGCCGCCCTCGCCGCCCCCTACCAACCTCACCCCGTCCGCGGCTTCGTCTGAAGGCGACCCCATGGCCTGGATCTACCTCTGCATCGCCGGCCTGCTCGAGGTCGCCTGGGCCGTCGGCATGAAGCTCAGCGACGGCTTCAAGAAGCCCGCCATCGCCACCCCGACCGTGCTCGCCATGGTCCTCAGCTTCTACTTCCTCTCGCTCGCCCTGCGCAGCCTGCCGCTCGGCACCGCCTACGCCACCTGGACCGGCATCGGCGCGCTCGGCACGATCATCATCGGCATGATCTGGTTCGACGAGCCCTTCGGCTGGTCGCGTGTCCTGTTCGCCTCGATGGCGATCGCCGGCCTCGCCGGCCTCAAGGCCACCTCCGGGCACTGAGCGGATCGGGATGGACCCGAGGTCCTCACAGTTGCCCGACGATGATGGAGGCCGCGGTGAGGGCGATGACACCTTCGAGGACGCGGATGGCGAGGCCGGTGACGATCGTTCCTGTGCGCTGGCGGATGACGCCGAGAATCACCGCGAGCCCGAGCGCATAGAAGGCGGCGATCACACTGTCGGGCGACTGGATGAGCATCGAGAACACCGAGATCACGGCGATCGCCCCCGTCGCGCCGAGCCTGGACGCCGCGAGGCCGCGGTGGAGGAGACCCCTCAGGAGGCACTCCTCAAACAGTGGGGTGGCGACCAACATCGACAACACGAGGAGCGTGGGATTGTGGCCACTGGACGTGTAGGCATCCATCCATGCCGGGTCCAAGCGATCGCCGGTCGCGAGCCAGCGCACCGCCGCGAAGAGGGCCGCGAAGCCGAGCCCTGCGAGCAGCCCGAGACCAAAGGCCCGGGGCTGTGGGTACGTCAGCCCGAGATAGCGGCCCGGCTGGCGCCGGCGGAGCAGCAGGAAGAACATACCGCCGCCCACAATCGACCCGACAAGGTTCCCGAGGGTTCCATAGAGGCTCCGGTCCTTGTACCCGATCGACCAGTCGAGGCACAGCCACATCATGACCAGCCCGGCCATGGCCGCGACGACCACCGCGACGGCGACCAGCACGGTTCGCGCCGGCGAGAGTGGCGTGGGCTCCGATGCGTGTTCCAGGGTTGTCATCGCCGGGACCCTAACATGGATCGACGACGGTCGGCTTTCGCCGGTGATGACCGATTCTCGGTGTCGCATAGCCTCGACGCCAGCCTCCCACGTTCGCTCGAAGCGAGATGTTCGTTTGTGCACTCTATTCCACCACCGCGCATAACATTCGGTGGATCGATGAGCCGCCCCGCGCCTTCAGTGCCAGGACATCGCCGCGGACCCGGAGGGCTTGTGCGTGCACCACCGTACATTCGTGGGCTCCACGCTCGCCACATAGGGATTGCGCAGACGCCACGTCTTTGCGGCCGGGCGAGAACGGCATCACGGGGTCGAACCATTGCACGCACTGTTGGTCAGGCTCGCGGCCAAGGGCTACCCACCCCGCCATCCCTCACGAGCCCGCGCCCGCGCCCCTCTGATATCGTCTGGCGCATGCACAAGACCGCCGCCCTCGCCCTCCTCGCCGCCCTCACCCTCGCCTGCGACAAGGGCGACAGCACCGGCAGCGGCGACAGCACCAGCAGCGCCGGCAGCACCGGCGCGAGCGACAGCAAGACGAGCGGCGAGAGCACCCCGACCGAGGTCAGCGGCAGCACCGACAGCCCCACCGAAGATCCGTCGACCACCGCCAACTCGGCCACCAACCCGACGATGACCGACCCCACGGGCCAGACCAGCGACACCACCGGCAACCCCACCACCGAGACCGTCACCAGCGCCAACCCGACCGCGGACCCCACCACCGACCCGACCGCCGGCGACCCCGACGAGGCCGCCACCCAGCTCTGCGTCGACACGATCAACATGTACCGCGCCACCCTCGGCCTCCCGGCCCTCGCCCGCTGGACCGACGCCGAGGTCTGCTCCGACGGCGAGGCCGCCAGCGACGGCGCCTCCGGCACCCCGCACGGCGCCTTCGGCCAGTGTGGCGAGTCGGCCCAGAACGAGTGCCCCGGCTGGCCTGGCCCCCCCGCAGACATGATCACCGGCTGCCTCGAGCTCATGTGGGCCGAGGGTCCCGGCGAGGACTTCAACCTCCACGGCCACTACATCAACATGAGCAACCCGGCCTACACCAAGGTCGCCTGCGGCTTCGCCGAGGGCATGAACGGCATCTGGGCCGTGCAGAACTTCCAGTGACGCAAAACCCGCCGCGCGGCTATCCTCCGCCGCGGTGCCCCTCGACCTCTTCGCCGTCACACAACCTGGCCTCGAGGACATCTGCGCCGCCGAGCTCGCCGAGCTCGGCCTCCCCGGCACCATCGTCCCCGGCGGCGTGAGCTTCACCAGCGAGCTCGCCGGCCTCGCCCTCGCCAACCTCGGCCTCGGCGTCGCCACCCGCGTGCTCGTGCGCATCGGCGAGTTCCGGGCCCCCGGCTTCCCCGAGCTCCACGCCCACGCCGCCCGCCTCCCGTGGGAGCGCTACTTCTCGCCCACGACCTCGCCGCGCGTCTGCTGCATCGTCAGCGCCCGCAAGTCCCGCCTCTACCACACCGTCGGCATCGCCGAGCGCATCGTCCGTGGCATCAGCGAGCGCCTCGGCAGCCCCGCCGAGCTCATCCCCGCCGGCGACGACGACCCCGAGGACAGCCCGGACGGCGACCCCGGCCTCCCCGCCCTGCGTGTCCACGTCCGCCTCGAGCGCGACCGCTGCACCGTCAGCGTCGACAGCTCCGGCGACCCCCTGCACCGCCGCGGCTACCGCCTCGCCCTCGCCCGCGCCCCCCTGCGTCCGACCCTCGCCGCCGCCATGCTGCGGATCGCCGGCTGGCGCCCCGGCCAGCCCCTGCTCGACCCCATGTGTGGCAGCGGCACCATCGTCATCGAGGCCGCCCGCCGCCTCATCGGCCGCGCCCCCGGCGGCGACCGCAGCTTCGCCTTCCTCGCCTGGCCCGGCCTCGCCGGCCCCGCCGCCCTCGCCCAGGCCCGCGCCGACCTGTCCCAAAAGACAGCCCTCAACCTTCCCGACCTGTCCCAAGAGACACCCCCGAACATCGTCGGCTCCGACCGCGACCCCGGCGCGATCACGGCCGCGCGCGCCAACGCCACCCGCGGCGGCGTCCTCGATCACCTCGGCCTCGCCGTCCGCCCCCTGTCCGCCTGCGAGCCCCCGCCACACAGCGCGCAAAACCCCGGCCTCGTCGTCTGCAACCCGCCCTACGGCGTGCGCGTCGGCAAACGCGGCCCCCTGCGCGACCTCCACGCCCAGCTCGGACATGTCCTGCGGGACAGGTGGCCCGGCGCCCGCGTGGCCCTCCTGTGCGGCGACTCGCTGTGGCGCCACTGCGGCCTCCCGCTGCAGGTCGCCCGCTCCCTGCAAAACGGCGGTCTGCCGGTCGAGCTGGTCCTCGGCCGCGTCCCCGGGTGAAATCGTCCGCCCCAGGTCAGCCGCCCGCCCCGCGGGTGTACCGTCGCGCCCATGTTCCACGAGATCTTCGCCCAGATGCACAAGCAACTCGTCCAGCTCGACACCTGGCTCGACATCGCCGGCACCTACGCCAGCGAGCATAACTTCGACCCGGCCGAGCTCCTGCAGCTGCGCCTCGCCCCCGACCAGTTCCCCTTCGTCCGCCAGGTCCAGATCGCCTGCGACACCGTCAAGCTCGGCGCCTCCCGCCTCACCGGCAAGGACGCCCCCAGCCACCCCGACACCGAAGCCACCCTCGGCGAGCTCCACACCCGCGTCCGCTCCGTCCTCGCCTACCTCGAGCGCTTCACCCCCGAGGACTTCGCCGACGCCGCCAGCCGCGTCATCACCCAGCCCCGCTGGGAGGGCAAGGTCATGAGCGGCGCCGACTACTTCCGCGAGCACGTGCTCCCCAACTTCTACTTCCACACCACCCACGCCTACGCGCTCCTGCGCCACCGCGGCGTCCCGCTCGGCAAGCGCAACTACCTCGGCCCGCTCAGCCAGCACCTGCCCTGAGAGGCCCCCCCGGAGCCCGGCGTGATACCCTCGCGCCGTGTTCACCCTCCACGTCTTCCACGCGAAGTACGGCCATACCGTCGAGCCCGACCTGGACCGGCTGGCGGCCCTGCGTGACGACCCCGATGTCACGATCTGGCTCGACCTGGAGGAGCCCAGCGAGGCCGAAGCGCGCGTGCTCAGCGACGTGTTTCACTTCCACCCGCTGGCCATCGAGGACACCCTGCAAGACTACGGTCACCCGAAGATCGACACCTTCGAGGACCACGTCTTCATCATCGTCCACGGCATCGACTTCTCGCGCCTCAACATCGAAAAGACCCTCGACGTCCACACCCTCGAGCTCGACCTCTTCTTCGGCAAGCGCTTCATCGTCACCCACCACGGGGAACCATCGCTCAAGTCGGTCCGCGACCTCCACCAGGACGTGACCGAGCCCGGCCACCGCCCCTGGACCTCCGTACGGATCCTCCACCGCATGCTCGACCGCCTGGTCGACAACTTCCTCCCGGTCATGGACCAGATCGGCGTCAAGCTGGAGCTGCTCGAGGACCAGATCATCCACAACCCCCACCCCGACCTGCTCGAGAAGGTGCTCGAGGCCAAGAAGTCGATCCAGCGGATCCGCCGGATGACCGCCCACCAGCGGCTGATCCTCGAGTCGCTGGCGCGCGGCCACCTCGAGCTCATCCCCCGCGAGAGCCTGGCCTTCTTCCGCGACATCTACGACCACTTCGTCCGCGTCGCCGACCTCGCCGAGGCCTACCGCGAGGGCGCCCAGTCGGCGGTCGAGGCCTACCTGTCGATGTCCGCCAACAAGACCAACGAGATCATGAAGGTCCTGACGCAGATCTCCACGATCATGCTGCCCCTGACCTTCATCGCCGGCATCTACGGCATGAATTTTGACATCATGCCCGAGCTGCGCTGGGTCTACGGCTACCCCTTCGCCGTCACCCTGATGCTCGCCACCGCCGCCGCCCTTCTGTACTGGTTTCGCCGCCGCCACTGGCTGTGACGCCGTTCTAAACACCGCTCGGCACCGGGCGACCCCGGCGACCCGGGCGCCCCGACCGGATCGGCCGGCGCCGGTCGCCACAACGTTGATCCGCCGGGCGACGTGGTGATAGAGCATGTACAGGGGAACCCATGGCCTTTGAACCGAGCTTGCGTGAGCTGAGCCGATCCGCCCTGACCCTGGTGCTCGCCGGAGGACGCGGCAGCCGCCTCGGCGCCCTGACCGACCGACGGGCCAAGCCCGCGGTGCACTTCGGGGGCAAGCTGCGGATCATCGACTTCGCGCTGTCGAACACGATCAACTCCGGCTTCCGCCAGATCGCCGTGCTCACCCAGTACAAGTCGCACAGCCTGCTGCGCCACCTGCAGCGCGGCTGGAGCTTCCTGCGCGGCGAGATGGGCGAGTTTGTCGACCTCCTGCCCGCCCAGCAGCGCGTCAACGAGGAGAACTGGTACCGCGGCACCGCCGACGCCGTGTTCCAAAACCTCGACATCTTCCACAGCCTGCGCCCCTCGCACGTCATCATCCTCGCCGGCGATCACATCTACAAGATGGACTACGGCAAGATGCTGTGGTCGCACGTGCTGCGCGGCGCCGAGGCCACCGTCGCCTGCATCGAGGTCCCGCGCAAAGAGGCCACCGGCTTCGGCGTCATGCACATCGACGACCACGACCGGATCTTGAACTTCGTCGAGAAGCCCAAGGACCCGCCGCCCATGCCCGGGCGCCCCGACACCAGCCTCGCCTCCATGGGCGTCTACGTGTTCAACGGCAACTTCTTGTTCGACCAGCTCCAACGCGACGCCGCCGACACCAACAGCAGCCACGACTTCGGCAAGGACATCCTCCCCTACCTGGTCGACAAGCGCGCCGCCATCTACGCCCACCGCTTCACCGAGAGCTGCGTCAAGACCGAGCCCGGCGCCCCCGCCTACTGGCGCGACGTCGGCACCATCGACGCCTACTGGGAGGCCAACATCGACCTCACCAGCGTCGTCCCCCCGCTCGACCTCTACGACCCCAACTGGCGCATCTGGACCTACCAGGAGCAGCTCCCCCCCGCCAAGTTTGTCCACGACGAGGACACCCGCCGCGGTCAGGCCCTCAACTCCCTCGTCTCCGGCGGCTGCATCATCTCCGGCGCCGAGATCCGCCGCTCCCTCCTGTTCTCCAACGTCCGCGCCAACTCCTACAGCCGACTCTCCGAGGCCGTCGTCCTCCCCGACGTCATCATCAACCGCAAGGCCCGCCTCTCCAAGGTCGTCATCGACCGCGGCGTCGTCATCCCCGAGGGCCTGGTCGTCGGCGAGAACCCGGTCGAGGACGCCCGCCGCTTCTTCCGCACCGACGCCGGCGTCACCCTGATCACCCAGGACATGCTGCGTCGCCTCTGACGCGCCTGTCCCGTTTGCCTGTCCGTTTGGACCTGTCCCGAAAGCCAGCCCAAAAGAACCCATGCGCGTCCTGTTCGTCGCCTCCGAAGTCTTCCCTCTCATCAAGACCGGCGGCCTCGCCGACGTCGTCGGCGCCCTCCCGCCCGCGCTCGCCCAGCTCGGCGTCGACGTCCGCGTCCTCATCCCCGGCTACCCCAAGGTCCTCGACGGCCTCGACCTCGCCGGCCGCGCCGTCCGGATCGGCGGCCTCGTCGGCGGCCACACCGGGCGCATTCTCTACGGCCGCGTCGGCGCCCTCCAGCTGCTCGTGCTCGACTGCCCCCCCCTCTACGACCGCCCCGGCAACCCCTACACCGGCCCCGACGGCCGCGACTGGCCCGACAGCCACCTCCGCTTCGGCGCCCTCTGCGACGCCGCCGCCTGGCTCGCCGGCCCCGAGGGCGGCGCCCGCTGGCGCCCCGACGTCATCCACGGTCACGACTGGCAGTCCGGCCTCGCCGCCGCCTACGCGCGCCTCGCCCCCGACACCCGCCCCGGCACCGTCCTCACGATCCACAACCTCGCCTACCAGGGTGTCTTCTCGAAGGAGGCCATGCCCGAGCTGCGCCTCCCCTGGCGCATGTTCGACGTCGAGGGCCTCGAGTACAACGGCCACCTCGGCTTCCTCAAGGCCGGCCTCTACTACAGCGACAAGCTCACCACCGTGAGCCCCACCTACGCCCGCCAGATCCAGACCCCCACCTACGGCCACGGCCTGCACGGCCTGCTGCAGAGCCGCGACGCCGACCTCCACGGCATCTTGAACGGCATCGACACCGTCCTGTGGAACCCCGCCACCGACCCGCACCTGGTCGCCCACTACGATCACCGCGACCCCTTCGCCGGCAAGGCCCACAACAAGCAGGCCGTCCAGCGCGCCTTCGGCCTCGAGCAAGACCCGGACGCCCCGCTCTTCTGCGTCGTCAGCCGCCTCGTCACGATGAAGGGCCTGGACCTCCTGATCTCCGCCGGCAGCACCCTCCTGCGCCGCGGCGCCCAGCTGGCCGTGCTCGGCTCCGGCGAGCAGCGCATCGAGCAGGGCTTCGACGCCGCCGCCGCCCACTGGCCCGGCCGCATCGCCGTGCGCCACGGCTACGACGAGCCGCTCGCCCACCTCCTCCAGGCCGGCGCCGACGCGATCGTCGTCCCCTCGCGCACCGAGCCCTGCGGCCTCACCCAGATGTACGGCCTGCGCTACGGCACGATCCCCGTCGTCCGCAACACCGGCGGCCTCGCCGACTCCGTCGTCGACGCCAACGCCCACAACCTCGCCCACGAGCGCGCCACCGGCGTCGTCTTCAACGACATGGACGCCGACGCCCTCGCCTGGGCCCTCGGCCGCACCATCGACCTCTACCACCACCAACCCCTGTGGCGCGCCATGGTCATCCGCGCCATGCAGCAGGACTTCAGCTGGCGCGGCTCCGCCGCCCGCTACGCCGCGATCTACCGCAGCGTCTCGCGCGCCGAGTGACCTGTCCTCAAGGACCGCTGCCCCTCAGGGCAAGGTCAAGCGCGTCGCCACCGTCACGTGCACCCCGGGCGCCTCGACCTTGAGCGCCAGCGGCTGGCTGCGCAGGCAGGCGCCGACGCCCGCCGGCGCGCCCCGGTCGTCGGCGATGCTGAGCGCGAGCAATCCCCCGTCCGCGCCGAAGGTCGCCTCGAGCGGAAAGTTGGCCGCCGCTGCGTTGCCTCCGCCCTTCCAGCAGGCGTTGCGCAGCGCCTGATGGCTCGACGCCAGCGTCGCGTCGAGCTCTGCCCGGACCTGCGGCAGGACCGCGAGCACCGCCGCCTCTGCGGCGAGAGCCGCCGCGCTGGGCGGCACCGGAGGCGCCGGCGGTGTTGCCACCTGGCCCCGCTCGTCCCGCGGCGACTCCACGACCGCCTCTGGGCGGATCTCCGGCAGCACCATCGGCGCCGCCTCTTCCGGTCCAGCCTCGACACGCCTTGCGCTCTGGGTCTCCGCGCCCTGGACACCGAGCCGCTGCTGCATCGCCGGCGCCTTCGCCTCGCGCCCCGCGGCGTCCGCCCGATCGCCCGACGGCCACAGCAGCGCCGCACAGACACCGACCAGCACGACGCTGGCTGCCAGCACAATCACAACACTTCGCGCATTTTGCTCAGCCATCGCTCTCCATCGTGCCACATCGAGCTCACGGAAGCGCGAGCGGGATCTCGACCATCGTCGGTCCCCCCGGGGGCGGCACCGCCAACGCGGGCAGCTGTTCGATCACACAACCCGTGAGCTCCGGGAACGAGCTCTCGCGCTCCTCGACGATGCCTCGCATCACCTGCGAACCGGCGGCATCGAAGCTCACATTCAGGACAAACTTCGCCACCCGTGGGGGCGTCGCGCCCAGCGTCAGCGGGCGATAGCAGCGCTCGAGCAAGAGCCGCCGGTGATACGAGAGCGCCTCGATCGCCTGTGTGGTCACAACCTCCTGGGTCACCACCACTGGCTTCGCCGCTGGCGCTGCGATGGGCGCCACGGCTGCCACAGGGGGTGCCAGCGGCGTCGCCGGCTGCGCCGACCGCAGCCCCAAATACGCGCCGACCGCGACGATCAGGCTCCCGATCAGGATCGCCGTCAGCATCCACAGATGTTCGCGTGCCATCACGAGGCGAAGCATCCTATCATGTGTACATCAGCCCGCGAAAATACTCACAAGATGCGCCCGGCCGATCTGTGCCGGGCGCATCTTGTCAGCTCAGTTCGTCACCTGAACCCAGCCGTTCATCCAGTTGGTCTGATTGATCGACGTCGCGGTCGGGTTGAACACACACAAACCGACCTTCCAGGTGTTCGCACCTGGCACCACGCTGCCGATCGCGGTAAACGGCGCCCGCGAGAGGTTGGAGAACGGGTGCTCGATGTAGTTGAACCCCGCGAAGTTGGTGAGCACGCCGCCCCCGTTGGGCTGGTAGCACAGGTCGACACGCACATTGGTGATCGGCGCCGCCGCGCCCAATGAAGCGACGGCTGCGCCGGTCAGCCGCTGCAGCGCGGTGGTCGTCACCACCGCCTGGGGACCCGCGAATGTCCACGTATTCTGCACCGCGATGGCCGCCACATTGCCTGCCATCGTGCCGGTCGCCACAATCCCGGTCGCGCCCGCTGGACCCGCTGGGCCCGCTGGACCCGCCGCGCCTGCCGGACCCGCCGCGCCCGCCGGGCCCGCCGGACCCGCTGGGCCCACCGCGCCCGCTGGCCCCGCTGGGCCCGCCGGACCCACCGCGCCCGCCGGACCCGCGGGACCCGCCGGACCCACCGCGCCCGCCGGACCCGCCGGACCCACCGCGCCCGCTGGACCCGCCGGACCCGCCGGACCCGCCGGACCCGCCGGACCCGCCGCGCCCGCCGGACCTGCCGGACCCACGAGCCCCGTCGGATCGCCGACCCACTGCCCGTTGACGTCGACGATCGGGCCGAAGCCCTGGATCTCGATCGCCTGCGGGTGGATCACGCCCGTCACGTCGCCCGCGAACATCGCGTACGGCACGCTGGCGATCGCCGCCCGCGGCGTCATCTCCGGGTCCGCGCCCACCGTGATCCCGAGCCACCGGATCGTCCCGTCGAGCACCGTCGCGTTGAGCGCCGTGATCTCGCCGAGCCGCACCGAGAAGAAGCCCTCGTCGAAGTCGATGTTGATCGTCTCCGTCCACACCTCCACGCCCGCGTTCTCCGCGTCGTAGATCGTGAACTTGACGTCCTGCGGACCGACCACCGGGACCCCGCCGCCGTCGAACAGGCGCCCCTGATGCGTCACCACCTGCGGCACATCTGCGCTCGCCTCGAGGGTCACGCCCCAGGTCGCCACCGCGATCGCGGCACACGCCCACCAATTCCTCATACCCTTGTAGTGCTTTTTCATGGAGGATTCCCGTTCGCTCCGATCAGGCCGCCCTGCAGTCGGAAATTGTCAGATGTGTAAGTCCCCTGGCTCTGCGTCGGCTGCCCCAGCGTGAACACCATGCGGAAGTTGGTGCTGCTCGCCACCGTCCCGCCGTTCACCGTCTGGCTCACCGATTTCCCTGCCACTTCGCTGCCCGTCGTCGTATCCGTCGTCGTATCTGTCGTCGTCCCGGTCGTCCCGGTCGTCCCGGTCGTCCCGGTCGTCGTGTCCGTCGTCGACGAGGTCCCCGTCGTCGGCGTGTCCGTCGTCGACGTCCCCGTCGTCGGCGGCTCCGTCGTCACCGGGTCCGTCGTCGGTGGATTCGTCGTGGTCGGCGTCGTCTCCGTCCCCGTCGAACTGCCCGAGCTGGACTCCGTCACCCCATCCGTCACGGCGACGCCATCGTCGCCGCACGCGGCCATCAACAACGCTGATACCACGGCCGGACCCCACCACCCTCGCGTGTGTGCGGTTCGGTACATTATGTTTGCTCCTATGATGATTCAACTCCGTACCAGACACATGCCTGGCACTGCAGGACCGTATCAGCCCGCCCCGCGACCGACAAGCCCGCCGCCGCAGTTCGTGCGCGACCGCCTCCCCCACCTGCAGACGCCAGTGTATAGATACCAGCGATTCCGCACCTGGACCCAACGACCATGCTCGATATCAACACATGCCGCCCCGCGAATCACCAATGACTGTCCCAAGAGACATGTCAACGATGAGGTCCAGCCGCCCCACGTGTGCCCGCGCGCCCGCAACCACGACCCGCGACGACGCCCTCGATCAGCGATACCCTCCACCCGTGGCTCCCAAGACCCGCGCTCGCTCCCTCGCCCTCCTCCTCGGCGCCGCCTGGGGCGGCGACACCCCACCGCCGCAGCCCGACCCCGTCACAGCCGCCCCGGCCCCAGCACCCGCGGTCGCGAACACCCCCGACCCGCACTACCTCCGCGCGCTCGAGCTCGAGGCCGCCGGCCGCTTCGTCGAGGCCCGCACCGAGATCGATCTGGCCCTCGCCGCCAGCCCGACCCGCGACGCCAGCCTGCTGGCCGCCAAGCTCGCCATCCTCCGCGACGACCTCGACGCCGCCCAGCGCCTCCTGCAGCCCCTCGCCAGCGACCCCAGCGACGCCCTCGTCCTCTACAACCTCGGCCTCGTCGCCCAGCGCCAGGGCCAATACAACAACGCCCGCACCCGCTACCTCGCCGCCCTCAAGGCCGACCCCAGCTACGCCGCCAGCCGCTTCAACCTCGCCATCCTCACCTGGGACGCCGGCGCCAAGCAGGAGACCCAGCACCACGCCCAGAAGTTCCTCGAGCAGAGCCCCCAAGACCCCCGCGCCAGCGAGCTGCGCCGCCACGTCGGCCTCGAGGCCGCCCCCGCCGGGCCGACCGCACAATCCCCCGCACAATCCCCCGCGCCCGTCCCCCAGCCCCCCGACCGCAAGCCAGCCCGGACCTCCCCCGACCTCGTCAACCCCTTCGCCCCGCGATGATCGCCCGCCAGCGCACCGCGCTCATCCCCAGGATCGCCAGCACGCAGGTCAGCAGCGTCGCCGTCACCCCCGCGTTGACCATCCCCATCGTCGCCGTCGCCGGCACGCGGATCATCGGCACATACACCTCGAACAGCGATCGCAGCGCCGCCGTGATCGTCGTCCCCGCCACAAAACAGAGCGGCCCGAGCGTCACCCACGCGTACGCCGGCCGCCTCGCCTCGCGCAGCAAGATCGTCGTCCCCACCGCCAGCGCCACCGACGCCAGCAGCTGATTGGCGATGCCGAACATCGGCCAGATCGTGGCGATCGATCCTGTGAGGATAAAGTAGCTCCACGCACATACCAGCAGCAGCGACGCCAGCGCCGCCGCGGGCGGCCACGACGTATCTCCCATCCTCGGCCAGCGCCGCCCCAAAAACTCCTGCAGGAGGAACCGGCCCACCCGCGTCCCCGTGTCGATCGTCGTCAGGATGAACAACGCCTCGAACATGATCGCAAAGTGGTACCAATAATCGAGCAGCGAGCGCATGCCCGGCAGCCCCGAGAACACCCGCGCCATACCGACCGCCAGCGACACCGCCCCGCCCGTGCGCGCCGCCACCACCTCGTCCGTCGCCTCCGCCAGCCGCGGCAGATCCTCCACCTTCACGCCCATCCGCGCGAAGTCCCCCGTCGTCAGCTCGGTCGCGTGAGCCTCGCGCGCGTCGACGTGATACCCGAGCCCCGCCAGCGCCCCGTTCGACAGGCGCAGCGCGTCCGACAGCTTGATCGTCCCGCCCGCCGCCTTCATCAGCGGCTCGCCCTCCTTCAAGCCCAGCCGCCGGCGATCCGCCGCGTCCACCACACCCTCGAGCCCCACCAACTCCGCCTCGCTGCGCGCCAGCCCCGGCGTCGCCCCGCCCACGATCGCGATCTTCGGGTCGGTGTTGATCGCGAAGTAGTCCGCCGGCGGCAGCGCCGTCGCGGCCAGCAGCGCCGTGATCCCCACCAGCCCCTCCATCAGCATCGCCCCGTAGCCGATCGGTCGGCAGTCGGTCTCGCGGTCGACCATCTTCGGCGTCGTCCCGCTGGCGATCAGCGCGTGAAACCCCGAGATGGCCCCGCACGCGATCGTGATGAACACAAACGGGAACAGCGAGCCGCGCACCACCGACGGGAACATCTCCCCGTCGACCGCGATCGTCCCCGGCCCGATCGTGTTCACCAGCGGCATCTCGATCACCGGGTTGACGATCACGATCCCCGCCACCAGCAGCAAGATCGTCCCGATCTTCATGTACGACGATAAATAATCGCGCGGACACAAGAGCATCCACACCGGCAACACGCTGGCGACAAACCCGTAGGCCGCCAGCAGCAGCGTGATCGTCACCTCATCGAGCTGGAGATACGCGCCGATGCTCGAGTCCTGGACCTGCTTGCCAAACACCACACAAAGCAGCAAAAGCCCGACCCCGACGACCGTCGCCTCGCGCACCCCCTGCACGCTGCCGCCGCGGACCTTGTAGATATAAAGCCCCATCGCCAGCGCGATCGGGATCGACGCGCCGATCGTGAACACCCCCCACGCGCTCTCCGCCAGCGCCCCGACCACGACCCGCCCGAGCCCCGCCAGCGCGATGACGACGATGAACAGGATCGCCACCCCCGCGACCGCGCCGACCCCCGGCCCCAGCTCCTCGCGCGCCAGCTCGGCCAGCGAGCGCCCGCCGCGGCGCACCGACGCCGTCAAGATCACGAAGTCGTGCACCGCCCCGCCGAGCACCACCCCGAACAAGATCCACAGATATCCCGGCAGAAACCCGAACTGCGCCGCCAGCACGGGACCCACCAGAGGACCCGCCCCCGTGATCGCCGCGAAGTGGTGACCAAACAGCACCCAGCGGTGCGTCGGGTGATAATTCTGCCCGTCGTTCTTTGCGTGCGCCGGCGTCACCCGCGTCGCGTCGAGGGCAAGCACCTTCGCCGCCAGGAACGCCGAATAGTAGCGGTAGGCGATCGCCAATACGGCCAGCGCCGCGAGCATGAACCAGAGGGCCTGCATGCGCCCTCACCACTACTACACCGGGAACGCGCGGTCGAGCGCCGCCCGGTCGTCCTCGTCGAGCCCGAGCCCGTCCGCCCCGGCGCTGTCGATCGCGCTGCTGATCCGGCTCGCCCCGGGGATCGGGATCACCACCGGCGAGCGCGCCAGCAGCCACGCCAGCGCCACCTGGAACGGCGACACCCCGTGTTTCCCGCCCACCGCGCGCAGCGTCGGATCGTCGGCCACCCGCCCCTTGCCCCGCCCGCCGCCGACCGGGCTGTACGCCAGGTACGCGATCTTCTGCGCCGCACAGAAATTGACCAGCCCGTTGCTGAAGTCTCGCCGCTCGAACACGCTGCAGCGGTTCTGCACGCTGACGATCGGCGCGACCGCCACGGCCCGCTTGAGCTCGGCGATCCCGACGTTGCTCAGCCCGATGTGGGCGATCTTCCCCTGCCGCCGCAGCTCCGCCAGCGCGCCGACGCTGTCCTCGATCGGCACCGCGTCGTCGACCGCGTGCAGCTGATAGAGCGGCAGCGTCGCCAGCTTGAGCGCCTTGAGGCTCGCCTCGCACGCCGAACGCAGCCGGCGTGGGTGCGCGTCCGTCACCCACGCCCCGCCGGGCCGCTGCAGCCCGCCCTTGGTCGCCACCACCACGCCCGCCGCCGAACCGTTCAGCTGGGCCAGCGCCTCGGCGATCAGCTTCTCGTTGTGGCCGATGTCCGACTGGTCGAGGCAGTACACGTCGGCCGTGTCGATCAGCGTGACCCCGGCCCGCAGCGACGCGTGCACCACCTTGATCGCCTCCGATCGCGAGGGCCGGCCCACGATCGACAGCGGCATCCCGCCGAGTCCGATCTGCGACACCTTCAGGTCGGAACTACCGAGCAAACGTACGTGCATAAACCAGGGCTCTCGCCGCCCTCATAACACGGGCCCCACAAGCACGCGACCGCCACATCTTCGCGCCCAGGGCCCGGCCAAACCCGCGCGGCGCCGTGCAGACAAGCCCCCTGTTCGCCGCCTCGTCTCGGGAATACCCTGGCCTGCGCCGCTCGTACGCGGCCCCAGGTGTGATGTGTCGACAGCCAACGATCCCAGCGTGAAGCGGCGCCCCCGGTGGCGCCGTGTCCTCGTGATCTCCAGCCAGCTGCTGGTCGGCCTCGGCCTCGGCGCCGCGATCGCAGAGTACGCATTCGACCGTCGCGACGACGGCGCGTTCCCCCACGTCAACTTTTACCTCCCCGACCCCGACCTCGGCGTCCGCCTCGAGCCCGGCGCCAACATGCGCTTTCAGCTCCGGCAAAACCCGATCTCCAGCATCCACGTCAACCAGCTCGGCTACCGCGGCGCCGACTGGCCCGCCCCCGCCCAGGGCGACATCCTCGTCGTCGGCGACTCCCAGGTCTTCGGCCTCGGCGTCGACGACGACCAGACCTTCTCGGCCCGCCTCGCCGCCAGCTCCGGCCGCGCCGTCCTCAACGCCGGCGTGCCCACCTACGGCCCGCGCGAGTACCTCGCCACCGCCCGCGAGCTGCTCGCCGCCCGCAAGGTCGCCAGCGTCGTCGTCGTCCTCAACTTCGTCAACGACCCCTTCGAGCTCGATCGCCCCAACCGCGATCGCCACGCCGTGTGGGACGGCTGGGCCGTCCGCCGCGAGACCGCGCCCGCCAGCGTCACCGACTTCCCCGGACGGCGCTGGCTGTTCTCCCGCTCGCACGCCATCTACGCGCTGCGCCGCTGGTTGCACGAGCGCGGCAGCGCGGCCGCCCCCGAGGCCGCTGACCTCGACAACACCCTCGACTTCGGCACCCCCTCCGAGGGCGGCCTGCACGACCTCGTCGTCGCCAGCCAGACCGCCCACCAGGACGTCGCCACCCGCGAGGCAAAGGCCACCGAGCAGCTCGCCCAGACCCGCCAGCGCGCCGAGACCCTCGCCCAGGAGCTGGACCGCAGCCAGGTCGAGCTCGACAGCTTCGTCTACCAGGCCAGCAAGTACACCTTCGACTTCTACAAGAACGAGGTCGCCCGCAGCCGCCCCGGCGACATCGTCAACGACAACTCCAGCGAGGAGGGCCGCTCCGTCGTCGTCACCGCCGAGATGATCAGCGAGGCCGCCCGCGCCCGCGAGGTCCTGGTCCAGGGCATGCTCAAGGCCGAGGAGAAGCGGACCTCCAAGCCCCGCCCCATCCACGATCTGCTCGCCACGCAGGAGACCCTCGAGGCCGAGCGCACCCGCCTGCGCGCCGAGATCGCCAGCGGCGTCGCGCCGATCCTCCGCCCCCCCTCCCTGTTTCGCGGCTACCTCGCCGAGTTCAAGGCCCTGTGCGATCAACACGGCGCCGAGCTCGTCGTCGTCGCCCTCCCGATCGACGTCCAGGTCGACGCCCGCGAGTGGGCCAAGTACGGCGTGACCGACCCGCCCGACATGCAGGGCTCGCTGGTCCTCCTCGATGACCTGCTCGCCGACGCCCAGGACCTCGGCCTGCGCGGCCTCGATGCCACCCCCTCGCTGCGCGCCGCCGGCCCCGGCGCCTTCCTCGACCACGACATCCACATGACCGCCAGCGGCCACGCGGCCCTCGCCGACGCCCTCGCCACCGCCCTCGCCGCACCGCCACCCACGCCCGTCCAGGGCCCGCGCCCCGGCCTCCCCCTCGGCCGCAGCTTCGCCCCCAGCGACAGCGAGTGGCGCGGCGCCCCCACGCTCGCCATCACCGGCGACATCGACACCGGCTGCACGGTCCAGGCGATCCGCGAGTGGGCCCACTTTCACTGCCCCAACCGCGACCGCAGCGACCGCTACCGCCGCGTCCGGCTCGGCCCCGGCGTCACCCCGGCCAGCATGCTCATGATCAGCGACGACGCCCTCGCCTTCGTCACCCCCCTGACGATCGGCCAGCCCCTCGCCATCCGCACCCAGTCCAAGGGCCGAAAGTCCCGCGACCCCGCCACCGCGCGCGGCCTCTCCTACGAACTCTCGCTGCGCGCCACCGCCGGGCCCAACGGCGCGCCCCAGATCACCGCTGCCGTCGCCGCCGTCGACACGGCGCCGGACGCCAACTTCCGCGAGCTCCGCCTCGATACCAGCCCCGCCCAGGCCTTGCCGACCCGGCAGCTGTGCGACTGTCACCGCGAGCTGCACAAGGAGCACCGCTGCGACGACCCGGCCCAGACCGACACCGCCGCCTGCCCGCTCGCCTGCAACAGCCTGTGGGGCGACCATCGCCTCGCCGCCGCCTGCCTCGCCGCGTACAGCAAGTGCGACGAGCGCCTGGCCTGCGCCCAGAGCGACCCCCTCTTCCCACTCACCTGTCCCGAAGGACAGATCCACGCCTTCGCCAACAACGCCTGCTTCCCCGTCTGCGACCCGGAGCACCCCTGCGCCAGCGGGACCTGCACCCCGTGGCATGGAGGCGCCGTGTGCGTCCCCGACTGAGCGCCACCCTCGCCCGCCGGCTCTCGCCCCTCACCTGGCGCACCCCGGCCCGCAGCGCCCGCAAGCTGTTCGCCTTCGCCCTCGCCGAGCAGGGCAGCATGCTCGACATGCGCCTCGCCGCCGCGCGCACCCCCTCGCCCGCGCGCGCCGCCCTCTACCTGCGCCACGCCGACGACGAGGCCCGCCACGCGCAGATGTTCGCCCGCAACGCCCAGCGCCTCGCCGGCGCCGCCCGCCGCCCCTTCGTGCTCCCGCCGCTGCGCGCCGACTCCGAGCGCCTCTTCGAGTCCCTCGGCGAGCGCGACTTCCTCGCCTTTGTCCACCACGGCGAGGTCCGGGCCCGCGATCAATTCGAGGCCTACCTCGAGTACTTCGCCCACGCCGGCCGCGACGCCGAGCACCGCCTCCTCAGCGCCATCCTCGTCGACGAGCGCCGCCACTGCGACTACACCCGCGAGCTCCTGCGCGAGCACTGTCGCGACGACGCCGACCTGCGCCGCGCCCTGCATCGGGCCGCCCGCTGGGAGCTCGGCCGCGGCTGGCTGCGAGCCGGCCGCTTCCTCGCCGAGCGCGTCTACATCGCCACCATGCTCGTCCTCTACGTCCTCGCCGCCCCGCTGTCCCTCCTGGTCCGCCTCGCCCGGCCGATCCGCCGCGGCCTGCTCCCCGCCCCCCGCGAGTGACCCGCATGGCCTGCGTCCTCGGCATCTCCGCCTACTATCACGACGCCGCCGCCGCGCTCGTCGTCGACGGTCAGCTGGTCGCCGCGATCCAGGAGGAGCGCCTCTCGCGGATCAAACACGACCCCGGCCTCCCGATCTCCGCCGCCCTCGCCTGCCTCGCCCACGCCGGCCTCACGCCCGGCGACCTCGACCGCGTCGCCTTCTACGAGGAGCCCTTCGTCAAGCTCGAGCGCGTCCTGGTCCACCTCCTGCGCCACGTCCCTCGCACCTGGCGCAGCTTCCCCCGCGCCCTCGCCGGCCAGCTCGGCCACAAGCTGTGGGTCCAGGACCAGCTCTCCGAGGCGCTCGGCGTCCCCCGCGAGCGCGTCGTCACCTGCGAGCACCACCGCAGCCACGCCGCCGCCGCCTTCTTCGTCTCGCCCTTCCCCGACGCCGCCGTGCTGGTCGTCGACGGCGTCGGCGAGGCCCAGGCCACCACCCTGTGGCACGGCCAGGGCCACACCCTGCGCCTGCGCGAGAGCGTCGACTTCCCCCACTCGCTCGGCCTCCTCTACGCCGGCCTCACCGCCTACCTCGGCTTCGCCGTCAACGAGGGCGAGTACAAGGTCATGGGCCTGGCCGCCTGGGGCCGCCCGCGCTTTCGCGACTTGTTCACCAAGATCATCCGCCTCCATCCGGACGGCGCCTACGAGCTGGACCTCGCCTGCTTCGCCCACATGAGCGACGCCGAGCTCGGCTTTGGCCCCGCCCTCGAGCGCCTGCTCGGCCCGCGCCGCCCGCCCGGCAAACCCTGGGACCTGCAAGACCCCGCCGACCTGCGCCACGCCGACATCGCCGCGACCCTCCAGCAGGTCCTCGAGGAGGCCCTCCTCGGCCTCGCCCGCCGCGCCCGCGCCCTCACCGGCAGCCCCAACCTCTGCCTCGCCGGCGGCGTCGCCCTCAACGCCCTCGCCAACGCCCGCCTGCTGCGCGAGGCCGGCTTCTCCCGCGTGTTCGTCCAGCCCGCCGCGGGCGACGCCGGCGGGGCCATCGGCGCCGCCCTCCTGACCGCCCAGCAGCAGGGCGACCCCCGCCCCGGGCCCTTCACCAGCGCCGCCCTCGGCCTCCCGATCGACACCGCCCGCACCCACGACATCGCCCGCGCCCTCGGCCTCCCCGTCCGCCGCGTCGACGACCCCGTCGCCTACACCGCCGACGCGATCGCCCGCGACCGCATCGTCGGCCACGCCCGCGGCCGCTTCGAGTGGGGCCCCCGCGCCCTCGGCCAGCGATCGATCCTCGCCGACCCGCGCGCCCGCAGCACCCGCGATCGCCTCAACAAGCTGATCAAGGAGCGCGAGCCCTTCCGCCCCTTCGCCCCCGCCGTCCTGTCCGAAAGGACAGCCGAGTTCTTCGCCGCCGAGCCCGACGACATGAGCCCCTTCATGACCACCGTCGCCCCCGTCCGTCCGGACATGCAGCACCGCCTCGGCGCCGTCACCCACGAGGACAACACCGCTCGCCTGCAAACCGTCACCGCGGCCGGCGCCCCGGAGCTGCACGCCGTGCTCACCGCCCTCGCCGCACTCGGCCGCGACCCCGTCGTCCTCAACACCTCGCAAAACGGCGCCGGCGAGCCGATCGTCGCCAGCGGCGAGGATGCCCTCGCCTTCTGGCTGCGTCACCCCGTCGACGCCCTCGTCATCGACGACCTCGTCCTCGAGCGCGACCCATGAACGACCCCACGACCACGCCCCCGGCCCCCCGGCACGCCCCCAGCGCGCCCTTCGCCCCGCCCGCGCGCCCGCCCCGGCCCGGCACCCTGCGCCGCCTCGCCGCCCGCCTGCGCACCGCGGCGCGCCTGATCCTCCACTTCCTCCACCCCGCCCGCTTCGTCCTCGCCCCGCTGCTGATCGTCCTCCTGCTCGCCGGCATCCTGCTCTCGCTCACCGGCGGCCTCGCCTACGTCGCCCCCTTCGTCTACACGCTCTTCTGAGCGCCCCATCGCCATGGGGGCCAAGGCCCGCGAGCCCGGCCTCGCGTGCGGGTCAAAGTCCCCATCCCCGACGCGCCGCCAGGCCTGCTGTCAGACCGCCGTTTGTTGTAGTGTGAGCCTCGATGCGGGGGGCGGAACACGACGGCGAGGACACACCTGTGTCCGCAAGCAAGCGCCTCCGGCTGCGCGCCGCGACGGCCCTGCTGCTGCTCACCGGCTGCCGCGAGCTCAACCCCGAATTCATGGCCAGCGGGGACACCACCAGCCTCGCAACAACAAACGATCGACCGACCACCGGCACCGGCAACGATGCCGGCACCGCCACCGCCACCGGCAACGATGCCGGCACCGCCACCGGCACCGGCGACACCGGGTCGTCCTCCGCCTCGTCGTCGGGCGGCGTGTGCCCGGAGCTGAACCAGACCCTGTGCGGCGACACCTGCGTCGTCACCGACCTCAACGTGTACCACTGCGGCGGCTGCGATCAGCCCTGCCTCAACACCCACGTGTGTGTCGCCGGCCAGTGTGTCCTCAACTGCCCGCTCGAGCAGCTCGACTGCGGCGGCGTGTGCATCGACCCGGCCAGCGATCCGCAGCACTGCGGCACCTGCGAGGTCGCCTGTGACCCCGGGATGTTCTGCATCAGTCGCAGCTGCGAGGCCGCCTGCCCGCCCGAGCTCGAGGCCTGCAGCGGCGTGTGCGTCGCGCCGAAGAGCGACCCGCAGCACTGCGGCGGGTGTGATCAGGCCTGCGCCGCCCAGGAGGCCTGTGTCGCCGCCGAGTGCGTGCTCGACTGCCCCGTCGACACCAGCGCCTGCGACGGCGCCTGCGTCGACCTCGCCCAGGACGAGGGCCACTGCGGCGACTGCACGACCGCCTGCGCCGCGACCGAGCTGTGTGTCAACGGCCTGTGCGCTGCCAGCTGCAAGCAGGGCAAACTGCTGTGCGCCGGCGACTGCGTCGACATCAAGGTCGACGAGGAGCACTGCGGCGGCTGCGACCAGCCGTGCGCCGACACCCAGGTGTGCAGCGCGGGCGTGTGCACCTGCAGCCCCGGCAAGACCCTGTGCGACCTCAAGTGCGTCGACTTGCTCAATGACCCGAAGAATTGCGGCAAGTGCGGGACCAAGTGCACCGATGGCGACAAGTGCAAGATGGGGACCTGCGATTGAGCGCGACCCGCAGCGGGCGGTGCACACGGATCACCGCCCTGGCCCTCGCGCTGGCGACCGCGGCCGCGCCGGCGCAGGCGAGCCCGCCCCGCGTACTGCTGCGCGCCGCACCCACCGAGGAAGCCCGCGAGGCCGTCGTGGTCCTGCCGATCCAGCCCGGCCCTGGCCTCGACGAACGCCTCGCCCGCAGCCTCGACGAGCGCGTGGCGGACGGCCTGCGGCGCGGCCAGTTCACCGTCATCGCCGCCGACGAGGTGCGCGCGCGTGTCCCCGCGGGCGCGTGTGAGGCCGCCTGCCTGCGAGCGATCGCCGCCACGACGGGCGCCCGCTACCTCGTGCGCACCGCGGTCGTCGTCGACGGCCGCGACTACCAGCTCGCGCTCACCCTCCTGCGCGCCGACACCGGCGAGCCCGTGGTCAGCAGCGCCGAGCTGTGTGAGATCTGCGGCCACGTCGAGCTCGCCGACCGCGTCGGCGACGTCGCCGCCGCGCTCCGGCGCAAGCTCGGCCTGGCCGTCGAGCCGCCACCCCGTCTACGGGTCCTCACCCGCCCCGACGGCAGCGAGGTCCTGGTCGTGAACGCCGCGGCCGCGGGGGCATCGTCGCTGACGGCGATCCGCTGCTCCGATCACGTCCGCACAACCTACCCGCTGACTGCGGCGACCGCGGGGGCGAGCGGTCTCGCGATCGCGGACCCGACCT